>CACFGV010000008.1 GCA_902565895.1 K189A clade bacterium
GTCGCACTCGTGTTGAATACAAATAGCCAGAAGTCCATCGGCGGTAAAGTTGCATGATTCGCCGTGTATGTCCCGGGCGGTAACATTTATCACTTCAGCGCGATCGACTTTTTCATAAACGCCCGGTACAGACAAACACCCTTCATCAGTAGCCACCTTGCCGCTCAGCAGTTCGAGTTGCGGGTTTACCAGAACGTGGGGTGAATCATGTTCCTCTGAGACATCTACGACGATAAGCCGTTTGTGCACATTCACTTGCGTGGCCGCCAGTCCAATGCCCGGTGCTGCATACATAGTTTCAAGCATATTATCGGCTAACTTGGCCAATGATTCATCGAAGACCGTAACCGGCGTCGCCTTAGTGCGTAGCCTGGGATCTGGATGATGCAATATGTTGAGTAGTGCCATGCTGCTTATGCGTTTGATCGGGCGCGGCATTATAGCGTCAAGGTAGGATGTTTTTCGCAACATTTATGGGCGGTTGGCGCTCACTGCAGGTTAGGGATTGTTGTGAAATCAAGTCAAAAGCGCACGAATGCCTGAGCCTTTTGCGGATTTTCTTGTCGAGCTGTGCCGTCAATACTGGGCTCCCAAGCAATGCGTCTATATGTGAACCACTCCATGTCTGCACCGTCGAATCCAGAAACGACTCCCATCATTAGTCCTGAAACGGAACACTTGCTGCAGCTGCTAAAACGTTGGCCGCGGCAGCGCCTCTCTCGTTGGCTGTTAGAGAATGGGGATATCGAAGACAAGTTAATAGCGCGCCGGGTACCAGAAGACTTAAAACGTCGGCCAGTGAAGCAAGATGGATTCGCTGCGCCGGCAGAGGATTCAGATATCGGTGTCATCGGCTATACAGACAATTTATATCCGCCGTTGCTAAGGCATATTCCCGACCCGCCGTTATTGCTGTTTTATCGTGGGTCAATCCGCGCCCTGTCGGAAATTGGCATTGCAATTACTGGCGCTCGACGCTTTACCACTAACGGCAAATTTATGGCGCAAAGAATGGCGGCGGACTTGGCGGTTCGCAAAGTCTGCGTGATCAGCGGTTTGGCTTCAGGAATCGATACCGCAGCACACCTTGGCGCCCTTGGGCAGGGCGGCACCACTGTTGCATTTTTAGGGTGTGGCGTTGACCGCATCCACCCGAGTTCGAACAACCGCCTAGCGCAACAGGTGGTTGATCAAGGAGGCGCGCTGGTGAGTGAGTACGCCATGCAAACCCCGCCGTTGGCCCATCACTTTCCAGAGCGCAATCGATTAATCAGTGGTGCATCCGCTGCTGTCATTGTTATTGAAGCAAGCGAAAAAAGTGGTTCACTGATCACCGCGCGTATGGCTTTGGAACAGGGGCGCGATGTGTTCGCTATGCCCGGCCCCGTAACCAGCGAGGTTAGTCGCGGCTGTCACCGACTCATTCAACAGGGCGCAGGATTAGTTTTGAGTGTGGAAGATGTGCTGGCGGATATGCCCGGGCTTGATCAAGTGCATGCCGACTTTGCACCTGGGCAGCAAGAAACACCTTTGCCGAGCGATTTGTCTGACGTTGCCGGGCAGGTGCTGGAACATATAACAGGCTACGGTCAAGATTTGGATGAAATTTCCACCCGAGTGCGCCAAAGCGCACACGCGACCAGCTTGGCGTTGGTTGAATTAGAGCTCGCAGGATTTGTGAGACAGGGTGGTGACGGGTATATTCGCGCTTCCTAAATTTGAGGTAGAAAAGATGTCTTGGGTGGCAATATTAATGGGCTCTGAATCTGATTGGCCGACCATGCAGGCGACAACCGATGTCTTAGACGCGCTTGAAGTTAAGTTCGAAGTGAAAGTAACGAGTGCGCATAGAACACCCGCCGCCACGCAAGAATATGTAGCAGACGCCGAAGCGAGAGGCTGCCGAGTATTTATATGCGCTGCGGGCATGGCGGCCCACCTAGCGGGAGCTGTTGCGGCGCATACACAAAGACCAGTCATTGGTGTTCCTATAGACAGTGGTCCGTTACAGGGCTTTGACGCCCTTTTGTCAACGGCGCAAATGCCCGGCGGTATCCCGGTTGCCACAGTTGCGGTAGGTAAGGCTGGTGCGAAGAATGCTGGTTACCTTGCAGCTCAGGTGCTGGCAACAGCAGATGCAGAATTACACGAGCGCGTTGTCGCAGACCGAGCGGCAAATCGTGACAAGGTTGCTGCACAGGACGCCTCCGTACAGGCTTCGCTAAAGAGCTAGGACAGTGCAGCCGTTGCAGACCGCAGCGCGAGCGCTATCACAGGGCGGGGTCATTGCTCATGCGACAGAGGGCGTTTGGGGGCTGGCCGCTGATCCAAACAATAAAGAAGCGCTGCAGCGTATCTTAGCGCTGAAGCAACGCGCTGCGGATAAGGGGCTTTTGCTGATTGCTGCCCACGCTGATGAATTCGCTGCTGCCTTGGCACCATTGGACGCTCTAACTCAGCACCGGGTGCTATCCAGTTGGCCAGGACACGTGACCTGGGTTCTACCGAACCCGGGTTATAACAATCTAGTCACGGGTGGCCGCAATACGGTGGCGTGTCGGGTTCCTGATCATGAACAAGCCCGGCAGCTGGCCAAGATGTTCGGCGGCCCGATCGTTTCCACTTCGTTGAATCGAGCCGGTGAAGAGCCAATATCAGATTATGCAGGCGCTCAGGAACAATTTGGTGCTGAGCTAGACTTTGTGTTGCCAGGGCAGACCGCAGGGGCGACGGGTCCCAGCAAAATATTGCAAGCAGACGGCACAGCCTTACGCGAACACCGTGTTGAGACGCCAGCCGGTGAGTGAGGGCAAACAGTTTGCGGTGCTGGGGAGTCCTGTAGAGCATTCGCTCTCGCCGGTTATCCACCAGCACTTTGCTGCACAATTTGGCTATGACATTACCTACGCAAGGCAGCTATTGCAGCGCGACACCTTTGAGCCGTTCGTGCGAAAATTTTTCGCCGCGGGCGGAGTTGGGTTAAACGTCACTTTGCCGTTTAAGCTTCAGGCTAACGAATGTGCAAGGTGGCACGATGTGTCCGCGCACCAGGCCGCGGCGGCTAATACCCTAGCAATGACCGACCAGGGTATAGGTGCTTGGAACACTGACGGCGCGGGATTGGTAAATGACCTCAGACACCGACATGGCTTCGAACCTGGTGGAAAAAAGATACTGATTCTCGGAGCTGGGGGCGCGACCCAAGGTATCTTGGGCCCTATATTAGCCTGTCGTCCGGCCTCATTGGCGTTAGCCAATCGAACGTTAACCAAGGCGCAAAACCTTGCGCGAAACGCGCAACACCTGCATCCACAATGCCACATCAGCGCGTTTAGCTTGACCGAGTTGAATGAACGCTCTGGCGATTTTGATCTCGTCATCAACTCTACTTCACTTGGTTTGCATGACGGTCGAATCATGCTGCCCGCTGAAGTCGTGCGTAACACCTTTTGTTACGACTTAAGCTATGGGGCATCTGCGCGCTTTGCACGATGGGCCCGCGACGCGGGCGCGTCGTCCGTTGCTGATGGGCTTGGCATGTTGGTGGAGCAAGCGGCGTTGAGTTTTGCTATTTGGTTAGGCGACAAGCCACAAACACAACAGGTTTATCAATTACTGGTGGAGCGCACACAACATGACGGCTAGCTCAGAATTACCGCGCCGACGCTTTATTGCGGGTGCTGTGTGCCCTAAATGCCAAGCTTTGGATCGTATGGTGTTGGAGGTTGATGTCGATGACAACGAGCAGACACGTCACTGCGTTGCCTGCGGATTCAGCGAAACTCTGCAGGCTAAAAGCACCCGGAACGCCCCAATGCCTCGAGCGCGTTTCGAGCGCTCAAAGGCCCAAGCCGTGGACGTAGAGCCCGTCAAAATTCTTGATCCATCTCCGCCTTCCTACAAACCCTAAGACCAATTTAGGGCGATAAAGTGAATTCGCTAACGGTCTAAAACATGGCGAGCTTTTCCAGCGGCCTATTTCTTAGGTCAGGGTATCTTCGTATTGATGAAAATATTTTCGTCGCTATACTTTTCGGCCGGACCAGCCATGGTAGGTAGGGCTCGTCCTGAGCTCATCAAACATAATGTGCGGTTACGATGAGAGTCCGGAAAGAGTCAGATAAAGCGCCGTAGCTAATGACGCACAGATTACAAGCACGGGCTTTAGTGGATCGTCAATTTAAGACGTGAAATGGATAGCTGACCGTTAAAGACAAGTACTTCGAAAGAGAGGGAGAGGCGGTGATTAACCGTGGTCGTCGAAGTGCTGAACGCATGCGGATGCGTTGTAATGGCTGAAATGAGCCACTGCAAAATAAAGTAAGCGCGCCGCATCAGCAGACTAACTGCAAAACAGTAACAAGTGTCGACATTCTTGCCGGATAATGCGCGTGACTGCCGCTGTCGAAAGCCAGGGCGTGCAAGTTAAAAATGCGACAACAGCTTGAAAGAAAATTAGAGGTCACGTATTCGACCCGACGAAGCGCGTCGCGTAAAACCACCGATCAAGCCACAAGACAGAGAGAGACAGAGCGGGATGAAAAAAACAATTTTGCAGTTTGCCAGCGGCATTGCGCTTATTGGCTGGGCCCTGATTGTGCAGGCTGACGAGCTAAACCTGCGCCCTGGGGTTACTGATATAAGTCGCGAAGTGTACGACTTGCACATGCTCATTTTAGGTATATGTGTGGCAATCGGCGTTGTGGTCTTTGGCGTACTATTCTGGTCGGTCTATGCTCACCGTAAATCGCGGGGCCAAGAAGCCGCGCAATTTCATCACAACACATACCTTGAGATTTTATGGACCATCGTGCCAACCATCATCCTAGTTTTGATGGCCATCCCATCGACCCAGGTGTTGATCGCCATGTACGATACAGGGGGCGAAGACATGACCGTTGAGGTGCGCGGTTATCAGTGGAAGTGGCAGTACAAGTACCTTGATGAAGACTACAACCGTACATTTTCCTTTTTCTCGAATCTGGCGACGCCTAGATCACAAATCAACAACCGCCAGGTAAAGACCGACACGTATCTCTTAGAAGTTGATCGCCCGTTAAAGATTCCAGCAAATCGCAAAGTGCGGTTCCTGATTACTGCGGAAGATGTAATACACGCTTGGTGGGTCCCAGACTTCGGTATTAAGCGCGACGCGGTACCGGGTGTGGTGAATGACTTATGGACTATTGTACCGGAGCCAGGTGTTTACCGAGGCCAGTGTACGGAGCTGTGCGGTAAAGACCATGGGTTCATGCCCATCGTTGTGGAGGTATTGCCCGAGGCCGAATTCGACGCCTGGTATGCAAGCCAGGCCTCTACCGAAGTCGTGAAAGCAGAGAGTTTCGGCGAAACCTTTACCCACGAACAACTCATGGCAAAGGGCGAAGAAATCTACGGCACGTATTGCGCGGCCTGTCATTTGGCTGATGGCCAGGGCATCCCGCCAGCTTTCCCAGCCATTGCTGGGTCGGCGGTAGCAATGGGTCCTCGGGACGACCATCTTCGACTAGTCATCGACGGGGTGGCTGGTTCTGCCATGCAAGCGTTTGGTAAGCAACTGGATCCGGTCGAAC
Organism: K189A clade bacterium; assembly: GCA_902565895.1. Lineage (GTDB taxonomy): Bacteria > Pseudomonadota > Gammaproteobacteria > Pseudomonadales > Azotimanducaceae > UBA4421. Next base: position 5,574 of record CACFGV010000008.1, read on the forward strand.
TGGCCTCAGTTGTGCACTTTCAGCGCCATTCTTTTGGCAACGACGCAGGGGACATTTCTCAGCCTGCCGACGTTGTAAATCTATCAGGGGGTCAATAAGGAACAGTTATGAGCGAAGTTATTCACGCAGATCATCACGACGATCATGACCACGGCCCAGAAAAGGGCTTGCTTCGATGGTTGTATACGACAAACCATAAAGACATCGGCACCCTGTATCTTTGGTTCAGCTTTGCGATGTTTCTTGTTGGCGGTGTCCTTGCTCTGGTCATTAGAGCCGAGCTATTCCAACCAGGGCTGCAATTTGTAGAACCAGAGTTTTTTAATCAGATGACCACCAACCATGGTCTGATCATGGTTTTTGGTGCCATCATGCCGGCGTTCGTTGGTCTTGCGAACTGGCTTATTCCTATGCAGGTCGGTGCACCAGACATGGCGCTGCCGCGAATGAATAACCTGTCGTTTTGGATCCTGCCCTTTGCCTTCGGCATGATGATTTCGACATTATTCATGGAAGGTGGTGGCCCTAACTTTGGCTGGACGTTTTATGCACCGCTCTCGACGACCTATGCACCAGACTCTGTAACGTACTTCATTTTCGCGGTGCATTTGATGGGCGCTTCCTCAATCATGGGCAGCATTAACATCATCGCGACCATCCTGAACATGCGCGCACCTGGTATGACTTTGATGAAGATGCCGCTGTTTGTATGGACCTGGCTAATTACCGCTTACCTGTTGATCGCTGTGATGCCCGTGTTAGCAGGCGCGGTCACAATGATGCTGTTTGATATCCACTTTAATACCAGCTTTTTTAACGCAGCAGGTGGCGGTGATCCGGTCATGTTCCAGCACATTTTCTGGTTCTTTGGCCATCCAGAGGTGTACATCATGATTCTGCCGGCGTTTGGCATTGTTTCGCACATTATTGCAACCTTCGCTCGCAAGCCGTTGTTTGGTTATTCATCGATGGTTTACGCGGTTGCATCAATTGCGTTTTTGTCCTTTATCGTATGGGCACATCACATGTTTACGGTAGGTATGCCATTGGCGGGCCAACTGTTCTTCATGTACAGCACCATGCTCATCGCGGTGCCTACCGGTGTGAAGGTATTCAACTGGATTGCTACTATGTGGCGTGGCTCCATGACGTTTGAAACCCCCATGTTGTTTGCGATCGCCTTCGTGGTGCTGTTCACGATGGGTGGCTTCTCTGGCCTAATGCTTGCGATCACCCCAGTGGACTATCAGTATCACGATACGTACTTCGTGGTAGCGCACTTCCATTACGTATTGGTGCCAGGGGCGCTGTTCTCGATCATCGCCGCGGTGTACTTCTGGATCCCCAAGTGGACAGGCAAAATGTACAACGAGTCGTTGGGCAAGTTGCATTTCTGGCTGTCGTTTATTGGTGTCAACATTACCTTCTTCCCACAGCACTTTTCGGGGCTCGCTGGCATGCCGCGTCGTATTCCCGACTACGCGCTGCAATTTGCAGACTTCAATATGCTTTCTAGCATTGGCGCTTTTATATTCGGTTTTTCCCAGTTGGTCTTCCTGTATGTGTTAATCCATACCATTCGTAGCGGCAAACCGGCCGAGGGCAGAGCTTGGGAAGGCGCCAAGGGCTTGGAGTGGACGTTGCCGTCACCGGCGCCCTACCACAGCTTTACGCATCCTCCAAAAGTGACGGATGCGGAAGTCCAAGGCTAAAGCACTCGAGGGCCACTGATGTCAGCACAAAACAGTCAACAAGCCAATATCAACAAGACAGTTAAGAAGCTGTGCTTGATCGTGGTTGGGATGGTCTGCTTTGTGGCAGCGTTGGTGCCGCTCTATGACTTGTTTTGCGAAATCACCGGTCTTAATGGCAAGACCGGTGGGCCGTACACGTTTGACGAGGCAAAGGCGGCGCCTGATAGGTCCCGGTTGATCAGGGTTAACTTCTTGACCAACACCAATGAGGGTATGGTGTGGAAGTTTTGGCCTGAGAAGGGCGCTGTTCGAGTAAACCCTGGTGCCGCTAATACCGTCAGCTTTTATGTAAAGAACACCACCGATCGTGTAATGGTCGGTCAAGCTATTCCTTCGGTTGTACCCGGTGCCGCGGCCGAGTTTTTTCATAAAACCGAATGCTTCTGTTTCGAACAGCAGATTTTACAGCCCGGCGAGGAAATGGAGATGCCCATGCGATTTATTGTCGGGCATGAGCTTCCGAAGAATATTCGCTCGATTAATTTAAGCTATGCACTTTTTGACGTCACAGACAGTGTTACAGTAGCGCAAACTGAATCGGCGCTTACAGTCCCAGCTGCAGGAGGCTAGGGCTCACAACTGGAGGAGATAGATGTCCAGCGCAACAGAGGTTGATAACTCGATTTACTACGTACCAGAGCGGGGCTGGTACCCGGTATTCTTGGCCTTTGGACTGATGGTTTTAGTCACGGGGCTCGGTTCTTGGTTAAATGAAACCCGCGCAGGAGAAGCTGGCAGCTGGACGCAAAGCCTAATCGGCTTGGCGATCACTTCGTTTGTACTGTATTGCTGGTTTGCCAAGGTTATCTCCGAAAACGCCCAAGGTATGAATAATGCGATGCTCAACCGCAGTTACGTTTGGGGCATGGGGTGGTTCATCTTCTCAGAAGTCATGTTTTTTGCCGCCTTCTTCGGCGCGTTGTTTTACGTTAGAGCGCTGGTGGTTCCGTGGATGGGCGGTGAAGGCGATAAAGGACTTACCGGTACCTATCTATGGCCAGAGTTTGAAGCGGTTTGGCCGGTAATAAGCAACCCGGACCCTGCGTTGTTCACCAACCCCGGCAACACTATGGCACCACCGAGCACTCCTAGCGCTTGGGCGACCTATTTACCGTTCCTAAATACCGTTATCCTCTTATCCTCAAGTGTGACTGTGCACTTTGCCCATACGGCCATAAAACAAGAGAACCGCACCAAGCTGATAGGTTGGCTTGGTTTTACTGTTCTGTTGGGCATTGTTTTCTTAGGGCTACAAGTCGCAGAATATATTGTTGCTTACCGCGACATGGGTCTCACCCTGGGCAGTGGTATTTACGGCTCAACATTTTTCCTACTGACGGGCTTCCACGGTTTTCACGTCACCATGGGTACCTTCATTTTGCTCGTGCAACTCTTTCGTGCATTGAAGGGCCATTTTTCGCACAAAGACTGTTTTGGCTTTGAAGCCGCCAGTTGGTACTGGCACTTTGTTGATGTGGTTTGGGTGGGCTTATTTATATTTGTATACGTGCTGTAAACGAGCATCTATACGAAGAAGGGCCCTTCGGGCCCTTTTTTTTAGGGCATTAGTCTATTCTGATGTGGCTTGAGCCGCGTGCCACGGCGCGTTTACACCCATACGCAGCTCGCCGGTATAAAAGCCATAGGCAATGGCGGATAACAATAGACCTGCCAGGGTAATACGCACCCCAAGCGCGTAAAGCGTGCGTTTGGAATCCGGTTGCTCTGTGTCTTTGAATAGAAACACCAAGCCGCTGGTTAGGCTAGCTATGACGCCGAATAACAACAACACGATGATGATTTTAAGCACGGCCCTACCTCTCGGTACACGCCGCTACTGTAATGCATGGACATGTGAGCGTTAAGTGATGAAAGCCTTTAAGCCAGGTGTTCGCATGAGCATTTTTGCCCTGCTGTTGTTGCCTATTTTGCTTGCTCTTGGTAACTGGCAGGTGCAACGGGGTGCGTTTAAACGAGAGCTCGAAACCGCTTATCTTGAACAGCTTACCCGTCTGCCAGTAAACGTCGCTGAGTTGCTAGCGTCCGCGGGCAGTGACCTCGCTTTACGGCCCTTTACGCGGGTTCGGCTAAACGGACGCTATGGCCAAGAGATGTTTTTCTTAGACAACCAAGTGGACGCTGGCGAAGTCGGCTATTGGTTGTTTCAGACCTTTATTGCTCAGGACGGATCACAGTGGCTGGTTAATCGCGGCTTTGTCGCCGCGCCAAAGGACCGTAGCGCGCTACCAGATGTGGAAACACCCCTGAATGAGGTCCTATTGGTTGCCAGTATCTGGCCAGATCTAGGGTTACCGCCGTTATTTGGGGAAGAGGTTTGGTCCGAAGATTGGCCCAAGCGAATCCAACGTAAAGATCTTCAGCGTATGTCCGAGGCAGTGCAATCGTTAGCCTGGGAACTGCGACTGGAACCAGGGCAGCCTGGGGTGTTGCAGGCGGCGCCGTTTGCAGAGCCTCTGTCCGACGCTAAACATCGTGGGTACGCCCTGACATGGTTTGGACTTGCCACGGCCCTTGTTTGCGGTTTTGTGATTTTTGGCTTTAGGCAAGGATCTGTTGACGCGGTATCCACAGACCAGACTTGAAGATGACGGCGCTCGTCGCAGTTATCAGATAAGAAAGAGAATGAACATGCAAAAACAAAAGCCAAAGGCCACCGGGCGTAAACAGCTGACCATAATTCTCATTGTTGCAACGATCTCGCTAATGGGCAGTTACGGCTTGTTTTGGCTGGCAAAAGGCGGCGTTGGTTGGGGTACCACGAACAACGGCGAATTCGTTACGCCATTGACTCACCGCCGCGACCTCGGTTGGCAATTGGACTCGGATGTTGAACTTTTGCAGGACAATCTATGGTGGTTGTGGTTGACCGTTGAGAATTGCGATCCCCAGTGCGAGCAAGCATTGAAAAACCTCAAAGCAACCCACATCCTGCTAAATAAAGAAGCAGAACGCGTTCGCGTGGCTTTTTCTAGCGCTGGAAAGACAACGCCCGGCACAACCGGCATGGTCCGGGTCGAGATAACCAATCGCGCTATGCCCTACGGCATTTATATCATCGATCCCTTGGGTAACTTGGTTTTTTATTACGCAACCGAAACGCCCCCGAAAGATATTTTGCAAGACCTAAAACGACTGCTAAAGGTGTCCCAAATTGGCTAACTTATTGATTAAAAAACTGGTCGCATTTGGCGTTGTGTTCGCACTACTGGTAGTGGCCGTTGGCGCCTATACGCGGCTAGCAGATGCAGGTCTTGGATGCCCCGACTGGCCTGGTTGTTATGGCTTCTTGACGGTGCCCCAGGCGCAAGCAGATGTTGACGTTGCTGAGGCGCGATATCCTGATGCGCCGGTTGAGGTGGTGAAGGCTTGGTGGGAAATGGGCCACCGTTACATTGCCGGAGCGCTAATGGCGCTGGTATTTGCCATGTTCGTCATTGCCTGGCGGGGCAGGAGTGAAAACACGCCGACAACACTGCTGAGTGCTCTTTTGGTCATCATTACCTGTCAGGCTGCCTTTGGCGCTTGGACTGTAACGCTAAAACTCTGGCCGCAGGTGGTAACGGCGCACCTGCTCGGTGGCTTCACTACGCTCAGTCTGCTTTGGTTGTTATTGTTGCGCCAAGGGGCACTGCCCAGCGTGCATAGAGGCCTGCCCATGCCAGGCAAACACGCAGCTATCGCGTTAGCTGTGGTGATTGGCCAAATAGCGCTTGGGGGTTGGGTGTCCTCTAATTACGCTGCCCTAGCCTGTCACGATTTTCCAAGTTGCGACGGTTCGTACACACCCGCCATTGACTTAGCAGAAGGATTCAATCTTTTTCAGGGTGTTGGCCCGAGTTACCTAGGCGGGCTGATGGACAGCGAAGCACGTAAAGCCATTCACTGGGTGCACAGATTGAGCGCGATAGTGGTCGCGATCGTAGTCATTGCCTTGGCTGTGCGTTTGATGAAGGCAAATCGACTACTGGCTACAACCATGTTGGTGGTTTTGGCGGCCCAAATTCTTCTGGGTATTCTCAACGTTGTCTGGGTACTGCCGTTGATCAACGCCACCCTGCACAACGTGGGCGGTGCGTTGTTGCTGATTACCCTGGTTACAGTAAACTTCGCTCCGCGCTTGCGCGTGCACACTGGCCCATGACACAACTGCTGCTTCGACTTGGACGCCCCAATATGCAAAGTACAGCTCAGCCTACCTGGCGGGACTACCTTGAGCTTTGTAAACCTCGCGTGGTGTTGCTAATGCTGCTGTGCGCGTTAGCGGGGATGTATCTGGCGTCTACTGGAACAGTGCCTCTACAAACACTTTTTTTTGGCTTGTTGGGCATCGGGCTGGTCGCGGGTTCTGCTGCCGTTGTCAACCACATTGCTGATGCGGCTATTGATGCAAGGATGGCGCGTACAGAGAATCGGCCAATCGCTACTGGCCGTGTGTCTAACCAAGGCGCCATCGTTTTCTCAGCAGTTACGGGCATTGTAGGGTTCGGAGTCTTGTGGCTCTTTGTTAATCCGCTTACCGCGTGGCTAAACTTCGCATCGTGGGTTGGTTATGGCTTCATTTATACGATGTTCCTAAAGCGGGCGACGCCGCAAAACATCGTCATTGGTGGACTGTTTGGGGCGGCACCGCCACTGTTTGGTTGGACTGCAGTGACGAACAGCATTGACCCAGGTGGCTTGCTATTAGTGTTGATTATTTTTGTGTGGACGCCGCCGCACTTTTGGGCACTGGCCATTGAGCGCAAAGAAGAATACGCCCTTGTAAACATGCCGATGCTGCCAGTAACCCATGGTGAGTCCTTCACCCGCTTACACATTCTGTTGTATACGATTCTGTTACTGGTGTGCTCACTATTGCCCTTCCTAATCGGAATGTCAGGACCACTCTACTTGTTGGGTGCTTTGGCACTAGGACTGGTGTTTTTATATTGGGCAGTGGTTTTAGTGCGCAACCAAAATCCCCGTGCTCCCATGGCTACATTTAAGTACTCAATCCTGTACTTGGGCGTTTTGTTTTCGTTTTTGCTGGGCGACCACTACTTAACGATCAGTAGTCTTGAACTGGCGCCTCAAGCCGCACCAGTGCAGATGCAAAAAATAGAGGTATAAACGCATGAACAGCATTCGCTCAACGGTGCTGTTATGCGCCGGGTTCATAACCATTGTATTGGCCATGTTTGTGCTCAGCGTGACACGTACGCCACAACTTTCCGACCAAGAGCTTAGAGCCGCAGGCGTATTCTTGCTGCCTAAACCGCGTGCGTTGGCCGATTTCAATCTGCAGGATCAGTCCGGTGCTGCATATGGGCTTGAGTCGTTGGCAGGTAAGTGGAGTTTTATCTTCTTCGGCTTTACTAACTGCCCAGACATCTGCCCTACCTCAATGGCGGAAATGGGACAGGCCGAGCGAGAGTTGTATGCAGCGGGTGATATGTTGGACGATCCGCTGCAGGGAGTGCTGGTCTCTGTAGATCCCGATAACGACAGCCCCAGTGATCTGGGGCAATACGCCCAGGCGTTTTCACCCCGATTTTTAGGGATTTGGGGCGCGCGTGAGGATCTGGTTGCGTTTACACAACAAGTAAACGTTGCTTTCGCAAAGGTGCCATTGGCGCCATCACAACAAATAGCCGATGCCCCGCCGGGGTACACCGTCGATCACACCGGCAACATCGTCATCATTAACCCGCGAGGCCACTATCACGGCTTCATTAAGTTGCCCCACAAAGCCGAGACTATTAGGCTGACTTATCAAACGTTAGCTGCACAGTTTTAGGAGCTTTATGGCTTTTGATGCAAAGCCAACTGCGATAAGGGAAAACGCATCCGCTCTCGAACTGGAAGTGAAGCGGCTGGCGCTGTTAGCGGCTCGTTATCGGGCCGTGCGCCAGCAAAGCCTGAGCCTATGCGAACCGTTAGAGACCGAGGATTTTGGTGTTCAGCCGATGGCTGATGCAAGCCCACCTAAATGGCACTTAGCGCACACCAGCTGGTTTTTTGAAACATTTCTGTTGATTGACTTGCAACCTGATTACCAGGAGTTCCATCCGGCCTATGCCGAGCTTTTCAATTCTTATTACAACGGCGTTGGGCAGCCGTTTCCCCGACTACGCCGAGGCACGCTATCGCGGCCTACCCTGAGCGAAGTTCTTAACTATCGCAGAGTAGTAGACGACGCTACCGAAACACTCTTAGAGCAGGTACAAAAAAATCCGCAGTCGATCCACTTAAGCCGTCTCAATACAGTGCTAGAGATTGGGCTAGAGCACGAACAGCAGCATCAAGAGTTGCTGCTTACCGATGTGAAATACAATTTTGGCCACAATCCTTTAGCGCCAGCGTACTGTGCGCATACCGCGCTGACGCAATCAGAGGGCGCCTCGGCGCTGTCTTTTGACACCCACGAGCCGGGGCTTGTCTGGATGGGTGCAAAACCTCAAGAGTTTGCTTTCGATAATGAACGGCCTCGCCACGAGGTCTTTTTGCGGCCTTTCCAAGTGGCCAACCGAACGGTCAGTAACGGCGAATTTCTGGCGTTTATCGAGGACAACGGCTACGAGCGCCCCGAATTATGGCTTGCAGAAGCATGGCAGCGTTTGCAAGACGGGACCCTGGCGAAACAACCTTTGTATTGGCGGCAGCAACCGGATGGTTGGTACGAATACCGCTTGGATGGACTCTACCGGTTGGATAAGGCACGTCCCGTGGTGCACGTCAGTGCGTTTGAGGCCATGGCCTATGCGGCCTGGGCAAATGCACGGTTGTTGACAGAAGCGGAATGGGAATGGGCAGCCGGAGTTCATCAAAGCCGCGGTAATTTTGTTGAATCCGAGCAATTTCATCCGGTGTCAAGTGATACGCCGCAGTTTTTTGGCAACGTTTGGGAATGGACGAGCAGCAGTTATGCGCCCTATCCCGGTTATCAGCCGTTGACCGGCGTGCTGGGTGAATACAACGGTAAATTTATGAGCAGTCAGTTGGTGTTGCGTGGCGGATCCTGTGTTACGCCCAAAGAGCACATCAGAGCCAGCTATCGAAATTTTTTCTATCCAGCAGATCGCTGGCAATTCAGCGGGATACGTCTAGCGCGGGACGTTTAGGAGGGCTCTTGGCGAATGAACGCGAAGTGGTATTTTACGATCAGGGTGCTGCAACTCAGCGTATGTTGGCTGAGGTATTGGCGGGTTTTCGTCGGCCGCAAAAGCAAATAGCGCCAAAGTACTTTTACGACGAGAAGGGATCGCAACTATTCGACGCGATCACCGAATTGTCCGAGTACTACCCTACTCGTATCGAGATGCAACTATTTGACCAGCACTTGCCGCAAGTTCGGCACAGGTTCGGCGACCAATCGTTGTGTGTTGTCGAATATGGTAGCGGCTCGAGCAAGAAAATTCGGCGGGTGCTCGACACCCTGGCTCCCTCGGTATACGTGCCAGTAGACATCTCGCGTCAATATCTGCTCGACAATACCCATGAACTGCACGCAGATTTTCCGCATATAGCAATGTATCCGGTATGTGCCGACATCAGCCGCGAGTTTGAACTGCCGGCAGAAGTGGACTCTTTGCATAAGCTTGGCTTCTATCCTGGATCTAGTATTGGCAATTTTTTGCCGACAGAGGCGGTTGCGTTTTTGCGTCGGGTGAGGCGAACCCTGGGGCAGGACGCTCATCTGCTTATTGGTGTGGACGCAAAAAAGCCTGCGCAAGTTTTGGAAGCGGCCTACAACGACGCCGCCGGGGTAACAGCGCAGTTCAATCTCAATGTTCTGCGACATTTAAACGATCAGCTCAATACGGATTTTAGGTTACATAACTTTCAGCACGAGGCGCGTTACAACCAAGAACAGGGTTGTATCCAGATGTTCCTGCGCAGCACCTGTGATCAACAGGTGATGATTGGTGATGACACGATCGCTTTTACCAAGGGTGAGCGGATTCATACGGAAGACTCCTACAAGTACAGCGTGCAAGAGTTCTTGCAGCTTGCCGAGGCCGCAGGGTTTGCTGACGCCGGGCATTGGCAGGATGACCAGGGGTGGTACTCGTTGTTTTTGCTAACTGGGCAGGACGCCCAAAAGTAAATCGTTGGCGTACTAGCGATTCTTCGGCTCAAGCTCTTTCAGCGTCCAACTGGGTACGAGTGCACCAACTTGGTCTAAGTCACCGTTGCCGTGGGTAGGGTCCTCGGGCACCAAATAGTAGGGTTTGCCCCAGTTTGGCACCACTCGAATCATGCGTAATACGCCATTCTGGCGGAACTCGTATACCACCTCGTCCTCGCCGGCAATGATGGTGACGTCCGGTCCCGCAGAGGCTTGTTGCGCATTGACAGGCAGGGCGCTCAGCAGCATTACCAAAAAAAGGTTCAGGGACATGCGCCTGTGTTGCTGCGGTCGCTGTAGTAAAGTGGTCACACCCAGTCTGCCAAGGTCTTAACAGTGTCCAATCTAAAGCCTAATCGCTCTTCAGAGCAACCGCCCCTGGTGCTGGTGGACGGTTCCTCTTATCTATTCCGTGCGTTTTATGCATTGCCGGACCTTGCAACCAAGGCTGGTGAGCCAACCGGGGCGATCCGCGGTGTGATCAGCATGATTCGTAAACTGGCGAAAGACTACCCAGGCAGTCCAGTGGCGGTGGTATTTGATGCGCCGGGTAAGACCTTTCGTGACGATATGTACAGCGAGTACAAAGCTAATCGTTCTTCAATGCCTGACGAACTAAGGGAGCAGATTCAACCAATACACGATCTGATCCGCGCAATGGGCTTGCCCCTGATTTGTATAGAGGGTGTTGAAGCAGACGATGTCATTGGCACCTATGCGACCATGGCTACCGAGCAAAAACGCGTTACGGTGATTTCGACGGGTGATAAGGACATGGCGCAATTGGTATCCGAGCATGTGACCTTGGTCAACACCATGACCGATACCCAAATGGACCGCCAGGGCGTTGTAGATAAATTCGGTGTGACACCAGAGCAGATCGTTGACTACCTTGCGCTTATGGGCGACAGCGTTGACAACATTCCTGGTGTGCCAAAAGTAGGGCCGAAAACCGCAGCGAAGTGGCTCAATGAATTCGGAACTTTAGACGAGTTGATGCAACGGGCTGACGAAGTAAAGGGCAAGATTGGCGAAAACTTGCGTAACGCGTTAGATCAGTTGCCCTTGTCGAAGGCGCTGACACAGATTAAGTGCGACGTAGAACTGCCGTTAAGTCTTGAGCAATTGCAACCTTCAGAACCAGACCAAGCCCACTTGCGCGATGCCTTTGCCCGCCTAGAGTTCAAGTCGTGGCTAGAGGCTTTGGATGCTGAAGATGTGGCTGTACAGCACGCCGATGCGGCTCAATCGGTCTCTCACGAGCGTGACTATCATCTCGTTACTAGCGAAAACGATCTGCAACAATGGATAGAAGAGCTGCGCGCAGCAGGAGAGTTTGCGGTGGATACCGAGACCACCAGCATTAATTACATGCAGGCTGAGTTAGTAGGCTTTTCTTTCGCCGCCAAGCCCGGTCGAGCCGCTTACGTGCCCGTTGCCCACGATTACCCTGGAGCGCCGGATCAAGTGCCACTCGAGACGGCGCTGGCGATGCTAAAGCCGCTGCTTGAAGATCCAAAGCTGACTAAAATTGGTCAGAACCTCAAATATGATATGAGTGTACTGGCACGCTATGGCGTGAGAATCGCCGGGCCGTTATTTGACACCATGCTCGAGTCGTATGTGCTCAACAGTACTGCTACGCGGCATAACATGGATGCGCTGGCGGAGTTCTATCTAGGTCGCAGCACTGTGCACTTTGAAGACATTGCAGGTAAGGGTGCCAAGCAGTTGACGTTTAATCAGATAGCGCTGGAAGTGGCCGCGGATTATGCGGCTGAGGATGCGGACATCACATTACAACTGCATCAACATCTTATGCGCTTATTACAGGCGCAGCCGAGCTTAGAGCAAACCTTCAGGCAAATTGATATGCCCTTGGTGGCTATACTGTCTGCAGTGGAGCGTCAGGGCGCAATGGTGGATGGGCGCTTGCTAAAACAACATGGCGCTGAGCTTGCGCAGCGCTTGCAGGCATTGACCGAAGAGGCTTGGGAGCAAGCTGGAGAGCAGTTCAATCTCGACAGCACCAAGCAGTTGCAGGCTATTTTTTACGACAAGCTAAATCTGCCGGTGTTGAAAAAAACCCCTGGTGGCAAGCCTTCTACAGCAGAGCCGGTGTTGGTCGACCTTGCCCAAGACTATGAATTGCCAGCCACCATATTACAGTACCGGGGACTGGCAAAGCTTAAGTCGACCTATACCGATAAGTTGCCGCTCGACATCAATGCAGACACCGGACGTATCCACACCTCTTATCATCAGGCGGTTGCGGCCACGGGTCGGCTGTCCTCGTCAGATCCAAATCTGCAGAACATTCCCATTCGCAATGCTGAGGGACGACGTATACGGCAGGCCTTCGTTGCACCGGCGGAAAAAGTCATTATGGCTTCGGATTACTCCCAGATCGAATTGAGAATAATGGCCCACTTGTCGGGTGATGCCGGTCTGCACAAGGCATTTGCCGAAGATCAGGACATTCATCGGGCAACAGCTGCGGAAGTATTTGACCGTGCGCTGGATGCGGTCACGGATGAGGAGCGACGCAGCGCAAAAGCCATTAACTTTGGTTTGATCTACGGCATGTCGGCATTTGGACTTGGGCGTCAATTAAATATCTCCAGAACTCTGGCCCAGGAATACATCGATCGCTACTTTGCTCGGTATCCAGGCGTGCTGCGTTACATGGACGAGACCCGCAGCCAAGCAGCACAGCAGGGCTACGTCGAAACCGTTTTCGGCCGGCGACTGTATTTGCCTGAAATCAACGCGCGCCAAGTCATGCGACGTCAAGCAGCAGAGCGCACCGCGATTAATGCGCCTATGCAAGGCACGGCGGCAGACATTATCAAACGCGCCATGATCTCAGTACATGAGTGGTTGAGTGCTGAGCCGTTGGACGCCCAGATGATCATGCAGGTTCACGATGAGTTGGTCTTCGAGGTGCATGAAGCGGACGTCGACGCGCTGCAGCAAAAGGTCGAGGCCTTGATGTGCTCGGCAGCAGAGTTGTCGGTGCCGCTTACAGTAGAGACCGGCGTGGGCGCAAACTGGGACGAAGCTCACTAAACATATTGCGCGTCACTCGGTGTTTTCCAGGGGTGCGGCCAGCCATTCGAGTAGCAACGCCAGTAGCTGCGCCTTACCCGTACCCTTGGTGGCTGAAAAACACTGCATCGATGCTGTAGGGTGATCGGTGTACAAGCGGCGCATATGACTCAGTGCTTGTTGTTGGGCATTGCGGCCAAGTTTGTCGGCTTTGTTGAGCAATATGTGAATAGGCAGTTCCGATTCCTTAGCCCAATTAAGCATATCTTCATCAAAGGGTTGGTTGGGGTGGCGAATGTCCATGACTAGGACCAAGCCCACTAGACTGTCTCGATATGATAAGTAGTGGTTTACGGCCTTCTGCCATTGTTGTTGCGCGTTGACCGTTGCTTTGGCATAGCCATAACCCGGCAAGTCCACCAGACGTCCACCTTGGCGCACGTCAAAAAAATTCAGCAATTGCGTGCGCCCCGGGGTTTTACTGACCTTTGCAGTGCGTCGATTGCCACTTAATTGGTTTAAAACCGAGGACTTACCGGCATTTGATCGCCCTGCAAATGCTACCTCGGGGGCGTCTGCAGGCGGGCATCGGCGAAGATCCGGGGCGCTGGTTAAAAAGGTCGCTTCGAGGCGTTCGGGTAACAACACTTGCTTGTCTTGATATATAATCGCGCCGTCCCTCCGCTGAGGTGTCTGGTGCAGAGTGAATCCAGCGGAGCTAGGCTTTGGATTAGGTGCGAGCAAGTGTAGCACCAACCCTGCTTGGTGGCTGTCCTAGCTGGTTTTACAAGCTTTTTCAAAATACGGAAATAGAATCGATGAATGTTGTTGTGCGCATAATGAAATGGACTATGGTCGTTACCGCGACCTCACTGGCTCTGGCCAGTCATGCCGCGGGAAATGCCGAGGCTGGCGCTGCCCAAGCGGCCACCTGTGCTGCGTGTCACGGACAAGATGGCGCTACGGCGATTGATCCGAGCTACCCAAATTTGGCTGGCCAGGGTGCAAAGTATTTGCACCGCCAACTGCAAATGTTTCAATCCGGAGAGCGTGACGTGCCCCTGATGACGGCGCAACTTATCGGTAAGTCAGATCAAGATTTGCAGGATCTGGCGGCTTACTACGCGAGCTTGCCCGCCAAGATTGGCGAGGCGAAAGGAAGCGACGGCGAGATCAAAAGTGCGCGCATGATATATAAAGGCGGCATTGCCGTGAAAGGAGTCGCAGCTTGCGCCTCTTGTCATGGCCCTGGCGGATTGGGTAACGACCAGGCGGGCTTCCCACGCATTGGTGGACAATCCGTTGACTATACAATTGCTCAGCTGACGGCCTACCGGGAAGGTCGACGCGCATCAGATGAAGCCTTCGGTGCCATGATGCGTAATGTTGCTGCGGGGTTAAGCGATGGCCAAATCGCAGATTTAGCCGATTACATCCGCGGCCTACAGCCCTAACGCCACGAAAACGGGTCAAGAATGATGCCGCTCTATATCTCAACCAGGGTCAACGACGCCTTATTGCTTGCCCTGACGATTGCAGGGTTATGGGGCGCTTCGGCGAGTGCTGCGGAAAATCCAGAGGCACAGGCTGAACCCTACATTGCAGGCCAACATTACGCCGTAATCGACATTCCGGTGGCGACTGCAGTTCAAGACGCGGGTGCTGTAGAAGTTGTCGAAGTGTTTTCGTACATGTGTATTCATTGCTACACCTTTGACCCGTTGCTGTCCGATTGGCATAAAGCCCAGTCTGATCAAGTTAACTTTCAACGTTTGCCGGCGGTATTCAGTCCGGCTTGGCAGTTGCTGGCTCAGGCCTATTACACGGCGGAATCTTTAGGTGTAGTGGAAGAAATGCACGAACCCTTATTTAAGGCGGTGCATGTTGACCGATTGGATCTAAGGGACGAAGACCTTATGGCCGGGTTGTTCCAGCGTCATGCTGGAATAGAGGCGGATACCTTCAAGAAGGTTTTTAAGGCGTTTTCTGTGCGCAGTCGAGTCATGCAATCCCGAGCTAAGAGCGGCAGTTATGGCATCACCGGAGTGCCCGCTATGATCGTCAACGGCAAGTACCGGATCGACGGTCAATCTGCGGGCGGGACTAACGAGATGCTTCAAGTCGTTGACTACCTGGTGGCTAAAGAGTTGGCGGCCAAAGACGGTTAGTGTTCTCAGCGCCTTGCCTGAAGCCGGAGGTAGGCGCATTCACCTCGCACCCAAAACCTGGCAGCAAAGCCTCATAAACCCTTAAGTTTATGAGGCCACAGGCAATTACCGTCCTGCAGACTCTGCACTGGTTGCCACGGACATCTGGCAAGCGGGGTTCAGTAACTCTGGATACTGCACCCGCAAATCCGATTCACACAACGCGATGGTGTTTTTGGCCATATCAATAACATATGCGCGGATCGCCTGGGAGCCAGCGACATCCATTGCATGGTCAAACTTTGGCATGCCTTTGTTTTCTCGGGCGCCGCCAACAACAATGGCATCCCAAGCGGCGTGTACATCCTCACCGGAGTACAGCAAGTTCGGAATGGGGCCGACGGTGCCGGCGCCCGGGCCGTGACATACCGCACAGTAGCGTGCAAATAGCAGTTCACCCTCAGCCCGCTGCTCCGGGGAATAAGCCATTTTCTGGGGCTCGGGGACATTCAAGTACGTGATCTGAGTCTCAGGCAGTTGTGCTTCACCGCCAAGTTTAAAGGTCAAGATGCGCCCCTCTGTAAGCACATTGCCTTTATGTCGTGGCGCGCCAGACGTCAGTGCATAAGCCCCTCCCCAACCCGCTACCACAGAAATATATTGTTCTCCATCAATAGCGTAGCTCACGGGTGCTGCAATAATGCCCACATCTACAGGCGACTCCCAAACGAGTTCGCCGTTATCTGCGCGATACGCCGCGAACTGGCCGTCTGCTCGACCTTGGAACACCAGACCGCCTGCTGTTGACAGTAGGCCGCCGTTCCAAGTTGTCGCGTGTTCTACTCGCCATACTTCCTTTTGGGTCACCGGGTCCCAAGCGGCGAGAAAACCGCGAATACTTTGCAAGTTATCAATCAACTCTGCCGGGTCCGCAGTGGGTATGGTTTCTTTGAAATCGGTACCCAGATTCCAGTCTTTGGGCGAATGCTTAAAGGCATTGTCTTGGGCATAGTCAAAGCGCAGATCCAGGGCAGGAATGTAAACCAACCCGGTTTCTGGGTGATAGCTCATTGGGTGCCAGTTGTGGCCACCTAAGGGGCCTGGTTTTACACGCTTGCTGTCGTTAGCGTAGTTACCCGCTGGGCTTTCTACCGGGCGGCCGGTTTCGGGGTCAACATGGGTGGCCCAGTTCATTGGAACATAGGCTTCGGCAGAGATGAATTCGCCGTTGGTGCGGTCGATCACATAGAAAAAACCGTTCTTTGGCGCCTGCATAATGACTTTACGTGGTTCTTGGTTGATCTCGATATCGGCCAAGATCATATGTTGAGTTGCTGTGTAGTCCCAGGTATCGCCGGGAGTTGTCTGGTAGTGCCAAACATACTCACCGTTATCCGGATTAAGGGCCACGATAGATGACAAGAACAAATTATCGCCGCCGCCTGGGCTGCGAATGTAACGGTTCCAGGGCGCGCCGTTGCCGGTGCCTATGTACAGTAGGTTCAATTCCGGGTCGTACGCCATAGAATCCCAGGCGGTGCCGCCACCACCAACTTCCCACCACTTGCCGCCAATCCATGTTTTGGCCGCTTCTCGCATGGCATCAGATTCAAAGCCATCTGCCGGGTTACCAGGAACCGTATAAAATCGCCATTCTTGTGCACCGGTTTCCGTGTTGTAGGCTGTTACATAGCCGCGAACGCCGTATTCGGCGCCGCCATTACCGATCACTACTTTGTCTTTCACAATGCGTGGGGCGCCGGTGATGGTGTAGGGGCGATCAGGCAATAAGGTATTGATGTCCCAGACCGGCTCTCCAGTGCCGGCATCTAATGCAATCAGACGACCATCGATGGTGCCGATGTAGATCTTACCTTTCCAGGCGGCAACGCCCCGATTCACCACATCGCAACAGGCGTAACGCGCCCAGGCGCGATCAACTTGCGGATCAAATTCCCACAGTAACTCGCCGGTTTTCGCGTCGTGTGCCCAGACCATAGACCACGCGCCGGATGTGAACATGATGCCGTCTACCACAATAGGCGTGGCTTCAAGACCGCGCTTGGTGCCGGTGTTCCAGTACCAAGCTAAGCTCAGGTCGTCTACGTTGTCGAGGTTAATCTGATCCAATGGACTATGCCGCTGCTCGTCATATGTGCGTCCGTTAGACAGCCAGTTACTGGCGTCGCCCCGGATAATGCTCTCGCCATTGATACTAGATGCCGCGTTGGCCGCGGTAGTCGTCGTTGCAGTGGTAGTTGTGTTGTCTTGTGCGGCATCGCATCCTGCTAAAGCGGCGATTGCTGAGACAAGCGCGTAGCGCTTAACCAAGTTGGTTATTATATTGAAGTGAAACATCGAACCCCTCCGTTGTCAGTCATCAATGCGGTAATAGTTTACCTATACGCAAGTACCACGCATAGTGAGTATTGTAGACTCCGGCAGCTGTCCAAAATCACCAACAGCATGACCACGCTTCAGGTCTAGCCGTCTAACGACGGTCGTTGGCGATGGTTTTTAATATGGCCGCGCCTTTTCTTTTTGTCTAACCGACGTCGTTTAGCAGCGGCCGTTGGTTTGGTGGCATGGCGGGTTTTAGGAGCGTGCCAAGCTGCGCTGATGAACTTCTCCGCTCGCGCGATCGCGTCCTCTTTGTTGGTTAGTTGTGACCGATAACTGCTGGCCTGAACGATTAGTTGTTGCGACTTATTTATGCGACGCCCTTGCTGGTCGCTTAAGCGTTTGAGCACTGCTGGTGGTAATCCCAACTTAGTCAGCGGAATACGTAACTCCACAGCGGTGGCAGTTTTGTTAACGTGCTGGCCACCGGGGCCGGAGGCCAGTACGAAACGAAAGTCGCAAAGGTGGGTGGGTAATTTATACGTGTTCATAGCGCGGGGCACTCTGGCATCGGGCGCTCGGCGGAGGCCCGGCGCTAAACCTTACGCGCCCATTACTGGGCACTGGCTCGGTCGAACACACGACTGAAAATCTGCTTCTTGGCTTTTTTGTACTTGATGCTGACCTCGACCAACAGTCTGCCGTCTTTGCGCACAGACCACTTTTTGCTGACCTTGCGCTCCGAGGTTTTGTACTTCTGCTCAATTTTCTTGCGACTCCATTTACTGTCGCGTCCGCGATAGTGTCCTGCCCGTAGGGTTTCATTTTGCTCCGATGGATCTAAGTCGGGGTAGAGCAGGTTTATGGTTTGGCCTGCGACCGCAATGGACATGTTTTTACAACGCAACACCTCGGGTTGTTTTGCAGTGAGCGGCGAATGCCCGCTGGCGCTGCGACTGCCACTGCCAGGTAGGGGAATGCCCATTACCGAGATCTGCGTACGGCCTGCGGTGGGAATCGTTATGGTCTTGTCGTCGAGGTCCGTGCGCAGCAGCTCGGTTTCCTCTTGATTTAACACCCAGTGGCCGACATAGGTTGGAGGTTTTGATGCCGTTGCTGCGGTGCTCAAGACTAGGCATAGGCAACTCAAAACCGCGGTAACGGTAGTTCTGGGATAACAGTAAGCTCGATGCATCATGGACAGTGCTCCAACCATCTAAAAATTTGTCATCAGCAGCCGGTGGGGTTCCTGGGCAAGGCGGCGTTCTCTGATACTAAATTTTAGATGGTCGTAGCGCTAGAATCTGTGGATTCTATTCAACAGGCGCAAATGCTCGGGCTGAACTCAATTTTTGGCGCGATTGGCCTGGTCGTTTTACAATAGCCGCTTTGCCGGTCGGAAAAGCGGGTGGGGAGCTTTACTCTATGGAATTACGCATATGAATGAATTAGCACGACCAGAGCTGATTGAAAAAATAGCGGCTTGGCAATCGGGGCAACTAAGTAGCGAAGCGATGTGGAACTGGGCGCTGGAACAACGCGCGCAATGCCAGCCTAGTGATGTCGCAGTGCGCGATACTTTAGACATGCTCTGTGCAATCCCAGAAGACCTATTGCTGCCGGAGGATGCCGAGGTCATGCTCGATGCCCTTGCAAACTCTCAAGACGAGGCGGATTTGTCGGCAAATTTGTTGTGGAACTACGCCGACATGATCGACCAAAATGCGCGCCGGCAAGCGCTGATTTCTGACCCCTTTTACGGGCCTTACTGCGGAAGCTAACAACCTAGGGGTAACTTTACAGTGAGCGCAAAGTTGTCGGAATTGCTCGGTCTTTTGGATCTAGAGCAGATTGATAGCGACATCTTTCGCGCATCTCATCCCCGCAGCAGAACCAAACGGTTATTTGGCGGCCAGATAATGGCTCAAGCCCTTATGGCGGCAACTCGCACGGTAGATCGTCAGCGTTTTGTGCATTCTCTGCACGGATATTTTTTGCGCCCTGGCGACCCATTCGTCGCGGCGATCATTCGCATCGAGCGCACCCGAGACGGTGGTTCGTTTTCTACGCGTCGGGTGCTGGTAACGCAACGGGGTGAAACCATCTTTAGCATGGATGCATCGTTTCAAGTCCAGCAGCCTGGGCTCAGCCATCAATTGTCGATGCCAGATCTCAGCCCGCCGCAGCCAGAAAAAATCCCCCCCGCGCTCATGGATGCGGCCTTTGTAACTTGGCGCCATGAGTTCCGGCGGTTGCAATCAGAGACTCCGCAGCCCCCAGAACAATTTGTGTGGTTTAAAGTAACCGCAGATGTGCCTATCGATCCGGCACTGCACACTTGCTTATTAGTCTATGAGTCGGATACGGCTCTGCTCGGCACCGCGCGTCTGCCCCACAGAGGCCGTTATCATCGCGACCGCATGCAGGTTGCAAGCCTGGATCACGCCATGTGGTTTCACCGCCCTTGCGATATCAATCAGTGGCTGCTTTACGCTATTGATTCTCCCAGCACTGGCGCTGCTCGCGGTTTTACGCGCGGCAGCATCTTCACCGAAGACGGCACACTCATCGCCTCGACAGTCCAAGAAGGCCTGATTCGTGTGCCAGGAGATTAAAGCGCGTCTACCAGATTACGTAACTTGTCGCACTGCTGAACCCGCTCACTTGCATCACCACCAACAAAGCTAACGTTCAATGCATTCACACCAGATTCTTGTAGCGCTTGTAAACGTTCGCGAACAAAACCTTCGTCGCCAATAAGTGAACTCTTTGCAAGATAGTCATCGGGAATCGCAGCAGCGGCCTCGTCTTTTCTGCCGGCAAGATACAGATCTTGGATTTGTTTTGCCTCGGCGGCGTAGCCACTTTGGGCAAAGATGTCATTGTAGAAATTCTTTGAACGTGCGCCCATGCCGCCAATGTAGAGTGCCGCGCCTGGACGTGCGCGCTCACGGTGATGCTCCATATCCGCTCCGATTGCGACAGTGCCGCCTGCGAAAACTTCTAATGGTGCACGGCTTGGATCGCGTAGCGCGTTACCCTTACTTAGGGCGTCCCCCCAAACAGCCTGGGCTGCTTCTGGGGTATAGAACGCGGGAAGCCAAGCGTCTGCCAGCTCCGCCGTTGCGGCAACGCTTGCAGGACCAAGTGAGGCAATTGCGATAGGAATTTCTTCGCGTACGGGGTGATTTATGAGTTTTAAGGGTTTGCCCAAACCAGTCCCTTGATCTTGGGGTAACGGAATTTGATAGTGATTGCCCATATGCTGCACGCGCTCGCGGCGCCAGACCTGGCGGCATATCTCGATCACCTCGCGGGTGCGCGCCACAGGCGCGGTATAAGGCACACCATGAAAGCCCTCAATAACCTGGGGGCCCGAAGCACCCAGTCCGAGCATAGCCCTACCATCAGACAAATAATCGACGCCAGCCGCTGTCATGGCCAGCAAGCTTGGGGTACGGGTGTAGATTGGCAGAATGCCTGACGCAATAGTTACCCGCTCGGTCTGTGCCGCTAAGTAACCCATGGCACTTGGCGCATCGAAGGAGTAAGCCTCAGGTACCCAGACGACATCTAGGCCGGCTTTCTCTAATTCTTGGACTTCCGCGACGGCTTGTTTGAAGCCTCCGGCGTAGCTGAGCAAGGTCGCGATTCGCATAGCTTTTCCCCTAAGATTTGAACGTTGTTCGTAGATGCGTGGACAAATTTTGTGCACAGTATAGCGGTATTAACCACATTTAATTGCACTCTACGAAGCGCAAGGAATTAGACCATGTCCCTCAGTCCTCCGAAACAACGCATCAAAGCGAAAAGAGCCAAGCGCTTGGTTGTTCTTTGTGCTGGACTACTGTGTTTCCAAGGTGTCTATGGTCAAGGCATAGATCGTTACGCCGATGATGCCGTGCAGCGCCTTTCGGCTTACCTGCAGATCGACACCATCAACCCGCCGGGCAACGAGTCTCGCGGCGTGGCCTATTTGGCGGGGCTACTTGAAGAAGCTGGAATCAACTATGAAACCGCAGAATCCGCTCCTGGGCGCGGTAACTTGTGGGCGCGGATTTCTGGGGTCAGCAAAGACGGCAAGCCGAAAAAACCAACGTTGGTATTACTCCATCATATCGATGTTGTTCCGGCAAATCGGCAGTTTTGGAGTTTTGAACCCCTGTCGGGCGATGTCAAAGACGGCTTCATATACGGACGCGGGGCGATTGACACCAAGGGATTGGGCATCGCCCAGTTACAAGCCTTTCTTGCGTTAGCAGCCAGCGGGCAAACTCTTAACCGCGACGTGCTCTTATTGGCCACCGCTGATGAAGAAGCGGGCGGTTTTTACGGCGCGGGTTGGCTGATCGAGAATCGCTCCGAGTTGTTTACTGATGTCGGTTATGTCCTGAACGAGGGGGGCTCTGGCCGAGCTTTTGGTGACCGGGTGGCGGTGCTGGTGGAGGTGACGCAAAAAGTTCCGCTATGGTTACGGCTCACAGCTACTGGGCGACCAGGCCACGGTTCAGCGCCGCAAATGCAAACCTCTGTAACGCGTTTGATCCGAGGTTTAAAACGTGTGAGCGAAACCGAATTTCCTGTGCGGGTGATCGATCCGGTGGCGACCATGTTCGAGGGCCTTGCGCCCTATCAAACCGCTGCTGGGCAGCCAGCTGTACCCAACATTCGCGAGGCGGTGAACGACACGAACTACCTGCTGGGATTGAAGCTAAAGAACCCCGGCGGTCACGCGCTGTTAAGAAACACTTGCTCCATCACGACGTTGGAAGGCAGTTCAAAAATCAACGTTGTGCCGGCCGAAGCACACGCAGAATTAGACTGCCGATTGCTGCCGGACCAGGATCCAGAGGCATTTATGCAACAGCTCATCGACATCATTAACGATCGACACATCAGTATAGAAAAAATAATGGGCTTCACCCCTGCGGTCAGCCGTACCGATACGCCGCTGTTCGAAGCGCTTAAAGAAGTTGCAGACGAGGTGTACAGCGCTAACGTTATTCCAACCGTCGCGGGCGGGTTTACTGACTCCCATTTCTTTCGTGATCTAGGGATCACCAGTTATGGTTACTCCCCTTTTGCCTTTGCGCCGGGAGAATTCGCCGGCGTACATGGCAACGACGAGCGCCTGGCAGTTGAGCAGCTGCGGCGTGGCGTCAAAACCTATTACCGTCTGCTGCAAAAGTTTACCGTCGCCCGTTAACTACCGAATGAACTAAGGACCTTTATGGACATCAAAGCGACCGCTCTGGATTTTGGCCCGATGCACCAACGCATGGACCATTACGTACAAGAAAACATTTTGTCCTGCTGCGCTACGTTGGTGATGCAGGGTCAAGACATTGTTGATTACAAGACGTTTGGCTATATGGATATAGAGACCAAGACTCCCCTTCGGGAAGACGCCATTTATCGCATGTACTCCAACACCAAAATTGTTACCTCGGTCGCATTAATGATGCTTTACGAAGAGGGTTTGTTTGATCTAGATGATCCGTTGGCTAAATTTATGCCCCAATTTGATGGACTATCAGTGCTCAAGCCTGATGCGCAATCGGCGCAAGACGTGGTGCCAGCGAAACGAATGATTTTGATACGCCATATATTGAGCCACAGCGCCGGGTTCTCTTATGGTTTTATTGAGCCAGAATCTGTAATTGATCAGGCCTATCTGCAAGGTGGGCTCAATGTGCTTGCTGACTCCAGTATCGAGCTAGAGGAGTTTTGTGACCGGGTTGCGCGCTTGCCCTTAGCCTACGAGCCAGGCACCAGTTGGCGCTATTCGGTAGCCACTGATGTTTGCGCGCGCTTGGTCGAAGTGCTGTCCGGTATGGCGTTTGATGAATTTCTTCAACAGCGTATTTTCGAACCCTTAGGTATGCCAGATACTGATTTCTGGGTGCCACCAGAGAAAGCGTCCAGGTTTATCACTCAGTACTCGCCGACAGACTTGTTTGACCCGATGAAACCTGGACTCGTAAAAGTCGATGACCCAGTAACAGGCCAATACAATAAAAAGCGTGCCTTGCTTAGTGGCGGCGGTGGCTTGGTTTCGACTGTCGCCGACTACGTTAAGTTTCTACAGATGATCGTCGGCGGAGGTGAGCGACAGGGTGTGCGCTTGTTAAAGGCGGCTACACTTGAGTTGATGCGCACTAACCAATTAGCAACAGGGGTGTCTGTTGCATTCCCCATGTGGGCGATGCCGGGCACAACGTTTGGTCTTGGATTCGCGCTCAAGGAGTCGTTACAAGAGCAGGAACCTGCCAGTGCACAAGGTGAATACCACTGGGGCGGTATGGCAGGTACTCATAGCTGGATGGCTCCTAACGCCGACATTACGGGATTCTGTCTCACTCAGCGAATGCCTGGATTTTGGCATCCTTTCAGCCACGAGTTTAAGGCGTTGGTTTACGACATCGCCGGTAATTAGTTGTGGTGCAGCTATAGCCGTTGTTGCAGACGCAGAGACGCCTGCAACCGGTCGATCATAGAAGCGAGAGTGCTAGCGACCAACAACCAGGCGAACAAGCTGACAAAGGTTTGCAACCACGACCAGTCCAAAAGCAGGCTGCCGACCGCCGTACAGATCAGCACGAAGTAAGCGATGCCGTTTATGCGCCCCAATGCACTGCTGCGCAAGGCGTAGCCTGCGAGCAGCCGTGAATCGACACTGTATTGAATAAACGCTATTGGAATCAGCCACGCCAACCATGGATTGACGATGTCGATGCTGGCCAGCGCCAGGCTACCAAACGTCACAAAAAGCGCGTCGGTCGCGTGGTCGAAGAACCCGCCCATGGGGCTGGCTTGATGAAGTTTTCGTGCCATTTTACCGTCGAATACATCGGTCAGAACGGCCACGAATAAGCACAGCGCACATGGCAACCACCGTTGTTGTTCGATTAACAAATAGACGGGTAAACAAAGCAGCAGTCGCAGTGATGTCAGGGCGTTGGCCCAGGTTAAAACCCTGCCGCCATCTTTCATGAGCGTTAGTCGACGGCTTGAGTTAGGCGGTAGATCACGCCCTCGTCACTTTCGCCCTCTTCCACGTAAAAGTCGTACTTAAGCGAGTATTGTTCGAGCACTTTTTGCGCTTCGTCGCGATCAGTAACCACGGTCGCCACTCCTGAAAATAAATTGCCCTCAATGCTTAGAAGAATTTTCGGGTCCTGTTGCAGATTTACCGTCCACTGGCTTTGCTGGTCGCCTGAGGCAACATAAAAGTGTTCGTCAATGCCTACGCCCCAGAGGGTGACAGAATAGGGATCAGCGGAATTGGTTTGCAGTAATATGTTTTCGCATTCAGCTGCAAACGCCCAGTCTTGCGGCCAGGGTTTTACCGTACCTTCCAGCGCGCCACCAGCTATGGGGCCTATTGGGCCAGAGCAGCCAGCAACAGTGACCGCGCAAAACAGCAAGCAAGCGTTAAAGAACGAGGTTCGCATGGTGAGGTCAGTATCCAAGTCGGCGGGTTTTGATCGGATTAAGTATATAACTGGAACAGTTCATAATTAAAATAATATCCGGGCCGAGAACGGGTTGAAGTTTGACGCGGTTTCAATTCACATAATTCATTAGGGTTAGGAACAAAACATGCCGATTGCGCAGAACGATAATCAGCAGCACTGGCTCATAACGGGAGCGAACGGCAATCTTGGCCGGCGCCTAGTCAAAGAACTATTAACCGCATCGGCAGATCATGTGCGCGCAGTGGTGCGCAGCGCACGAGCCGCCGACCAAATAGCGAATTTAGGCCTAACCCCACAACAAAACGCACGGTTAGAGGTAGTAACCCTCAATTATACCGATGAAGCAGCATTAGCTGAGGCGGCCGACGGATGCAGTCGCGCGGTGCATCTGGTCGGAATACTCAAAGAAACCAAAACCGCAGCGTACCGCGATGCCCATGAATTGAGTTGTATGACATTGGCGAAGGTTTGCGACCAATCGACCGTAACCCACATCACTTATCTATCGATATTAGGGTCCACGGCGCAATCTTCTAATGCATGCCTAGCATCGAAAGGCGCAGCAGAAGATATTTTGTTGGCAGCGGCGACGCCCACCTGTGTGTTGCGAGTGCCGATGGTACTGGGTGAGGGCGATTACGCCAGCGCGGCTTTGCTAGGCCGAGCACGACAACCACGCAGTTTCGCGTTTCGGCCCGAAAGCCTAGAGCAGCCTGTTTACGCCGGTGACGTTACGGCGGCTATTCGTCAAGCGGCGGCGCTTTGTCACGACGGCGCTCTAGATTTAGCAGGGCCAGAATCTCTCAGTCGCCGTGCGCTACTGCAACGCACGGCTGCGTGCATGGGCAGCACTACCCAAGTGCTTGGCCTGCCCTTGAGCATTGGTTTCGCCTTTGCCGGGATTGTGCAGACGTTGCTTGCTAATCCGCCTCTCACGACAGCCATGTTGGGTGTTCTGGATCACGATGACGATATTGATCCGGCACCAGCGTTGCACGCATTGCAGCTGTCAGGGTTAACAGCAATTGAAGAGACCGTCGGCCATTTGCTGGCCAATTAGCGCAGTCGTTTGGCTAAAAATGGCAGGCTAGTATCCAGTCGATGATCAATCCCAGAATGGGTGCCTACAAATTCCGTATAACGATGATTAACCTGTGCATCGTGCAGGGCCTGGGAGAGTTGGCGATTGCCATAGTGAATATGAAACTGGTCCTGGCTACCGCAGTCAATATACAACGCTTGTAATTGTATTAGATTTCGGTGGTGGCGCGATATCAGATTAATTGGGTCGTGGCGCAGCCAATTTCTCCAGCGTTTTGGTAGTAGAGCGCCCGACTGTAGATCAAATGGCAAACAAAAACCATTAGCTGCCTGAAGATCAGGGTCGTAGCTTGCCGCCATCCCTAGCAACATCAACGCCATCATTTCGCTGCCGGTTGTTCTTTTTGCTCCGCCGGGTGGACGCGACCAAACATCCTGTAAGAATCCAGCGACCCGACCATCGTCAATGCTAGGATTGCTTTGTCGAAGTGGCAGACGATTCGTTTTCGAGGCAGGCGCGTAGCGCTGTAAAGTGGTCAGCACCCCAGGCCAATCACTGCGGTACACAAAGTCGAAGTAGGCGTCGCTGCTGTGGCTAGCAATACCGCCCCAAATTTTTGGATATCTCATCGCTAAAGTCAGAGCGCCGTAGCCACCAGAAGACTTGCCAAAACAACCGCGGTGTCTCGATTCCGCCTTGGTGCGAAAGTTTTCGTCGACAAAGGGTACGAGTTCTTGATTCAGATAATCGGCGTAGTCGCCAACGGCGCTGGAGTTAATGTACTGCGTGCCGCCGAATGCGGTGAAACAGTCTGGAAAAACGACAATGACAGGTGGCATAGCGTCGTTTGCGATGAGCCGGTCGAGGCGTTGAACGATATTTTCTTCGAAGCCTTTCCAGTTCAGCTGCCCGGGCCCTGAGCCGGTGAAACCGGCCAGGCAATAGAGCACTGGAAAACGCCGTCTATTGGTGGGCGAATGGTGGTAAGCCGCCGGTAAATAAACGTTGAGTGGACGAGTATTGGGGTCACCCAATGGATTGTTTCGTAAAACATCCGAGGTGTGTTGCAAGGTAACTACTTCACCGTTTGACAGCCCTTGGCCCGATGTTTGTTTTTTGTTCGCGTTAAACATAAATGACCGCTCGTTGGTACAGAATAAGTGGCACAGCCTCGGTGTGTGGCTGGTGCCTGGCGGAGGCCGTCGTTATAGTGGCGGCTAGTTTACGGTGCCGTCCGGTGTGCGTTAATACCTCAAAAAAAGAGTGTGGACTTCATAGGAATGCTGATGAAAAGAATACTACTGCTGATCACCTGTCTCAGTTGGCCGGTGAGTTCGCTGCTAGCGAGTGAAATCGGCGACCCCGACCGAGGTATGCGTCTGTATCCGGTATGTACAGCGTGCCATGGCGCCCAAGGAGCCGGTAATGCGGCGATGAAAGCGCCCAAGATAGCCGGTCAGATGTCTTGGTATGTAAAACGACAAATGGAATTGTTTCAGCAGGGTGCTCGGGGCACCGCGCCTGGGGATATGCAGGGTATGCAGATGGCGGCAATGGCGAAGGGTCCCCAGCTTAAAGACCCACAAGCGCTGGCGGATTTAGTTGCGTACATTGGCACCTTCCCAGATCAAGCCCCAACACCAACCGTCTCCGGCAATGTGGAAACGGGTAAGCAGTTGTATGCCGTTTGTGCCAGCTGTCATGGTCAAAAAGCCGAGGGCATCGAGTCGATGGCTGGGCCGCGGTTAGCTGGGCAGAGCGATTGGTATTTGCTCAGCTCGTTACAAAAGTTTAAGCAAGGTCAGCGGGGTTATCACGCCACGGATCATGGCGGCAGACAAATGCGTGGCATGGTCGCAACGCTAACCACAGATCAGGCCATGCGCGACCTGGTCGCCTACATCAACACCTTAGACTAGTGTCGTGAGCGGACGCCTGGAGATTGATTTAGGCGCGCTGGCGCATAACTACTGTGTGCTTAATCGCGGCAAGCCAGAAACGTTAGCCGCCGTCGTTAAGGCCGACGCCTACGGGCTGGGTGCTGTGCAAGTCGCAAAGGCCTTGTGGCAGCAAGGCTGTCGAGAATATTTTGTGGCTCAAGCGTCAGAGGGTGTGGCATTGCGCGCTGACCTCCCAAACGCAGCGATCTACGTCTTAGAGGGCGTTACCGAACGATCGGTAGCTACGCTGCAAGCCCACGATTTACAACCGGTCTTAAACAGCATTGAGCAGTGTGCAGTGTGGGGACAAACGGCTAAGCCTGCTGCGTTACAGCTCGACACAGGCATGGCCCGACTTGGCTTGGACGCTGAAGCTGTGCCGCCGGTTATAGATCGGTATGGGCTAGATGTGGGATTGTTGCTCACTCACTTTGCCCGGGCAGACGAAGTTGGTCACGACTTTAATGCCAAACAACTTGAACGGGCCATGGCAGTATTCCGCCCGCTGCAAAAGCAAACCCCTGAACTGCGTCTAAGTCTAAGCAACTCAGCTGCCTGCGCCAGCGGCGTTGCCCCTCCTGCAGATGTTGTGCACCTTGGTCGAGCAGGAATCGGCCTTTATGGCGGCAACCCGATGGCAAGCGGGCAAGCCCAGGATGTAGGGTTGATGCCGGTAGCCCGCGTATATGGCCAGATTTTACAGTTGCGCGAAATTGCTCGAGGCTCGCCAGTGGGATACGGCTCAACTTACGTCGCTGCTGGCGCAGAACGGTTAATGATTATTGGCGTTGGTTATGCCGATGGCGTGCCACGGCTATTGTCTGGTCAGGGCCATGTTTTTGCAGATGGTAAGTCCTGTGCGATTCGCGGTCGTGTCAGCATGGATATGCTGCACGCTGACGCAACGGCAGTGGATGTCTCGGTAGGGGACTGGGTCGAGGTTATCGGCTCGCATATAAGTTTGGATAACGTCGCCCAACAGGCTCAGACCATTGCTTACGAAATTCTCACCGGACTGGGCAAGCGTTTGCACAGGGTATACCGTAACCATTCAGATAAGCATTTAGGTACGAGTCGGTAACGCGCCAAGATACCGAGCGAGGGGGAACAATGAGCAGCACCGAAAAGATCAATGCAAACGGCGTACTCGCCGGCAAAGTTGCAGTTATCACCGGCGCCAGTCGTGGTATTGGCGACGCCATCGCGCGGCGATTTGCCATGGAAGGTGCCAAGGTCGTGGTGTCCGCGCGCACGGTTGAGGACGGTGAGCACTATCTACCTGGATCCATTAATGAAACCGTCGCGGCAATTCGCGATGCTGGGGGAGAAGCCTTTGCAGTTAAGGCGGATTTGGCGCTGGCTACAGACAGGGAAAATCTGATCGCCGCCGCAGAGGCGCAATATGGTTCGGTCGATATTCTGGTTAACAATGCCGCCATCACCTACTTTATCCCCGTAGAAGATTTTCCGGAAAAACGCTTTCGTCTAATGATGGACGTGCAGGTTTGGGCGCCTTTTGAGCTGGCGCAGCGCGTTTTACCTGGGATGCAGGCTCAAGGGTTGGGGTGGATTCTTAACGTCTCCTCCCATGCGGCGATCCATCCACAAAAGGATCTCGCCGGTCGTGGCGGCACCGTTTATGGCATGTGCAAAGCGGCGCTAGAACGATTCACAACGGGCCTTGCCCAGGAAACCTTCGGCAAAGGCGTCGGTGTTAATGTGATCTCGCCGGGGTTGGTGGCCACACCGGGAGTCATGCACCACAAACTCATCAACGAAGAAAACGAAGATCGGGTTACGCCAGTAGAGCATATGGCTGAAGCGTGTTTACGGCTATGTTACGGCGACCCTTCCGAGCTGACGGGGCGCATTGATTATGCAGACGCCGTTATGCAGGAATTTGCACTGCAGCCGGCTGAATTAATTTAGCGCTAAAACCGAGACGCCGGACTGTATCGGCGCTACTCACAGGGGGACTTATGCACTTACACAACGAATTCGCACCTGACTCAGTTGAAGCACGGGATCTGCGTGCGCTACTGCACCCGTCGACAAACCTAAAGCTGCATCAGGAGCATGGTCCTACGGTGCACGAGCGAGCTGACGGCGTGTACTTGTGGGATAACAAAGGCAAGCAATATCTCGAAGGTATGGCCGGGCTTTGGTGTACTGCGTTGGGGTATGGGAACAAAGAACTCGCCGCGGTTGCCGAAGAGCAAATGCGGAAAATGAGTTACTCCCAGTTGTTTGCGGGGCGCACCAATGAACCTTCTGTATTGCTGGCAGAACGCCTTATAGAGATGGCGCCAATGGACGGTGGACGGGTATTTTTTGGCCTGTCCGGAAGTGATGCTAACGACACGCAGATCAAGTTGCTTTGGTACTACAACAACGCCATTGGCAGGCCTGAGAAAAAGAAAATCATAAGTCGCAAGCGCGGGTATCACGGCATTACCATCGCCAGCGGTTCGCTCACAGGCATTCCGACATTTCACACAGAATTTGATCTGCCCTTGCCCGGTGTAATGCATGTGACTTGCCCGCATTACTATTCAGAAGGCTTGCCTGGAGAAACAGAAGTACAATTTGTCGATCGCCTGCTTGCAGAGTTGGAACAACTCATACTGCAAGAAGGCGCAGAGACCATTGCTGCCTTTATTGCGGAGCCCATTCAGGGCGCTGGCGGCGTTGTAGTGCCGCCGCAGGGTTACTTGCCACGGGTGGCGCAATTGTTGGCCGAGCATGACATCTTATTTATTGACGACGAGGTAATCTGTGGATTTGGCCGCACCGGCCAACCTTTTGGTGCCCAAACCTTTGGTATCAAGCCGACGACTATGAGCTTGGCAAAGGCGCTGTCGTCAGCTTATTTGCCCATCAGTGCGGTGTTGTTGCCCGACTTCATGCACGATGCGTTTGTTAGTCGCTCGGACGAGCTAGGAAACTTCGGCCACGGTTTCACTTATTCCGGCCATCCGGTTTGCGCGGCGGTAGCGTTGCGTAACTTAGAAATCATGGATGAAATGGACCTGTACACCCATGCCAATCGGATCGGTAAGGTGTTCCAAGAGCGCTTACGTGCTTTTGCGGATCACCCGCTGGTGGGCGAAGTCCGCGGGGAGGGGTTAATCGCGGCGGTCGAATTGGTTCAGGAAAAACAGCCGCGTAAACCGTTTAACCTGGCCGATGGCGTGGGTGCGTACTGCTCTGCGGCCTGTCAGGACGCCGGTGTTATTTTGCGAAATCTGGGAGACAACGTCGCGTTTTGTCCACCCCTAATAATTAATGAAGACCAAGTAGACGAACTAATAAGTAAGTTTGCAGTTGGCCTTGATGCGACTCTGGCGTGGACTAAATCAAACCGTTTGATTTAACCAGACCGTATTGTTAAAGAAATTGTTGCAGGGCCATGCCATGAGAAAACTGATGTGCTGGATACCCCTGGCATTGGGCGTGACCAGCGTCGCGGTCGCGAACGAGTGCGCCAGTAAACCCAATACTGAGCAATTCTTTCCAAGCAGCTGGGGTATAGACGTCAACAACAGTCGGTTTGTATCCCCCAACAATACCGGCATTAACGCGAACAATGTGCACCGCCTTGAACTCAAGTGGGCATACGGTTTGAGTACCGAAGCGCCGCGGTTCTATCCGCTGGTGACGCCAGACACTATTTACATCGGTGACGGTGAAAATGGCTTGGTGGCTTTAGATCGAGAAAGCGGGTGCGAGCGGTGGCGTAATGAAGACGCAAAAGGCGACATTGCCAGCAGCATTGTTAGCGCGCCGACTCGGCATGGCCCGACCCTGTTTTTTGCGCACCGACAAAAAGGTGTTTTTGCGGTGCACGCCGAAAGCGGCGCAACCCTGTGGCAACACGGCACCACAAGCGAACCGTTACCCTTATATTCTGGCTCACCGCTGGTGGCGGATGGTGTGATCTACCTGCCTATTTCCAGCCAAGAAATTGGTTTGTCTATTAACCCCTTTTATGCGTGCTGCACAACAAGCGGTGGTATGGCCGCTTTTGACATAGAAACCGGTGAGCAACTCTGGTACCTACCCACCATCGAAGAACCGGCGCAGGTTACCGGCTCACATTATATTTTTGTTGAAAAATGGGGGCCAAGCGGTGCACCGGTATGGAGTGCACCGACTTATGATCGAAAACGTGGCGTGCTCTTTTACGGTACGGGGGAAAACTACACCGCACCTGCCACCGACACCAGTGACGCGATATTTGCGGTAAACGCAAACACAGGTAAGCGTAATTGGGTCAATCAGTTCACCGCTAACGATACCTTTAATATGGCCTGTGTCGCGGGCACGGCGAACTGTCCGGAAGACGAGGGGCCTGATCTCGACTTTGGTGCTCCCCCCGTATTGGGCAACGATCGAGACGGTCACGAACGCTTATTTGTCGCGCAAAAGTCTGGCACGGTCAGCGCGCTAGATCCGACCACTGGTGCAGTTGTTTGGCGCAAGACTTTTGGCCGTGGTGGATACCTTGGTGGCATTCACTGGGGCTTAGCAACTGACCCAGAACAAGGTCTACTTTACGTGCCGATCAGTGATTTTCCTGCGGGTCTAGCACTGACTAATGATCCAAGCCCTGGTATGTACGCCTTGAATACCAATGACGGCGAAGTCGAGTGGTTTACAGCGAAGGACTTTAGTCAACAAGCTGTTGCTGAGGCCGGGTTTTGGCCTGGACTTTCAGCCGGCATAGTCGCAGCCAAGGGTGTTGTAGTTGCGGGTGACTTAGCTGGCGATATTGAAGCCTACGATGCCACCGATGGTGATGTGCTGTGGCGTTACAAGACGGCAAGGAGCTTTCCTACCGTTAACGATGTCCCAGCCCAAGGCGGCAGTATTGATTCGCATGGCCCGTTGCTGGTAGACGATTTGCTTTTGGTTAGCTCGGGATACGCCGGCGTGAGTATGCAAGGCGGTAATGCCTTTTTAGTATTTCAGTTAAACGATGAGGCAGCTGATTCGGTTGAAACCTCTGCATCGGTTGAATCAACAGCGGGGTCCGACTGATATGCGTGCTGCCATTTGGCGCCGTGTGTTGGCCACCTCGATAGATTTTGTCGTGGTGCCCGGGATGGCTATGTTGGTCATGTTGGTCACGGGCGTGATAGAGAACGCAGAGGCTTGGGTTGATGGATTTCCGTGGATCAGGGTCTTTTTGCTGGGTGTGGCTGGTTATTTGCTGGTAAACGGTATGTTGTTGTTTCGATCGGGTCAGACCTTGGGTAAGTGGTTGCTCAAGATCCGTATCGTGGATTACCGCAGTGGCGAGACCGCTCCGTTTTGGAAATTATTAGCTTTTCGTGCGCCATTTTTCCCGTTATTGCATGGTGCACTTATTGGTTATTGGTATCTTCTGCTACTAGACGCCGTGTTCGCTTTGCGCGCTGATCGCCGCTGCCTGCACGATATTCTGTGTGGTACCAAAGTAATCTCAATGAACAACCTAAACACTGGGGAGTGACTATGAGCTTGCCTGACTTTGACTTTGGCCTAGGCGAAACCATTGATCTGTTACGCGACAGCGTTGCGAATTTTTGCGCCGCTGAGATTGCGCCGATTGCGGCGGGCGTGGATCAAAGCAACGTTTTTCCTCGGGAATTATGGCCTAGGCTTGGTGAGCTTGGCGTGCTGGGCATGACCGTTGCCGAATCCTATGGTGGGGTTGATCTAGGTTATCTAGCACATACCGTGGTTATGGAAGAAATAAGCCGTGCCTCTGGCGCCATCGGTCTGTCCTATGGCGCGCATTCTAATCTATGTGTGAATCAACTGGCGCGATTTGGCACTGAACAACAAAAGCAAGCTTACCTACCTAAATTGATAAGCGGAGAGTATGTCGGTGCGTTGGCTATGAGCGAGCACAACGCAGGTTCGGACGTCGTGAGTTTGGGTTTGCGAGCTGTTGACGACGGTGATGACTATATTTTGAACGGCAGCAAAATGTGGATCACCAATGGCCCGCAGGCCGATGTGCTGGTGGTGTACGCAACCGTCGATCCTTCCCTAGGTTCTAAAGGGATCACTGCGTTCTTGATCGAAAACTCTATGCCCGGTTTCACTACGGGTAATAAGTTAGACAAATTGGGTATGCGCGGATCGGACACCGCAGAATTGATTTTCAATGATTGCCGTGTGCCTAAAACCCAGTTGCTTGGTCGGGTTGGCGAGGGTGTTCGCATTCTCATGAGCGGTCTTGATTACGAGCGTGTAGTGCTAGCGGGGGGGCCGTTGGGGATTATGCGAGCCTGCCTTGATCTGGTAACGCCCTACCTGCATGAGCGTAAACAGTTCGGCCGGCCCATTGGTGAATTCCAACTGATGCAGGGCAAACTTGCGGACCTTTATACCGAAACTAATGCGGCGCGTGCCTACGTTTATGCCGTTGCCGCCGCGTGTGATCAGGACAAGACCACGCGCATTGATGCAGCGGGCTGTATTCTCTATGCCGCCGAACGCGCGACTCAGCACGCATTGCAAGCGATCCAGGCCCTTGGAGGGAACGGCTACATTAATGACTACGGGGCTGGTCGTCTGCTACGGGATGCAAAGCTCTATGAGATAGGTGCGGGCACCAGCGAGATTCGCCGCATGTTGATTGGGCGCGAGTTGTTCGACGCGACGCAAGGCTGAGGCTATAATCCTCCGGCAGAGCGGGCCAGCTTCAAGGGCTGTAACGACCACATACCGAACAGGTGATTAGGCGCTACAAGTCCAACCACCAGCCGACGCTTAAGCAGATGGTGAAGCCGGCAGCCAAGCGCTCTGTAAAAATCAAAAACCAAGCCAGTTAGGAGAACTCGATTGAGACGCCTATTACTTTCAGTCTCGGGATTAGCAGTGCTATTGGGTGTAGTTGCGGTAAATGCACTACCCCCAGGTACAGAAAGAGAAATCAGTCAACGATTGCAGCCTGTTGGCAGTGTTAATCGAGCTGCAGTTGCTGAAACGGCGGCTGCACCGGCCGTAGTTGAACCACTAAGCGGTGATCAGGTTTACGACCAGTATTGCTCGGTTTGTCATGCGGCCGGCGTTGGTGGCGCACCGTTGTTTGCCGACACGGGTGTTTGGGCGCCGCGTATTGCCAAAGGTATGGATGTGCTCATGGACAGTACTATAAACGGTATTGGCGCCATGCCAGCAAAGGGCACCTGCATGAGCTGTTCGGACGACGAGCTGTCAGCCGCCGTAACGTATATGGTTGACGCTGCGCAATAAAGCAACATTCGGGGGCGCGGCTGCGCCCCACCCTACCCGATAGCGCACTAAATCTGTGCAAAGCCGTCAATAGAAAGCCCCTTGATGGGGCGCAAGCTCATTGTTGGGCCCCGTCTTAGCTTCTAAATTACTGAATAAACAGGTGTTTTCAAACCTGGCACTTTTCTTGTAAATAACCGAGCGTCTGTCTGTTGGCATTGTCCAGAGGCACACGTTTCGCGAAAACCCTAAGGAGAAATTATGAAAACAATGGCGAAATTATTATCCGCGGCGACGGTGTTAACGGGCGCTGCAATGATGCCCGCAGCCGCGCAAGCCGACGTGTCGTACAACGTTGGTTTCGCATCAGAATATTACTACCGAGGCTACTTCCAAAAGAGTTCTTCTGCTAGCGCAGGGATCGATTTTGAAGAGGGCGGTTTCTACGCCGGCGCATGGACCGCTGACGTCGGTGACGGCCTAGAAGTGGACGGTTATTTAGGGTATGGCGTTGAGATGGGTGACTTGTCTATCGGCGTTGGATTTACCGGCTACTACTACACTGGAGACTTCGACAACACTTACGAAGAAATAAACTTTAATGTTGGCTACGGTCCAATCAGCGTAGAGTACTCCACGGGCACCTACGATGACCCTGCAGCAGAACAGGACTATTCGTTCCTAGGCTTGTCGGCTGACCTCGGTTCTGGTTTTTCAGCAACCTACGGTAGCTTTGGCCAAGACTTCGCGGGCGCGTATTTCCAAGGAGATTATGGTTTCTCTGTAGCAGAGTTAGACCTTGGTGTTTCACTTGTATTCCCCGATGACGACATCGGTGGCGGTGAAGCGATCGTTTTTTCTGTTGGTAAAAGCTTCTAGCCCCTCCCCCAAGCTTGAACAGCAGATCTAGGGCCTCTTCGGAGGCCTTTTTTTTGGGCGCTAACTTATGCCCTGCTTAGATAATAGAGAACGGAAACCCAAAGCTTCGGGAATTTGGGTTGGCGAAATGCTCTTGGCTTCCTCCAGGCTAAGAACGCCACGAGCGATGCGCCAAAACATATGGTGACTTCGCGCTCAGAATCTGAATCGTTGAGGGGCATTGGCCATGAAGCTGGGCTCCAGGTCTGCCTTGATGATCTGTTTTCTCAGCCTGCGCCATGAAGCCAGTCTTCCCGCTTACCTCGGTGCCTGAGCTGAGGCTGTCTTGCTTCGGGTGACTCTTGCTCTTAAAGCCTGGGCGTTTTCTGCAGATCGATGCGGTCGAAGGTTGGGCAAAGATCCGACTTTGGCGGCGATGTACTTAACCGGGCACACACCAACATGAGGTCCCGATGCAGGTTCGTCCTGCGGTACAACGATTCACAGCAGCCACTGATCGTAAGGTATAAGGATAGTGGATTTTTAAAGCGTCCTCGCGACACTACTGCGGGGCCGTTCTTTAACGGTTCGCGCAACTGTTCGACAGCGGAAGCGCGAGATTGTGGCAACTCGTCCAGGAACAACACACCTTGCTGCGCTAGTGCGATTTTGTCTGGTATGGAGTCTTACCAACACTCGTTTAAGCTTCGTCGCTCGTAGAATGATGAGGTTCCTTGAGCGGTGGTCCGCTGTCTTCTCGCGCTGCAAACCCTTTACTATATGACGTTCAATGGTGACTGGGGGGTGGTTACGCCAACGACCGCTCTTATAAGGATCGGTGTGGTTGCCACAGCCTCAGTCCGGACGGTATCAATCAGTGTCCGGTCGCTTCCGCTCTAGCTCGCCTAGACGCTTTTCAAGTTCATCAAGTTGAGCGCGCATAGTCTCCACCAAGGCAGCTTGTGCCTCGTAGTCTGCTTTTGCGACCAGTTCGAACTTACCCAACATGTCCTCACGCATACCTTCTACGGTGCTTTTTAAGGTGTTATCAAGCTGTTGTCGATCAAGCGAAGGAAGGCGATCCACCGAGCGTAGGACATCAGCTAAGTTGCTGCGCAGCATGTCCAGTATAATGGATAATGTTTGAGACGATTCCATATCAGCACCACCTTATCAGTAAATTGGCTCAGTTTAAGCGTCGCAGCGCGACCTAGAAATAATCAAACCGCCCATTTTTGCTGAGGAGATTAGTCTCTTGTGCTGTCGATCTAATCGCAATTCGCCCTTAGTGTATAACGTAATGGCGGCCTCGCTCCAATTTGAAGCGAGGCGGCTTTTGATTCGCACCAATACTGTGCAAATTTACCCGTTTATTCCTCGAAAATGTCGTAAGCCTCTGAAAATGCAAGGATTCGACTTTGGCACGTTATCTGCACAATCCGACAGGCAGGCAGTGTTTATGGTCCTCAATTCGTTTGTCTTGGCACGTAAAGCATTGCTGGAGGTCAATCGCGGTCGGCGCGGTTGGAGTTAACAGGCTTTGCAGCTTAGATTGAGGTGCCGTCCCGCATCTCACTGATGGAGAAAGAAGTTGGAAGATGTAGTTCAGTTAGCGTACTCAGTCGATACGCTGTACTTTTTGGTGATGGGAGCCCTGGTCATGTTCATGGCGCCTGGCTTTGCCATGCTAGAAGCAGGCATGGTGAGAACGAAAAGTACTTCAGAAATCTTAACAAAAAACATTGCGCTATTTTCTATAGCGTCCCTTATGTATCTCATCTGTGGATACAGCATTATGTACAGCGATGGGGCCGGATGGATGCCAGGTTTCGGAAGTTACTTGGGTGGAGGCGACAACACTGTTGAGGAAGTCCTGGCCTCAGGCGGAGACATCTATTACTCAGGAGCGTCTGATTTCTTCTTCCAAGTTGTTTTCGTTGCGACAGCAATGTCTATCATTTCCGGCGCCGTGGCGGAAAGAATGAAACTCCTTTCCTTCCTCATATTCGCTGTGGTAATGACCGGCTTCATCTACCCCGTTCAAGGATTCTGGAAGTGGGGCGGTGGTGCTCTAGACGAGGCAGGTTTCTTAGACTTCGCTGGATCTGGAGTAGTTCACATGTGTGGAGCAACAGCGGCACTCGCTGGTGTAATTCTCCTTGGCGCACGAAAGGGTAAGTACAACGATGATGGATCTGTTAATGCTATCCCCGGAGCAAACATGCCTCTGGCAACATTGGGTACATTCATCCTTTGGTTCGGCTGGTTTGGATTCAACGGTGGCTCGGAGCTGATTGTTAGCAACGTGGTTGAAGCGAACGCTGTTGCCTTGATCTTTGTGAACACAAACACTGCTGCCGCAGCTGGAGCGATCGCAGCTCTCCTAGCCTCTTTGATATTCGGCGGAGGAAAGGCTGACCTGACGATGGCGTTAAACGGAGCGCTTGCGGGCTTAGTCTCAATCACTGCAGAACCGTTAACCCCAACCCCTCTTGCTGCTTTACTTATAGGTGCTGCAGGCGGAGTGATTGTCTATTTCTCTATCCTCGCCTTCGACAAAGTGCTAAAGATCGATGACCCAGTTGGAGCGATCTCGGTACATGGCACATGTGGCATCTGGGGATTGATCGCTGTTTGCTTTACAAATGGCGACGCGTCAATTGGCTCGCAGCTAATGGGCATAGCGGTTATCTTCCTCTGGACATTTGTCACAGCCGGGATAGTTTGGTTTATCCTTAAGGTAACAATAGGCATCCGAATTTCCGAAGCGGAAGAAGAGGCCGGAGCGGATGCAACTGACATCGGTATCGAGGCTTACCCGGAATTTACGAGGTAAAGCGAGTCCGTACAGCGGCCCGTTAAGGGCCGCTCTAGCCTTGTATCCTAGGACCGCCAGTAAGCGGTCCTAGACCCACAAAAAGCGCGAACCGCAACAAGCAATTGCGGCTCGCGTTTTCACAAACAGGCAAACCCATGAAGCTCATTACGGCAGTTATAAAGCCCTTCAAACTAGATGACGTCAGGGAATCTCTGCAAGAGGTCGGCGTCCAAGGTATGACAGTTACAGAGGTCAAAGGTTTTGGCAGACAAAAGGGCCACACGGAGTTATACCGAGGTGCGGAGTATGTTGTGGATTTCCTGCCCAAGATAAAGATCGACGTAGTTGTCGATGATGACATGCTAGAGCAATCTCTAGAGGTTATCTGCAATACAGCTTCAACTGGTAAAGTCGGCGATGGCAAGATTTTCGTATCCAGTCTAGACGAGGTTGTTAGAATCCGGACGGGGGAAACTGGATCAGGTGCAATTTAGAAAGCCGACACTGGACTGCTTGGGCCCCGTGTCGAAGACCGAACTGCGTAAAAGCTGAAAATAAGCGCCGGCAGGCCGTGAAAAGCGGTCACTAAATGTCTTGCATGGGCTTCATCTATTCAATATATTCAAGACTCGTTCACCTCGTTCTGAGGCGGAAGTAGGTAAATCATTGACCGAAGGAACGCGCTGAGAGTCTCACGTGGCTTTCGCGTGGGCGTTTATAAAACGAAACTTGAGGCATGATGATATGACAAACTACTACAGAGGATCGAAGGCGCCGGTAAAAGCTCAAAAGGCTGACGCCGAAAATAGGTCTGGCACTTATCGTGGAGTAAAACATGATGGCCAGAGTAACGAACGTCGCAAAATGAACCACGGTCTATATCGTGGTGTTAAGTGGCAGTAAAGCGACAAAGGGCCCTCGGGCCCTTTTCTTTTGGAGAATATGCAATGATTCGCCATCACGTTTTTTGCTGTAAACAACGATTGCGATGAGTCATCAAGGTCTCTAATAGCACAAGTCCGGCAGACAAAACTTCTGCAAAAGCAATATCCAGACCGACGAGGACAGGTGTGAGTCCATTGAGCGACCCATACGCGAGCTGGTCAACAACCATCTCTAGATAATCATTATCGATAGATCATTTAAGGACATTTCTCGCTGGCCCTTTTTTGATGCTAGCGCAATGGGGACAGTGATTGATTTGGTGCGGGTAGCGTGATGAACACAAAAAATATACCAAATGAATTCAATAAACTGAGGAATCTAAAATGAAGCTATTAACCGCAATCATCAAGCCTTTTAAGCTCGACGATGTGCGTGAAGCGTTGTCGGAGGTGGGCGTTCAAGGCATGACTGTTACCGAGGTACGCGGATTTGGTCGTCAAAAGGGGCATACTGAGCTGTATCGCGGAGCAGAATATGTAGTCGACTTTCTGCCCAAGGTGAAAGTCGAGGTAGCCATTGACGATGCAATACTGGAAAGCGCTATTGAAGCTATCACGAGCTCGGCGTCCACGGGTAAAGTGGGCGATGGTAAAATCTTTATAGCTTCTTTAGACGAGGTCGTGCGCATTCGAACAGGTGAAACGGGGTTAAGCGCAGTCTAACCACCGTGCTACGATTAAGACCTTCGGGTGCTACAAGAAGGCTGCCAATTGGCGGCCTTTTTTGTATTTTACCGAGCATTCGACTGCAAAATTGTGCGGCTCTCCCTTACACTGGCGATTGTTGTAAGTCCAAACTCCAATAGAATCACCATGAAATATAAAAGCACCCGCGGTGGCGTTTCGGACCTCAGTTTTACCGACGCGTTACTTATGGGGTTAGCGTCAGACGGCGGACTGTTGGTGCCCCAACAGATACCTGATGTTTCAGATCAGCTAGATGAGTGGCGCGACTTTACGTTCGTCGAGCTTGCACAGCACATCATTGGCTTATTTGTTGACGACATCGAAACCGACACATTAAACCTACTCGTTGCCGCAGCGTACGCGACATTTGACCATCCAGACGTGGTGGGCTGGAAAGAGCTCGATAATCTCACTGTGGTGGAACTGTTCCACGGTCCTACGTTGGCATTTAAAGATGTTGCACTGCAGTTGCTGGGGCGGTTGTTTCAGCATGTGCTGGCATTGCGCAATCAGCGCCTCAACATCCTCGGGGCAACCAGCGGTGACACCGGTGGCGCGGCTATCGCGGGCGTGCGCGGACAGGAGAATGTCGACATCTTTATTCTCTATCCAAAAGGCCGAGTGAGCCCGCTACAAGAACTGCAGATGACAACTGTGCTGGACCGCAATGTGCATTGCATAGCGGTAGATGGCACCTTCGATGACTGTCAGCGATTAATGAAAGAGACTTTTGCTGACCTAGCTTACAAGGAGAAGTATCAGCTTGGAGCCGTAAACTCCGTGAACTGGGCGCGCGTGCTGGCGCAGATCGTCTATTACGGTTATGCCAGTTTAAAAGCGCCGAGTGCAGCAGAATTCTCTGTCCCAACGGGCAACTTCGGTAATGTATTTGCGGCCTATCTGGCTCACAGAATGGGTTTCCCCATTGCTAAGCTGATTGTTGCTACTAACGACAACGATATCCTTGCTCGGTTTTTTGCAACAGGCGAGTACGCAGTTGGTGACGTCCATCAAACCCTTTCACCGGCAATGGATATCCAGGTTGCGAGCAATTTTGAGCGTTTTCTCTATTACTATTTCGACGAAGACAGCGAGCGCTTAAAAGCCTTCATGGCGGATTTTGCAAAACACGGTGAAGCGCGTTTAGGATCCGCGCCAAATACGGGTCTTTTTCAATCTATAGCGATCAACCGCCAGCAAACAGTTGCTGCCATGAGGGAAGCCAAAGATCGCCATAACTACGTGCTCGACCCGCACACAGCGGTTGGCTACGTGGCTGCGCAGCAACTCAGCAACTCAAGTACACCTGTTATGTGTATTGCAACCGCTCATCCAGCCAAGTTTCCAGACGCGGTGGTCGAGGCCACGGGGACGGTACCTACCCACCCGAGCCTCGATGCCTTGGTTGGCCTCGAGCAGAGAAAAAGCGCATTAACTGCAGACCTTCAGGCGGTTAAGACTTTTCTTGCCAAAGCTATTTCGGCTTAGGCGCTCAAGCTGGCTTCAATCGCGGTGACAGCGGCGACGATATCGCTGAGTTGATTTACCTCCCGGGTCGGGCTCGGATCGCTGTCGGCCCGCTCGGATTGTTGCAAATTGACCCAAACGCTGTGCATGCCAACAGCATCAGCGCCACGGATGTCATCGTGCAGGTGATCACCAATGTGCACGCAGTACTGAGCGGACGTCCCTGCTTGATTCAGCGCCGCAT
Organism: K189A clade bacterium; assembly: GCA_902565895.1. Classification (GTDB taxonomy): domain Bacteria; phylum Pseudomonadota; class Gammaproteobacteria; order Pseudomonadales; family Azotimanducaceae; genus UBA4421. Next base: position 47,696 of record CACFGV010000008.1, read on the forward strand.
GGAACATGCTTGGGTCTGGTTTGCTGGCTCCCACCAAGGCGCTTGAAATGGCCCCTTTCAAGAAGGGACTGATGCCTGTTCTGGATGCATCGGCGTTACCGTTGGTCAACGCATAAACAGGGTAGCGCTCGCTTAGTGTCTTAAGCATTTCCAACGCGCCAGGAAAAAATGCCACTCGGTTGCGTCCAGCAAAAAACACTTCGAACGCCGCCTTGGCTAAATTCCGGGCTTCTTGCTCTTTATACTGTGCTTTGCGCATAACATTAGACAGAATTTCGATGCGCAATCGGCTCAGATCATGGCGCAGATTTGGATGCTGTCGCAGAGTTTGCTCTCGCAGTTCCAAAAGATCATTGGATACGTAGATTTGATGAGCGGGTTCTGCATTAGTTTGCAGCCAAAAAATAAGGTCTTGCTCAGCCGCCCGAATAGTTTTCTCTACATCCCAAAGGGTATTGTCTAGGTCTAAAGTAATCAGTTGTAAGCGGCTCAATCTTGTTCTCCGGAGTTATGCGCGCGCGGGTGAGCGTTGTCATAAACCTTGGCCAGGTGTTGGAAGTCGAGGTGGGTATAGATTTGTGTGGTGGCAATGTCGGCATGCCCCAGTAGTTCTTGGATGGCGCGTAAGTCGCCGGATGATTCCAGCATATGCGTAGCAAAGCTGTGGCGCAGCATGTGGGGATGCAAAGAGTTGTCGCCTAGCTGCCTTTGCGCCACGCGCTTTATTCTATTTTGTATGGTGCGAGGGCTGAGTGGTTTGCTGCCGCGACCGGGCAACAACCAGTATTTTGGCATTGGGTTTGGGTGGACACTTAGCCAATCTTGCAGTGCCCTGACGCAATGCCTGCCCAGGGGCACTAATCGGCGTTTGTTGCCTTTGCCGAATACGTTGACAAAACCTTGGGCTAAATCCACATCATTTATGCGCAACCCCACGACTTCGCTGAGCCTTAAGCCGCTGCCATAAAAAAGCTCCAGAATAGCCCGATCACAAATCGTGTCAGCGTCTTTAACGTCGGCGAAATCTAAAAGCTGTGAGGTTTGGTCAGGATCTAGCACCTGGGGTAATTTGCGCGCTGCCTTAGGTGCTGAAACTAGTCTAGCCGGATTTACCGAGATTAACTGGCGCTTAAGCAAATGGTCGTAAAAACTGCGAATTGCGGAGAGGTTACGCTGAATGGATTTAGCTGTGAGCTGTTTGCGATGCAAAAAGCTGACGAAGTTCTGCACTTCTTTTACCGATACGTGAGTGCACGGGATTGTGAGATGAGCCAAGAAGCGCGCTAAATCTCTTTGATAGGCTTTTAAGGTGTGCGTGGAATACCGTTTACTGTGTTGCAGGTGATTTAGAAACTCATCCAAGAGCGGCTTATAAGTGTCCATCAAGTGCTCAACCGGTTCATTACCTTAGCCAAGATGTCAGCAATGTATTGAACGAACAATGTATCCATGTTTTTAGCAAAACGCGTTGGGCTGCGACTACCAATACACAGCACTCCACTGCCCTCTTGTACCTTTAATCTCAAGATTACCGCGCTGCCCGTCTTGTCGTGCTCTGACATTGGAAACAGCTCGTGCAGTTCGTCTTCACGCAAAACGCTGCACGCAGATTCATTGCCATTTTGCAGATGTTGGCATGGCAGCTCCGCCGTATGGTGTTGGATATGGTCCAGTGCCAGCACCAGATTTGCCGCTGCTAAATGAGCGCAGACAAAGTCGGCTTCAAAATCCACAAGCACATGGGTCGCCAACACTTCGTTTAGCTCATGCCAAGAGTTCACTTCTAAAAGTGCAAGGTTCAACGAGCGGGTTTTGGCAAAAATTTCGTCGTTAATGCGCGCAGCTTGCAGCAGCTCATTCATGCGTCGACGCATGGTCATGTTGCGGTCGCGTAGTATGGCTACCTGGTGTTCGATCAGCGAAACCGCGTTACCTGATTCGTGAGACAGACTGAGTTCGGCGATTGCAGAGGCGTGTTTTCGAAAAAAATCTGGATGGGCTCGCAGATAATCAAGCACTTGTTGATCGTTAAGGCCGTCAGTGGCCACAGAAATTTTTTCATCGGCAGTTTTAGAATCGCGTGGTCGAAACGGCATTGGCTCACTCCTTCAGATCGACTTCGCCGGTGTACACCAGGGTGGCGCCGCCTGCCATGGTAATCGGTTGGCCAGGGCCAGACCAATGAATTCGGAGTTTGCCTCCGGGTAATGAAATTTTGACTTTTTCGTTAACCAAACCGCGACTGTGGGCTGCAACCACGGCGGCCGAAGCGCCAGTACCACAAGCGCGAGTCTCGCCCACCCCTCGCTCGTATACTCGTAAACGAATAAAGCCACGATCTACAACTTGGCAAAACCCAATATTTGCTTGATTCGGGAACGCTGAGTGGGTACTGAGCTGACGGCCCAACGTTGCCACATCCAGGTTGCTAACATTGTTAACTAAGACAACGCCATGTGGATTGCCGGTCGATACCGCAGTCACTTCTACTTCGATGCCGTCGACCGTTAGGCGGTCTGTATTGGTAGCGGCGGCGGACACGAAGGGAACGTCGTCTGGATCGAGTGAAGGCGCTGGCAGCATGGTTTCGACCACAATCGGATTGCGGTCAGCCATCAGTCGCGTGTGAATTCGACCACCCTTACTGTTCCAAATTAGCTGCTTTTTGGCACTCAAATTCAACTGTCGCGCCAACAGCGCAACACAACGTGTGCCGTTGCCGCATTGCTCCGATTCACTGCCGTCGGCATTGAAAATTTGATAGTGGAAGTCTGCGTCAGGTTGTTGTGGTGGCGCGATTATCAGCAGTTGATCGAAGCCGATACCCTCATTTCGATCTGCCCATTGCGGAATCTGATCCTCGGTCAAAGAGCAGGCTTCAGTGACGGCATCGAGCACCATGAAGTCGTTACCCAGGCTGTGCATTTTGTAGAACTTAACCATGGAAACTGTTAGAGCGGAAGCTCAAACCGAAGTTGATCTTGTATGGTCTCACGACGACGAATGCATTTTACCTCCGTCCCGTCCACTAATACCTCTGCTGCGCGACCTCTGGTGTTGTAATTTGACGCCAAAGACATGCCGTAAGCGCCTGAAGAAAGAATCGCAATCAGCGATTCCTCGTCCAAGCTCAATTGCCGATCCTTGGCCAAGAAATCGCTGGACTCACAGATTGGCCCAACTATATCCCAGGTTTGTGCCAATGTTGTTTTGTCAGGCGGGTTGACGACTACCACGTCATGCCAGGCTTGATAAAGAGATGGCCGCAGCAGATCGTTCATCGCGGCGTCGACCACAGCGAAACCCTTGGAGCCGTCTTGAGCAGTTTTTAAGTACTCAACTTGGGTGAGCAACAAACCAGCGTTAGCGGTTAGGGACCGACCGGGTTCTACACATAACAAATTTGATCTAGATCCTAGGCGTTGCTGCAAGCGAGCACCATAGGCATCGAGATCCATAGCGACTTCGTCTTGATACCGCACCCCAAAGCCGCCCCCGAGATTAATGTGCTCAAGGCTTATGCCGCGTTCCTCCAAGCTGTCCACCAGCTCTAAAATGCTGTCCAAGGCCTCCAAAAGTGGCCCGTCGTCGGCAATTTGTGAACCAATGTGGCAATCAACGCCGGTTATATAGAGTGTGCGGCTACTTGCCGCGTGGCCGTAAAGTGTCAGGGCGCTGGCTGCATCCACACCAAATTTATTGCTCTTAAGACCAGTAGAGATATATGGGTGGGTTTTAGCGTCGACATTAGGATTGACTCGGATCGAAACAGGGGCGCGAACCTGAGCCAATTGAGCCCGCGCTTCGATGCGCGACAACTCACCGTGGCTTTCAACGTTAAAGCAGCCAATACCAACCTTGAGCGCCAGGTCGATCTCTTCAACGGATTTGCCAACGCCGGAAAAAATAACGTCCGCTGGATCACCACCCACGGTTAGCACCCGGCTCAGTTCCCCGCCAGACACAATGTCAAAACCGGCACCTAAATCTTTAAACAGGGCGAGAATGCTTAGATTTGAATTGGCTTTTACCGAGTAATGAATGCGCGCATTCATCGGTGACAGTGCTTGAGCGAGCTGTTGATACTGAGTGCGCAGTGTCGCCGCAGAGTAGACGTAACAGGGCGTGCCAAATTGACTGGCAATTTGGTTCAGTGGTACTTGTTCTATGCACAATGCACCGTCTTTTTCGCTTAACGCATGTCGTGGATCACAGGTCATCAGCGGCGTCCAATTGTAGCAAGGAAGAACGTGCTGAATCCTGTCCCTGCTGAATCTGATCTTCGGGCAAGTACAGCGGTCCTTTATGGCCGCAAGTCGCGGCTAGAAGACAAACAATAGAGACTAGCGACCAGTTAAATATCATGGCAATAGACTTAATAGACGTGGGCGCTTATTGAAGACCAGCGGCTGCTCACAACGACCGCTGTAAACGTTCGAGCGCTGCTGAAGCCTGCAACTTGACTTGACTGGGTGCTGTTCCACCCAGATGGTCTCTTGCGCTAACCGAGCCCTCAAGTGTCAGAATGGCATAAACATCCTCGGTGATCGGCCCACTGTCGGCACCGTTGAGTTGTTGCAAAGACAACGCCTCCAACGGCGACCCCAATTCAACTGCACGCTGGACCGCTGCGCCTACTAATTCATGAGCATCGCGAAACGGAATGTTTTTACGCACCAGATAATCTGCTAGATCCGTCGCGGTGGTAAAGCCCGCTAACGCCGACTGCCGCATTTGCTCCTCATCAGCCACGATATTCGGGATCAGGCCGTTCAGCGCAGTCAAACAGTCCTGTAGGGTATCGACACTATCAAATAGCGGCTCTTTGTCCTCTTGATTGTCTTTGTTGTAGGCCAGGGGCTGGCTCTTCATCAGTGTTAACAACGCAAACAGATTGCCATTGGTGCGTCCTGATTTGCCACGGATCAGCTCTGGCACATCCGGATTTTTCTTCTGCGGCATGATGCTGGAGCCGGTACAAAAACGATCTGGCATAGAGATAAAGGAAAACTGCTGGCTTGACCAAAGCACAAGTTCCTCGCACCAGCGTGACAGGTGCGTAAGGGTTAGAGCGGCGACTGCACAAAACTCAATGGCAAAGTCCCGATCGCTTACGGCATCCAGTGAATTGCTGCACACATCGTCGAAACCCAATATCTCCGCAAGGTACTGTCGATCAGGTTGGTACGGCGTTCCAGCTAGGGCCGCAGCACCCAGCGGCAGTCTATTGGTTCGTTTGCGACAATCCGCCAAACGTTCAAGATCGCGTTCGAGCATAGCGTGCCATGCCATAAGGTGATGGCCAAAAGTGATCGGCTGGGCTGTTTGCAGATGAGTAAATCCCGGCATAAGAGTCGCACTGTGCTCCAACGCCAGAGTCGCGAGGCTGCCCAAGAGCTTCTCGCCCTCTGTAGTTAATTGGTCGATGGCTTTGCGCAAATACAAGCGAATATCGGTAGCAATTTGATCATTCCTAGAACGGCCGGTATGCAGTTTTTTGCCGGTATCACCAATGCGCTCGATCAACTGGTGCTCGATGTTCATGTGCACATCTTCGAGTTCGACCCGCCAATCGAATTTGCCAGATGTTATCTCCGCTAAAATATCGTTCAGGCCATTGACGATGCTGCTGCATTCTTCCTTGCTCAATACTGAGATCTTCTCCAGCATCCGTGCGTGAGCGATGGAGCCTGCTATGTCCTCTTGATATAGGCGGCGATCAAAACCTACCGAGGCGGTAAACTGCTCCACGAATTGGTCGGTTGCTTCGGCAAAGCGGCCGCGCAGCAGTCCGTCGGTTGTTGTAGGCGTAGTTGTATCGGCAGGTGTAATATTCTCGGTCATATCGGGGCCAACTTAAGCAAGCAAAAAGATCAGCTACGGTTTCGTCGGGTTGCACCCTGGCTGACCCATGGAGGTAGCAAGCGACGGAGTATAGCAATCTTGGCAATCTGTCGGCCCATTTTGTTAGTCGGCAATTTCTACTTGAATACGGAGGGACGCTTCAGTGTCAATCGAGCCAAACCGCCATCTCCTAGACAAAGCGGAAAGTCGGCGCTATCACCTGTCCACAATCCTTGCGCCAGAAAAGATCGGCTTGATAATACAAATCAAAATATTGATGGCCAACAAATGAAAAGCCTTCGCATCGCCACGCGTGAAAGCCCACTCGCGTTATGGCAAGCCGAGTTCGTTCGCGACCAATTGCAACGACACCACGAATCGTTAGAGATTGAATTGGTTGGGATGACTACTCAAGGCGATCAATGGTTAAGCTCAACACTCAGTGAGGTTGGTGGTAAAGGCTTGTTCATCAAAGAGCTTGAGCAAGCTATGCGCTTGGGACGTGCAGATATTGCGGTGCATTCAGTAAAAGACTTGCCCGCGGAGCTGCCCGAAGGATTTATCTTGCCAGTCATCGGTTTCCGTGCTGATCAGCACGATGTTCTAGTGAGTGCTAAGGGCGATTTAGAGCATCTGCCAGAAGGGGCTCGTGTTGGTTCTTCAAGTTTGCGACGACAAGCGCAATTGCTGCATCATCGGCCTGATCTCAAGATGTCCTCAATTCGTGGCAATGTCGGCACAAGACTGGCCAAGCTCGACCAAGGTGAATTTGATGCAATTGTCCTAGCAGCCGCTGGATTGCAGCGGTTGGGATTGGCTCGGCAGGATGTGTATCCAATCTCTACCGACCTTTGTCTGCCCGCTCCAGGTCAGGGCGCGTTGGGAATTGAGTGTGTCGCAGACAGTGCAGCGTTGCAGCTGCTGCAACCATTGGTAGATACGCAGACTGAACGCTGTGTTCGAGCAGAGCGAGGTGTCAGCGCTGGCCTCGGCGCCGACTGCGCTTTGCCCGTTGCGGCGATGGCTAATGCAATAGATACAGACGTCATAGCACTCAGTGCGTTGGTTGCTGATGCATCAGGTACCAAGATTCTGCAAGCTCATGCATCTGGGGAGCAGCCGGATAACGTCGCTAAAGAAGTTGTAGAACAGTTATTTAGTGCGGGCGCACAACAGGTATTGGACGACATACGCGACAGAAGATAGTCGATCAAAGTACTAATCGAAGCAGGTAGCGGCTTAGACCGATGAAAAAAGTTTGGGTGACATTGACCGAGCCGAGCGCTCGTCGTCTTGCGAGCCTGATGACCGACGCGGGGTTGGCGCCATTGGTAGCCCCTGCGACAGAAATCTTACCTCTGCCTTGGGAGCTGCCGAGCGAGACGCCGAAGAGCCTTATCTGTTTGTCCCAACATGCAGCCGCCGCGTTCTTACGAACCTTCGAACAATGCCCGGCTGAATCACAACAGAGGTTGCTGGCCCAAAGTAAAGTTATAGCGGTAGGGCGACGGACTGCCGGGTTGTTCCAGTATGCAGGATTTGCAGTCTTAAAGCCCGATAACGAAAGCTCTGAGGGGCTCCTTGCTCTGCGCGAGCTAATTCCTCAGAGCCAAGGTGGCTTGCTAAGCGTTCACGATAGGGTTTGGTTGTTGAGCGGCAAGGAAGGGCGAAACATCATCTATGACGCGCTGGTGGAAAAGTGTGATCTCACTCGTTGTGACCTGTATCAGAGGCATGATGCGACATTGCCACGTTTGAACACCTCAGGGATTCACTCGGTAGTGGTAGGGTCCATACACGGTCTCGGGCATGCTGCGAACCACTGGCAGCAATGCGGTGGCGACTTGGCAGTGTCCATAGTTACGCCGTCCGAACGTGTTCAACAGTATGCGCTAAAGCTAGGATTTAAGCGTAGTTTCAATGCCCAGGGCAGCGCGCCAGAAGCCTTTGTTCGCTGTCTTAAAGATCATTTGGACTTTCAGGCAAGTGACGCTGGGCGATGAATTGTTGAAGCGTTTGTGGTGAAGTAACAAGTACCTTTTGTAGTCCGTGAACCTACCCCATGACTGACTCTCTGCCGGATACACCTGGCGCTGATGGCCCACCAACTCGGTTATCACTCGGGGCGAAATTTGTTCTTTTCCTTAGTTTGATGCTGAGCGCTGGGGCGCTAGCGGCGGGTGCGGTTTTTTATCTGCAAGGAACGCAATTTCAAGATGGCGCCGAGCAGCGCAATCTTATGTTGGGAGACATCGCAGATCTTAAGGCGCAAATGGCAGACCTTGAGACACAGAAACTCGAGCTCGCTGCTCGGATTGATGAAAAAGCTGTGCAAATCCGGAACCTGGGTAATACAACAACTGATGCAACGGTCTCGTTAGAAACGCAGATGCAGCGTCGCCTGTCGTCCCTGCGCTCTGAGATGAGTTCCCAAGTGCAGAAGTTAAAGCAAAATGCCTCCCAGGTAGCGGTACAGGTTGAGTTATTAGAAGTTCGCTTCTTGTTGCGCGCGGCGGTTTTGCGTTTGCGGGTACGCAACGACGTGAACGCAGCTGAGTTTTTGGTAGCGGATGCTTTGGCCCGTCTGCAACGCAGTGACGACCTGATAATTCTGCCCCTTAGGGCTAGGCTTGAGGATGACCTTGCGGCGTTAAAGCAGATTGATCCGGTGGACACTCAAGGCATCTTGTCGCAATTGCAGAAAATAGAGCAGCGTGCACCTGCAACCCTGTTCTCACTTACCCTAGTGGACGATGATTCAGAAACCGCCGCCGCAGCTTCGCTCTGGCAACAATTGCTTGATGCCCTAAGCGAGTTGATACGGGTTCGGAAGTTGGATCTTAAAGATGTGTCGGATTTTGATGCTAGGGTTTATCTGAGTGAGGTAGAGCGCAAACTGGCCCAGGCAGAGTTTGCTATTGCGATGTCCCAGGCGCGGACGGCGGTGCTTGCTCGAGATACCGAAGGGTTCCGTCTGCAGCTGCAAAATCTGCATGATTGGCACACCAAGTATACGGACGCTGATTCAGCAGCTACGGCAACGAACTTGGTTGCTATACGGGCTTTATCGGAGCGTGACTTAGCGCCGGCACCATTCGATCTAACCGAGGCGTTGAAGTTGCTGGATCAATTGCTGGACGGCCCAATATGAAGTGGCTGTGGATTCTGTTGGCCTTAGTTTTGGGAGCCGTTGCTGGTACCTACTGGCTGGCAGACCCAGGTTACGTGCTGATTCGGCTTAACACCTGGCTAGTAGAGACAAGCGCGGCCTTTGCTTTATTGCTGATAATGACAGCGGTTGCGGCGTTGAGCATTGGCTGGCGATTTTTGCGACAAGTGAGCGATAGCACGGGAAAACTTGCAACGTGGCAACAAAATAAGGCTCACAAAGCAAGACTGGAGCTGCTGCAACAAGGTCTGGTGGCTGTGCTTAATCGCAGCTGGGGCCAAGCGGGAAAAGCATTGTCGCGAATGGACGCTGTAACAGATGATGCTGGCAAAGTAGATGTCACAACGCCTTATCATCGTCTCGCGCAGCTCATGCTCACAGCTTTTGCGGCTCACGCCCGGGGTGACATGAGCCTTCGCGACGAAGTAGTGCAAAGAATTCAACAACATGAAGGCTCGGCTACAAACCTGCCACTAGGGCTTTTTGTGCAGTGGCATTTAGAAGCGGGGGAAGTAGCACAAGCAATAGCGAAGTTGACCCCGCTGCTAACAAGAAATAAAACAGACCCCTTACTTCTTTCGCTAGCAGTGACTGCCCACGTAGCTCAAAATGATTGGTCGACTGCAGACCAGAACTGGCAAAGCCTGAAGAAAATTGGGCGTCCCTTCGCTACCGGTTTGCGTCTGCATGCGTACGAATTTCAACGCCAAGAGGGCTTCGAAAATTTTGTCTCTTCAGACTCAACCACGCTCGCACAAGTATTGTCGCGCAGTGCTGACGGGGTCAAGGAATATAAATCGTTAGCTGCTCAAGATCAGGCGAATACCGAGTTGTTAAGTGCCTGGGCTAACGCTTTGATTGAGCATCAGCGCCAAGCAGACGCGCTCACTCTACTCGCTTTAGCGCTGGACGATAGATGGTCAGAACAGTTGTTGGTGCTGTGGCTAAAGTTGGCGGACAAAGACGTCAAGGCTAGCTTGTCGCAAGCTCAAAGTTGGGCTGAACGTCGTCCGAAGGATGCTCGATTGCTCGAAGTTTTAGGCCAGTTAGCGCATAGGAACGGTCAGTGGCAGGACGCTAAAGACTATTTTGAGACCGCCCTGAAGGCTCTAAGCGAAAAGGATTCTGATAAAGCTCGTATATACCAACATTTGGGCAGTGTCTGGCATGCGCTGGGGGATGAGCACAGGGCCTTGCAATACTTTATGCAGGCGCAATCGCTAGCGACGCATTGAATCGAAAAATTCAGAATTTGTTTTGGTTTCTTTTAACTTATCCAAGATGAACTCGATCGCGGCAATGTCATCCATATCGTGCAGTAGTTTGCGCAAGATCCATACGCGTTGCAGCTCGTCTTCGCTCATCAACAGTTCTTCCCGGCGCGTTGCCGAGCGTCGGATATTGATTGCAGGATAAACGCGCTTCTCGGCAATTTTTCGCTCCAGATGCAGTTCTTGGTTGCCGGTACCCTTAAATTCTTCGTAGATCACTTCGTCCATCTTCGAGCCGGTGTCTACCAACGCAGTGGCGACGATAGTGAGGCTACCGCCCTCTTCGATATTTCGTGCAGCACCAAAGAATCGCTTGGGTCGTTCTAACGCGTGGGCGTCAACGCCACCAGTGAGCACCTTGCCAGACGAGGGAACGATGGTGTTATACGCACGAGCTAAGCGGGTGATTGAGTCGAGCAAAATGACCACGTCTTTTTTGTTCTCGACCAGTCGCTTGGCTTTTTCGATGACCATTTCTGCAACCTGCACGTGCCGTGATGGCGGCTCATCAAAAGTCGATGCCACCACTTCGCCGCGCACCGAGCGCTGCATTTCGGTAACTTCTTCTGGCCGCTCGTCAATCAACAAAACGATCAGTATCGTTTCTGGGTTATTGGCGGCAATTGATTGGGCAATGTTCTGCATTACCAGCGTCTTACCAGCTTTAGGGGGCGAAACAATAAGGGCGCGCTGGCCCTTCCCTACTGGCGCAACTAAGTCAATGATCCGGGCGGTAAGGTCTTCGGTGCTGCCGTTGCCACGCTCGAGCTGCAAACGATCATTTGGAAACAGCGGGGTTAAATTTTCAAAAAGTACTTTGTGGGTTTTGTTATTGGTTTCGCTAAAGTTGATTTCATCAACCTTGAGCAATGCAAAATAACGCTCTCCATCTTTGGGTGGGCGAATCTTGCCAGCAATACTGTCACCGGTGCGCAAATTAAAGCGGCGAACTTGGCTTGGAGAAACGTAGATATCATCTGGACCGGCTAGATAAGAGCTGTCGGGTGAACGCAAGAAACCGAAGCCGTCTTGCAGAATCTCCAAAGTGCCTTCGCCGTATATATCCTCGCCGCTTTTAGATTGCTTGCGTACGATCGCGGCGATTACTTCTTGCTTACGGGACCGCCCGACGTTGTCCAAGCCCATTTCCCGGGCCATATCCATCAGTTCCGGGACGGGTTTACGCTTCAAGTCTGAAAGGTGCATTGCCATTGTTTGAGCCGTTTTGATTATAAAAATGAAAGTTGCTCTCTGAGTCGGCGCGTTTGGCATGCGCTGACCGAATAGGAGAGAAGAGGGGTAATCGGATTCGATTGAAAAGTCTATTTGCTAACTGGGGTTCCTCAATCCCAGAAGCAATGGCGTCGAGTTTAGAGTAATGAGCCTCTAGGTCAAGCCCCCGCTGCGGGGTTCAAGAATCATCGGTATGCAGACCAGTGGCGAGCTTTGCGTGCTGCACAAAGCCCGCTGCAGGCGCTAACGTTCTAAATGTTACTGTCCAAAAACGCCTGTAACTGTGACTTTGACAGAGCGCCAACTTTAGTCGCCTCGACTTCGCCGTTTTTGAAGAGCATTAGGGTAGGTATCCCACGAATCCCATACTTTGGCGGTGTTGCCTGATTGGCGTCGATGTCAATTTTGCATACTTTGAGCTTGTCGGCGTATTCTCCTGCCACCTCTTCAAGTATTGGCGCGATCATCTTGCAAGGGCCGCACCATTCAGCCCAATAATCGACGAGTACAGGCTTGTCGGCTTTTAAAACATCCTGGTCAAAGCCGTCGTCAGTTGTGTGGAGGATGTTATCGCTCATAGTTTGGTCTCCAGTAGTGAACAATTAGTTTAGCACTTCAGGGTGATTAGTCTTGCGCTGTCATGGACATTAATACGCTTATTGATGTGTCTGCAGCCAACGTTTGGCGAAGTAACTTAAAATGCCGTCGGCGCCTGCGCGTTTGAAGCACAGCAACGACTCGTCAATCACTGATTCGGCTAGCCAGCCGTTGGCAATGGCGCCAGCGTGCATGGCGTATTCGCCGCTCACTTGGTAGGCAAAGGTCGGCACGCGATAAGTTTCTTTGACCCGCCGTACGATATCTAAGTAGGGCATACCGGGTTTGACCATAACCATGTCAGCTCCCTCCTCGATGTCTAGCCCGACTTCATGGATCGCTTCATCGCCGTTAGCAGGATCCATCTGATAGGTTTTTTTATCACCGCTGCCCAGGTTTGAGCTTGATCCAACGGCGTCTCTGAATGGCCCGTAATAGCTAGAGGCGTACTTGGCTGAATACGCCATGACTCGAGTATTGATAAAAGCCTGGTCGTCCAAAAACGCCCTGATCCCCGCAATGCGACCATCCATCATGTCTGATGGAGCAATGACGTCTGCGCCGGCGGCAGCACAAACTGCAGCCTGCTCGCACAGGGATTCAACCGTTAGATCGTTTGCGACGTAACCATTGGGGTCGACAATGCCGTCTTGCCCATGAGTGGTATAAGGGTCCAGTGCAGCGTCGGTAATCACGCCCACCTCTGGCACCGCTTGTTTGAGTGCCCTGACCATGCGCGGCACCAAGCCGTCTGGGTTGTAGGCCTCGCGGCCGTCCAGCGTGCGCAAGTTAGGCTCAACGTTTGGAAACAGTGCAACGCTGTTCAGTCCCAATGCAGCTAGGCTTTCTACTTCCTGCACCGCCAAATCTATGCTCAGCCGTTCAATACCTGGCATTGATTCAACCGCTGAACGCTGGTTTTTACCGTCAATAATAAACATTGGATAGATCAGGTCGTCAGCGACCACCCGATGCTCAGCAACCAAGCGTCGAACGAAGGGGTACTCTCTATTTCTACGCATTCGCGTATGAGGAAACTGCCGCATGATTTTTCTGTCCGCTATGACAATGGTTAAAGACTCAGGTTAACTCGGCTTCCAGCTCAGCGCTAACGTTGAGCCAACGTTCTTCCAACGTTTCAAGATTTTTGCGCGCTGTGGCTGCATCAGTGAGCAATTCGCTCAGCTCGTCAGCTGGCATTTGCGCATAGGTTTCGGTGTCTGCCAAACGACTTTCCAGTGCTTTTAGCTGCTCACTGACTTGCTCGATCTGGCGCTCTAATTTCTTCACGGTGCTGCGTAATTCATGCAGTGACTGGCGCGCTGCTGCACGCTCTTGGCGTTGCCGTTTGCGTGAATTCACCGCTGTTTTGCTGACAGGCGCCGTTAGGGCCGCTTGGTCTTGGCGGCTTGCAGTGTACTGTTCTAAATCTCCGTGGTAGGTATCAAGCGAGCCGTTTACGACCAACCAGAATTCATCGACAATTTTGTCCAGCAAATTTCGGTCATGGGCAACAATGATTACCGCGCCGCTGTAGGCTTGCAGCGCCAAGGCCAAGGCGTCGCGCATGTCTAAGTCCAAATGATTGGTTGGTTCGTCGAGGACCAAGATAGCAGGCCGCTCAGCGGCCAGCAGTGACAACACCAAGCGCGCTTTTTCACCACCGGACAGACTGTTAATGGGGCGTTCGATCATTTTTAGACTGAAACCCCAACCGCCCAAATAGTCTCGGCATTGCTGAGGCGTTTGCTCCGGGTGTAGTGCCATCGCGGTATTGTAAGCACTGTCGTTTGTGTTCAGAGACTCTAGTTGGTGCTGAGCAAAATAGCCGATGGCTGCATGCTGCCCGCGTTCCAATGTGCCGGCCTGGGGCTTAAGGTCGCCCACCAATGCTTTGAGCAAAGTAGATTTACCCGCACCGTTGGCACCCAGCACGCCAATTCTCGCACCGGGCAAAACAGTCTGAGAGACTTTCTGCAGCACTTCGGTATCGTCGTAGCCGAGCTTGAGGTCGCGAAAACTGAACAGCGGATTAGAGACTTTGTTCGGATTGCTGAATTGCACCCGGTAGTCAGAGTCCACATGTAAAGCAGCTTGGGTCTGCATGCGCTCCAGCGCTTTAATGCGGCTTTGCACTTGTTTGGCCTTACTGGCTTTCGCACGAAACCGATCAACAAATTGTTGGATGTGTTGCGCTTGAGCCTCATGCTTTGCCGCCATGGCTTGTTGGCGCTCAAGTTCGGCACTGCGTTGGCGTTCAAAAGCACTATAGTTGCCCCTGTACAATTTGCCGCTACCGCCGGCCAAATGCAGTACTGAGGTGGTGGTGTTATCAAGAAACGCTCGATCGTGTGCGATGATCAACAAGGCACCCGGAAATCTATTGAGCCAGCCCTCGAGCCATAAGATAGCTTCTAGATCTAGGTGGTTGGTTGGCTCGTCTAGTAACAACAAATCACTGGGCGACATCAGAGCCTGAGCAAGGTTCAGGCGAATACGCCAACCGCCGGAGAAGCTCGCATAAGGATCGTTGACCATTTGATCGTCAAAGCCCAAACCGTTGAGTATTTCCCCAGCCTTAGCAGTGGCTTGGTAACCACCAAGATCCTCGTAACGGCTATATAGGTTGGCTAAGGTTTCGGCATCCTCGGTTTTGCCAATGTCTGCTTCTACTTGCCTAAGCCCATGGTCGCCGTCGATGACGTATTCAATGGCAGGCCGGTCACTAGCCTCTACCTCTTGGGCCATATGACCAACACGCCAGTCGTCGGGGAAATCCACCTCGCCAGCGCTACCTTCTAGCTCGCCAAGAACCAATTTGAATAGCGTCGATTTGCCAACACCGTTTCGTCCAACCACGGCCATACGCTGGCCGGGGTACACCACCGCGTCTAGCCCAGAAAATAACACGTCATCACCGCGTTCAAAGGTTAGGTTGTTCAGGCGAAGCATTAGTCGTGTTGAGCTTAGCTGGGCATCGTCATTAACGACGCCGTATTGCGGATTAAGCGTTATCTCTGTATTCGTTCGCCACAGGTTGGGTTTTGCGTCCTGCTGCGCGAGGTCGGGCAGGTACGGTATGGCCTTGTTCTCGTAAAGTTTGCTCGTCTATCCAAGAGGTCAAGCTGTGCCAGGCGCGGTACTCTTTGCGCGCTGCGCGGTTCTCGCGCATTTCAATAACGCCTGCGCCATCGTCAGCAGCTTCGCTGTAAACCGGCGTGTCGCGAAAATGGCAAACGGTAGACACACCAGAGCAAGCTAAAAATTGCTCGAACTTTTCATAATTTGCAGAGGGCAGATTAATACGATTGCCAACAATGCCTATCGGGCGTGGCCGCGCGCGGTAAACACGGTGGGTCAGAAGGTCGGTTATAAAGCGTTTACTGGCTCTGATGTCGATAGCGGATGGCATTACAGGGACAACAATCACATCGCAAAGACGCAGTAAATCCTCGAACTGCGAGGTTGCAACGGCGCTGCAGGGGGCGTCCATAATAATGACGTCACAGCCTTCGGTGGCGCGGCGACTAAAAGACAGCGTTTCCCGCAAGTTGGGCCCTTTGAAGCTGGCCAGAGAAGAAATACGCGGTCGTTCGTCTTCGCTGCCGTTGCGAGTCTCTGCCCAGTAGTGACTGCTCGCTTGGGGGTCATAGTCGCATAAGGCAACCTGTAGCTCGGTCGCCGCATAGGCTGCGGCGAGGTTGGTCGCTACCGTGGTCTTGCCGCAGCCACCTTTCCCATTAACAACCAGAATGCGTCGAGTCGTCGATGCTTTTTTATAGTCCATTTATAGTTCCCAGGACCTCGCAGGGTCCACGAGCCATCAACGCCAATAAGTATAGAGGGGCGCAGAGGGTTATTATCCTTAGAATTGTACCTAGCTAAGGGTAGCGGCGAGCCTTGTTTTACTGTTTGCTCGCTCTGATACCTAGTGTTCTATCAGGAATATATATCGACCTAGCTGATCGACGCAATGCGGCGAAACACGCGAGTTTTTGAAAATACGCTAGATAAAAGGCTACAGGCTTTCCCAGACGCCGTGTTTTTGAAGTACCAAAGCATCAGTGGCGTCTCAAAAGCGATGTATGTGGCCAAGGTAAACTAGTGTCCAGTCGGACACTAGAACCAATGTGTGGTGAAAAAAATAAGATCGAATGCAACGCCGCTGCCCCAAAAAATAATGCCTTTAATGAGCAACGGTATGCTGCCGACAAAAAGATCATAGATTGTGATTTTGTTGCCGTCGGAACCACAGAACTTTGGGTAGATGTAAAAATACACGAAGCCGGTTACGACAGCGTTGAGTAGAAGTACGAATAGTTCTGGGTTCGCCATTTATCCGGCCTTCCTTGCTGTTAATGGGCCGAATGGATTGCGCAGAAAATTACGTCGCGCGATTCAAGCTCGGCTGCCCTGACGAATTTGCATGACATTCATAGCAAGCAAAGCCATGAAGCAAAGCAACAGCCAACCGGGAATACTCAAGCCCAGCAGACTCCACGACACCTCAGCGCAATCTCCGGTACCTGAAGTCATAGCAGCCAGAACTTCGCTTAACGGAAATACCTCCAGCATATACGTAAGATCCGGGCCGCAGGCAGGCACTTGGTCTGCTGGCAAGCTTTGCAGCCACAACTGTCGGACAGAAAACCCGCCACCCACCATGGTACAGAGGCCGCCCAGCAGAGGATAAATTCCCCAACGCGGGTTATGCGCTAGGCTGGCATAGGCAAACAGAGCAGTCAGTGCCAACCAAATTCGTTGCATCATGCATAGGGGACATGGGCTCAGAGCGAAAACATGTTCCATAATTAAGGCGATACACAACAGACCCCCGCCACTCAGACAAATGGCGATAGCCCAATGGTCTGCTTTCCAATTCGACAACATGACGTCTCTTTAATTACAAGTTAACAACAACTTTGCCCACAGCTTTGCGCTGAGACAAACAATTGAGGGCTGCGGCGTAGTCGGTGATCGGAAATTCTGCGCCGATCAAAGGGTTGATTTTACCTTGTTCAAACAAGGCCATGATCTCGATAAAGTTCTGTTGATTCTCTTGGGGGAATAACCCGGAAAATGCGCCGTAAAAAACCCCGACGACTTGGCAGCTCTTGAGCAAAATCAGGTTGGTTGGCACCTTAGGGATGTCACCACCTACAAAGCCGACAATAAGTACGCGGCCGTACCAGGCAACACAACGCATGCATTGATCGAATAGTTCACCGCCGACAGGGTCGTAAATAACATCGGCACCACGGTTGTCGGTCAACGCTTTGACTTTTTCCTTAAGTTGTCCGTCGCTGTAGTTTATTAGCTCATCCGCGCCAGCTGCTTTAGCCACTGCTAACTTTTCATCACTGGATGCGGCCGCAATCACCCGCGCGCCCATGGCCTTGCCCAGCTCGACTGCCGCTAAGCCAACACCGCCTGCGGCGCCCAGCACCAATAGGGTTTCGCCAGGTTGCAGATTGGCCCGCTGTTTGAGGGCGTAATACGACGTGCCGTAGGTTGTACTTATGCCTGCGGCTACGGCGTAGCTCATGCTTGCAGGTTTAGCGCGCAGTGCGCCGGCACGCACAAGTACTTTTTCGGCAAAGCAGCCGTGACCCAAACTGGCGAACACCTCATCGCCTACTTGCCATTGTTCTACATCTGCACCCACTTCGCTGACCACACCAGAGAATTCTCCGCCTGGCGAGAATGGAAAGTCGGGTAAAGACTGATACTTGCCCTCAATCATCAATACGTCGGGAAAGTTGACTGCACTAGCTTTTACCGTAACGACTACGTGCCCGGGTTTTACGCTGGGTTCCTCAATCTCTTCTAGGGTTAAATCTTCTGCGGCACCAAAGGCCTTGCATAGCACTGCTTTCATAACTTTTTCGCGGCGATGTTGAAAGCTGCGAATTCTACCTACATCTGGTGCTTAGGAAAAATTAATGGCGCCCAGGTGATTTAGGCAGCATTCAGGAGGTGTCGCCAGACCACTAGTTGACCTTGAAATTCCTCATAATAAAGAGCGAAGTCGTCAGCAGATTGGGTCACGATCACTTCGCTGGAAGAGAGTGCGGCGTCCGCTAGGTCGATTCTGCGTAGGCGTCGCAATGAAGATCGTATCGCGCTCTCTATGGTCGTCCAGTCGTGATAACGCGACAACAAGTCAGAGTCTTGCATGTACGCAGCGAACTTGTGGCCGTGTTCGGGCAAATAATTCCTATAACTCGCAACGGCGGAATAACACTGTAGCGCAAAGGAATGAATGGGCTCCGCGTAGTAGTCCTGCCAGCGATGGCTCAAGTGATAGTCTGCCAAGATGTCTACAAAAATAGGCGCATAACGCCGCAATTCCTTGGGGTAAAGCTGACAGCTATTGCGGATGGCCGCATGTTGATTAGACACGGCGTCAATGCGGCGGTGCAGTCGGATCCCCCCTTGCAAGGGTCGTGGCCATTGGGTGTTGACTCTGCCTTTGCAGAAGTCGGCGATGATCGCGCCGGCTAAGAGGCCGCGTCTGTAGTGCGCGTCCACATTCCATGTTTCACTCGCGTCAGCTGCGAGAGCGCAGTGAGCTAGAAAATTCATAGTTTGCTATATGGATAAATAGTCGCGCACGAACTCAGGGAAGCTCAGACTGTCGGCTTCTTCAATAGCCAATTGCCGTGTCAGAGAATCCCTAGCCTCTGTTTGCAGTCGAGCCTGTTGTGCTGCGTTACCGCAGCGGTTAGCAAAGAACTCGGCGTGCTGTTCTGCGTTTTGCATGGTGAAGTCAAAGAATGACGAACCCTCATTGAGGGCTGCAATTACCTTTGCGGAAGGCGTGAATTCGGGATCCTTTACTTTGGCTTTTTGTGCGGCCAGTGTTTGGGAATAAAAGTTGTTGGCGGCGTGCCGATCTAATACCTCCGCGATGTACGTACACTGGTCGAGTAACTCGGTTGCCCACTGACCTAGGTCGACGGACTCGGCATCGCGCTCCAAAACCAAGCCTGGCTGGCGCCCTCGTTCGACCACTGCGGTTTGGTTGCGCACCATACTTGCGGATTCTTCACGGCTATCAGTAGGGCTCTCTGTCAGAAGACAGAGCAGCAAAAACGTATCAAGGAAACGAATTTGCTCTGAGTTGATACCAATCGGTTCAAATGGGTCTAAGTCAACGCACCGCACTTCAACGTACTCAACACCGCTTTTGCCTAAGGCGGCCAATGGCCGCTCGCCACTGGCAGCACTGCGCTTCGGTCTGATGGTGCCGTAGAATTCGTTCTCGATCTGCAAGATTGCGTCGTTCAGTTGCTGGTAGTCGCCATCCTTGTTGACCGGGATGTCAGCGTAATCTGGGTAGCTGGTGGTCAAGCCCGAGCGCATGGTAGCTGCGTACTCTTCCAAGGAATTGTAGGAAATATGCAACTCACTTTGCGCATCACTTTGATAGCCGAGCCGGCCCATGCGTAAGCTGGTAGCGAAGGGCAAATAGAAGGTACCGTCGCTCAGAAACTCTAAGCCATGATCTGGCCGTTGCAAAAAGCTCTTGCACACAGCGGGCGAGGCGCCGAATAAGTAGATCAACAGCCATGAATTGCGTCGAAAGTTACGAATGAGGCTGAAATAGGCTTCGGTGCGCTGCTGTTGCTCGGTAATGCCCAAGTGCTGCCACAGCGTATCGGGTATTGAAAAATTATAGTGAATGCCAGAGATCGTTTGCATCATACGTCCATAGCGATGCCCTAAGCCGCGGCGATAAACAGTTTTCGTTAGGCCAATATTGGAGCGACCGTATTGGCCTATCGGAATCGATTCACTTTCGGAGCCAAGAATGCAGGGCATGCTGCTCGGCCAAAGCAGTTCACCATCAAGGTGGTTGTGTACAAAGTGATGAATTTCGCTGAGTTCCTCCAAACAACCTTCCGGGCTGTCATGCACACCGGTAATAAGCTCCAACTGTGCTTCGCTGAAATCGGTGGTAATCGCGCTATGGGTCAGAGCTGACCCGAGGGTTTGCGGGTGTGGGCGTAACGAAAGGCTGCCGTCACGGGTTATCCGCAGACTTTCTTTTTCGATGCCTCGTTGCAACCGATGCAAGTCAGAGTCTGCGGTCCGTAACACTTGTATAGTGTGCTCAGTTAACTGCATCTGCTGCCCTCCCCTGCCGCTTAAGACCCCTCGCACATGTAAGTGAACTGAGGCTCAGATAGACCAGACAGAGCCCGGTCGTTATCAGATTCTAGCGTAATTAGGACTGTGGTCCTGCGTTTACAATGGCGTCTTCAACGTCAAACTTGGTGAAGTTGGCAACGAACTTTTCAACTAATGCAGCTGCTGCCTTGTCGTATGCGTTGGTATCAGTCCAGGTTTCGCGTGGGTTCAAAAGAGCGCTTTCAACACCGGGTACCGCTTGCGGAATGTCTAGATTGAATCCGTCCAAGTGGTTAGTGCCAGCGTCGTTCAAAGCGCCGCTTTGAATTGCGGCAATGATGGCCCGGGTGACGGGAATTTTGAAGCGATTGCCTACGCCATAACCACCGCCAGTCCAGCCCGTATTGACCAGGAAGACCCTGGAGCCAAACTCTTCGATACGTTTAATCAATAACTTAGCGTAGACCCCTGCAGGGCGCGGGAAGAACGGTGCGCCGAAGCAGGTAGAAAACGTCGCCTTATACGCCTCGGTAGAGCCTACCTCGGTGGAGCCAACCTGGGCAGTATAGCCAGACAAAAAGTGGTAGGCCGCAGCTTCTTTAGACAGAATTGCAACAGGCGGTAACACGCCACTGACATCACAGGTTAGGAAAATGATGTTATTAGGCTCGCCGCCTCTATTATCGGGCACCTTTTCCGCAATATTACTGCGTGGGTAGCAAGCGCGGGTATTTTCAGTGAGGCTGCTGTCGGTGTAATCCGGTTCGTTGGTGTCGGCATCGATTACAACATTTTCAACTATGGCACCAAAGCGAATGGCGTCAAAAATGACCGGTTCGTTCTCGCGAGACAGGTCAATGCACTTTGCGTAGCAGCCGCCCTCAAAATTAAACACGGTTCCGCGCCCCCAACCGTGTTCGTCATCGCCGATAAGCAAACGCGCGGGGTCAGCTGACAACGTAGTCTTGCCCGTTCCGGAGAGACCAAAGAATAGGGTCACGTCGCCGTCATTGCCCATATTCGCGGAGCAATGCATTGGCAGGACATCTTTTTCAGGCAGCAAGAAGTTCAACACTGAGAACATGGATTTCTTCATTTCACCGGCGTAACGCATTCCGGCAATCAAGACTTTGCGCTGAGCAAAGTTGATCATAACGGTGCCATCGCTATTAGTGCCGTCCCGCTCTGGCTGGCATGCAAAATTGGGTGCGTTAACAACTTGCCAAGCTTCTTTGTTATGGGGGTTGTAGTGTTCTGGGACGATGAACAGCGAGCGACCGAAAAGTCCGTGCCATGCGTATTCGGTGGTGACCTCAATGGGTAGATAGTGCTCAGGGTCGGCGCCGACGTGCAAGTTTGATAGGAAGGTTTCACGTTCGTGTAAATGCACCTGAACGCGATCCCACAGGCGATCAAAGACGCCGGCGTCAACGGGCTGATTGACCTCACCCCAGTCGATTGATTCCGATGTAGATGGTTCGTCGACAATAAAACGATCTTTAGGCGAGCGACCGGTGCGCGCACCGGTTTCGACCACGATGGCACCGTTGCTCGCAAAATGACCCTCGTTACGCAGGATCGACTGTTCAGCTAATTGGGCAGAAGACAGATTAGTATTGGGCTCTGCTCTTCGGGAAGGTTCGGGGTGAACAGTCATGATATCGCGCTAATAGGTTTGAGGGCAGGGGATTATGCCAGAGCGAACAGTCATGAGAACAGTTGCTAATTGAAAATTTCTATGTTCCCTGGGTCACCTAGCTCTTGGCGAGGTTTTTGACTAGTGCAAGGCGCTGCCGCTGTGATTCAACAGTTTTGCCACGGCTGCTTGATCGTAGACGTATCTATGACCGCAAAACTCGCAATCGACATGGATCTCGGGTTGCTCGGACGCTAAGGCCATAAGATCCTCGCGGCCCAAAACCAGAAGTGTTTGATCGCTTTTTTCAGCCGAGCAGGAGCAACGAAAACTCAACGACCGGGGGCTATACAACTCGCAGGGGTATTCGTGAAAAAGCCGCAGCAACATCTGTTTTGGAGCCAAGGTTGCGAGTTCCTCCGTTGTCACTGAAGCCGCCAGTGTGGTTAGGGTCAACCAGTCGTCGTCCGCCGCGGCTATGGAGACTTCTGAAGCCTCTGGAGCATCCGGTAGTCTTTGCAGGAGCAATCCAGTAGTCGTGCCATCCAATGAAGCAAAATGCAGACGTGTCTGCAATTGCTCGGAGTTTTGGAAGTAACCCTCGAGACTGGCAGCAAGCCCCGCTGGGTCGATTTCGACCAATCCCTGATAAGGGTTCATACGGGTCGACTTGTCGGGTAGCAGTGATAAAGCGAGTTGGCCGTTACCCAGCCAATCCGCTAAGTTGCTGGAGCGGATGTCTGCTGCTTTGTCGGTCGCCACATGAGCAATGCCGCGCAAATAATGCTGATCTCGACACTCAGCAAGGCTCCTGGTCAATGCCCCATCGCCTTTGGATTGCAGCGACACCGCGCCAGAGAATTTCAGGTTATCAGCGACCATAGTAACCGCAGCGAACATTTCTCCTAACAGCCCTTTTACGTCGTCAGGGTAATCTGCATATTGGGCCAGTGATTTAAGTGTTTGGTCTAAACGAATCCATTGGCCGCGGATGGGTAAACCGGAAAAACTGAAACGCTGTAGCAGGTCCATATCCGTTTCAGTCCTTGGGTACTGTGTGGCTGTCTGATGCGGCGTCCGACCATTGCTGGTCTAACTCCCGCAGCTGGCTTCGCGCACGTCGGTCACGTTTTGTTGGGCGCTGGGAAGGAATACTCAGACCCGCCTTGGCCATACGTCGTTCGCTTACAGCGATCTGACGTTGCTCAATGCTGGCTGGTGTCTCTTGGTATAGGGTTTGCGCAATTGTGGCTGAGCCGCGCTGCTCACTGACCTCGAGCACATTAACAATGAACACCACCCCTTCCTTGTTTATTCGCACGGTTTGCCCTGGGCGAACTTCCTTAGCGGGTTTTATGCGTTGTTCGTCCACATGGATTTTGCCGCCTGCCACGGCAGATTTTGCCAACGAGCGAGTACGATAAAAACGTGCCGCCCATAACCATCGGTCGATGCGAACACCCGCTTGCTCATCCATACGAAATGACGCAGCTAGGCTGCCGGATAAATTTCATGGAACTGATCAAGGCTCGGGTGCGCTGACTGGGGGCGCGGTCCGCGTTGGGAGTCAGGCGTGCGAACATGCCACACGTGGCCTATACCGAACTCGGCGGCAGCGTCGAGTACTCGCTCGGTGTCATCCAAAAACAGTGTGCGTTGGGGATCGAAGTCGCAGCGCTGCTGCAGTTGCGCCCAAAAAGCCTGCTCTTCTTTTGGCGAGCCGAAGTCCTGACTGGAATAAACGTGATCCACGCGTTTCGACAACGCCATCGCATCCTCTTTTATTCGTAGTGAGTTATGGTCTGCGTTGGTTGCGATAATTGACTCGTGGGCGCTTTGCGCCAGCCAATCTAAGAATGCCTCAGCGTCGGCGCGAAAAGCGATGCGTTGCGATTCCTGTTGGTGTAAATCGGTAATATCAAGCCCAGTCTGTTCGCTCCAGAAATCAAAGCTATAAAAGTCGATGGTGCCATGTACCACACGCATCTGCTCAAACAACTGTTGTTTGGCGTCAGGCAAAGGCAGCTGATTAAGATTGGCATAGGCCTCTGGCACCCGCTGGTCCCAAACGAAGTTGTCGTAATGAAGATCTAACAGTGTGCCATCGACATCGAGTAAAACGGTGTCGATGTTTTGCCAGTCTAGGGCCGATTGATTCACAGGCAAGAAATTACTCCGATTTGCGGTTTGCACCGCGGCGATAGTTTAACTGCGATTTAGTCCTAGCGACTATACTTGGCGCACGCTGAACCCAATTGCCCGGGATCGAGCTACGAACGTTAATGCTCATGAGCGCAGCGTCGCTACCTTGCTGTAAAGGGAGTGTAAAGGGCCAGTAAAGAGAGAGTGATCGACAGATGCCGTTACCAGAAATTCTTGCCACCGAAACCCTCGCCCAGACTCGGTTTTTCAAAATTGAAGCTCTGGACTTACGTTTCAGCAACGGAGTTGAAAGACGTTACGAGCGCCTGCCCAGCACCGGGATTGAAGGCGTGATTGTGGTTGCGATAAACGCCAAGAACGAACTGTTATTGATCCGTGAATACGCAGCCGGATTCCATGAATTGCAGCTGACCTTACCTAAAGGTGTGGTTGATGCAGGTGAAAGTCTCGATGCTGCTGCCAGCCGCGAATTGGCTGAAGAGGCAGGTTTTGCGGCCAACCACACTCAAGTGGTTAAGCGTCTTACTTTGGCGCCGGGTCATATGGGCTTCGCCATCAATGTGGTTTTCGCTAAAGACCTTTATCCTAAACGACTGCAAGGTGATGAACCCGAACCACCGGAGCTCGTGACGTGGCCAATTCAGCGTTTGGACGAACTGCTCACTAGCGACGAATTTTGCGAAGCCAGAGCGATTGCTGCCCTAGCTCTGTGTCGACCCTTATTTGCTGAACTACTACCCTAGCAACCCCTGACATAACTAGAGAACTTATTTGATGCACTCGCCTACTACACAGGAACTTGCTTTGGCTCATACAGATGCCCTAAAGGACATTGTATTGCAGGCTGGCAAAGAAATTTTGCAGGTCTATAACACGGAATTTGCGGTGCAGACCAAGCAGGATGAATCACCACTCACCCAAGCTGATCTGGCAGCGCATCAAGTCATTGTCGCTGGATTGCAGCAACTCACTCCGGGTATTCCAATCATTTCCGAGGAGTCTGAGTTGCCAGCCTTTAGCGAGCGCAGCCAATGGCAACGTTACTGGCTGGTTGATCCGTTGGATGGCACTAAGGAGTTTGTCAGTCGCAATGGTGAATTTACGGTCAACATCGCGCTGATAGAAGATAACGCGCCGGCCTTAGGTTGGGTGGGTGTGCCCGTTCAGGGGCGACTTTTCTTCGGCAACGCGCTAGCAGGCGAGGCCTGGGTGGAAGACTCCACCGGTCGCCGTCCGCTTAGAGGGAAGGCACGACAACCAGACGATGAAAAGCTCACGGTGGTGGCGAGTCGCAACCACGGCGGACAGCGTTTAGAAGACTATTTGGCGGCCATCACCGAGCAGTTCCCCAGCACCACCCGTATTCCGGTAGGCAGCTCTTTGAAATTATGTACTCTGGCTTCAGGCGAGGCAGACATTTACCCGCGTCTCGGGCCGACCAGCGAGTGGGATATTGGTGCAGCACAGGCTGTACTGTGTGCGGCGGGTGGCCGAGTATTCTGCGCAGACGGCGAGTCACTGGGATACAACCAAAAAGAAAATATCTTAAATCCAGAATTTATCGCTGTTGCAGATGGTCAATTTCCTTGGGCGCAAGTGCTTCCAAAGCTACCCTCTACGGACTAGTGGGCGCAGTAAACCGGGCTTAATGCGCGCTAGCCTGAGTAGATGAAAAGTACAGAAGGCGCGCTAGATGGGTAAGTAAAACGAGTCAGAGGGTTGGCCTCAGCTAGCCGAACTGCATGCCGTGTAATTGCCCTGCCGAGGAAATTAGCACTGTATGTACATACAGCTGCGGCTAGTGAGGATTCAAAGAATACGGAAGATGAATTACAAAAAGAAGGGGCCAAATGCGTATAAATCTCAGCAAAAAAAAATCTCGTTACGGGTCAGCGGCTTAGGCAGATGTATTCCATAATTTCTTCATTTTGTAACGGGTTTCGGCACAATATCCGAGGCGCATTGATGTGCCATCAGACTGAGAACCAGGAGGGTTAATGACGTCGCAACGAGTAGAGGTTTTAGAGCGCGTTGATGCAGTCGCAGGCGTTATCGAACGGCATTCGTCCTGGGCAGAGCAGCACTGTCGATTGCACCAAGAAGCTTATGATGCGTTAGTCGCTGCGGGAGTGCCCAGGTTGTTTCTGCCCACCAGTCTGGGTGGACTTGAAGTGGACCCGGTAACCTGTGCGCTGGCCTGTGAACGTCTGGCCAATGCGGACACGGCTGCGGCTTGGCATGTCATGGTTTTCAATGTGGCGCGGCTAATGGCGGCGCAATGGCCGCTTGAACTGGTGGAAATGCTTTGGGGCAGTGACCCGGATACGCTGGTTGCCGCCAGCGGCCATACGCCATTGCACGCAATAAAAAGCGGCGACGGCTACGTGATCAATGGCCGCCAACGCTTTGTCAGCGGCTGCGACCATGCAAGCTGGCTGCTGTCACCCGTCATGATTGGTGAGGTGGCGGGTATGGCGGTTATGCCCTTGGCCGAATGCAAGATCGAGCAAAACTGGGATACGTTGGGTATGCGCGGATCTGGCAGCAGTGACGTCTGGGTCAACGAGCTTACGGTGCCTGGCATGCAGGTGGTCATTCCCGAGCCCCAGAGTTCAGCAAATTGCCACTATCAAGGGACACTGTATTGGTGCCCTTCTCGAGTGGTTTTTGCGACCTATGTGCCGGTTGCGCTTAGTCTCGCTGCGCGCAGTTTGGATTTGGTGACGGCCATGGTTGGCGATAAGACTCCGGGCGGCAGTGCCGGTAAGGTTCGAGAGCGTAATATTGCGCAGCTGCATTATGGCAAAGCCCTAGCGACTTTTAGGTCCGCCCGGTTGCTATTTTTCCAGGCATTAGAAGATACCTGGGCGCGTGCGCAAAGCCGCTGCGATGCCTCCCCGGAGGACCGAGCAGATCTGTATTTGGCGGGAACTCATGCGGTACAGGCCAGTTCAGAGGTGGTGCGCCATGTTGCAGATATTGCAGCCACGACCATGATTACTAAGGGTCAAACACTTGAGCGTATAGGCCGAGACATGGAGACCCTGCGTCACCATGGCTTTGTTAACGAGTCGCGCTACGCCAGTGTGGCCCAGGTGCATTGGGGGGCCGAACTCGACTACCCCCAATTGTTGCGCTAGCGGTGCCTATAAACTTTCCAGCCAGTCGTCGTCAGAGCCTTCATTTATATCGGCAAACAACGGCGTTGAAATATAGCGTTCGGCGGTATCTGCCAACATGGTCAAGATCACGCTGCCCGGTTCGGCATGCTCTGCAATTTGCAATGCAGCGTTTAGGGTGCCGCCAGCGGATATGCCGACAAATATGCCTTCCTCGCGGCCCAAACGCAGCGCACACTGCATGGATTCATCTTCGTTTACGGGCACGATCTGGTCAGGCACATCGCGATCCAGCACATCGGGAATAAAGTCAGGCGTCCAACCCTGAATTTTATGCGGAGACCAATCGCCGCCTGACAACAGCGCAGCTTGTTCTGGTTCTGCCGCAATGATCTTTAGATCCGGCCGCGCGGCTTTCAAAGTGCGGCCTGCACCTGACAAGGTGCCACCGGTTCCCCAGCCTGT
>CACFGV010000009.1 GCA_902565895.1 K189A clade bacterium
GAGCAGGGGGAAGTTGTTACCGGATTGCTTTACGTTGACCCCGATCCAGTAGAATGTCACGACATTATGGGCACCGTGGATCAACCGCTAAATGAGCTCGACGAGTCGCAATTGTGCCCTGGTAGCGAGGCACTTGTGGGCATAAACGACAGTTATCGTTAGTTGTTGTAACGACCAGGCCTTGCACTTACTCCGATCGCCAAAAGCCGCGAGAATGCGCAGATTTGACCTTGCCCGTTGTAGTGAAATTTCTATAATGGCGCCGCATTAAAAACCCTGCGACTCCAAACCGGCCGCCGTGGCGGCAGCACACATATGAGGACACGCTGTGGCACTACCTAGCCTTGAAGATTACTTCCCCGATTGGAAACAGCGCGAGGCGCTCGCTGAGGCGATGATACCGCTGATCGGTAAGCTCTATCGCAACAATGTGGTGGTGTACTGCTATGGGCGAGCGCTCTACAACCAGAGTGTGACGCAACTCATGAAGGCGCATCGGTACGTGCGACAACTGGCACAAAACGAACTGTCGGAGTTTGAAACCTACCCGATATTGGTGGCGATGAGCGAGCTAGATCTGGGGCCCTGCCACGTAGACGTGGGTAAGCTGGCCTCAACCCTCATCGAAAATAACATGCAAGACGAAGCAGAGATTAAACGTTTTGTGCTTGAGCAGTGCAGCAAGGTCATTGGTGTAACCACACCGCCTTTGTCAGAGCCTCAAGATGTCGTGCTCTATGGCTTTGGTCGTATCGGCCGTTTGCTGGCTCGATTGCTTATCGAAAAAACCGGGGGAGGCACCCAGCTGCGGCTGCGAGCGATTGTGGTACGAAGGAGTGGCGCGAATGACTTGATGAAACGGGCTGGATTACTGCGGCGCGACTCAGTTCATGGCAGTTTCCAGGGCACCATTAGAGTGGATGAAGAGAACGAATGCATTATCGCCAACGGTAATGTTATTCGTGTTATCTATGCCGAAGGGCCGGACAAGGTAGATTACACAGCCTTTGGTATCTCGAATGCTATTGTGATTGACAATACCGGCGCTTGGAGTGATGAGGAAGGCCTTTCCCAGCACCTTAAGTCTAAAGGTGCGTCTCGCGTGATTCTCACTGCTCCCGGTAAAGGCGGTATCAAGAACATTGTTGCTGGCATAAACCACCGGGACATTGAGCCAAGCGATAATATTTTGGCTGCAGCAAGCTGTACGACGAACGCGATCGTGCCGGTGCTCAAAGCCGTAAACGACCGCTTTGGCATTGTTAATGGCCATATGGAGACGGTTCACGCCTATACCAATGACCAAAATCTAATCGACAATTTTCATAAGAAAAATCGTCGCGGTCGTGGCGCGCCGCTCAATATGGTCATAACCGAAACTGGCGCATCGTCGGCGGTAACGAAGCTGCTGCCCGAATTGGACGGCAAGCTCACTGGTAATGCGATTCGGGTACCTACACCGAATGTGTCATTGGTTATTTTGAATTTGACGCTTAACGAAACCACTGATGAGACCGAGGTCCAGGAGTTTTTACGCACCTCGGCGCTGCACGGTAAGTTACAACGCCAAATCGACTTTACGACCTCGCCGGATATTGTGTCGTCTGATCTTGTCGGCAACCGCCACGCCTGTATTGTCGACGGCGAGGCGATCATCGTTAAGGAAAACCGCGCTGTGCTCTATGTCTGGTACGACAATGAATTTGGTTACTCATGTCAGGTTGTCCGCGTGGTGCAGAAGATGGCTGGCATTTCGTACCCGCTGATACCTGAAAATGTTGAAGATATGGGGTTTTAGTCGTCTCTTATGACCGTTAGAACGCGCATCGCCCCTTCTCCTACGGGCGATCCTCATGTTGGCACTGCCTACATGGCACTGTTTAACTGGGCATTTGCGCGGCAGCACGACGGTCAGTTTGTGTTGCGGATTGAAGATACCGATCAGGCACGCAGCACCCCAGAGTCAGAACAGGCGATTTTCACCGTGCTGCGATGGCTCGGCCTGGATTGGGACGAGGGCCCCATCGTTGGTGGACCCCATGGGCCCTACCGACAGAGCGAAAGGCAGGCGTTGTATCTAGAGCACATTGAAAAACTGCTCGCACAGGGCGATGCCTTTCACTGCTTTTGCTCGAAGCAACGCCTTGATGAGGTGCGAGCAGAACAACAAGAGGCAAAGCAAACCACCCGTTACGACGGCCACTGTCTTGGGCTCTCAGCCGATGAGGTTGCCAAGCGCTTGGCGGCGGGGGAACCCAGTGTGGTGCGTATGCGCGTTCCTGAAACTGGAGCTTGTACCTTTAAGGATCGGCTGCGTGGCGAGGTAACCATTCCCTATAGCCAAATCGATATGCAGGTATTGCTCAAGGCCGATGGCATGCCGACCTACCATTTTGCCGTCGTGGTGGATGACCACCTGATGGGGATCACTCACATTCTTCGGGGTGAAGAGTGGCTTAACTCGGTACCAAAACACCAACTGCTGTACCAATATTTTGATTGGCCGATGCCCGAACTGGTGCACCTGCCGTTGCTGCGCAATACTGATCAAAGCAAGTTATCGAAACGCAAAAACCCGACCAGCGTCACCTACTATCGTGACCAAGGTTACCTGCCCGAAGCGTTACTTAACTATTTGGGTCTGATGGGTTGGTCGATGCCCGATGAAGAGGAACTGTTCACCTTGCAGCAAATGGTCCAGGCCTTTGATATTGATCGCATCTCCACCAGCGGTCCGATCTTTGATCAAGACAAACTTAGATGGATGAACGGTCAATATCTGCGCGCGTTGGATGCCGAGGCCTATGCGGAAAAAGTGCAAGAATGGTTACTGAATAAAGATCGTCTCCGTGACCTCATTCCATTAGTCCAAGAACGGGCAGAGCGACTGTCTGATTTGTTGCCGCTTGTCGATTACTTACTGGGCGCTAGGCGAGCGCTTAAGCCGGAAGATTTTGCGCACAAAAAATTAGAACGTGAACAGGTCGTCAAAGTTATTCATCACACCTTGGCATTGTTTGACCGCAAGCGCAGTTGGCAGCGAGATGATCTTTATGAATCCATTAAAGCCCTCGCCGAGCAATGTGATTTAAAGCTGCGCGAGTTTTTATTTCCTTTGTTTATTGCCATCAGCGGTCGTGAAGTATCGCTGCCATTGTTTGATTCGCTGATCTTTCTGGGCCCTGATCTTTCTCGTGGCCGACTGCGAGATGCCCTTGAGGTTCTTGCTATTTCAGGGAAAGAACGCAAACGACTGGACAAAGCGTTAGATCAGCTTCAGTTGTCTGATTGATTCAGGGTCCCAGGATTGACAGCGTTAGAGTCGCTCCCTACCATGTCGCGCTCTTTGGGGCCATAGCTCAGCTGGGAGAGCGCGTGAATGGCATTCACGAGGTCGGGAGTTCGATCCTCCCTGGCTCCACCACATCTCTCAACGGTTTCTTGCAAACCGTTACCATCATGTCGCGATATAGTCACAAGCTCACCTTCTAAATGAGTGAGATGCTAGGTGGCTTTGGTCGAAAGTTGTAAATAAGTGGAGTAGTTATGGATGAAGCAGAGTTTGTCGTACCTGGATGGCGCGTAGTCGACGATTGTTTATGTCGCGACTTCGAGTTTGCAGATTTCTCTGCGGCCTTTGCATTCATGACCCGTGTGGCGTTACTTGCCGAACAATCCGAACATCATCCGAACTGGGCCAACATATACAACAAGGTCAGTATTCAACTGACGACCCATGACGCGGGTAACACGGTGACGGGCAAGGACTATGGCCTGGCTCTTGGAATCAATCAGATAGTTGATGGCGATATCGCTAAGTAGTTAGATATGGCCGTAATTGATATTGCATAGTCTCGTACCCTTTGGGTAAATTCCAACCAACAGTAGAGGAGAACTGGCGCATGCCGAAAATTACGTACATTGAGCATAATGGCACCCAACACGAGGTTGATGCGGAAGTAGGCGTCTCGGTGATGCAAGCTGCCATCGACAATCTGGTACCTGGAATAGATGCGGACTGTGGTGGTGAGTGTTCCTGTGCGACATGCCACGTCATGGTTAAAGAAGACTGGGTGGCCAAGACAGGGTCACCAGAAGAAGGCGAGGAGTCTATGCTGGATCTGAATCCAGAGCGCCAAGGGAACTCGCGGTTATCTTGTCAAATTACAGTTACCGAAGAGCTAGATGGACTGATCGTTGACCTCCCGGAGTTCCAGTTCTAATGAGTGAAGCCATACAGCCGAGGATGATTGATTTCAAGCCTCACGAGATTCCCCTGGAAGATTTCGACATCAGTCAGCGAGAGCTGTGGTCTGAGGACCTAAAGATGGCCTATTTCGAACGGCTGCGAGAAGAAGCACCTGTTCACTACTGTAAGGACTCCGAGTTTGGGCCTTATTGGTCGGTCACGCGCTACGCAGACATTATGGAAGTCGACTCAAATTGGCAGGACTTTTCCTCGGAACCGGCGATCACCATCATTGACCCCGAGGAAGACTTCCCGTTGCCGATGTTTATTGCAATGGATCCTCCCAAGCATGACGACCAACGTAAAACCGTGCAGGGGTCGGTGGCACCAGCTAACTTGAAGAACCTTGAAAGTACCATTCGCGGTCGCGTGCAAACGGTTTTGGATGAATTGCCGGTAGGCGAGGAATTCGATTGGGTCGACCGGGTCTCAATCGAACTAACGACACAAATGCTCGCAACCCTTTTTGACTTTCCCTTTGAAGATCGGCGCAAGCTAACGCGCTGGTCTGATGTCGCCACTGGTGGTCCAGAAACCGGGGTAGTCGAAACCGAGGAGCAGCGTCGTGAAGAGTTAATGGAATGCTTAGCGTACTTCACGCGGCTTTGGCAAGAGCGCCAAGAGCAGGGATTGTCCAATGACTTTATCTCGATGTTGGCTCACGGCGAAGCAACCAAAGACATGTCGCCCGAGGAGTACTTGGGTAACCTGATTCTCCTAATAGTGGGCGGCAACGACACAACGCGTAATTCCATGACTGGCGGTGTGTTGGCGCTCAATGAAAATCCTGGGGAATACGCAAAATTGCGTAACAACCCTGGAGTAATTCCAAACATGGTGTCAGAAATAATACGTTGGCAAACGCCCTTGGCACATATGCGACGGATTGCCAACCGTGACTATGAGTTGGGTGGTCAGACCATTAAGCAAGGGGATAAAGTCATCATGTGGTACCTCTCGGGTAATCGTGATGAGCGGGCTATTGAAAACCCTAACGAGTTTATTATTGATCGAAAGCGCGCGCGCCAACATCTCTCCTTTGGATTCGGCCCGCATCGCTGCATGGGGAATCGGCTGGCAGAGTTGCAGCTACGAATACTTTGGGAAGAAATCCAAAAGCGCTTCCACATGGTCGAAGTGGTCGGAGAGGTCGAGCGTGTGCCATCGAACTTTGTGCATGGGTACACAAAAATGCCGGTAGTGCTGCACCCGTTGTAGCCGTGAGTAACACCTGCGGCTTGGTAGTTTGTGGTCAGCGGAAGTGCACAGCGAACGGCGCGATTGGCTAATTAGACCCAGACTATGGCAACTTGGCATGGGGGGCCGGGTAATGCGAGTAAGTCGGATAGCTGAAGGGATAGATGCGAAGAAAAGTGCAGCGATCAGTAGCGTGCATCGTATATTCAGAGCTTGTATCGCTAGCCTTGGCTTGTTGGCAGCGACACTTGCAGGTGCTGCCGAGCCATTAAAACCAGAAGCGATCTACGTCCAACGTCTTGATGCGCCTTCCCCACATTGGTTGATCCTTAATGACCCAAATTATTCGGGCAACATGGACTCCAAGATCTACCTCATCGACGCCGATCGAAACCATACGCTAGGTATGCTGTCGGCGGGTGGATGGCGCAATGCCGTGGAGTACAGTCTAGACTTCAAAACGATTTACTCGCCAGAAACGTATTACGAGCGAGGCACCCGCGGGCAGCGCGCGGATGTCTTGAGTTTTTACGATGTGGCGACGTTAAGTGTTCTTGGTGAAGTTAAGATACCGCCGAAACGAGGGTCTGGCGCGACACTGAGGGCATACAGCGGGCGCAGTGATGATGGTCGCTTTGTGTATGTGTTTAATATGACGCCAGCCATGAGTGTTAGCGTTATAGATGTCACGCAACGCACTGTCACCGCAGAAATTACCACCGACGGTTGTGCCATGGTTTACCCAAGTGGTGATCGTTCGTTTTTAAGCCTCTGTGGTAATGGCCGAATACGCCAGACCGTGCTTAACAACAATGGCGAGGTAACGGCCACGCGCTTCACCGACAGATTTTTCGATCCAAACCAAGACCCATTGACGGAAAAAGCGACCCGTCTCACGGGCGACTGGTTCTTTGTGACTTTTCACGGTGCGGTTCACCAGGTTGAAGCTTCGGACGCCGGTGTACGTGTTTTGCCAAGCTGGCCGTTACTTGACGAGCAACAATTGGCTGGGGGCTGGCGGCCAGGCGGCCCGCACTTTTTGGCAAGTCACCACTCAGGTTTGTTATACGTCGGTATGAATCGTGGCGGTCCCGACTCACATAAAAAGCCAGGTGAAGAAATCTGGGTAATAAATGTCGCAGCAAAAAAACGGCAGCAAGTGGTTACGCCACCATCGCCGGTTACCCAATTGGCGGTATCAAGTGATGATAAGCCCTTGTTAGCTGCCGCCAGTGAAGGTCCTGAGATTTATCTGTTCGATGCTCTAGATGGAACGCCCAAGGGCAGCCTCTCGGCACCGATTTTGGGGGCGGGCGTATTGCAGTTTGTTGATGTCCGCTGATGCTGTGGTTGGGCCTTACAAGCTTAGCCTTGGCGATTTGCGTCGTCGTGTTGGGAATCATGTTGTTGTCCATCGCACGGCAAATCGGCGTGCTGCATGAACGTACACAACCCCTTGCAAGCCGTCAGCAAACCCTGGACGTGCAACAAGGAGATGCGCTAGAGGGCCTTGTGTTGCCATTGGAAGCTAGACAAGGTCTTGAAGTTACGCTGCTATTCGTTGCGACAGCTTGTCCTGTGTGTCGATCGCTTCATGGCACCTATGCTGAACTGATAGCGGCTGATACTGCGAAAAATGGACTCTGGGTGTTTCCGATGGATAACCCGCAAGTCGTAGAAGACTACACAAGCACTCATCAGATACCCGGTAGCCGATGCCTGACTGACCCCCAGGTGGCAACTCGGTGCGCGGTCACGAAGACCCCCACGCTGGTGTGCTTGCAGTATTCTGACGATAATTGGCGATTGATGTTACGGCAACCAATAGATCGTGCGCAGCAGTTGGCTCGGGTGCTTACCCAAGCGCCAACAACGCGCGCTACCGCTTAGATTCTAATGAGGGGAGTTCGCTCATGAATCGATTCGATTCAATCATCGATAAAGTGACTCGCAAAATTGCTCGACGCTCATCGCGACGACGTTTTCTAGCACGGCTGGGCAGTACTTTGGCTGTTGCTTCGGCGCTGCCAGTATTGCCGGTCAAGCGCAGCCACGGAGCGGGTCCCCAAGCCGCTGAAGCGGGGGATCCACTCAGCTGTGATTATTGGCGGCACTGTGCCATCGACGGCTATTTGTGTGGTTGCTGTGGTGGTTCGGTCAATTCATGCCCGCCTGGTAGTGAAATTTCACCCGTTAGTTGGATTGGTACTTGCAAAAATCCAGTAGATGGGCGTGACTACGTCATCTCTTATAACGATTGTTGTGGGAAGTCAGGATGCGGTCGTTGTTTCTGCAATACCAATGAAGGCGACCGGCCGGTGTATATGCCGGCTAAAAGTAACGACATCAACTGGTGTTTGGGAACCAGCAGCAACGCTTATCACTGTTCTACGGCTGTTGTTATCGGCACGGCAGCCGAATAACAGGCGCACTCTGCGCTAGGCCAGTGTTCCTCGACCCAATCGAAGGAACTTATGGAACTTATTAGTCAGAGCGGAATTGTAAACTGGTGGGCGATACTCGCCGCAACAGCCTTAGCCTTTTTGCTTGGAGGGCTTTGGTATGGACCACTCTTCGGTGCAGCTTGGCTCGAGGCGATCGGCAAAACTGAGGCTGATCTAGAACCTTCGGCCACCCCGTTTGTTGTGAGTTTTTTCGCCGCACTGCTGACGGCATTGGTGTTGGCATTGTTGTTAGCGCCAATACAGGTGAGTGGTTGGCTAGATGGCGCAGTACTGGGCTTATGGGTGGGTCTTGGTTTTATTGCGACCGCAATGGCGTCTGACGCATCTTTTTGTCGGTGGGGATTAAAACTGTTTCTGATTCAGTCCGGTTATAGAGTGTTATACAGTGTGCTTATGGGTGGCATTCTTGGCTATTGGCAATAATCCCCATTTTGTATAACTGAACTAAGGAGTGAGCGATGTCGCTTGTGGCTGTGATGGAAACGAACAAAGGTACTATTCGGTTGGATCTTTATGACCAGAAAACGCCGATGACAGTGGCTAATTTCGTAAACCTGGCGCAACGAGGATTCTATGATGGACTGTCTTTCCACAGAGTCATCGCTGACTTCATGATCCAGGGTGGCTGCCCTTTGGGGACTGGAACAGGTGGCCCGGGGTATCGCTTTGGTGACGAGTTTACCAGCGATCTGCGCCATGACGCGCCGGGTAAATTTTCCATGGCCAACGCTGGCCCTGGCACTAATGGATCGCAGTTTTTCATCACCCATGTTGAGACACCGTGGTTGGATGATGCGCACACTATCTTCGGTGCAGTGCAGTCGGACGCTGACCAAGAGGTTGTCAATGCCATCGCTCAGGGTGATCAAATCGTCAGTGTGACGATAGAAGGGGATGCCGCCGAGCTGTTGGCCTCTGTGCCAGAAGTTCAAGAATGGAACGCGCAATTGGATGGCTGATTCATAAATCCAGAGGGATAAGGAGGGGGGATGACTGAGCCGTTGTTGTTTGCGGACCTAAAGGTACTCGATGTAGGTAGTTGGATAGCGGCCCCAGTCGCTACCACAATTCTGGCGGACTATGGTGCCCAAGTTATTAAGATAGAAGCACCAGATCTGGGAGATGGCTATCGCGGTTTTGCAGAAATGCCTGGATCGCCAGATGCACAATCCAATTACACCTGGGATATGGACAACCGCAATAAGCGGTCAATCACGCTGAATCTGAAAACCGATGCGGGACGTAAGGTGCTGCTTGAATTGGTGATGCAGTGCGATGTTTATGTCACGAATCTTCCGCAACCTATGCGTCGGCAATGGCAGTTGACCTACGAGGATCTGGCCGTGATCAACCCAGCGATGATCTACGCGTCGCTCACCGCCTATGGCGAGAATGGCCCTGAACGAGATCGTGAAGGTTTCGACCTGGTAGCTTACTGGTCGCGATCGGGGCTCATGGACTTAGTGCGCGCGCCAGGTGCTTCTCCCGCACCGGCACTACCCGGTATGGGCGACCATCCGACTGCGATAACTCTATATGCCTCTATTCTGACTGCGTTAATGCAACGCCAACGTACAGGTAAGGGCAGTCATGTGCATACATCGTTGATGGCAAACGGGGTCTGGTCTGCGTCTTGTATTGCCCAGGGTGTATTTGCCGATGCGAGTTTTGAGAATTATTTCCTTAATCAATCGCGACAATTCACCCGGCTACTTTACGAAGCCAGCGACGGGCGTTGGCTGCAGTTTTCGATGGTGCGTACAGACGATGAGGTGGATGCTCTGTTAGTCGCACTGGATAGGCCAGATGCTCTTGTAGACGAGCGTTTTGCTACTTCCGAGGCCCGTTTGGAACATGGTGAGGCGTTGAAAGCGTTGATCGGCGAAGCTGTAGCCCAACGACCCAGTGCCGATTGGATGCATCTCTTCGCCGAGGCCGGTGTGCCCGCCGCTTTAGTGGGACAGGTGGCTGACCTAGCAGATGATCAGCAGGTTCGAGATAACGGCATGGCCATACCTGCACCTTGTGGCAGCGATATGGCCCGCATGATTAAGCACCCGCTGAATATCGACGGATTGGCAACGCGTGAGCACATAGCTGCACCAACTCATGGCCAGCACAGCAGCGAGGTGCTGCAAGAGCTTGGTTATACGCCTGAACAGGTCGCGCAAATGCGCCAGCAAGGGGTGATCTAGCGCTTATGGAGACGTTGGCTTGGGTTTATTTCTACGCCTCAGCCTTTGTGGTCGTGGTCATTCTCAGCGCGGCAGCGCGGCACAAGGTGCGTTTTTCTGGTGACTTTATCGGCGCCCTAACTGGCTACCGGCTGCTGCCAGAGGGGGTTCTAACCATTTGGTGGGTCGTGCCAACGCTGGAAGCGCTGGCGGTCGCAGAGATTCTGTTTTCCTATGGCCAGAGCCGCTGGCTAGCCGCGGCGCTATTTGCTCTGTACGGCGCGGCTATCGCCACTAACTTGTTGCGCGGACGACAACATATCGACTGTGGTTGTGGTGGTGAGGGCACCCCGATCAGTTGGGGGTTGGTGTTGCGTAATGCCGTTTTGCTATTAATCGCTTTGCCGCTGTCAACGCCAGACGGCGGTTTTACCATCGTTATGGGTTTCTTGGTTGTTCTTACTGGCGCGCTAGGCTTGTTGGCTTACGCCATCGTCAATCAAATGTTTGCTAATGCTGCGAGGTAGTGGTCGACGGCTATGCTTGAAGACTTGTTAATTGCCTCCCAAGTCATTCTTTGGTCTGCGGTTATTTTTCTTGCGCTAAGCGTTTATGCCCTTAGCAGGCAGTTGGCTCGATTGTTTGAGCGCGTACCGCCGGCTGGAGCGCTAAGCGTCAATGCCCTGCTCAGTCCTGGTGATCGTGCGCCTATGATGGATGTGAACGACCTTAGCGGTAATGCCGTGCAGATTGGAGGCAGTCGGGTTGACTATTGCCTGCTGTTTTTTTTGTCTTTGGACTGTCCCATTTGTAAGTCGCTGTTACCGGTGGTTTTGTCTGTTGCAGCAGCCGAGCGAGTGGAGTTGGTTTTCGTCAGCGACGGGGGGCGCTCGCAGGATCACCACCACTTTGTCCACCGTCATGGCCTTGCGAACTATCGAT
Source organism: K189A clade bacterium (assembly GCA_902565895.1). Taxonomy (GTDB): domain Bacteria; phylum Pseudomonadota; class Gammaproteobacteria; order Pseudomonadales; family Azotimanducaceae; genus UBA4421. The sequence goes on from CACFGV010000009.1 coordinate 11,028, forward strand.
ATGTACTTTCCGAAACCCTAGGCATGAGCTACGCGGTAGGCAAGCTGCCTTACGCGGTCTTAATCGCGCCCAGCGGCACGATTACCAGTCTTGGCATAGTCAATAACCGAGAACATTTAGAGAGTCTGTTTACCGCCAAAGACATAGGGGTTGGCACCGTTCAGGAATATTTGCAAGAACAAACACAGCGTCTTGATTAGGCTTGTTAGTCCAAGACAATGACACTTACGTCCGTCGATACAGGCTGGTGTTAGTTGTTGACAGCAAAGGATCGGCGCGAGTAAAAAGTCGGCTAGCAGTGAGGCGCTGGAGTGGCTTGTCCTGCAAGACCGCTTCGCAGTTTTTTGTAGTGACCAATAAGCGAGCAAATTATTGTTGAGGAAAGCACTTGACTAAGAGTGTTAAGAAACGCAAACAGCAAAACACCGATACGGCTGAGACGCCAACATCGGAAGTTGATGTCGATGTAGAGGCAGACGAAGACGCGCTGGATGACACCGATGAGGACGAAACGGTTACCTTAGACCTTGGGGATGTCGACGTCGATGAAGATGATCCTGAGCACATTGCCGAGGCAGAAAAGGAAATTTTCGTCGAGGCAGAGGATCAGCATTCAGCCGCTCGTACACTCGAGATCCGCAGGGCCTTAGAGGAACGAAACGAACGCCGGCGTATGGCTGAGGATCTTGACTATCTGGACTTCGACGACTAGACCAGCGCCGCCGCTTCGAGATCTCTTACTTGTAGGTGGCGGACACAGTCATGTGCAGGTCGTGAAATACTTGGGCATGAATCCCATCTCGGGGGTGCGAGTTAGCCTGATTTCTGAACAAACCCAGGCGGCCTATTCAGGTATGTTACCGGGTTGTTTGGCTGGCCAATATGAAAGCGCGCAGATGCACATCAGACTGTTGCCGTTGTGTGCACAATCCGGAGTTCGATTTATTCAAGCTCAGGTTAGCGGCCTGGACCTGATCAATAATCGAGTGCTATTCGAGGATCGCCCGCCACTCGCATTCGATGTGCTGTCTCTCAACTGCGGGGCGCAACCAACTGCGACACCGCGACAAGGTGTCGCGGTCAAACCGATCAGTAAGTTTTTGCCTGCTTGGCAACAGGTGCTGCGGCAGATTCAGCAAGGTGGCCAAACCGCTATCAGTATTGTTGGCGCTGGTGCAGGGGGGGTGGAGCTTGCCTTAGCCAGTCGAGCGGCCTTGCCCCGTGATGTGCAAATTAAACTTTACGGATCGCAACTGCTTAAGGATCACAGCACGTCAGCACGCAAACGCGTTAGTAAGATCTTGGCCAAAAAACGTATTGAATACGTTAAGCAGCGTTATACGTCAGACGCTCATGGGCAACCGGACGATCAGGTATTCTGGGTTACTGACGTACAAGCTCCTGCATGGGTCGCAGATTCCGGTCTAAGCGTTGATGCACACGGATTTGTACGCGTAGATAAACAACTTCGTAGCGTCTCCCATAGTTACGTATTTGCCGCAGGAGACATTGCCCATTTGTTGGATCAAGAACGGCCCAAGGCGGGGGTTTACGCGGTGCGAGCGGGTGTTGTGCTGGCGCGCAATCTAAGTCGTGTTGCACAAGGCTTAGGTCTATCTGGCCCAAAGCATCGATTCAAAGCGCAGACTACTCATCTAAACCTGATTAATTGTGCGGACGGCACAGCCGTTGCTTCTTATGGACCCTTGGCCAGTCATAGTAGGTTCTGGTGGTGGTTGAAGGACCGTATCGATAGGGCCTTCATGGCAAAGTTCAATGACTTACCTGAGATGCCTGACCCTCAATTCAAAGTCAGCGAGGGGCTGCAAGACGAGCTACCGGACGAGACGATGCGTTGTGGTGGTTGCGGGGCCAAGATAGCAGCGGAGCCGTTGCGACGCGTGTTAGCAAGGTTACCCAAACAAGAGGCTGCTTACGTTAGCCTGGGCATTGGCGACGATGCTGCACAAATTTCCAACCAGAGCAGCCATACCTTGCTGAGCGTGGATGGATTTCGCAGCATGATAGACGACCCTTACATGTTCGGCCGCATAGCTGCCCATCACAGTCTAAATGACATTTACGCAATGGCCGCTCAGCCAACGGCCGCTTTGGCCTTTGTGACGGTGCCATTGATGGCCCCACGGATGATAGAAGAAGAGCTTTTTCAGGTTCTTAGTGGTGCGGTGAGTGTGCTTAATACAGCTTCGGTTCCGCTGGTGGGTGGACACTCAGCCGAGGGAGCGGAGCTTGGTGTCGCGTTAACGGTTACGGGCAACGGCTCCGGTCGCGCACTAACTAAGGGCTCAGCTCAGCAAGGAGATGTGTTGATATTGACCAAGGCCTTAGGCACGGGGGTATTGCTTGCCGCAGCCATGCGCGGCGAGGACGACGTGAACGGTTTCACCGCTGCCATACAGTCCATGGATCAGAGCAACGAGGGGGCGCTGAGCATTTTATTACAACACGGTGTGCGGGCGCTTACCGATGTTACCGGATTTGGTCTTTTGGGCCATGTCAGTGAAATGCTTCGAAGCTCAGGTTTAGGGGTATCGCTGCGTCTTTCTGCGGTGGCACTGTTGCCAGACGTTGTGAATGCATCTACCAGGGGCGTGCGCAGCTCACTGTATAAGTCCAATGCGTTGGCAATTGCTGACTATCAAATTAACACCAATACGCAGCGCAACGCCGCGTTGGACGTGCTTGTGGATCCGCAAACATCGGGCGGCTTACTGGCCGCGGTGCCGCCAGACTGCGCTGAACAATGTGTTATGGCGCTGCATCGAGCGGGCTATCCCGCTGCTGCCGCCATTGGCGAATTGTGTGCACCAGATCGTCAGGAGATCATTGCCTAAGCGGTATTTGCTTCGTTTCGCCGTCTTTGCTCGGACTAAAAAAAACCTGCGATGGCTGGTCGAAACTGATCCATGTCGACAAGAAACGAGTCGTGGCCTTGTATGCTATCGAGTGCCAGCATTTGGGTATCCTCAACATGAGGCTTCATGGCCGCGGCCAACTCATGCTGTTGCTGTAGCGGAAACAATGAATCGCTACTGACGCCTATTACCAAGGCAGAGCGCAGCGATAAGTGCGTGAAACTAGCGGCTAGACTGCCACCGTGATCAGCAGCGTCAAACAAATCCATCGCCCGTGACAAATACAGATAACAATTCGCGTCAAACGCTCCGATGAACCGCTCTGCATGGTTTTGCAGATAAGACTCCACCTCAAAGTTAATGCCGAATAAGTTATCGGTGTCCGGCGTATCTGAACTGCGTTCGCGGCCAAAACGGATCTGCCATTCTTCCGCCGATCGATAGCTGATCATGCCCAGCTTGCGCGCTAGGCGCATACCGTTTACTGGGCCGTGTTGAGCCAAATCGTAATTGCCCTGATTCCACAACGGATCGGTTCTAATGATTTCGCGCTGCAATGAACGTAACGCAATTGCATAGGGTTGGCTGCGGCTGCCAGAGGAAATAGACACCAAACGTTGACAACGCTCTGGATGCATAAGGGCAAAAGACAACGCCGTCATGCCGCCCATAGAAGCACCCACTACGGTATGCACTTGCTCAACGTCAAGGTGAGCCAAAATCGGTATTGCTGAATTAGCGATGTCTTCGACAGTGAGCACCGGAAAATCTAGGCGATATACCTTGCCTGTGCTTGGATTGATACTGGCGGGGCCGGTAGAACCGAAACAACTACCAAGGGAATTGATGCACACAACAAAGTAACGCTGGGTATCAATAGGCTTGTCCGCCCCAATCATGTCTTCCCACCAGCCCGCGGACGGGTCCAAAGGATGCGAAGCAGCATGGGCCGAAGGCGAAAGTCCAGTGAACAGCAGTACACAGTTGTCGCGCCGAGCGTTCAGCGTACCCCAAGTCTCATAGGCCAAAGCAGGCCGATTTAGCCGCCCACCTTTCATGACGAAGTCGTGGTCCAATTGCAGTAATTGTCGTGCGCTCATCGTGCTTCCTAAATTAAGCGGGATACGATAGGAGAAAGGCGCCGTGTTAGCCAGCGCCAGTGAGCGTTGTGCAAGGAGCGGATTGGGTTATTGAGGTTGCGCTGTATCGGCTGAGAAGGTCGCTGCGACCTGTTCTGCGTGCATCAACACATCGTCAATAAGAGCCAGAGCAGGTGTATCAAATTCGATACCTAAAAAAGCTGTTGTCGATAGTTCTATGAAAACCTCGAGCAACTGCTCCTCGCTGTTGCTCGCGCTCAAGTCGTGAAAGACTTTGCTGAAAAAGCTCGCGGCCTCGGCTTGTTCGGTTTCCAGCAGATGGGAAAGCAAATCGCCGAGTTTTGGTAGCAGATCGGCCTTGACGGTTTCGATGGCATTCATGAGCGTACACTGAGTCACGGTCCGTGAAGAGACTGTGAAGCGCGCAGAAGCCTACTATTATTAGCCTGCTAGAGGTGATTCATGAAAAAGTTATTCGCTTTGGTCAACCCATTTGTGGTGCTGCTCGCCCGGTCGTTTGCCCACCGTTTGGTCAGCCATCAAGTGGTCGTGCTGTCTTTTATTGGTCGTCGCAGTGGCCGACCTTATCGGATTCCAGTGAGTTTTGTGCTTGACGGTACAGACATTCTTTGTATGACTCAAGCGGATGGGGTGTGGTGGCGTAATTTGCTAGACGCAGCGTCAGTGCAAGTTACTTTATCGCGCAAGGTTGTCGCTACAGTAGCCGCAGTAGAGTCCGAGGACACCGCAGAGATTGCTCGGGCTTTACGTCTATTTTGTTTGCGCAGCCGCATAAGCGCCTACTTTGCTGGCGTAGGTTTTGATCGCGAAGGCGAACCCGTCGAAGAAGATTTGTGGCGTGCGGCCGCTGCACAGGTGCTGATTCGCTTGCAGCCCCAGGGCTAGTTGTTCCTCTCTTACCCCATCTTTCAACACCACTCCTGATTCATTCCGTATGCGCTGTAGAGAAAGCGCTGATGTATAAGTAAACTTTTGGTATACGAAAGCTTGTGGTGAGGTGATCAATCAAATCTTGCAGGTGTGACATGCAGGGTCAAGTGAGCTGCCTCATATGGCGCAGTGATCGCTCATCAGGAGCAAGGCATGAAGGAGTTCGGTTGGCGTAAACGCATTGAGCATCAACTCAGGGTTTGGCTCGGCAGGGCTTACCGTCCAGCACAGGTGGAGGATCTTGGTGCTACCATGTTCGGTGGCGGGGGATATGGCGCGTGGCCCTGTTTGGCTGAACGTTTACACCGTGACAGTGTCGTCTACTCTGTTGGCATTGGATTTGATGTGCAATTCGATTTGGCGCTCATCGAGCGCTTTGGTCTTACCGTCCATGGATTTGATCCGACCCCGAGGGTGGCGGAGTGGTTACAGAACAATCCACCCCCAGACGCTCTTAAATTCTACCCCCTTGGTTTGGCCTGGACAGATGGTGAACTGCAATTTGCGGCACCCACGGAGGCACAGGCCGTATCTGGCACGGTGGTGCCGTCTGCGTTGGCGGATCAAACAACGGTAGCCATTCCCGTGGCGCGGCTGGAGACGATGATGCGAGATCTAGGTCACGACCATTTAGATGTCTTGAAAATGGATATTGAGGGTGCGGAGTACGCGGTGTTGGATGACATGTTGCAAAGTAATATCTTACCGGACCAATTGCTGGTGGAATTTCACCACGGTAAGCGTAAAAAAGGGCGGTTCCCAGTGGCGGAGACGCGTAAGCGCGTAGCCAGCTTGCTTTCTTTGAATTACAAAATCTTTTGGGCCAGCGAAAGCGGTCGAGAGCTCGCTTTTGCGCGATGTGACTGACAAGCTCTAACCGTTACTCGGCCATGAAAATTTCGCAATGCGGCATTGCAGCGGTGGCGTCGTGCCAGTGCAAGCGCTCCAGGTAAAGCGAACGATTGTACGCGTCGAAGTGCTCTGTCATGTAGCTGGCAACAGCGCGTTCAAACAGCTGTAGGCCCTCTAGCACACTGGGTGCCTTTATGCGGACCTGAATATCAAAGGGTTCGATGGGCATCTCATCGATATCGAAGCCCCAAACATCACGCATTGAATAGATGACAGGATCCACGGGTCGAGCAGCCAGAGTGCGCTCGCTAACCAGACCACCTTCTTTGGGGTGTAAACGCCAGGGTTGATGGGACATGCCTTGCTCCTGTTGGGAATGTTTCGTCTAACTGAGCAAAATTAAATCAGTAAAAAACAAATAATGTCTAATAAATACTTAGCTAAAGATTAGACATTAGCTAAGTCCTCAAAGAACATCAGCGCAGGTAATGTCTTAAGGCAAGGTATGCAGTCATCACAACACGCGTCGCAAATTGGGTTCGACTACGCAGACGAACCCCTGGTAGCGCTGAAGCCCACTCGCGAAGCCGGACTCCAACTGCTCGAGCAGTTTTTGCCCAAAGCAGGTCGTCTTTATCAGGCTCACCGCAATGACGATCTCGGCCCAACAGAGCACCGCAATGTGTCGCGGCTGTCGCCCTACCTGCGTAGGCGCTTGTTGTCAGAGCAAGAGGTACTGGCAGCGGTGCTTTCTCGACACAGCAACTCTGATGCCTTCAAGTTCGTGCAAGAAGTGTTTTGGCGGACCTACTGGAAGGGCTGGCTAGAGCACCGTCCAATGTTATGGCAGGGCTATCAGGAGGACCTGGCGGAGGTTCACAGCCTTATGCAAAACAACGCGTGGCGTCTGGACAGCTACACGCGCGCGATCACAGGACAGACGGAAATACAGCCGTTTAATGGATGGGTACAAGAACTCATCGAAACTGGGTACTTACATAACCATGCACGTATGTGGTTCGCCAGCATCTGGATATTCACCCTGGGGCTGCCGTGGCAACTTGGCGCTGACTTCTTTTTGCGCCACTTGCTAGACGGTGACCCAGCAGCCAATACGCTGGGCTGGCGTTGGGTCGCAGGCTTGCATACTAAGGGCAAAACTTACTTAGCCTCGGCCTCGAATATTAGAAAATGCGGAGCCGCTCGGGTCGCCAGCGAATGCAATCACGACGCCGGACTCGCACGCTTAGCGACTTCGGCGCAGCCGCCAGAAGAGACGCTTTCTCCCAGGGCTTTGCAGATGCAGCAGGTGCCGTGGCCTGCGCCATATAAGGCCGCTGGGACTGACCATGGTACCGTTGCGGTGTTACTGACCGAGGAAGATTTAGCCCTGGACCTGCCGCTGTCGCCGGGGGGCGTGGTTGCGCTGAGACCGCTACCGCGAAGCGTAGTTGAGCCAACTTCACCCCAAGTGCAGCAGTTCGGCGAAGCAGCGGTTGCAGACGCATTGAGTCGAGCGAAAACCGCTTTTGCGTCCACGTTGTGGGCGCCCTGCACGCTAGCTGCCTCTGCAGAAGAAATTGTCAGCTGGGCGGAACAACATGGTTTTACCGAGATTCTATGTGCCTATGCGCCCAGTGGGCCGGTTCGGCAACTAATGCCTCAGCTTGTCAGTCGTTTAGCCGCCCGCGGCATTCGACTCACTGAGTTTATGCGCGACTACGATCGCCTGGTATGGCCCCATGCTCAGAAGGGTTTCTTTCAACTTGGTAAGCGCATCCCAGACTTCCTCTCGGCGATGGAGCTGGGTGATGGATTGAGCAGCTAGCCCGCATTGTGATCGAAGAATTAGATCAGGATCGGTTTGAGAGCGTCTGCGGTTGGTTTACAACGCTGCCAAATTACATGTTCAGTCCCGGTTTGAGTGCACAGCTGTTAGCCTTCGCATATAGAAATGAGGATCCGGAAAAAACCGATAACGCCGTGCGCACAGTGCTTGTATATCAAGGCTCACTTCTTGAGCCGCTGGCACCTAACGACTTCATAGCACTGTGCGAACAGCTTTACCGCGGATTCACACCCAAGGATGTGAAGGAATTTCTGCAGCGCGAAAATACACATTAAGTTCACTGTAACGGGGTAAAGTGTTGCTCCGAGATCAACGGATTGGAGCAGCCGGTATGGCATACCAATTGAACCGTCGTCGCCTTATGCAGGGAGCTGGCGCATCACTGGGCGCGATAGCGCTCAGAGGCTTTGTTTTGGCCGAAGAGGGCGCAGCGCACTTTACCCACGGCGTGGCCAGCGGCGATCCCTTGGCAGATCGAGTGATCCTTTGGACGCGGGTTGTGCCCGGAGCAAAGCAGCACCAATTACTGCCGGTGGAATGGCAGGTCGCCAAGGATCGTGAATTCAACCAAGTCGTTGCTCAGGGTCAAACCCAAAGCAGTGCTGAGCGCGACTATACGGTGAAGGTTGACGCCACAGGGCTGAAGCCTAACAGTCAATACTTTTACCGATTTACCGTAGATGGACGTCACAGCGCCATAGGCCGCACTCGCACCCTGCCGGTAGGCGACGTAGCCTCATTTCGTATAGGTCTTGCTTCTTGTTCGAATTATCCACAAGGCTATTTCAATGCCTATCGACATATGGCTCAAAGCGACATCGATTTAGTACTGCATTTAGGCGACTACATTTACGAATACCCAGAAGGGCGTTATGCGAATCCAATTGCGCTGGAGGAACTTGGACGTCATGTTGAGCCGCGTGGCGAAATCTTAACCCTCGAAGATTACCGCATGCGATACGGTCTCTATCGCACGGACGTAGACTTGCAATTGGTACACCAACAACATCCATTTGTTTGCGTTTGGGATGATCATGAACTGACCAACAATACTTGGCACAGTGGTGCTGAGAATCACAATGACGGCGAAGGTGATTTCTTCCTGCGTATAAGAGCAGCGCGTCAAGCTTATGACGAATGGATGCCGATAAGGACTCACGCCGAGGGCGATCAGGGGCCGATTTATCGAGCCTTTGAAATTGGTAATTTGGCCGACTTAATCATGTTGGACACTCGCCTGCATGGCCGTGACAAGGGTCTTGAGTATGCTGCTGATATGCCGTTACGCAGCCAGGCATTTGAGGTGTCGGCATCCGGCGAAGCACAAGCGATTAACGATGAGGCCGCGCAGCGGTTACCAGCAGATGCGGTGCGCCGGGTTCGCCTACCTTTTGACTTTAGTTCCGGCACTGCCCAAGCGGTACTGGACTACGCAACCATTAAAGATCTGGATGAGGCGTCTTTGCCTGCAAATTGGCGTTATCTACCGGATCTCGAAAGGTTCAAAGCTGAGGTGCTCAACGCGCCAGAGCGGAATCTTTTAGGGAGCGATCAAGAGCAATGGTTGATGAAAACGCTGCGTCGCGGACAGGCACGAGGCAGCACTTGGCAAGTATTGGGTCAGCAAGTCTTAATGGGGCGTTTGTTTTTTCCAGAGCTTAGTGATGAAGAGCTGCAGCTGGATACACTGTCTGAGGCTCGAGCCAGTCGGCTAAAGGCATTTCAAGCTTTAGCTGGTCAAGGACTGCCTTTTAATCTTGACGCCTGGGATGGTTATCCCGTATGTCGTTCACGGATACAAACCATGCTGAACCAATTTGCTGCTAATCCGGTCGTTTTGGCGGGTGATACCCACAATGCTTGGGCCTTTAACTTACAGGACGAACAGCGAAATCCCATTGGGGTAGAAATCGGCACGCCAGGGATCACCAGCCCAGGCATGGAAAGTTTTCTACCGGTAGAACCGCAGGTGTTAGCTAATGCTCTGATGCAGAGCAGTCCAGAGTTGGCTGCTCTGGATACCCAGCACCGAGGATGGGCTGAGATTGAGCTGACGCCTGGCGCGATGCGCGCCCAATGGCATTTTGTCAGCAGTGTTTTAGAACGGGATTACTCGGTAAGCCAATCTGTGCCGCAGATTTGCAAAGCCGGAGCACGTCGATTCGCGTAGCCCTGGGGAGCCCTGTTAGAGAAATTTTGCCCAGGTATCGAGTGGCGCGCGATCGGCCACAAGTTGGTTAACCGGCTTACTGTCGTCCCTATAGCCAATAGCCATACCGCAGAACAGCATAAGTTCCGAGTCAGCGCCGACGAATTCGGCCACTGAAACGGGGCGATTCGCCCATGCTTCTTGGGCGCAAGTGGACAGGCCCGATTCTTCGGCTAAAAGCATAAAGGTTTGTAGGAACATCCCTAAATCGGACCACTGAGGGGGCCCCATTTGTCTGTCGACAAAACAGAAAAAGCCGGCAGGGGCATCAAAAAAAGAAAAGTTCCGTGCCAAATGAGCAAGGCGGGCTGGTTTGTTGTCGCGGCCGATACCGAGTAAGGCATACATATCCTCGCCAACCTTGAAACGCGAGTCGCGGTATGGGGAGGTCAGATCTTTCGGATAAATGGCGTATTCAGCTTTCTCGCGTTCCTGGCGCCCTGCGAGGAATTCAAGGAATGTTGGCATAGTGGCGCCATTGATGACAAACACCCGCCAGGGTTGCAGGTTGCCGCCGGAAGGCGCACGGCCAGCTTTTTCAAGCAGTTGGCGCAGCAGTTCGTCGGATACTGGTTTGTCCAAAAACGCGCGAACCGACCGTCGTTGCGCTACCGCTTGGCTAACCTGCATGTCGTTTCCTAATTTCAATGATCGGAGTGTTCAGCCCAAAACCTCGCCATAGGCGTCTTCGTTAAATCCCACCAATAGGGTTTTGCCCACTACGGCTGTAGGTGCTCGCAGGTTGCCGGTGCTGCCGAGCATGGCTTTAATTGCGTCTTCACTGGCGTTCTTACCGCCCTTGAAAGTAGCGATTTTCTTACCTTTTGCTACGGTCATCGACGTGGCCTTTGCTAACAATGCAACGGCGTCTTCGCGTTGCAGTTTACGGCTGGCTGGAATTGTCTCGCTTACCGTTATGTTACGTGCTTCCAAGAACTTGGATGCTCGGGTACAGCTGGTTCAGCCGCCGCGGTAGTAATACCAATCTACGTTTTTTGCCATGGGATAGTCCTTAAATTTCAGCGTTCATCATAAGTCGACTAAACCCTGTCGAGCAATGCCAGGCCGTCGAATTCCAGGGCGCATTAAAAGGGGATATCGTCATCGAAGTCCTCTTCGGGCATTGGGGGTTGCGGTGTTCCGGCGGTCTGGGCGGGTTCTGGTGTGGCGGCAGGGTTAGGTTGCCAATTGTCTACCGAGGCATACCACTTTCCCGAGCGTGCTTCTTTCACATCTATGTTAATCCACTCATCGGTACGAGTACTTAACCAACTCAGCAGTTCTTCACGCTTAATGCTGACTTTTACCTTAACGAAGTCGGGCGCATTTGGATGGGGTGCTTTTGCGAAAAAGCCGTCGATGAATTCGATTTGGTCTTGCATAAACTTCCTGTTAGATGGCTGTTAGTTTAGTCAGACCACTGGTCATAACGCATGATCTCAGATAAGGGCTTGCGTGTGACCGGCCCGAAATTGCCCAAAGGATAGCCGACTGGAATCAAACAGTATGTAGCCATGGTCTCAGGTAAGTTTAAGACTTTGGCCACTGCCTGTTGATCAATGAGCGCCAAAGTCGTGGGTGCTGCGCCCAGTTGCAACGCCCGAGCAGCAAGCAGAAGGTTTTGGATGCCAGGCCAGATCGAACCATTGCCGCTGGCGATCATCGCTGGTGTCGGACTCTGAGGAAACTGCATACAAGCAATTATCAACGCTGGGATTTCGTGCATATGTTCTTTTTGCCAAACGACTGCATCGGCCATACGTTTGCGTTTGTCTGCTGGTTGGTGAGGTAAGCTGCCGGGGTTGTCGATCAGCGGTGCCAGATAATTCTCGACACCGATGCGATTAAGTTCTGCTAACTCGGCCTTGACGGTGGGGTCGCGCACGATAATCCAGCGAGCGTTCTGGGTATTTGATCCAGAAGGTGCTTGGTTCGCCGCCTCAATCAGCTTTTCGAGGGATTCCTGTGGCACCTCACGCTTGTCCAGTCGGCGCATTGCGCGGCAGTTGTACATGGTCTCAAAGATCCCCATTTCCTCTGACATTATCAGCACTCCTTTTAGATGTGCTTTAACTTAACGGCGCCATGGCGGAGGGTCAATTGAGGGCCCAGCAAACCGGTACGTTCTGATCTTTGGTGCTGGGGCAGCGGGTTTGAGATGGCGACAGTTATGGTAACGTTACGTGAATTCTGCCTTAGAGAGAGGATCAAAGATGCAACCTGTATGTTTAGTTATTGGCGCCGGAGCGGGCATCGGCGGCAACGTGGGCAAGCGCTTTGCACGTGAGGGTTTTCATGTATGTTTATGTCGACGCAGCGACGAAGATGGTTTGCAGCGCTTAGTGGACGAAATCCAGGCTGAGGGTGGCAGCGCGTCAGGTTATATTCTAAATGCTGTAGAGGACGGCAGTATTGAAGAACGGGCCATGGCCATAGAGAAAGACATCGGCCCCATAGAGGCGGTGATCTATAACTTAGGTGCGCAGATTGGCGATCGCAATTTGCAAGCCACGAGCTACCGAGCTTTTGAAATGGGTTGGCGTCTCGCAACGTTTGGTCTTTTCCGAACCGCCAGTGTGGTGACACCAAAAATGGAGGAGCGTGGTCGCGGCACGATTCTAGTGACCTCTGCGACTGCAGCAGTGCGCGGCAATAAGGGCCAGCACTCCCATGCTGCGGCCATGGGCGGGCGGCGTATGTTATGTCAGAGCCTAAATGCAGAGTTTGGACCCAAAGGAATTCATGTGGCTCATATCATTATCGACGGAGCGGTAGACGCGCCTGATACTCTTGGCAAAATGCTCGGCCCTGAAAAGTTTCAACAACTGCGCGAGACCCGAGGCATGGAGCATGATGGGCTGATGTTGCCGACCAAGATCGCAGACACCTACTATCATCTGCATCAGCAACACCGCTCGGCGTGGAGTCACGAAGTTGATATGCGTTCGTTTTCGGATTTACCGTGGTGGAATCACTAATAACGAGCGGTAACATTGGGGAGGAGGGTATGCCGCTAACTATAAAGCCGATAGAGGGTAAGGTATTTGGTGCCATCGTCACGGGCGTTAGCTTGGTCGACATGGATGACAAGACGTTTAAGACGCTCTACCAAGCGTTTCTTGAATATGGATTTTTGGTGTTGCCGGAGCAATTTTTATCTGAGCAACAAAACATCGAGTTTGGTAAACGCTTCGGTGAACTAGAATTTGGTGCACTACCGCTGGCGAACCAACACCGCAATGATGACGGCAGCTTCTCTACCCTGGTAAAGCTAGATTCCCAACGCATGCGAACTAACCGTGGTAACGAAGCCTGGCATACTGATTCGACTTACTGGCCGGTAAGCAGCAAATGCGCCATGTTGTCGGCACTAAAAGTACCCAATGTTGGTGGCCAAACTGAGTTGGCGGATATGCGCGCAGGCTACGCGAGCTTGCCGACAGACCTACAAGAGCAGATCGAGTCTTTGAGTGCGTACCATTCGACGGAATTTTCCCAAGCCAATGACTTAGGGGATTTCCCCGAACGGGACAAGAACAGTATTTACCATGGCGAGGCCTACTTGCGACCCTTGGTCAAGGTACACCCCGAGACCGGGGTCAAAAACCTTTTTATTGGCCGTCATGCGTTTGGAATTCCGGGGTTGTCACGACAGCGCAGCAGAGAGCTACTAGCACAGTTGCTCGAGCATGTCGTCGCCGAGCCGACCCGGGTATACCAGCATCAGTGGCGGGAGGGTGATCTACTGGTGTGGGATAATCGTGCGCTGCTGCACCGAGCGCGACCGTATGATTATTCTGAACCGCGGGTGCTTATTGGCACGCGAGTAAAGGGCGATGAGGCGTCTGAATTGGCCTATTACCCGAATGACCCCAAAGCTCAGGCAGGTCGCGAAGCGCTCGCTCTGGAACTTGATGTATTGCGAGCCCAAAGACCTCACGGCTTCTAAAAGGGAGTGGCAAGGGGCTGTTGAACGCCCCCTTATGTTACCGACCAGCTGGCGCCCCGCCTCGAGCACCTTCTGAGGTCTCATAGCGCACGCGCTGTAAAAAGGTGCTTACGCGTTGCCACTCGTCAATCCGATTTTCCATCTTGCGATTTCCATGGCCCTCTTTGTCGTAGAATTTGTACTCATAATCGATATCCGTATCTTTAAGCGCTTTGATCATCTGTTCGGCACCCTTAAAGGGTGTGCGCTTATCCTTGGTGCCGTGCATGATCAACATAGGCGCTTTGATCTTAGCGAGGTTTCGAATGGGCGACTGCTTTTGTAATTCTGCAGGGTCTGTCCCGATAACATTTGCCATGTATTCTCTGCCTGCATAGAGGCCCCCAGTATCTGCGCGTTTTATTTGCTCCTCCAGATCAAAGACGCCAGCGATGATCACACCACAATCATAGAAGTCTGGATGCCTGGTAAGGCTCTGCGCCGTGCCGTAACCGCCGTAACTTCCTCCGAAAGCGCAAATCATTGATGAATCGACTAACCCTGCGTCCACTAACGCCTTTGCGCCTTCTTGCATATCATCAATCATTCCTGTGCCCCAGCGCTTGTAACCCGCCTCTTGGAAATTTAAGCCGAAACCACCCGATCCGCGAAAGTTAGGGGCATAGACTGAGTAGCCAAGCTGGTTGAATATGTGGAAATTGGCGTGGAACCTATACGAATTAAAAGGTCCATGGGGGCCTCCATGGATATACACCACCAGGGGCGATCGTGTGCCTTTCTGGGCTGGCTGAAACCATCCGGGAATTTCCACGCCCTCGCTATTGACGTAAGAGAAATATTCAAGACCCGAGAGCGAAAAATCTGCCAACACCTCCGTGGCTCCAATCAAGAAGCGGACAGACTTTTTCTCTGAATCGTAGAGGAAATACTCCGGAAGAACTCCCGAAGAACTGACTGAAAATATCGTTTTGTCACCATTTGATGTGCTGCCTTCCACACCGACCGTGAAGCCTTTATAGCTATCCATGAGGTACGAAAGTACCTTATTGGTGGGGTCTTGCTCGTCAAAGATTAGTGAGCGGGGCTTGTCATCTACATATCGAACGACGCTCAACTCATGGTCATCATTGGTTTCGATTTCGTAAAGTGTTGAAAAACCAATGTCGAGCATATCCTCCCAAATACCGCGAGCACGATCATAGCGAACAACATGAGTGCTTGAATTGGGAGTATCGTCTTTTAATGCCTCGCCATAAATGAAGCGTTCATTGATCTCATAGGGGGTCCACGTTCCACTGAAGCCAGCTAGGTCAAAAACGAAAGGCTGCCAATCTCCGCCTTTCTCCGAAATAACATAGGAGTACTTGTCCATATACATATCTTTTCGGGTGGTGGTAGCAGCCAATAAATCGACGTCGGAGCTGTTTTTTGCTGTTTTAAGTTTAGAAGCGCCCCAAATGTACCGGGTGTATTCTGGAAGGCGTCTAAAGTTCGAAATATCGCCATTAGAAAGTTTCATAGTCACGAGACTTGGACGGTTGGTATCCCAAGATTGCAAGAACAGCAAAATATGATCCGGGTCCTCCTCCAACACCGACTCTATCGCCGGCCAGCCGGAAAAGAGTCTTCCTCTTTTTGCCGAATTATTTTCGTAGTTGCCAAAGGGTGTGAAAATTCTATCGTTTCTCGAACCATCCGCACTCAGCAAATGGATGTTGCCTTGGCGCCCCTCGCCCTCTAACGTGCCTATCTTGCGTAGAGTCCCATACGAGAGAAGCTCGTCAGTGATCCACCTCGCACAGCAAACGTTCAGCTTACTGGTTTTGCCTTTTTCGCCATATTTCACCGAGGCAGTTGGCTTCATGGTCGCCAAATCCAGCACAATGAGCGTGTTTATCTCATCGTCGCGGCGAATGAAGCTGACGTACTTTCCGCTTGGTGAAATATCAACGGCTGCGTATTGAATAGGATCTAAGAATTTGCGGAGATCTGTATCTGTAAGCTGTTCAGCGTGGCTCTGGGGGAACATCAACAAAAAGACAAGCGCTGTGAGGGAGGCTATGAGAGGCATAGTTTGGTTCCTAGTTGAGAGGTTTAACTTTAATTCGTTTGCCGCGTTGGTTGATCAAGAACACTGCGCTAAAGACGCCAAGCTTTGCCACTACGGTATCGCCGACCGCGAAATCACTGGCTGAAGTGCCTAGCTTCCGAAATTCTCGCCCATCCGCCGTATGATATTCAACCTTTCCGCCATATCGTCTCAGCACTTTGCTGATCGTGTACTCCACAGGCTTTGTTGGGGCTTTAGCTTCGACGGTATTTCGCCTAGGTAAAGCAACTTTCAGGGCGTTTTGGACGGCGCTGGAGGCACGTTGTCCTAATGATTCTCCGTTACTTTTTGTAGATCCATGTTCGGAGGAATTCCGTGCTTGGTCCATGACTTTAGGCGAGGCATCTTCTTCTAACGGTTGCGTTGTCGGCTTGTCTCTACTGTCGTAGCAAGCCAAGCGCTCCGTCGGCTCTGGGATATCTCGACATTCGCCACCGGGCCCTGCCCAAGAGACGGCGACAAAGCCCCATAGGATCACTGAGTTAATTATTTTCGTACCGATACGTTCCATCCGCCCAGTTCCTTCTGATCTTTATCAGCAAAAAATTTTTTTATGGTGATCGCTTCGCACTTTTGTTCTTGCAACAATCTTTCTACTTCAACCACGTCAATTTCGCTCTTTGCCGCCTCAGCCATAGCGGTATAACGGTGCCGCGACGCTTGAAATTCGGTCTCTAGGCCATCTATGTATTGGCTCCGCACGGAGTCAGATTGTTTGAGTAATTTGAAGAACTTTAGGGCGTCACCGACGAACTGCACCATGATCGCGTTGCCGCTGTCTGGATTGAGGTCGCGCATATACTTTTGCGCCAAATTGTTCAGTCGCGTGCGCGCAGCCTCTGCAGACTGACTTTGTTTCAGTCTATTAGGCACTCGAAGTTCGTTGAGTTGTTGATCTATCACCCGAAGGCTAGCAACGATGATATTCATGTCATCGTCTTGAAATTCGCTCAAGGCCCGAGCGCTCATGGTTGAAATAACCGATTCAGCGGCGTGCATTAAAGAGTGCAATGAGCCGCCGCGCCGCAATACCCGCACCGCTTCTGGCAAGCTGTGCTGGAGATCTGAATACTCAATTCCAAATACCGAAACCACAAGGTCAATGCTGTCGGACTCCAGAGGTAGATCTTCGGCATTAGTATGCGATTTCAACAAAGCGGTTAACCCGTCCTGCTGCTTGAGCTTTTGTTTAGCCGCCTCATTTATGCGCACGCCTGCCAGGTCAACGCCAGTGTAGGTGCCATGTTGTTCGCTATCGAGAAGTTCTATGAGTAAAGCGGCATTGCCACATCCTACGTCCAGGATATCTGCATGCGATGGAAGACCCGCGATAACATGCTGCCACCAATGTTTGATGGCGCCGTCATAACCGTTTCTGAAAAAAGCACCAAATGTGGTGCTGTGTCCGTGTTGCCAGAAGGAAGTCCAAGGTTCCATAAAAAGATCCAATAAAAAAGGCCCGCAACGCGGGCCTTTTCCGAGACGAGCTTCCTACATTTCAACTGAGTAACTGAGCGAAATAACACGCCCGGTTAGGTCATAGATGTATTCGTTCGCCATTTCACCATCCCGAAGGAGCGGATCTCTGTCCAGTAGGTTCCTGATGCCCAGAGTAACCGAGCCCTTCTCGCCGAAATCATAGCCAAATCCAGCGTTGAAGGTATCCCACTGTGGATATTCTTCGTCACCAACTTCCGCTTTGGATGATCCGACATAGCGCCAGGAAAGACTTGCTGAGTAGTCATCCATGGACCAACGCACTAACGCGCCCGCGAGCCACTTGGTAAAACCAAGTCGCCCTGCTGCGTTGTAAAGATCGCCAGTCCCATAGCTCGCTTCCGTGTCGTAAGTGAGATAGTGGGAAATGTCACCGCCTATAGTAAAGCGACCGTAAGCGGTCTCTATCATGCCGTTGACGGTCAAGTCTATTCCATCCCTTTCAAGAGGAACGACCGCGTTTTGGAATCCAGCCGAGATGCTCTGAACAACGGATCCTGTTCTAACAACGTTGGGGTTGTTGCCCCCGGTGTTGAAATCAACAGTGAGCTGGTCCTGGGCACTGGTCAACTCAATCGTATCCTCAAGCTCTAACTTGAAGTACGTGAGCGCTGCTTGCCAGGTGTCGGTAATATCGTATTCGATGCCAAACGACAAACTGGAAGACTTCTCAGCGTCAAGGTTCGGATTTGATCCGATATAAGTATTAAATTGCTGCTGTGGGCAATCAGCGGATTCTATTCCTTGAAGCTGACAACCGTAGTAGTCAATACCACTCGAAGCAGAAAACGCAGTTGCGCCAAATAAGTCTGATAGATCAGGTGCCCTGAATCCTTCGCCGTATGAGGCTCTAAGTGTTAGTGCTTGCAGCTGCGGAATTTGCGCCGTAACACCAATTCTAGGAGTGACCGCCGATCCGACATCGGAGTATTGGTCGTAACGAACAGCCAAATCGACTTCCATCCAATCCGTAACAGGTAAGATGGTTTCCGCCGAGAAAGCTGTAACGCTTCGATTGCCTTGTGCTGAGTTGCCAGCCGATCCACCGACCAGGCCAGCTTCCGACTGAGCATCTACCAGTGCGTCGTAATTGACCTCGAACTGCTCAAGTCCGAAGTAGGAGGAAGCCTGGCCGCCAGCCATTTCAAACATATCCCACTGCGCGCCCAAGAAGAATTTCTTCATAGTTTGGATATCGTCATTCAGTGTGGTGTGCTTGAGGTTAGCAACGAACTCGTCAAAGTCATCAATCTCTTCGTTGATGTTGTAGTCGAGGCCTGCATAGCTTAGGTAATAGGTACCAATAGAAGCTGACTTGTATTTGGAAACAGTCGCATAAGCTTCCCATCTGACATTGTCAGAGAGTGATCCTTTGACGCCCGCATTAATGTCGATGAAGGTGTCTTGAACGTTGTTATCCCTAAAGCCAATGTCGGTCCAACGGAAATAGCCGTTGGTGGCGGTTACGTTGCCCTGAGTAGGTGACACGATGAGATTTCGGGGATCGCCAGGAATCACGGGACCCGGGGCAGCTGGGGGTGCATAGCGGCCAAATGAGTCCACTTCGGTCCATACGAGGTCGAAGAAAGCCTCAGTATTTTCCGTTAGCTCGTAGTCGGCGCTGATCCAAGCGTTGGTACGATCGAGGCTCGCTCGATTCGCAGACACCAAAGCGTAAGCGTAGCCGCAATACTTACCCATGCCGAAATATTCCATTTCGCCCTGAAAGCCATTTGTTTCAGAACAATTGGCGCCGGGGTGGAAATACCATGTATCGGTATCGGTCACATCGTAGGGTCCGCCAGTGTAAGCAGGATTCAACAGGGTATACCCGTAAATAGATATGCCAACCGTTTCCTCATACCCTTGAATCACACCGTCGCCGTTCTTATCCGTCTTGCTGGCTGCTGTGAAGCTCCGGTCTGCGTCAAAGATAGGGTCTCTGCTGTCGTGTTCGAAGCCAGCTACAAAGCTACCTCGGTCCGTGCTTGCGCCAGTTAGAAGGGAAATACCCGTCTCTTCGCCTGCGTCACGGCTTCTGCTCCCGTAGCGAGCTTTAATTTTGAAACCCTCATATTCATCTTTGAGAATTACGTTGATTACACCGGCAACGGCGTCAGATCCATAGACTGCGGATGCGCCATCAGGAATGATTTCTATACGATCCACAGTTTCTAAAGGCAGCATGTTTAAGTTCACGATGCCACCGCCCCCAAGAGAAGGTGAGCCTACTGCGCGACGGCCATTTAGAAGAACCAATGTGCGTCCCGAGCCAGCGCCTCTGAGGTTCACGTATGCATTTGATTGCGCAGAGCTACCCGAAGACTCTCTGAAGGACCCAAGTGAGTTCAAGGTTGAGTCTCTAAGTGCATCTGCCACACTGATTGCGCCACTGGCGATGATGTCCGCGCCGGTAATGGTTACGACGGGTCGTGATTGTGTGTTCTCTGTTCGCTGAATTCGCGAACCGGTCACCACTACTTCTTCGACCACTTCGGCTTCTTCGTCCTCAGCCCAAACCAATCCCGGTCCGGCTAGAGCGGTCGCCAGCCCTACGGATGCTATCGCCGCTGCGAGCGGCTTTACGGTAAAGTTTTTCAATCGTCTCTCCACGAAATTTCACAGGTTTGCCAAGAATTTGCGCTCTTTTTTGGTACATTTTTGATGCACAAAACGCTTTAAACTTAGCGTTGAGTTCTCACCCTGCGCGCGAAAATAGTAGAAAATACAACAAAAAACAATCAATTTATGGCTTGGGCACCAAGTCACCTTTTTGTTCACATTATGTAGAAATAATGGAATAAGGCCGGACAGTCAGGAGCGGGCTTTAAGCACAGGCACTAAGGCCCTAATCCATTTAAAAAACGAGTGTAAACACCACTCGTTACAGGGTGGGGTGAGACCACTTAGGCGCATGGTCGCGGTGGCTATTGATATGCGTTCCCCAATAGCTGGTTCTGGTTATAGATGGGAAACGCCCCAGATTGCGTGGCATCCTGGGGCGTTGGCGGTTACTCGAACAGATCGCCGCCACAGGCTGCGGCGGTAGAGCCGTCACGTTCAAAGGCTTTGATGACGTTAGCGCCTGTGCGCCAACGGTGTACCTCATCCGGTCCGTCAACAAGTCGTTGTGATCGAATGCCGGTATACCAACGCGCCAGCGGCGTGTCATGGCTGTAGCCGAGTGCGCCGTGCAGTTGCAGTGCAGTATCTACTACCTGATGCACCATGTTGGCTAAAAACACCTTGGCAATGCCGTTTTCGTTGCGTAGATCCATGCCTTGCTCGGCTTTATAGGCAATGTGCAGCAACATCAGCCTGGCTTTGTAGATTTCAGACGCGCAGTCCGCAAGCATCCAGCGCACCCCCTGGCGGTCAGCCAGGCGCTTGCCAAACGTGCTGCGTTGACTGACGTGACCCGCGGCGAGGTCGAGCGCTCGTTGAGCCATGGCGACATTGTGCATGCCGTGACGCAGTCGGCCATAGGCCAGCCGATGCTGACCCATATTAAAGCCCTGACCGCGTCCGCCGAGTATGTTGTCTCGTGGCACCCTTAGATTGTCTATTTTGATCTCAGAATGGCTGCCGCCGAGCTTCAAGCCCAAGTCGGTATGGGGTTGCATGGTCTCGATATTGCGGAGGATTTGGTATCCGGGGTTGGGCAACTCGACAATAAACGTGCTGTATTGTTCGTGCCGTGCCGCATCAGGGTCGGTTTTTGCCATAACCACAGCAATATCGGCGACGCTTGCGGATGAACTGAACCATTTCTCGCCATTCAAGACCCACTCGTCGCCATCTAGCTCGGCCTTGGTCTGCATGCCTGTTGCGTCTGCGCCGGCGGCTTTCTCGGTCATGGAATAACAAATCCGCTTCTCACCATTCAACAAAGGTTTCAAGAAACGCTCCTTTTGGTCGTCGGTGCCGTGTTCCAGCAGCGTTAACATGGTGGCATCGTCCGGGCCTTGGGTATTCAGCGACAGGGCGCCAAGAAAGCTCTCGCCGAGTTCCATTTGCACCAGCGCATTGGCCAATGGCCCTAATCCCATGCCGCCATGCTCTACCGGCACAAACGGGCACCACAAACCTTGCGAACGTGCTTTGCTACGCAGTCCTGCCAGAACCTCGTCGAAATTATCAGCGGTGCAGGTTTCCTCTGCTGGATGGCACTCTTCGCGTACAAATGTGCGCACGGTATCGCGCACGGCGCGGGTTTCCTCCGGTATGGTGAAATCAATCACGATAGCTCTCCTCTCAAGTTGATGTCTCTCCGACCTGGAGCATAGCAAAATAACTTACGCTGCAATCAAATCGCGCTGACAACCTACAGCGATTCCGGTGAGTGATATGAGGATGTATGCAGCAGCAGGGTATGAGTTTTCGTTACTGCCCTGAATCACCGGTTTGAACGATGTGGTCTTCTTGCAACGACGCGATCTCTGTCTCTGAGTAGCCCAGCTCCGATAAGATTGAGTGATTATGCTCTCCCAGGCTGGGGGTATGGATGCGGATGTTACTCGGAGTATTGGAATATTGTGCGGCGGGTCGCGGGGTCCGGACCAGTCCAGCCTGGGGATGCTGATAGGTAAGCAATGCCTGCATGGCCTCTACCTGGGGATCATTGATGACGTCCGCGCGATCGTTAACAAGAGAGTAGGGAACATCCTCTGCCTCAAAGCGTATAGCCAATTCGTCCGTAGTGAACTGGCGATAGGCAAATTCCATCAGTTCTCGCAACTCGGTACGGTGACGTGCGCGGGAAGTTTGATCCGCGAATCTTGGATCCTCGGCAAGTTGCCCTTGATCAAGGGCGCGAAAGGTCGCCAAGAACTCAACATTTTGCACAGGCATGGTCGCGATCCAGCCGTCTTTTGTTTGATGTAAGAAAATTGAATGATCCAGATAGGGTACCTGTTCTACATCGGGCTCTAGGAACGTGAAATTGTTCATAGTATCCGGCCACAGAAACGATAATGCTGCATCCAGCATAGAGACCTCTACTCGTTGGCCCTGGCCGCTGCGTTCGGCTTGAAACAATGCCGCCACGATGGCCTCTGCGGCGGTGAGGGAGGTGACTTTGTCGCATACCAGACTGTTTACCATCTCTGGCGCGCCATCGCCCTTAAGAGAGGCGAAGCCCGAGATGGCTTGAATAACGGCATCGTAAACTCGGCGGTTAGCGTAGGGGCCATAGGCGCCGACGCCATTAATCGACGCATAAACCAGTTTCGGCTGGGTGTGGCGAAATTGATCAAAGCCTAACCCCAATCGATCCATGACGCCGGGGCGGAAATTCTCGACCACCACATCGCTGCTCTGAATCAGCCGCTTTGCGACTTCCTTACCCTGGGGTTTCTGTAGATCTAGGCACAACGAACGCTTGTTGCGATTCATGGTGGTAAAAGCGCTGCCCAGACCATTACTCTGAGGTAGTCCGCGACGCATCATATCGCCGGTGAAGGCCTCGACTTTGATCACATCAGCACCCTGGTCACCCAACATAGCGGCGCAAATAGGGCCAGAAAAGACCGCTGAGAAGTCAGCGACTTTGATCCCAGCCAATGGGCCGGTGGCGCGCTCTCCCAAAGTAATCCGCATAGTCACGATCCCCTCAGTGCTCGTTGACGCCAGCATAGTAGAGCACTTTGTGCTCTCCAAGGTACAGATTTGTCCTATTACCTAATTGGGAATCGCCCGATATGGGGCTTTTTGTGCGAGAAAGTTGCAATAAAGGGCTTGAGAGCAGATCACATTACGTGCAGATTAAGTCCACGCTATTTTCACAAACGCTAGGGGAGATGCATCAACGATGAGGTACGAAAGACCGGAGACCGCAAAAGAGGCAGCGGGGTTGTTAGCCAACGAAAAAGGCCAAGCGTTCTTGCTTGCAGGCGGTACAGACTTACTCGTAAAACTGAAAATGGGCATGGTCGAACCAGACCTGGTGGTTGACATTAAACACATGGCCAAAGCCAACGAAATCCAAGCGACAGCGCGGGGTTTCAGCATTGGCGCTGGCGTGCCCGGGGCTCGATTAGGCGAGCACAAGGCGCTGACTAAGGCCTGGCCTGGTGTGGTTGAGGCGGCGAATCTAATTGGTTCAGACCAGATCCAGGGCCGCTGCACACTGGCCGGTAACCTATGTAATGCCTCGCCAGCGGCGGACAGCGTGCCCGCGATGATCGCTGCGGGGGCCAAGGCTGTCATTGTTGGGCCTAAGGGGCGTCGTTCTGTCGCGGTCGAGAAAGTGCCGACCGGTCCAGGGCAAACTTGTCTGGCCAAGGGCGAACTGATCGAATCAATCAGCCTCCCAAAACCTGCACCGCGCACGGGGGATGCCTACCTGCGCTTTATTCCACGCACTGAAATGGACATTGCCGTTGTTGGGGTCGCAATTTGTGTGACTCTAGAGCGTGGCGTAATTAAGAAAGCCAGGGTGGCCTTAGGCGCTGTAGCGCCAACGGCTGTGCTGGTGCCGGCTGCGGCGCGGGCCATTGTGGGCAGCAAACTCGACGCTGCTGCCTTGGATAAGTTAGCGGCCGCCTGCAGTGCAGCGTGCAACCCTATTGACGACAAGCGCGGCACCATTGAATACCGCGTGCGGTTGGCCGGAGTCTTAGCAAAGCGGGCGGCAAAGATTGCCTTTAACAGAGCGGGAGGACAGTTATGAGCAATGCAACATTAGTATCCACAGTAGTAAACGGTGACGCGGTTCAGTTTGCTTGCCCCTCAGACGAAAGTTTGATGTCTGCATTACGCGATCGCGTAGGTCTTACAGGCGTAAAGGAAGGATGTGGTACCGGTGACTGCGGTGCTTGCAGCGTCACCTTAGATGGCCAGTTGGTGTGTTCTTGCTTGGTCCTAGGGGTCGAAGCCGAGGGTAAAGAAGTCGAGACCGTTGAGGGCTTGGCCAATGGTGGTCAACTGCACCCGCTCCAAGAAAAGTTCATCGAGCATGCAGCTTTACAATGCGGAATCTGTACTCCTGGATTTTTAGTCGCAGCCAAAGCCTTGCTGGAGAAAAACCAAAATCCTACCGAGACAGAAATCCGCTATGCCTTAGCTGGGAATCTGTGCCGTTGTACGGGTTACGACAAAATTGTGCGGGCGGTCCAAGCCGCCGCAAAAGACATGCGCAAACAAGGACGAAGCTAGGCTGTAGAGAGCAAGATAGGAAGAAAAATGGCACATGATAATCGTTACGTAGAAAAAGATTACAAAGTAGTGGGGTCGCGAGTTAAGCGACCTGATGGTATTGATAAAGTCACGGGTAAGGCGCGTTATGGTGCCGACGCCAGTGCACCGGGTGGATTGGTCGGCAGGGTGTTGCGGTCACCTCACCCCCATGCGCAGATCGTCAAAATAAACACGGCCAAGGCAGAGAAACTGACCGGTGTCAAAGCCGTCATAACCAGCGAAGACTTGCCGGATCTCACGAATGGCGACCAGGGTATGGCGCACATTCTTGAAAATTGTATGGCGCGCGGTCGGGCACTTTACGATGGCCACGCCGTAGCAGCAGTGGCGGCCATTGACGAGCAAACAGCCGCAAAAGCACTGAAATTGATTGACGTGAAGTACAAAAAGTTACCCCATGTCACCGACGTTGATGAGGCGATGAAACCTGACGCGCCGGTATTGCACGCTAATATGTTTACGCGTGGGGTGGATCCGGCACCAACCAAGGCATCTAACATCAGCGCGCGCACGCAAATGGGTTACGGTGATGTAGAGGCAGGCTTTGCCGAAGCCGATGTCATAATTGAGCGCACCTATAAGACCGAACAAACCCACCAGGGTTACATTGAACCGCATGCCTGCCTGGCGTCGGTGAACCCAGACGGTACCGCAGAGTTGTGGGTAACCACTCAGGGTCACTTCACCTTTCGCAATGTTTGCTCCAAGTTATTGGGCTTGGACATTGCCAAGCTCAAGGTCACCTCTTCTGAAATCGGTGGCGGATTTGGCGGCAAGACCCACGTTTGGGCCGAGCCGGTGGCGTTGGCGTTGTCACGTAAAGCAAACCGGCCTGTGAAACTGGTGATGAGCCGCGACGAAGTTTTCCGTGGCAGCGGACCCACGTCTTCAACTTCTATCGACGTAAAGATGGGTGCGAAGAAAGACGGCACTATCACAGCGGCGGTAGCCGAGATGCGCTATCAGGGTGGGGCCTTTCCTGGCACCTGGGCGATGCTGGGCTGTATGACAGCCTTTGCGTGTTACGACATCAAAAATAATAAAACCATCGGCTGGGACGTGGTGGTGAACCGCCCCAAAGTTGCGGCCTATCGCGCACCCTCTGCGCCTATGGCGGCCTTTGCTGTCGAGAGCACCATTGATTTGCTGGCTAAGGAAATCGGTATGAGCGCCATCGATGTGCGGCTGAAAAACGTCGCTCGCGAGGGTACCCAGGCTCCTTATGGTCCAACCTATGGACCGATTGGTATTGAGAACACCTTGGAAGCCGTGAAAGCCCACCCGCACATGCGTGCCAAACTCAAGAAGAATCAAGGCCGAGGCATTGCCTGTGGTTTTTGGTTCAATATCGGTGGGCAAACCTGTGTGGATTTGAACATTGGCGAAGACGGCACTGTAAATCTTAATGTCGGTACCGTAGATGTAGGCGGCGCACGGTCATCCATGGCAATGATTGCAGCGGAAGAACTTGGCATCTCTTACGACGACGTTAAAACCCACATCGGTGACACCGCTTCCCTTGGTCATAACGATACTACGGAAGGCAGTCGCGGCACCTTCTCGTCCGGTATGGCGACCATTTTTGCCGCCCGCGACGCTATCCAGGTGCTCAAAGAACGAGCGGCTAAAATGTGGGGCATTCCGGTAGAGGATGTCGAGTGGCAAGACGGCGAAGCGGTCGCGATAGGTCAAATGCATGACAATTTGCCGGCCTTGTCGTTAAAGGAGATTGCAGCCAAAGCGGGTCGCACTGGCGGACCAATCGCTGGTCATAATGAGGTAGTCGCCGATGGCGCGGGTATGGGTTTTGCGAGCCATATTTGTGATGTGGAAGTGGATCCGGAAACCGGACGCTCACAAATTGTGCGATACACCGTTGTTCAGGACGCTGGCAAGGCCATACATCCAGATTATGTAGAGGGCCAATTCCAGGGCGCTGCGGCTCAGGGCATTGGCTGGGCGCTGAACGAAGAATACATCTACGGCGATGACGGACGTTTGCAGAATCCTGGTTTCCTTGATTATCGCATCCCCGTGTGTTCGGACATGCCCTTCATAGATACCAAAATCCTTGAAGTGCCTAACCCTAATCACCCCTACGGGATTCGCGGAGTAGGTGAAACATCTATCGTGCCACCCTTAGGTGCGGTAGGTAATGCCATCGCGAACGCGACGGGTGTTCGGATGACCCATGCGCCAATGTCGCCACCGCGAGTATTGGCCGCACTCGACGCACAGGATGCGGGTTAGCTTCAGCAGTATGATCCGGGTCGGCGACGGCTCGGAAAGTATTGAAGTTGGTGCTGAGTCAGTGGCAGAGCTTATACAAGCGCTGCTGCTGCGATACCCCGATTTACAGGAACATTTGGATCGGGGTGTGGCGGTGTCCATTAATGGCCAGATCTTTCGCGACGACTGGACGGTAACCATTCCCAACGACGCCGAGGTTTACCTGATACCGCGCATAGAAGGCGGTTAGGCTTTGGTGCCGGCCAGTTTACGACTGGCCGCGTTGTGCTAACACTTCTTGTAGCGGTCCCAGCCAGGGTTCAAAAGGCTTATGAGCCTCGAGGCTGGTGGTGAATATCGGCTGTCGAACCTGCTCTGAACTTGGTGTTCGAACACTGCGCTCGGTGTTGTGGAAGTCAACACAGGCCTGTTCAAAGGGCAATCCACAATAGTCCAATAAACGCCGCACTTGGCCCTCTAAGTCGGCCACAACGTCTTCATGCTGCACTCTTAACACTTTGCCGGGCAGAACCTTGTCCCAATGCTCCATAAGATCAAGATAGTCATTGTAGTACTGGCCGATTTGGTGCAACCCATAGGTGAACTCTTGGCCGCTAGAGAACAGTTGCTTGAACCCGCTAAAGCAACAGGATATGGCTTCACGGCGCGCATCAATGATTCGGGCATTGGGCAGAATCATGTGAATTAATCCGATGTGGCGGAAGTTATTCGGCATTTTGTCGATAAAAAAAGGCGCATTACCACGATGTATGCGGGTATCGGCCAAAAATTGTTCACCAAACTTTTTGAGTTCTTGGATATCAATGTCAGCTAGGCAGTAGGGGTATTGGGGTGCATCAGACATCGCTCGACGGCCATCCAGCTTGAAGGCTAAGGCGCCAATGTTTGGCAACTCCTGGGTACCATCCACCTGGGAGTGGCTGGCTAGGATTTGCTCTAATAGGGTTGAGCCCGCCCGCGGCAGGCCGACAATAAAAATTGGATCCGCATCGTGACAACCGCTGCCAGAATATTTAGCAAACAACTCGGGGGTCATGACCTGCCTTTGCAGTGCCAGCCGTGAAGACAGTAAGTCGGCAGAAAAGCCCAACTGCTGACGGCGTAACTCGTTACCACGATGGTAATAGTCAAACGATGTGGCGTAGTCCTTTTGGTCTTCAAAGTGTTTACCTAAGGCAAAGCAAAAGTGCACCCGGTCATCGACCTCTAAATCAGCTTCGGACTCTTTACGCTGCATGGCATCAACTTCGCTATCTGCAAAGCGAAAAGTCTTGAGGTTGGCCAAGCTCCAGTAGGCATCGCCGCAATTTTGATTGGTCCTGTAGGTTTGACGGTACGCGTCAATGGCCTCATCGGTGCGGCCGACTGTTTTAAGCGCATGACCCCGCAGTAGATGCAGCGGGGCGGTTTCTGGAAAACGCGCCAACACCTCATCGTAAATTTTCAGCGCCTCGTCAAAACGTCCTACAGCGACGCATTGATTCGCATAACCTGTTAGATATTGCGCGCTGTCTGGTTCCAGCTGCAGCAATCGTTCCGCTTCAACCAACGCTTGCTCGTATTTTTGTCGGCGATACAACACGTTCATATAGTCGAAGCGGGCGAAACGATTGTCGGGTTCGAAGTCCAGCGCCGATTCCAGCAGAAACTCTGCATCGTCCAAGACCTCGGAACGCACCCCCAGATCCGCCAACAGGCGCATGGCCTCAACATGAGTAGGGTTTTGCCGTAAAAAGTGTCTACAAATGTCCTCTGCTTTGCGTAGATTGCCCTCGGCGGTGGCATTGCGAACGGAGAGCAAGGCTGGTGGCAGGGCTGCTAAGCGCTCCGATTGCAACAACGCGCGCTTACGCAACTCAGCATGTTCAGGCCTAACACAGAGCTTGATGATAGTCCGCCAACTCGCTAGTAAAGAGTCGTTCAGCACCACCGCGCGGTTGAAGGCTTGTAGCGCTTGCTCTGGCTGTCTACGTGCCAAATGAATATAGCCAGCTTCTTGATGTCCGCGACCAAATTTTGGG
The DNA here is from genome assembly GCA_902565895.1 of K189A clade bacterium. GTDB lineage: Bacteria > Pseudomonadota > Gammaproteobacteria > Pseudomonadales > Azotimanducaceae > UBA4421. The sequence continues at coordinate 39,889 of CACFGV010000009.1, forward strand.
GCCAGGGCCTGGAGTTGCTTTACCGTTTCTAAAGCGTGGTTATGTTCATCTGAGTAGCGATATGCAACGGCTAAATGATAGAGGCTATCGACGTTGTGGGGTTCGTGTTCAAGCCATTGGTTGATAAGCTCGACGGCCGCGCGTGCGTCGCCTGCTTTTAGCAGACTTTGCACCGCGGCAGCGTCGAACGGGTCGGCCATTGCGAGCCAAGCAAGCGCGGCGGCTGCGCCACGCCTACTTGCTAGTTCAGGTCGTAACTGACCCGAACACCTAGGGTGCGAGGCCGATTGGTTGTAACGCGCTCGAAGAAGTCCTGGCGATTGATGTGCAATTGCGCGCGCTCATCGGTCAGGTTATTCGCATACGCTTCTACTCGCCAGCCCTTACCAGCGTTTTCAACACCAATGCTTGCGTCAACTATAGAGTAGGCGTCTTGCATGGTATTGGGCTCATCAATGGTATCAACCAGAGAGTTCACAGATTCGCCGGCGTACTTATAACCCAGTTGCCAGTGCGCCATCATATCGCCGCGGAATGGGAACTCGTAACGCGCACGCACGTTGAACTGAACCTCAGGCGTCAGCGGTAACATGGTGCCTTCGTCAGCTACGATCACCGCAAATGCTGGGTTTACGTAAACCAGTTCTGTTTGGTTAAACGACGCAGCAGCGAAAATCGACAAGCGTTCGCTTGCAAGCCACACCAAATCACCCTCTACACCGGTTATTTCCGCGTCACCGCCATTGTCGACGATGGTGAGGATAGAAATGTTCTGGGAGTCAAACTGCGATACCTGAATGCCTTTCCAGTCGATCATGTAGGCCGCACCATTAAACTGTAGGCGGCCATCCGCGAGTGTGGTTTTCCACCCTAGTTCCAGATTTTCTAAGGTATCAGACTCGAACACATACGGTAGGCAGTATCCTGGGAAGCCTGTAGCCGCGTTACTGTCTACCGCAGCATCGGTGCCGCAGGCTGTGCCGTCGTCTCGCGTGTTATTTGCTGTTGGGTCGTAACTGGCTTTTGCTGCGGCTGCACGGTTAAAGCCAGGTGGTCTGTAGCCTTCTGACCAAGTCGCATAGATCAGTGTGTCGCTGTCTTCAGGGGTCCAAGACGCGCTAAAGCGATAAATAGTGTCGCTTACATTGAGTGGTTGCAATTCGTTGAAGTTTGTTTGGTAGTCCCGGCCACCAGTCATGGTTGGGCGAATGTCGTTGCTAGGGTCGGCGTCGTCCACAAACAAGGGACGATTGCCGTAGCGCCAAGCGCCGTATCCGGTAAAGCCATAATTGAGGTCGTAATACCGGGCTGCGCCAGTTATGGCAATATTATCGGTTACTTGGTAGGTGAGTTCGGCAAACAGGGCAGTTTGCTCCTCAGTACGGGTGTTGTCGTTCCTAAACTGAGTATCGGGAATAACCCGTCCGCGAGCATTGGCCTCGGAGTTGCTGAAAGTGCTGTTGGAATTGATGTCTATGCCCGCAAAACCAGCCGCGATGGGTGCTTGATAGTTGAAGTCGCCAATGTGTTTGATTTCAAAGTCTTCGTAGTAGACGCCTGCCTGAAAGTTAAACGGTCCGGCAAAATTAGAGGCCACCCGAGCCTCGTGGGTCCAGCGAGTGTTTTCGTTTTCGATCCGTGCAGCGTTAGCAGGGGTGCCACATTCAATTACCGCTGGATCACCACCGATTGTTGGGTCGAAGGTATAAAACGTGCTGGTGTCCGACGACAATCCATTGTAGTAGCTGCCGACTAAATACTCGCACTGATAGCCAGATATAAATTTACCGATGTTGGTATAACCGGTGTAATCGATATTTGCTGCAACCTCTCGGTCGAGGAAAGCGCCAGTGTAGATAAGGTCTAGGTCGCCCAGGCGACCGTTCACAGTCCAAGCAGTTTGACTGAATTCATCGTCTAGGCTGTCTGGGGTATAGCGGTTTACCTCTAGGTCACCGACTGTTGGGTCGTAATCGAAAACGCCTTCGGATTGCAGGGATTGTTCACTGTATTGCACCAGCACATCCCACTCGTCATTGAGGACGTATTTCAGGCCTAAACGCGCACCTTCGTAGGTAGCGTCGTTGAAGTCGTCTTCGAGCAAGTCGTTGTTGTTGGCTAGGGCTTTGCTGACGGGAACGGTCAATCCGCCAGCGCCAACTACGCTGCCGTCGGCGAACTGGGTGCCTTCAGCGAAGGTAACGGTATCACCTGGAAAGGTCGGGTTGATGGAATTATCGGCTTGGAAGGTACCTGCAACGTTGTCAATGTAACCACCTTGGTCGTCGCGATACAGCGCCAAGCGCCCAGCTAATCTTCCCTCCAAAAGAGGGGCATTGATCACCAACCCCATATTATTGCTGGATTCGCCGTGTGCAGTGCTGGATATGCCGCCATTAAAGCGAACGTCGAACTCATCCATCACCGGCTTGTTGGTGATCAGTCGCACAGTGCCAGCCATAGAGCTGGCGCCATAGAGGGTTCCCTGAGGGCCGGGCAGCACTTCGATGCGCTCCAAGTCGGCCACGTAGACGTCTAGATTCCGACCACCCGCTGTTACCGGCTGCTCGTCTAAGTACAAAGCGACGTTAGGCGCAGAGCCTTGGGATTCGGCGACTGTGATGTTGATTGCGTCAACAGCGGCGCCGCGAATATAGATCTCATTCTGGCCTGGGCCGCGGCCGCCGGCGTTAACATTTGGTAGATACTTTACGTAGTCAACGAAGCTTTTAATATTTTGTTCTGTAAGCGAATTTTCGCTCATCACCTGAATAGCAACGGGTGCATCCTGGAGGGGTACTGCGCGTTTTGTAGCGGTAACAATGACTTCTTCGATCTCTTGGGGTGCCGCGTGTGCCGAGCCGGCTGCTAGTGTTGTGATTATGGCTGCGTTAGCCGAAATAACTGCGGCGCTCAATTTACCGAGACGAAACATACAAAACCCTCATTAATTGCGAGCGGCTACCATACAGGGGCCAACAGCAAACATCAAACCGCAGCAAAATGACGAATAAAAAACGTTAGAATAATCTCCGCTCCGCAAGATTTAGGCAAAAAATGCTGCGTTTAAGCGACTTTTTTTGTAATTTTATTCGGCGTTCGCGAAGGCTTAAAAAGTTGGGCAGAAAAAGTTGCTATAAAGCAGGGTTTTTGCCCTGTTCGCGGTGTGCCTCGCGCAAACTTCGGTAAAGACTGATCATCATCATTATCAGAATAATAGTGAAAGGAAATGCAGTAGCCAGGGCTAGTGCTTGCAGCGATGCAAGACCTCCGCCTAACAGTAACGATATTCCGACAAGGCCAAGAGTAATGCACCAGAAAATTCGTTGGGCTAGCGGAGTATCGGTCTTTCCGCCGGCGGTCATTGTATCTATCACCAATGATCCGCTGTCCATCGAAGTGACAAAGAATATCAGCACCAAAGTTATGCCTACCCCAGAGGTTAGCCACGCTATTGGAAATTCTGCGAGAAAGATAAATAGCGTTAGTTCTGCTTTGAACGCCTTAACGCTGTCGGCCACACTCATGATCCCCTGATCGAAATATTGCAGCATTGCGGTGTGGCCGAAGATGGTCATCCAGACAAGAAAAATCAATGACGGCGCGAGTATGGTCACAAAAACAAATTCGCGGACAGTGCGGCCGGTAGAAATTCTCGCGATGAACATGCCAACAAAGGGCGAGAAAGCGATCCACCAAGCCCAATAAAAAGTAGTCCAGCCATGCATATAATAGTCGTCATCTCGACCCACCCAACTGCTCAATTGGGGAATCGATTCAATGTATGACCATGCGTAAACCGGAAGTTGACGAACAATGTCCATGGTCGGTCCCACCAGCAACACAAAAAGACCCAGTGCAGCCGCTAACCCCATATTGAATTCGCTTAATCGGCGTATTCCGCCATCAAGGCCGCGGACCAATGAGACCAGAGCGATGCCGGTAATGACTGCGACCACGATCAGGTTGGTGAAAGCGCCTGAGGGGATGTCGAAAAGAAATTTTAGGCCTGCGGCGGCCTGCTCAGCACCGTATCCCAAAGACGTGGCCAGTCCGAATAGCGTTGCAAACACCGCAATGATGTCGATGATGTGACCTGGCCAGCCCCATGTCTTATCGCCAAAGATTGGATAACAAGTAGAGCGAATCAGTAGCGGTAGGCCGCGGTTATAGCAAAAAAACGCCAGTGCTAAACCCACCAGAGCATAGACAGCCCAGGGGTGGAAAGCCCAATGATATACGGTTGTCGCCATTGCAAGGCGATACAAGGCCTCGCCCTGTAGCTCTGCGTTTAATGGCGGGGTGAGCGCGTGGTTCATAGGCTCTAGCACGCCGTAAAACATTATGCCGATGCCAATGCCAGCCGCGAACAGCATACATACCCAGCTTGAGCGGCTGAACAAAGGCTTAGCCTCTGCACCTCCAATGCGAATACGTCCTGCCGGTGAGACTGCAAGCAAGATACAGAACAACAGCACTATGTTCATGCTGGCCATGAAGAACCAGTCGAGATTCTCGGTGAGCCATAAGCGCATGGTTACGAACGTGGATGCGGCAACGTCAGGAAAGGTCAGTGTGAAAGCGATAAACAGCATGATCGTTACACTGCTTATCAAGAAGACGGGATGATGAAAATCCAAACCAAACGTCGTGCGGTTGTGTTCACCGACGGAGTGGCTATGAGGGTATGGGCTGACGGCGGCTAAGGGCTTGCTCGGGGGCAAAGGTGCTCCGATTTCGGCGAATCAACCCAGACCGTAACACAAAAATTGACAACAAGGCTTTTCTGGTTTGGGTAGGGCGCTTGTTTGTAGCTCGAGATCATCCACTCAGCGCGTGGCCAGCCGTAAGGATTTTTAAGCAATCGGCGTGCGCTCTTGGTAGGCTGTTGCAGGTCGGGGGAATGGGAGCACGCTTTGACAACACCGCATTTGCAGCAAGCTAGCAGTTACCAGCTGGCGTTCACCTGCCTGACCCCAAAATTTGGCGTGACGCTGTCGGGCACGCGGCAGTTGGTAGATTTTGATGATGGTGAGATCGACGCACTGATTCAGCTTGCTGCGGAACGCGGAGTGCTGGTTATGCGAGATCAGCATATGTCAGCGCAACAGCAGGCAGACTTTGCTCATCGCTTAGGCACACCGCTTTTGTCGCCCGCTAACAAAGGCAAGTTGCCGGATGAGCTGTTGCTGATCCAAGCCAATGAGCGCTCCAAACACGCCGCTGGCACTGGTTGGCACTCAGATGTCTCCAGCGCGATTAAGCCACCAGGGTTGTCGATGTTGAGAATGGAAGTGGTACCTGAAAGTGGCGGAGACACGTTATTTGCAGACATGCGTCAGGTGTTTGCGGCGTTGTCGCCAACCCTGCAAGCCTTTTTGCAGACATTACACGCCCGCCACGATCCACGCGGCCATTATCTCTATCTAAGTGGCGCTAAGCGCTTGGACGAGTTGCCTTCAGCGCAACACCCAGTGGTGCGTTCCCACCCATTAACGGGTGATCGTGCGCTGTATGTGAATGATGGGTTTGTTGGCAAGATCGTAGAGTTGGATAGAGCTGAAAGTAAGGCCCTTTTGAGTCTGCTGTACGACAAAGTGGCGTACTCCGTGAGCTGTCAATGTCGCGTGCAGTGGCAGCCGAACACAGTCGTGTTTTGGGATAACCGCATCGTCCAGCATCATGCTGCGTTTGACTATTGGCCCGCGACCCGTCGCGGTTATCGTGTCACCATTGAAGGTGAAGAGCCGGTATTGGTCTAGGGATTTAACATGACTTTACACCATGACATTGAACGACTTGCGCAACCCAATGACGTGCCCGTTGGCTATATGCAAAGGCTGCGGGAATATTATTTGGCATTAGGGTATGACAACCCCTACCGGTGGGCGCATTACGCCGAGGTGCCGTTTTGCAGACCGACCAAACCGATAGCACAAAGTCGCGTAGGGTTAGTCACCACTGCCGCACCGTACAAAGAAGGGGCAGGAGAGCAAGGCGCTCGGGCGCCCTATAACGCCGCTGCAAAGTTTTACCAGGTTTATAGCCATGCCAGTGATCGCGAGCAATTTCTTGGTATTTCGCATCTTGGGTACGACCGCAAGTATTCCACCGCGCAAGATCGCAACAGTTATTTTCCCATGGTGGCACTGCAACAGGCGGCGGCGAAGGGGCTCATTGGCGCTGTGGCAGCACGCTATTACGGTGCGCCAACCAATCGTAGTCAGGTCACCACTGTGCAGCAGGATTGCGCGGAGCTCTTGGCGCTGATGCAGCAGGACGAAGTTGATCTGGCGATTTTGGTGCCCAGCTGACCGGTTTGCCATCAGACCGTGAGTCTGATTGCTAGGCACTTAGAAGCCCATGGCATTCCGTCGGTCATTATGGGCTCTGCCAAGGACATTGTTGAATATTGCGGCGTACCGCGATTTGTATTCAGCGATTTTCCGTTGGGTAACTCTGCGGGTAAGCCCAATGACCCAGCGTCCCAAGCTGACACTCTGGCCCTAGCCCTGCAGCTACTTGAGTCCGCTCCCGGACCCCGAACAACGGTGCAGTCCCCCCAGCGATGGAGCGATGAGGTGGCCTGGAAGGACGAGTTTCAGAATGTACGCTTCATGTCTGCTGAGGAGATCGCACGCCGCCGAGCGGAGTTCGACAAAATTAAGGAGGTTGGACAAAAAGTAAGAGATGACACTGAGGCGGCGCGTGCGCGCACAAGCTAGATTGAGGCTCTAAGACGGCCTAAACACGCGCTCAGCAAAGTGCGCTTAAACAATTGCCAAAATAGAGAGGGGTTCGGATGAGTTTGACCGCCTGGTCGTGGGTTTTTTTGTTCGGTTATGTGGGACTGATGGTGGGCATTGGTGTGTACGCTCAAAGGCGAATTAAACACGCAGATGACTTTGCTACAGCCCGTGGTGCCTATGGGCCGGTATTTCTAGCTTTGGCCTTCGCCGCATCCACAGCCAGTGGTGCGACCTTTCTTGGCAGCCCAGCCATGTCTTACGAGTGGGGACTGAGTACCGTCTGGATGCATTTCCTTTACCCCATTGGCGTCTACGTCGGCATTCTCATTTCCATGCGGTTGGTCGCTACCTCTGGGAATCGTTTTGGTAATCGATCGATTCCTGAATACCTCGGTGATCGTTACCAGTCAGATACTATGCGGTTGATGGTGTCGCTATTGTCCTTGGTGTTGTTCTTCTATTTAGCGGGGCAGTTAGTCTCTGGCGTGGTCATGTTTGAAATTATGCTTGGCTTAGATTCTTCCTGGGCTCTAGGCATCACTGCGCTGGTGTTATTGGTTTATGTCGTACTTGGCGGTGCCCATGCCGATATTCTTACTGATGGTGTGCAGGGCGCGATGATGCTGATGTTGGCGCTGGTGGTGATTGTGCTCACGGTTTCAGGCTGGGGTGTGGAAGGTGGCTTTGCAGGTGTTGTCGACAATCTGCGTGAGCAGGACCCGGTTTTGGTAGCGCCGACGAACCCAAACACCGCGCTTTTTCACTCTTGGTGGTCAATCTTCGTCATCGCTTTCGCGCACTTGCCTCTGGGCTTATTACCTCATCTGGGTAACAAGCTATGGGCACTGGATTCCAGTAACAGCCGTCTGCAGTTTGTAAAGTTAGCAGCGGTATTTGGTCTTACCCTGGGTTTATTAGGTTTGGGTGGACTGCTGTCTCGGGTCTACTTTGGCGACGCACTTTACGCGGAGGGGGCGAATCCAAATCAAGCGTTGCCGCTGCTGTTTATTGAACTTTTTCCAACATGGCTGGCGGCATTGATTGGTGTCGGTGTGTTGTCTGCGGTGATGAGTACAGCCGATGGGTTAGTGGTGTCATCCTCGCAAATCATTGCTAACGACTTATACCGACGTACCATAGCGCCAATCATGCATCCAAATTTGTCGCAACAAGAGCTTGATCAACGAGTGTTGAAAATCAGTCGTTGGTCCACCGTTGCGGTGTTAGCAATCTGTGCGGCCATGGCCTGGTCACTAATGGATGTGAATGTCTCCCTGGTGGTATGGATCGGTGTGGGCGGCATGATGGCGGCTTTTGCGGGGCCCTTGGTGCTGGGCGCATTATGGTCGGGTGTAACTCTGAAAGGTGCCTATGCAGGCCTGCTTGGGGGGTTCACTACGTTTATTATAATTCATACTCAAGTGCTTGAACCTGATTGGTTTTCTGGTGTTGGGCTAGAGGGCGCTGTGACCTGGTTACGGGGCGAGGGTCCAAATCCTTATTCATGTGCGGTTATGGGAGAAATTGTCTCTTTGCTGCTGACTTTCGTGGTATCAAAACGGACAGCGCCTTTGCCTGAAGAGCACCTCAACGCGCTGTTTTCCGACGTTCCGAATGAAACATCGGTTTAGGCGGCGATCGTGATAAAACTTGATCATTTGATGTACGCGGTACCGGATCTTGAACTCGGCATGCAGCAGATCCATGAACTAACCGGCATCAAACCGGATATGGGTGGCTCCCACCCGGGGTTAGGTACGCGTAACGCGCTTCTGTCTTTTTCTGCAGATCAGTACCTAGAGATTATTGCACCAGATCCGGAGCAAGATTTGGCGGGAACAACTGGCGAGTTATTGGTGCGGAATCCGAACAGTGGCCTTCGGGCTTGGGCAGTGGCGAGCGACGACTTGGCGGCTATTCGAGACATGGCAACACAACAAAGCGTAGCCGCGCGCGAGATCGTCGATATGGCACGCACCACCCCGGATGGTATGGCGCTGGCCTGGAAATTGTTGTTTCTGCATGGGTCCCACTGGCCATTCTTTATCGACTGGCAAGGGTCGCCCCATCCGGCGTTGACCGCGCCCCAGGGATGTCAGTTATTGGATTTTGTCGTAACCACCCCGGACCCAAGGCAATATGCCGCGCTGTTGGCGGCATTGGATTTACAGGTAGAAGTCAAAGCGGGCACTTTCGGCTTCAATGCCAAGTTGGACACACCCAATGGTGTAGTGGAGTTGCCGTCTTGGTTTCATTAACGAGCGCGGTGCGTACGCTGCGCAATCGTAATGCGGCCAGCAAGCAACTTAGCACGATGGTTGCCTGACGAAACGTCAGCAAAATGGCATTTCGCACTCAACGGTTGCTGCGATGGTACTCGTCGTTTGGCACCATGGCTGTGCCGCTAGCCACCCGATTGGTCATGTTAAAAAATGCAGCGACATTGATAATGTCCCAAATATCCCGGTCGCTGAAACCAACATCCCGCAGGCTTTGTCGATGCGCTTCCTCAACGGTATAGCTTGCACTGGTGAGTAGCGCCGTGAAGTCGAGCATGGCGCGTTGTCGCGCGTCTAATTCAGCGGTTCGATAATTCATTACCAATTGCTCGCCAAGAATAGGATTGCCAGACAACTCTCTTACTGCGGCCCCGTGTGCGGTTAGGCAGTAAAAACAGCGGTTAATCGAAGACACCACCACAGCAATCATTTCTCGTTCCAGCTTGGTCAGACCGCTATCGGCCAACATCAACTCGTTATACAAACCGGTGAATGCGTTGAGTTTATCAATGCTGAAGGCATGGGCCTGCAATACATTGGGCACCATGCCGAGTTTGTCCGTGCAGATGTCGAAATACTTTTGTGTGGCATCAGGTAACGGATCAAGCTGAGGTAGGTCCAATGCGGTAGGGGTCTTCATAACGTGTCCTTGTTTAGCGTTTCTTTAGTTACCAAAGTCGGTGGCGAGTTCAACTAACAGCGCTCGGGTAGCGCTCCATTCGTCGCGATTCAGGCAAAACTCTGAAGGCGCGAAGTCGGTAACACCAGCCTCGGCAAGGGCTGCAATCTGATCCATCACTTCTGTGCGGCTGCCGACCACGGCCACGTCTGCGGGACCACTTGCACCCTCGCGCTCGAACATGGCTCGGTAAGAAGGTAGGCGGCCATACAGACTCAAACCCTTGCCGATTGACTCGCGCACAGTTGTTGGTTGCTCGGTAACACAAATCGGTAACGTTGCGACGATTCGGGGGATCGGCCGTTGATGTTCTGATGCGGCTTCTCGCAGGCGCGGCGCAATGTGTTCGCGAATTGTCCTTGGGCCGACCCAAGCTAGGGTCGTACCGTCTGCCCATTCGCCCGCAACAGCCAGGGCTTGGGGCCCTAACGCCGCAACCAGTACTGGCACGTCATGTTGCGGTCTTTGAAAGAGCTTGGCGTCGCAACTCAGCAGTTCGCCATTGAAATTCGCTGCGCCCTCTCGGAGCAGTGGCATCAGTATGCTCAGGTACTCCCGCAGATGCCGTATGGGCCTTTCAAAGCCGATGCCCAACTGCGCCATCATCGGTTCATGGGAAAGTCCGACGCCTACGGTCAGGCGTTGGCTAATGGCGTCCGCAACCGTTAATGCTTGACCAGCCAGGGCCATAGGGTGTCGCGGAAAGGTAGGCACAATGGCGGTACCTAGTTCGATATCTGGTACGCGTTGACCCACAAGCGCCAGGGACGTAAGGGCGTCGAGACCGCCAGTAGGGTGTTCTGCCAACCAATAGTGAGCAAATCCTTGTTCAGCTGCTGTAGCAGCATGTTCCGCGATCGCCGTCACAGAAGCCTTCTGCACTATGCCCGAACCATTTATGCCAATTTTCATAACAGCTTAGTTGGTAACACGTGCTTAGGGTGGCGCGACGAGGGCCTTACGTAACGCCTGTGTCGGGTCCAGGGCGGTACCCCTTTTTTCTTGTTCCAGTTTGCGTTGTGCATTGGCAACAAAGGTAGCGAGATCGGCTTGATACCCTGCTGCATCAACAAAGGGGTGCGGATCGCCATTTGCACGATGCGGTAACGCATCACGCCGCTGGAATACTCGTCCCATAGATTGATGATTGGGCAGGCTGACCTGGATGTCATCTTGCATTGACTTTAAGCGTTGGTAGCTGTCGATGTAGGTTTCAGTGCGCGCAACGCCAGAAAAGTTCAATCCAACGCCGCCCAAGGTCAACGCGGTGTGGCGGTCGTCGCCGTCGTGTACTTGGTAGCGAACACTTAGCACGCCGGTTGTATGCCCTGGGGTGTTATACAGGGTAAAGGTATTGTCACCCAGACTGATTTCGTCGCCGTCCTTGGCTACGATGTCGCGACGTGGTGTTGGGATGTAGAACAGCGGCGAGTCGGGTTCTGCCAAGGCGATTTGCCAGTCTTGCTCGGTCATAACTACTTTCGTGCCGTAGTTTTTTTGAAAGTGTGCCGAGCCACCCGCGTGATCGAAATGGCCGTGGGTATTAATCAGGTATTTTATGTCAGCCGGGTCAAATCCCAGTTGGCGGATATTGCGCTCTAGTAGGTTAATCCACTTGCCGTACAAGGAGTCGATCAGCACCAAGCCGTCGCCGGTATCAATAAGATAGGCCGCTACCCAGTCGATGCCGACATAGTAGACATTGTCAAAAATCTGAAACGGCTGAACGTATTGCTGTTTTGGGTCCTCCCAGCTTTGCCATAAGATTTTCAGTGGTCCGGACAAGGGTGTTCCTAGGTAGCCGTCCTGGTCGCACTCGACGCAGCGGACATCGTCGATAGGCTGATTGTTCGCCAGTGCTGTGACCCAATCACGCACGCTGACGCCGTTGGCGGCGTAGGTATAAAACTGTGGTCGTGCCAACACCGTATGGGACGCACCGCCAGTGATAAAACTTTTGAAGTTACTGACCTCGGCGCGAATGTCCGCCTGATTTGCGCTTATGGCTTCCAACAAGTCCACATCTGTCTGTCCGGACAGTGCAAGGAAGCGTTTTTGTACGCTGTCTTGTGCGGCATCGTAGGCCGCAAATTGCACATTAGGGTGCTGCTTGGCCGCGGCGATGTACAACGATTCATAGGTCATCGTGTCACTTTGTAAGTCACCAAAACCGGCCTCGTTAGTAATGAAGTTAAACGTGCCCCAAGATTCGTGGGGGCGAGTATCGTTATTCATGCGCCGATAGCCTCCGGCGCCGTCTCCCAATTGGGTGACCGTTGCCTGGGAATAGTGATCCGCAATAAGTGCTGCATAGAAAGGCGAGGGAATTGCACCTGCTGATGAGCCCGTGACGAAAATCTGTTCGGGCTTGGATACATTGGCGTAGGTCCAGTCCAGAACCGCCTGCATATTTGCTCGGCCCTGGTGATGAATGGTCAGCGGTTGTTGCTCCGGGGTTAGCCCTGGATAGACGGTATCACTCGAGCCGATGTGGACATCACCGCTGCAATAAGGAGCAAAGACTACCGTGTAGTCGGCGAATGGGTTCGCTGGATTATCGAGATTAAAGATGCCGGTCTGATAGCCTTTTAGCTGATCTACATTGATGGTGTAAGTGGGTTGCATCTGTGCATCGCAGTTTTTGCGAAACCAACATGCGCCGCCACCTTGCATGTACACCAACAGTTTTTTTGCATTGCCGGCGCGAGTTAAAAATTTGTAGTCGCTACCGTCGGAACAAACGGCGGGACGCCCAGGCACAATTTCTTGCCATTTGGCCACCGAACCTTTTGTGGTGGCTAGTACCTGGGTGGTGCTTGCTTCGGTGGGTGCGCTGTTTAGCCCACTGTTCTGGGTACTGCACGCCGACGTTAATAGCACCAGCACAGTGAACAGAGTTGTTCTTGTTTCAAAAGCCATGACTCCCCCCAAGCTATGTTTTTCGATGACCTTGACCTTACCAGCGGCGGTACCTCCCTCCAAGTGAATCCGGTGGCGATCCCAGAAGATGTGGCTTTGACATTGATCAGGTCGGCTTCCATGCTCGGCAGGTCTACCAACAATGTTGTTGTATAGGAGCAGACCATGCTGACCTTGTTCAAAGCGCGTTCAGTCATCACTATGAATGATTCGCTGCCCCGTGCCAGCGCGGTATTAGTTCGTGATGGCGTAGTCCTGGAAGTTGGGGAAGAAGCGACGATGGCGCCTTGGTTGCGCGGCCAAGATTACGTGGTAGACGATCAATTTGCAGACAAAATCATTTGCCCGGGATTTATTGATCCGCATTTGCATCCCAGTATGGCCGCGGTGTTGCTGCCCATGGAATTCATTACTGCGATGCGTTGGAAATTGCCCTGGGGAGAAGTCGAGCCAGTGACAACCGAAGCGGCCTTTGATCAACGTATGGCCACGCTAGTAGCAGAAAAAGACCCCCAGCAGCCCCTGTTCATTTGGGGTTATCACCAGCTTTGGCATGGCGCGATGAGTAAGACGCGCATCGAGTCCATTGCAGGCCGGCGGCCCACTGTCGTTTGGCATCGGTCATTTCATGAGCTTTATATGAACAGTTCAGCCATGGAGATGGTGGGTGTCGTTGCCGAGGACATTAAGCCGGGTATGCAAATAAATGTTGAGCGCGGGCATTTTTACGAAGGTGGCTTAGGTTATGCCATCAATCGTTTAAATCCGTGGATTCTTGCTCCGGATAAATACGCAGCAGGTCTGCAACGGTTAAAACAAGTCGTACATCACGGCGGCCATACCAGTATTGGCGATCTGGCGACCGGTATGTTCAACTTCAGCGCAGAAGCCGAGGCTTTGAGCCAGTATTTAGAGGGTGATGATGTGCCGTTTCGCACGCGCTTGGTTGCGCATGGTACGGTTCTAACCAAGGGCGGGGTGCCGCCCACGCAGGGCCCGGAACTCGCTGAGGCGCTGCAACAGCGCAACAGCCATCGGCTGCATTTTGGGCGACACATTAAGTTATTTAGTGATGGTGCATTTTTTAGCCAGCTGGCGCAGCTACAACAACCCGGTTATATCGATGGGCATAGTGGTGAATGGCTAACCACGCCGGAGATCCTAGAGCAACATATTCGGGCGTATTGGCATGCCGGGTATCAAATACATGTGCACGTTACTGGGGATCTGGGGTTACAGCTGACCCTGGATATATTGCAAAAAATGCAGGACGAGAAGCCACGCTTCAATCATGGCTTTACCCTTGAGCACTTTGGTTTCAGTACACCAGAACAGATTCGTCAGATCAAAGCACTTGGGGCACAGGTTTCTGCCAATGTCTATTACTTGCATGAACTCTCTGACAGCTACAGTCAATCTGGTATCGGCTATGAGAGAGCGTCTCAGATGGCCCGATTGGGCAGCTGTTTTAACGCGGGCATTAACACCACGGTGCACTCTGACTTCACCATGGCGCCAGCGGAGCCCCTGAACAGCATGTGGGTGGCTGTTAATCGAGTGAACCATGCCGGTGACGTTATGGGTGCAACCGAGTGTCTGACCCCGCACCAAGCGTTGCAAGCCATCACCATCAATGCTGCTCACGTGATTGGTATGGCAGATATTACGGGCAGCATTCGCTCTGGTAAGCGCGCTGACTTTACTGTTCTGGATCAAGACCCTTTAACTTGTGATCCTATGTCGCTGCGCGATATTGGTATTTCTGCCACGGTATTTGAGGGTAAGGTTTTTCCCTTATCATGACTTATCCATCTCCCACACAAATTCCAGTCACGTTGATTGCCGGCTATTTAGGTGCCGGTAAAACCACGCTCGTAAATAAACTCCTTAACAGTAAAAAATTACCCGCGAATACCGCCGTATTGGTAAATGATTTCGGTGACATCAATATCGACGAACAACTCATCAAGAACGACTCTCAAGTGGACAATGTCATTGGACTGGCAAATGGCTGCATTTGTTGCAGCATCGCAGATGACTTAACCGCCGCGCTAGAACAGGTGCGTGCATCGGGTGTAGAACGCGTAATTCTTGAGTGCAGTGGTGTGGCTGAACCTGCGAAGGCACGCCAGCAGTGCTATTACCCGGGTTTTTACCCCCAAGCCTGCATCGTATTGGTGGATGCCCAGGCCCACGATCAGCGCTGTGATGACAAATACGTGGGTGTATTAGCGCGTGCGCAAGTGCAGCAGGCTGATCTGCTGGTGGTTACAAAAACAGCATTGAATTCGCAGTTTCAATTGGTGGCGTTGCAACCCAGTGTTGCGGTTGAAGACGCGGGCTGTTTGGATCTGGTACTGGGATGGCAGGCGCAAGACTTTGCACCAGATGTTCATGGGGATGAGCAACAGCCGCACTTTGCGGCAAAGACCTGGCGCATAACAGAAACCGTTAGCAGTGATGCTGTGCGAGCTTATCTGTTGGGGCAACCGCAATCACTGCAGCGGGTCAAGGGCTATCTGCAGACCCACGAGGGTATCGTAGAGGTGCAGCAGGTGGGTAGGCAGATTGAAATTCATGCACGCCCGCAACTCATCAAGGGTTCTCAGGAATTGGGTTTGGTGTTTATCGGTTATCGTGGCGAGGAACTGCCCCAGCAAGCGCCGCTGTTTTAGTCCTTCATCCGCAGGGATTTTGGATCATAAAAGGGTGCGAATTGAACGGTGACTGGATAGCGTTGCAGCGCGACCTCTACCTCGAAGCGACCTGCATCTAACCAGCTTTCAGTAACACCCTCAGGGTAGCTCAGTTCAGCAATGGCCAAGCTCTTGTCGACCCGATGCCCCCAGGCGGCAGAGGTTGTCAGCCCCACGGCGACGCCGTCGCGATATATCGGTTCGTCATGAATCATAAATGGTGCGTTGCTGCCCTCGATGGCAAGATGAACCAAGCGTCGAGTTTGCACCCCTTGTTGTTCTGCCAGAGCAGCATGACCGATAAAATCCGTTTTATCCTTAGCTACGGCAAAGCCCAGTCCGGCCTGCAATGGTGTGATGTGATCGTAGATGTCGTGGCCCCAATGCCGGTAGCCCTTTTCCATGCGGCAGGCGTTCATAGCGTGGAATCCGGCGGGTGTGATTTGCAAATCGCTACCTTCGCTCATCAGTTGTTGCCAAAGACTGCACGCCTGGGTTTTTGCCACATACAACTCGTATCCGCGTTCACCGACATAGCTGAGGCGACTCGCCCGAACACTGAGGTTATTGCTCTGAAAAACGCCGGAGTGGTAATAGGGCAGCGCATTGATGGCGCTGTTGTCACTAAACAGAAGTGTCAGTAGTTGGTTGGACTTGGGCCCCATAACTCCAATGATTGCGAGGTCGTGATCTTGTTCAATCTGACAGTCGAAACCCTTGGCGTGACGGCGTAACCACGCCCCGTCGCGTCCCTCGCTGGCGCAAGGTGCGACCACCATGAACTGGTCAGCTGCCGTGCGGGTAATGGTGACATCGGCTTCAATGCCCGCATCTTCGTTCAGCCATTGGGTATAAACAATTTGATCGACGGCCACATCCAACTGGTTGCTGCAAACATGCTGTAAGCATGGCAACGCCTCGGTACCTGATACCCAAAATACCGGGTAGCTGGACTGATCAAACAGGGCGACATGATCTCTTACGGCGGTGCACTCGTGGGCGCAGGCATTGAACCAATTGGGTTTAGAGTAGGTGTGTCGGTATTCGTTTTCGTCGCCATGGGCGTACCAGTTGGGGCGTTCCCATCCCGCCAGTTCGCCCATCACCGCTCCGTGTGATAATAACGTTTCGTGTAAGGGGCTAAGGCGCGCGTTGCGGCTGGTGGTGTACTGTTGATGGGGCCAGTGCATGGCGTACAGCAGTCCAAGTGTTTCTTCGGTGCGTTGGCGCAGAAACTCTGGTTCTGTCTGAAAGGCGAAGGTCCGGCGTACATCAACATCCCATAGGTCCATAGGTGGTTTGCCGTCGCGCATCCATTCGGCAAGCACCTTACCTGCGCCGCCAGAGGACTGAATGCCAATAGAGTTAAAACCACAGGCGACAAATAAGTTCTGCACTTCCGGAGTTTCGCCTAACAAATAGCGATCGTCGACGGTAAAACTTTCCGGGCCGTTAAAAAACAACTGAATACCGGCGTCGGCCAGTTCTGGAAAGCGCTGGGTCGCTTTATTGAGCATGGGTTCGATGTGCGCTAAATCGTCGGGCAGGGCGTCGAAGCAGAAGCTTTCTGGAATACCCTGCATCCCCCAGGGTTTGGCGCGTTCTTCAAAAAAGCCAAGCAACAATTTGCCGGCATCGAATTTGTAATACACCTGTTCATCGGGTACCCGTAGCGTAGGACGCATGTCGGTGAAGGTGGGCAGTGGTTCCGTCACCAGATAAAAGTGTTCTGCGGCGTGCAGGGGCAGATGTACATTATGTTGGCTGGCAAATTCCCGCGACCACATGCCGCCAGTGATGACCACCTGGTGCGCTTGCACAAGTGTGCCATCCTCCAAGTACACCCCCATGACTTGATCACCGTCCAACGCCAAACGCTGTACCGGTGTGTGTTCAAAAATCCGCGCGCCGCCGTTACGTGCACCCTTCGCCAACGCCAAGGTAGTGTCGACTGGGTTTGTTTGGCCATCACCGGGTAGAAATACACCGCCATGCATGTCATCGGTAGCAATGCCCGGCCAGCGTTCGTTAACAAAATCTGGTCCGATCAATTCGCATTGCACACCAAAAGCATTCGCCATTGTCGCTTGACGCTTAAGCTCTTCTAAACGCTCGTCGTTTAGTGCCAAGGTCATAGAGCCGGTAGTTTGATAGCCGGTCTCTTGGCCGGTTTCAGCCGCGAGGTTGGCGAACAGTTCAGTGGAATATTGTGCTAACTGGGTCATGTTCTTTGACGCTCGCAGCTGGCCAACCAATCCGGCAGCGTGCCAAGTCGTGCCGCAGGTCAACTGCTTGCGCTCGAACAGCACGACGTCATTGAGTCCTAACTTGGTCAGGTGATAAGCCACAGAGCAGCCGACGATGCCGCCACCGATGATGACGATGTCTGCGCGATCCGGGGGTGTGCTCATAACCGCTGCTCTGAAAAATCTTGAGGTGAAAACATAGCAGTTTTACTGCTCACCGCGACCCCAATCTGCGCTTGCTACGGCGTTGTGCAAAGGCTTGGCCAATCTCCGTCTGACCAGTTGAGTTTACGTATATGTAGATAAGCACGATAAGCCTGATCTGGCCGCTTGGCATGATGCACGAGCCAGTCTTGCCCTGATTCGCTAAACAAATCGCTGTGGCCAGTCGCCATGTAGTCACCGTCTTGAGCGATCAGCAGAGTGCCACCGCCCAAAAACATGGGCCAATGATCGGCATCGTAGTAGGGGCCTTGAATTTGCCGTGCTCGCCCTACCCGCACTTGGTATTGGGTGTCAGCATCAAGACAACAGTGATTAAACGAGACAAACAAATAGTAGTAGCCGTTTCGATAGACCAGATGCGGCGCTTCGATGATAGGGTCATCTTGCAACAGCCAGCGCTGCGCTAAGGTGATGAATTCAGCATTGGGCCGCGGTTGCAAAGTTTCTGGGTCCAGCTCAATCAACTTAATGCCACCAATGGTCGATCCAAAGACCAGCCAGGGTATTTGCTCCTGATCTACAAAAAAGTGCGCGTCGATGGCGTTATAGGTGGCGTCTTGGTTGCCGCAGTAAATGTCTATGCCGTCGTAATGTGGGGTCGAGCGTAGGATCAATCCGTGGTCGATCCATGCGTAGTCAGGATCGTTCGGATTTAAGGTGGTATTGGTGGCGAGACCGGTGGCGGCATTACACGTATTGGAAATATGTGATTGATAAAAATACAGGTAACGGCCGTTGTAAAAAGCTAAATCCGGCGCACCGATGTGATCGGCATCAGGTAGTTGCTGCAGTAACCATTTTGGCAACGCATTGAATACCTGACCTGCGTTTTGCCAGTGCTGTAAATCTCCAGACCGGTAAAAAGTTCCCAGAGCGCTGGAAGAATAGACGTAGTAGTGCTCTCCAGCTCGAATCAGGCTCGGGTCGTGGATAGGGCTGGTCTGGGAATTTGGGTCGGCAATGTTTGGATTCAAAGCACAGTTCAACGGCGGTTCGGCACAGGAGGTCAGCAACAGCATCAGCGCAATAAGCAACAACGCTTTGGAGATAAAAAAACTTGTGATGCCGTTACTCGGTCTCAATTCGACTGCCTAGGTTCGCTTGTGTGCCGCATTCGATACTAGGGCTTCTATAAAAAAATACGATATAACCTTTGCATGGTTTAGGCAGAGCATCAGGTGCTTTGATTGGTTTCAACCCAAGGGCGAGGGGGCTATTAGTAATGAGCGAAGTCAGTACCAAACGACCGAATGTGGTGGTGTTGTTTCCAGATCAATTGCGCGCATTGTCGTTGCCATTGTTTGGCGAACAGCAGATCGAAACACCCAACATCGACCGACTGGCGGCAGACAGTTTGGTGCTGCAAAATGCCATTTCGAATTGCCCGGTATGTACGCCGGCGCGGGCCATGTTGCTTACTGGTCGCTACCCGCAAACCACCGGGCATTTGATTAACACGACCCGCACCCGGCACTCAGAGATCTCCATTGGCGACGCCTTTGGCAAAGCTGGGTACAAGACCGCTTGGGTGGGCAAGTGGCATCTGCATACTGGTTTGTGGCCAGCGTTGGATCGCATGCCTCAGCACCCAGACTGGGTGCCGGAAGGGCGTGACCGATTAGGTTTCGACTACTGGCGTGCCTACAACCAGCATATGGTGTATTTCGACGGCTTTGTGCACAAAGACGATTGGAATTATGAGCGCTGGGAAGGCTACGAAACCGATGGCCTGTTGAATTACGGGTTTGAGTTTATGGACAGTGCGGGCGATGACCCATTTCTGTTGTTTTTGTCGCCTCATCCGCCGCACTACACGCCGTTTAAATTTGCCCCCGACCATTGTTACGAACGGCTACCCAAGACCCTGACGTTGCCTGCTAACGTACCTGATCATCTGCTCAGCGCGTCGTTAGATATGTACCGACATTACCTGGCTATGATTTTAGCGGTGGACGATATGCTGGGGCGGCTGCTGGACTATCTTGAGCAGAACAAGCTCGTGGACAATACCATTGTGCTGTTTGCCTCAGATCATGGCACCCAAGGCGGTGGCCAGGGAGTGAATCCATGGTCGAAGAAAAATCCCTACGAAAACTCCATACGTATTCCTGCACTGCTGCGTTATCCCGGTGTTATTGAACCAGGCGTGAGTCAACGTATGACCAGTATGGTGGATTATTTTCCGACTCTGTGCGGGCTGGCCGGTGTGACGGTGCCTCGGAGTATCGAAGGCACAGATTTGTCGACCCAGTGGCGCGATACTTCAGAAGACCACAGCGCTTTTCTTATGAACTTTTCCAAGTGGTTTGATTGGTTTCAGGATGGCGCGGAGTGGCGTGGGGTGCGAACTCAACAATATACGTATGCCGAATGGCTGAGCGGTAAGAAAGAACTCTATGACCTAGCTGAAGACCCACTGCAAATGCACAACTTGGCCGGACAAGCCGGTGCCTTGGAAACGCGCTTGCAAGACATGCTGCGTGACCATCAGCGGCAGCGTCAGGATGAACTGGTTCCTTGCAGTGACTGGAAACACTGGCTCGACGAGCAACGGCGTGTGGTGCGCAATGCCCACGGACCGCTAAGTCACCCGGAGTCCACTCCAGATTGGTCGTTGCTGCGCTGATTCGATTTGTTGTATTAACCGTTGCCGAACGGATTGGCGTTGCGTTTGCTAAAGCCAGGTAATGAATCTGGGTCCACTGCAACCCAATTGGCCGGACGTTTTTCAAAGAACGCCTTATTGCCTTCGCCGGCATCAGGTCCGTGAATGGCCCATGCTATAGCATCGTCGTCCTCATAAATGGCTCGATACAATTCGCCCTCGTCCTGCATACGCCCCCAAGTCATGCGCTTTACTACTGAGACCGCGGTGGGCGATGAGCCTTCAGCAATTTCCGCTGCCAACTTGCGTGCTTCATCCCTGAGTTGCGCCCTGGGTACCGCGCGCAACACCAAACCCATGTGTGCAGCTTCGGTGCCCGATACCTTGCGGCCAGTGAGTAACAAGTCTGGGGTCTTCTCAATGCCAACCAGTCTTGGTAATAGCCAAGTAGTGCCCATTTCCGGGATCAATCCCCATTTGACGAAGGAAAAAGCGATATTGGCTTCGGTGGCAGCAAGCCTAATGTCACAGGTCAGCGGATATGCCGCACCAAATCCGCCTGCTGCGCCATTAATTGCGCAGATAACCGGCTTGGAGATTTGAAATGGATAAGTCCGCAACACTCGTTGTGTAGGGTGACCCTGGGTCTCTTCGGGTTCGCCTTGCTCGCCACGTTCGCGTACATCATTCAGGTCGAGGCCGACACAGAATGAATCTCCGGCGCCGGTGATAATGACCACCCGAACATCCGGGTCGCGGTCGCATTGACGCAAATACTGGGTCAGCTTAACCGCCATCTCAGGACTGTAAGCATTGCGTTTTTCAGGTTGATTAAAGGTCGGGGTAGCGATGTGATCTGTAATGTCGAAAAGTAAGTGGCTCATGGGTGGTCTCCCAGTGAATTGATCCAACGGTCTATATGTGTTGGCGGGATGTTAGCCGCGTTCAACCGGTGTTGGGCAAGCATTATTGTTTTCCATAGTCCACGGCTAACCAGTTTTCAGGCCGCATGCGCACGCTGATTTGAGCGCCAGTATCGCTTGATTCGGCGTATCTTTGCCCTTGTTCTGCGCCAAGGTAGCGTATCGCCATGGCGAGCAAGGCTTCTTCCGTCGTGGCGTCGATTGATGTCACAGCACCCTCTACGCTGACGTATGAGTAGGGGAGCTGTTCCTGTTGTACCACCAGACTAACGCGTTCACCTATAGTTATGAGTCGCGCTTTGCGCGAGTTTGCGGCGATGATAAAGCTGACGTCGCCGCCCAAATCGTAGTCGTACCACAGCGGCGTGGTTAACGGGCCCTGGCCAGGGTTATTTAGCGCCAGGACGCCAATGTGTGGTTGACTTAGAAAGTCCTGTTTCTCTGTTTGGCTCATCTGCGTCATGGCCTATCTCGCCCAATATAGATTCGTAAGCGATGCAGTCATGCTCGCATTCATCAACCGGCAACATCAACTCATGAAATGCCAATGCGGAGTTGGATCGCCCAGTAGTGTGTTTTAATGCGGTCATGCAACAGTCGCTGGTTTTTACCGATCTTGATGGAACGCTATTGGACGATCGCTATGATCTTGCCGGTGCTGCCGATGCGTTAGATCAAGTACACGCGATGGGCGCTGTGGCGATACCTGTATCCAGTAAAACCCGTGCGGAGATGCTTTTGTTGCGCCGTCACCAAAGGCATCCGACGCCCTTTGTATTTGAAAACGGTGCGGGTATCGACTGGGGGGATGCGCAGCATTGGGCGCCAGAGATGTCGACCATGCCAAGTGGTATGACCTTACATGGGCTTGGATATGCGCAGTTGTGTCAGCGACTGATCCGCCTTCGCAACGAACTCGATATTAACTTCTGCGGTTTTAGTGAACTCAGCGCGGAAAAAGTCGCTGAATTGACTAAATTATCTCTAGTAGACGCTGGTTTAGCGAAACGGCGAACGGCATCGGAACCCCTAGTTTGGTTGGACGATCAGCAGTCTGTGGCAAAGCTGAAACAAGCTTTAGCAAAACATGACTTGTTGCTGCAGAAGGGTGGCCGTTTCTATACCGCGACATCTCTTCGACAGAAAAATGACGCGGTTTCTGAAATCATTGCGTTGCTGAATAAGCAATCGTGGCGTCCTAGGCGGGTCATCGTGTGCGGCGACAGCCCTAATGATTTGTCAATGTTGGCGCTCGCGGACATGGCCCTGTTGTTCTCTGACACGGTCTCTGATCATGGCGATACGCCTGGGTTGAGAAAGCGTATGAAGGAATACTTGATAAATGCGGCGAACCCTCCTGAGGTCCTAGAGGTAAATGGAGCAGGGCATGAGAGTTGGTTAACGGCCATCGATAGCTCCCTCAGCGATCTAAAGCAAAATTAGCGGACATTAGCGGCGGCAGTTATGAGTGATTTCTTTCAGAACGGCATAATTACAACTCTGCATAACTTATCTACACGCTCCCAAGAAGCGCTAGAGGGCGAGCTTGCGGTGTTCGCTGAAGAATGTCCTATGACCTTGGTGTTGCCTTGCTTGTACTCAGAGTTGGCGCAACCTGCGCTGGCGAAAATAGTGCAAGAGCTGTCTGGGGTTGAATACCTTAAACACATTGTTATCGGCCTTGATCGTGCGACCGAGGATGAATATAAGCATGCGCTCGAGTATTTCAGCGTGTTGCCCCAACCACATACCGTGATCTGGAATGATGGTCCAAGGATGACGTCGTTACAGACCCGGCTCAACGAGTTGGGTCTTGCGCCCACCAGCTTAGGCAAGGGCTGTAATGTTTGGTACTGCTTTGGCTTTGTTCAGTCCCTAGGTGATGTTCAGGCTGTGGCTCTGCACGACTGCGACATCTCGACATACGATCGAAGTATGTTGGCGCGGTTGTTTTATCCGGTAGCCAATCCTCAGTTTAACTATCAATTTTGCAAAGGTTTTTATGCTCGGGTAGCAGAGGGCAAGATGAATGGTCGAGTCAGTCGGCTGCTGGTTTCGCCGCTGATCCGATCTATGAAGCGAGTGTTCGGCGCGCATCCGTTTCTCGATTATTTGGACAGCTTTCGCTATCCCCTTGCGGGAGAGTTCTCTATGCATATTGATGTGCTCCGCGATCTGCGAATTCCCGCAGACTGGGGCTTAGAGATTGGAGTGCTTACCGAGGTATACCGTAATCACTCTACGAATAGAGTCTGTCAGGTTGAGGTGGCAGATAACTACGACCACAAGCACCAAGAGTTATCGCTCGAAGATAGCAACAAGGGACTGTCGCGTATGAGTGTGGACATTACGAAATCGTTGTTTCGAATATTGGCGACTCTAGGTTTTGTCTTCGAGCAAGGTACTGTACGTAGTACCAAGGCCTCGTATTTGCGCATCGCTCTGGATTTGATGGAGTCCTATCACGACGATGCAAGGATGAATGGATTGCACTTTGATCGTGATTCTGAGGAGCGCGCGGTAGAGCTGTTCGCCGCGAATGTGCTGAAAGCCGGCAAGGCCTACCTCGAAAGCGGTGACGAAACACCCTATATCCACTCCTGGAATCGCGTGACGAGTGTGTACCCCGAGGTATTCGCAGACTTTCAGCGTCTGGTCAGCGAGGACCAGGCGCAATTTGCACAGACAAAAAGTTACGTTTTGGCTATAGATAACCAGCGCACTTGATAAGGCGCCATAGGCACAGCCTTTGTCAGAACGACGGCATCCTCGCTGAGTAAGTCAGTGGCGTGTTCGTATGCGGTATCCTGCCGGGGTAATTCTGTTTCTACAGGTGCATCACTAAATGAAGCGATGACCAAGATGATTTGGTCCGTGTTTTCGCGTTTTAGCCAGAGACTATCTTCAGTGTAGGCCAAAGTCTCTTGCTGCGCTGAAGGTGCGAAAGCAGATTGCGAGCCTCTTATTTCCAGGCTTCTGTTCAGCTCGGCAAAAATAATGGACTGTTCGTTCGTCTCTGTGGCGAGGATTGTCTTCAAATCATCTAATTGCCAATGTCCGCGATTTATCGAGCGCGTACGCCCAGTGCTTTCAACGCCTTGCAAGTCGTTGAGGCCGCCTACGAAGGCATTGAGATACAGCGCCGGTATACCTTGAAAAGCCAACATCAACTGATGTGCCCCCAGATAAGCCGGAATGTTCTTGGCAGTGCCGCCGAAAGCAGAGAACAATGCGATATTGAGTTCGTATACTGTCTCGGTACCGTCGTCAGCGCTGCGCATGGCGGCGAAGCCACCGCGTTCGTGCGCCGCATCCGTAAGCCGCTGTATATCGCTAGCCGGCACCAGTCCCTCTAGGGGTCGTAGGCCAATGCCATCATGGGAAGCAATGAAATTAACAAAGCTGCAACCGGCGGGTGGTGGCTCTAGTTGCTCTGCCCACTGCCCCAGGTATTGGCCGTCATTAAAAAGATAACTGTATAAAATCAATGGCGCTAAGCTGAATTGGTAAACGAGATGAGCCTCATCTCGACTGCCAAAGTAGCTAACGTTTTCATTGTGTGGGAGATTGGTTTCTGTGAGCAACAGAGTTTGTGTTTGCATCTCATCAATAAGGGCGCGTAATACGCGAACCACGCAGTGGGTTTGCTCCAAATTAATACTGCTGGTACTCAGTTCCTTCCACAAGAACGCGATAGCGTCTAGACGTATAAAACGCGCGCCCTGGGCTATGTAAGAAAATAGGATATGAACGAATTCACAGAGCACTTCAGGGTTGGCAAAGTTGAGATCAATCTGATCATCGCTGAACGTTGTCCAAACCCTTTTAATACCTTGATAGGTATGGACATGAGTCAGCAGCGGAGAGTTCCTAGGTCTAACCACACGTTCCAGACCGACCATCGAAGGCATCTCGTGGAAATAGTCACAGCCAGGTTCTCTGCCACCCACGAAGTCGGCAAACCATAGATTTTCTCTCGAGCAGTGGTTAATGACCAAGTCGAACATTAGGTCGAAGTCTGCTGACAGCGCGTTGATGTCTGACCAATCCCCCAGGTCCCTACGTACCGTTTGATAATCGATGACCGCAAAGCCGTCGTCAGACGAAGACGGAAAAAACGGCAGAACATGAATGGTGGATATACTGTTTTGCAAATACTGAGTAGCGAACTGCCGCAATGCGCTTAGCGGCATGCCAGGTTCATCTCGCACACTGTCGCCATAACAAATGAGCATGCGATCCGCAGCAGATAAGGGTTTCGGGTCCGCGTGTTCCGCGGGTCTTGCCATCAATTCGCCCATGGCTATGGCCATCATACGTTTAGCCAGGTAACTCGCACCGCCTTCGCCGTATAAAACGGTCAGGTTTTGCACCAGCGCGTACTCGCTCTGTGACATTTGATGGGTCGCGTCGCTACCCTTAGTGGCTGAATTGTCTTGGATCATTTGACGTTATGCATCGAGCCCTTGTTAATAAATCAAAGGTATGAGTACGGTTACTCGCAGCAAAAAGTGTCGTCTAGCGCAAACCACTTCATGGCTGCGCTTAACTTCCCCCGAAACATAGACTCTAGCACGAACTGCTTAGATTTCCTCTTTATGACTGCGTTTTGTGCAAGTAGCGGGGGCGCATAGCAAATACTCGCAGTAAGCTGGCTTACTTTGGTAGGGTTTCGCCATGCATCTAATCGATTGGAGTGTCGTCGCACTGTATCTTGCCGCCATGCTGGGTCTCGCCGGCTGGCTAGGTCGTCGCCAGCGTTCTGGGGGGGATTACTTTTTGGCCGGTCGAGGAATGGCCAGCGGTAGCTTAGCCGCATCGACTCTGGCCACTCAGTGCTCAACCAACAGTTTGCTCGGTGCACCTGCTTTCGTCGGTTTTACGGTTGGCGGTGGTATGGTCTGGTTGCAATATGAGTTGGCAGTGCCGCTCGCCATGGCCGCACTTATTTTCCTGATTGTGCCAGCGCGGCAAATGGGCGTGGTATCAATTTACGAAATTCTAGAACTGCGCCTTGGCCGTGAATCCAGGGTGATAGCAAGCGGCTGCTTTTTATTGTTTCGTGCAGTGGCTACCGGCGTCACCATCTACGGGGTCACATTGATTTTGTCTCAGCTCCTAGGGGTCGACTACGTAATTGCGGTCTTACTGTTGATGGGTGTCACGCTGCTGTATGACTTGCTGGGAGGTATGCGAGCAGTCGTCATCAGTGATTTGCTGCAATTAATCCTGCTTTTTATAACCGTGCTCTTTAGCCTGTGGTTGCTTGGCGAGGCAACAGATTGGTCATTTTTCTCGGTGACCGAGCGCACCACGGTCATTCGCAATGATTGGGGAGTGGACGGCCAAGACTATGGTTTTTGGCCCATGCTCTTTGGTGGTTTTTTCCTTTACGCCGCCTACTACGGTTGCGACCAAAGTCAAACCCAGAGAATTCTCTCAGCCCAATCCGACGCCGCGTCACAGCGCGTGCTGCTGTTAAACGGTCTACTGCGCTTTCCCCTGGTCTTGAGTTACTGCCTGCTCGGTTTAGGCCTTGCAGCGTTCGCTGCGCAAAACAGTAGTTTCGTAACCAACCTGCCGCTCACTGGCGCGGGGCAGCCGAACTTTAACTTGGCGTTTCCAATGTACGTGCTAGACAACTTTGCGCCTGGGTTTGTTGGGCTTGTCATGGTGGGGCTGCTAGCAGCTGCGATGTCTTCTATTGATAGCGCGATCAATAGCCTTTCGGCGGCGACCATGGAGGATTTTGTGAGGCCCAAACGACAGTTGACGGATCGCCAGGTTTTGCGATGGTCGCGAGGCTTTACCCTGTTTTGGGGGGTGGCGTGTATCGTGTTTTCTTTTCAAGTCGAGCGTATTGCACCGACCATATTAGAGGCAGTCAACAAAGTCGGTTCAATGTTCAATGGGCCGCTGTTGGCCCTATTCGTAACCGCGTTATTGCTGCGAAATGTTCCTCAGCGATTTGCGCTGAGCGGATTTGTTCTTGGTCTGCTTACTAATCTGGGCCTAGCACTGGGGGCTCCGCAGGTATCTTGGTTGTGGTGGAACGCGGCCGGATTTTTGGTTGCGATGTTGTGGGTAGGTATTGCTATGAGTCTTAGCCGGGTCGAAATTAGCGTTAGTCGCTATCAGTACCCGCAGCTAAAAATGTCAATCGGTGCATTGGGCATGATGGCTGCGGTCATCTTGGTGTTTAGCTTCGTGCTGCAGAGCTTTTAGCGAACAGCAATCACGATGATGCGCTTACACTAGAATCGTTATGTTTAATTATTGGGGAGAATGACTGTGGAAATTGGCAACGCCGAAATTGAATTTGCCTGCGGTAAGCGCATGAAGAATTGCTTCATGTTAGCACCATTGACGAACTGTCAGAGTCATGAAGACGGTAGATTGTCGGACAATGAGTTCCATTGGCTGACTATGCGTGCCAAAGGGCAATTCGGTATGACCATGACCTGTGCTGCACATGTGCAGGCAGTGGGGCAGGGCTTTCCAGGTCAATTAGGGATCTTTTCAGATCGACACCTCGAGGGGCATAAACGCTTGGCGGCGGCGATTCAAGCTGAACACAGCTTGGCTGTAGCGCAACTGCATCATGCCGGCATGCGCTCGCCTTCGGATCTTATCGGTACCGAACCGGTATGCCCGTCTGCCGACGAAGAAACGGGTTCTCGAGCACTGACGTTGGATGAAGTACACACCCTGCGGGACGACTTTATTGCAGCCGCGGTGCGCGCCCAGCAGTCCGGTTACGATGGTGTTGAGGTTCATGGGGCACACGGCTACGTCATTTGTCAGTTTCTGAGCGAAACCTACAACCGCCGCGATGATCAATATGGCGGCGCGTTGGAAAATCGCGCGCGCTTACTGTTTGAAATTGTGAGTGGCATTCGCGCAGCTTGTGGCGATGGTTTTTTAATAGGAGTACGCCTGTCTCCAGAACGCTTTGGTATGCGTTTGGCTGAGGCGCTGACGGTCTGTCAGCAACTGATTGACGGCGAAGAAACAGATTTTTTGGACATATCGTTGTGGGACTCCTTCAAGTTGCCGGTCGAAGAAGAGTTCCAGGACAAGTCTTTGTTGGCACACTTTGCTGATCTGCCCAGGGGGAATGTACGCCTGACGGTAGCAGGCAAAATCATGTCGGCAGAAAATGTCCGAGACGTTTTGGCAGGCGGTATAGATTTTGTCGCCATCGGTCGTGGAGCTATCTTGCATCATGATTATCCGCAGAAAGTAATGGCTGACGCGCAGTTCGAGCCGGTCGCTTTGCCGGTCAGTCGAGCGCATCTGAACAAAGAAGGATTAAGCGAAACCTTCGTGCAGTACATGCATAACTGGAAAGGCTTCGTCGCGGATTGATGGTTCACGCGGCATTCACTCGATGAAGGCTACCGTAGGAATCACTCTTCCAACGCGATATGACCTGAGTGATACAGAAAGTCGGCATCATCGGAGACGTGCACAGTGAGCATCAACGACTATTGCGAGCGCTGGCCTGGCTAGAACACCAAGGCGTAGACGCCTTAATTTGCACCGGCGATATTGCGGACGGTAAGGGCTGCATTGAGCAAAGTTGGCGCGCGCTTCACAGTGCTGGGGTCCACACCGTATCGGGCAATCACGACCGCTGGTTGCTTACCGAGCAGAATCGTCATGTCCGACATGCGCATTTCAAATCCGAGTTAAGCGAAAAGGCGCTAGCGTTTTTACGTCAGTTACCGAAAGTCGTGCGTTTAAGTACATCGCTAGGCGAACTGCGTCTGTGTCATGGTGTTGCTGAAGACGATATGGCTAAGGTTTGGCCCGGTACCGAATCCACAAATATCCGTCGCAGCGAAGCATTAGACCAATGGTTAAGCGAACCGCAGCCACCGCGTTTTGTGATTAATGGTCATATGCACTTTCGCACCTTGATCGACTTCGACAATTGCTTCCTGATTAACGCTGGGACGTTGAAAGGCGACTGGGCGGGAATAACCGTATTGGATCTGAAGGCCCAGGAAGTGGCAGGCTTTAACCTCCTCGATGATGGGCAGGTGAGCGCGACTCGCCGCTACCGCTTGGATGACCGCGAGGATCGCAGAATCTGGCCCAATACAGCTGCTTTTGATGGGCGTTGGCATCCAACGAGTATGCATAGAGCCGCGTAGCATCACACACGCTTCGATGTTCGAAAAACAGGAAACGTAAGTGTCAGAT
The DNA here is from genome assembly GCA_902565895.1 of K189A clade bacterium. Taxonomy (GTDB): domain Bacteria; phylum Pseudomonadota; class Gammaproteobacteria; order Pseudomonadales; family Azotimanducaceae; genus UBA4421. The sequence goes on from CACFGV010000009.1 coordinate 69,418, forward strand.
ACCCCAGCGTCTGTATTGGCGGACGACATTCAAAAAACCAAAGATCAGATTACCCAGCTAGGGCGACAAATCTTTCGTATTTCATCAAGTTATGCTGAATTGAGTCCAGAGCAACTGCGCGAATTCGGTGATTTGCTTCCGACCCATAAGCTCATGGCGAATGAGGCTGTTATCTATGCGCAGATGGCTGAATTTTATAAGGCGAGTGTGGCCTATATCGAATTGCTGCACAGCATTAACGAAAAAGTAGTAGAAAGCGCAGGGATTGCTCGACCGTCTCATAAAGGCTGGAAGCCTTAATGCTTACGGCCTGCGCCAGTATGGTGCGAATGCACTATAATAGAGCTTTGCGCTGTTCATAGCACCCCCGCTAAGCAAATTTCTTCTCAAAAAAGTTATGCAAATCAACAATTTATAAATTGCTCGAAAGCAAAAGATTTGTACAAAGAAATGGCTTGATAATTGCAGCTCCAAAGGTCGAGGTCGCTGCCTCCCGCAGCGGCCCGGAATCTGGAGAAATCTATGCAAAACGACATGCATTGCAACGCACGCGGGGGAGCGGGAGGTGGTGTGCGCAGCACAACGCTATCTAAAGCAGGGCGTGCCATCATATCGGCCAGTTTGATCCTCTCTGGCACCCTACTTACCGCGCCAGCAATGGCCGAAGAGGTCATCGAGGAACAAGTTGTTACAGGTGTTCGTGGTAAACCCCGAACGGTACAAGACTCACCTGTGCCGATTGATGTATTTAATGAGGACGCAATTAACGATGTCGCCTTCACCGACATGAACGACATCCTCCGAACATTGGTGCCTTCCTACGGAGTACGTCGGCAACCAATCAGCGATGGCGCAACATTTATACGTCCAGCGACCATGCGCGGCTTGCCAACAGACAAGACCTTAGTGCTGGTTAACTCGAAGCGTCGTCATCGAGCAGCTTTGGTGGGTATTGGTGGTTCCGGATCCCAAGGGCCGGATTTAGCCACGATTCCTGCTGCCGCGATTAAGAGCATCGAAATCTTAAGGGACGGCGCATCGGCCTTGTACGGATCTGATGCGATCGCTGGAGTAATGAACTTCATCCTAAAAGACAATAATGAAGGCGGTACGATTACCTTCGACACGGGCCAGTACTACGCTGGGGATGGCCAGTCCTATACGATTTCTGGAAACATCGGCATGCCGCTCGGTAGCAACGGTTTCTTGAGCATCTCTGGTGAGAAGTCGATATCGGATACTACCTTCCGGGGCTCACAATACTGTGGATCATGGTTTTGCCTAGACCCGAACGGTGCGTCTTACGATGCGTTTGTGGCGAACGGCAGAGAAGACCGAAAAAGCTACGCCTTAGACCCGGACTTCATAGAACTCGCTAAATCTGCATCCTATGACGGTGGCGGCCCAGACCAGGTCGTGCAGCCATGGGGCAATCCGAACACAGAAGCATCGCGCATGTTTTTCAATGCCGGCTTGGAACTAACCGATTCCATCGAATTGTATGCTTTCGGTAACTACTCGGACAGTGAAGGCGACGGCAGCTTCTTCTATCGATATCCTTATAACGGCACGATCGAGAAGTTACGAGAGCAAGACGGCTCAATTTACTTCCCACTTGAGAAATTCCCTGGCGGTTTCACACCCCGATTTTTTGGTGACACCACGGATTATTCTATCTTGGGTGGAATCAAATCCACTTCTGACTCTGGTTTCGGTTGGGATATAAGTGCACGCTTCGGTGATAGCACGATCGAATACACACTCAAAAATACGATCAACCCCTCGATGGGCCCAGATTCGCCGACATCGTTCAAGCCTGGAGACCTGACAAATCAGGAGATGCAACTTCAAGCCGACTTTGTTTATGACATCAGCGATTCCATGAGCCTGGCATTTGGCGCGTCTTACTTAGACGAAACCTACAAGGTCGTGCAGGGCGAATTGAATTCGTACCTGGCTGGTCCTTATGCGACTCCCGATCCATGGGGCTTTTGCGCCGATGATGGTACTGCTACTGCCGCAGGCTTGGCAGTAATCGCTACTGGTTCGACTCTAGACTGCTCCGACGATTCAGATCCAGTCTACAGAGTCGTGGGCGTTGGCTCGAACGGTTTTCCTGGCTACTCGCCAGCGTTCTCCGAGGAATACAATCGCGACTCAACCGGGTTGTACGCCGAACTTGGCGCTGATTTAAGTGAGGACTTATTCGTTCAAGCCGCTATTCGATACGAGGACTACTCTGACTTTGGCGCTGAAACGGTCTACAAGATTGCAGGCCGATATAGCATCTCGGAAAACTTTGGCGTTAGGACTTCGTTTAACACGGGCTTCAGAGCGCCTACCCCAGGTCAGCAGGGCACAACCAATGTATCGACCCGACTGCCAAATGGTTTCCCAGTGGCAACGGGCCTATTCCCAGCCGGGGGTCCTGTAGCTCAGGCACTTGGTGCGAAGGCACTTATGCCTGAGACATCAGAGAACTTCTCGATCGGTGTAACCGGTTCTTTGGGTGACCTTGACTTCACTCTGGACTATTTCTCCATCGATGTGGCGGACTACTTCAGCGCGATATCTACCCTAGACGTGTCAACTGATCCCGATTCAGGCGACGCCTACGCAAACTATCTAGCACTGGATGCTGCCGGCGTTTCGGGCGCGAATTCGATTGGCGGCGTGTTCTACTTCACCAACGCGTATGACCGCGGAGTATCAGGATGGGATCTTGTTGCGACTTATCCCTTTGAATGGTCTGGCGGCGCGACTACTGAGCTTTCACTGACCGTGAACTCTAGCGAAACAGAGTTCCAAAGTGACGCAAGCGCGTACCTAAACGCAGAGGGTCGTTACGATACCGTTAACTTTGATCCAAATACTCGATGGGTGCTGTCGGCAACCCATTCGTTTGACGCGTTTACAATCGTAGGACGCTCCAGCTACTGGGGTGAAGCGTCAAACTATCAAAGCGGCAACACTCAGGAGTTTGGCTCGCTTATGATGTTTGATCTGGAAGTAAGCTATGACGGCGATGGCTATATGCTTGCTTTCGGTGGTCGTAACATCTTCGACGAGTATCCAGACAAAGATAAGATCTCTGACTACTGCTGTGGTCGGGACTATCCATCGGGTTCAGGAATTTCGTGGCAAGGTG
>CACFGV010000010.1 GCA_902565895.1 K189A clade bacterium
TATGCGGGGCAATACACCCTATCTCATGGTCCGTGAAGGATTGCTGGCGCGCATCGAACGCAGCGTGTTCTATCGTTTAGTCGAGGCCGGCACAGAAGAACAAGGCGCCCTGTGTGTATACAGTCAGGGCGCGCGTTTTAACCTGGGCTCTTTAGCCTAGCGACAACTCTACATATTTGGATAAGTGGGGCCGCCGGCTCCCTCTGGTACCACCCAAGTAATGTTTTGTGCCGGATCTTTAATGTCACAGGTTTTGCAGTGCACGCAATTTTGCGCATTGATTTGAAAGCGGGGGCCATTTGCCTCCTCGACGACTTCATACACGCCCGCAGGACAATAGCGTTGAGCTGGTTCTGCATATTCAGGCAAATTGTCACGAATGGGCAGATCTGGATCGGCAAGGGTTAAGTGACAGGGCTGATCCTCCTCGTGATTGGTGCCTGATAGAAATACTGAAGACAACTTGTCAAATGACAGAACACCATCGGGCTTGGGGTAATCAATTACCTTGCACTGTGCGGCTGGTTTCAGTGATGCATAGTCCGGTGTCGGATCCGTCAGGGTCCATGGTTGGCGACCGACGAAAAATTGATCGACAAAGGCGTGGGCTGATCCGCCCAAAATACCGAGCTTATGCAGTCCAGGTGCAACATTGCGCGAACGGTATAACTCTTCATACAACCAAGAGTTTTCAAACCGGGTTTGATAGCTCGAAGCTTCTGTTTGACTGTGACCTGCTGCAAGTTCTTCGAATGCAGCTTCCGCGGCTAACATGCCGGACTTCATTGCGGTGTGGCTGCCCTTAATCTTGAGCACATTAAGGAAGCCAGCGTCGTCTCCAGCAAGGAGGGCACCGGGAACTGTCAGAGCAGGCAAAGCTTGCAAGCCACCTTTGGTTAGAGCCCTTGCGCCATAGGAAACACGCTCTCCACCTTCGAGTAAGTCGGCAATCAATGGGTGGTGTTTCCAGCGTTGCATCTCGTCGTAAGGGGAAAGATGCGGATTGTTGTAACTCAGATCAACAATCAAGCCTAAAGATATTTGGTTGTTCGGCAGATGGTAGAGAAAGGAACCACCGGTTGTCCCGCCAGGCAGATGGTTGAGTGGCCAACCGACAGTGTGCATGACTTTGCCAGGCTTATGTTTAGCCGGATTAATGGTCCAAAGCTCTTTCAGCCCTATGGCGTAATGTTGTGTTCCTGAATCGGCATCCAGGTCGAACTTTCTTATGAGTTGCTTACCGAGATGGCCGCGACAACCCTCAGCAAAAATAGTGTATTTGGCTAACAGCTCGTACCCGGGTGTAAAGGTGCCTTTCTGCTCGCCCTCGGCACTTATCCCCATATCACCGGTAGCAATACCCGTTACAGCGCCGTTGTCATCGAACAAAATCTCCGCAGCCGCAAAACCAGGAAATATATTGACGCCCATGGCTTCAGCTTGCTCACCCAACCAGCGACATAGGTTGCCAAGGCTGATCGCATGATTACCCTCGTTGTGCGAATCAGAGGGGACGAAATAACTGGGTACTTTGATGCGGTTGGTGTCATTTACCATGTAGTAAATGAGATCTTCTGTTACTGGATTGTCGAGGGGCGCCCCACGTTCTCGCCAGTCCGGAAACAGTTCGTTCAAAGCTGTAGGCTCAAAAATAGCACCACTCAAGATATGCCCGCCGATTTCTGCCGCTTTTTCCACTAGACAGACAGAGACTTCCTGACCACTGGTTTCACTCAACTGCATGATGCGACAGGCTGCCGCCAGACCCGCGGGGCCGCCGCCTACAATAACGACATCGAATTCCATAGACTCGCGTTGTACTTGTTCGGACATGACTCAACTTTCCTTGACTTTTTACTCTCGATTGCTTTCCACGGGTGGCCGACTAGGCCGTCGGACATTCGCTTTAACCGGTCCTTGGCCGACCCACAACATTATATCGTTTTTTCACGTTACCTTGACCTAGAACTGCGTCCTGGTGACAATATGTCCTCAAAATCTCGGCACTTGACAATACGCCCGCTAGCGAAGGGTTGCGTTCGATTATTGGACAAGACGATTCTGCTGTGCACTCGAGAATTGAGGGTTAAATGCGACCCAAATAACCGCGTCGGGTTGGAGAGCCATCATACATCCGACAGCAACACTTAAACTCTGTGCTTTGTCCGCTACTGACGAAAAAAGCGGTGAGGACAATTGAGGATTTTTAATCAATGAAAGTGATCGTACCTGTTAAACGAGTTGTAGATTACAACGTCAAAGTGCGAGTCAAGCCTGACAATACGGGCGTTGATTTGAACAACGTTAAGATGTCAGTTAACCCCTTTTGCGAGATCGGCATTGAAGAAGCCGTTCGTATGAAAGAGGCTGGGGCGGCTGAAGAAGTAATCGCCGTAGCGGTGGGCAGCGGCGCCTGCCAAGAGCAACTGCGTACTTGCCTGGCCCTGGGAGCGGATCGTGCGATTTTGGTTGAAACAGAGCATGACGCGCAGCCTCTGGGTATTGCTAAGGCGCTGCAGGCCGTGCAGGAACGCGAGCAAGCCAGTGTTGTCATTTTCGGTAAACAAAGTATCGATGGGGATAACTGTCAAACAGGCCAAATGTTTGCCGCACTCACTGGCATGTCCCAAGCGACTTTTGCCTCAGAAATTAAATTGGACGGTGACAAAGCTCAGGTCATTCGCGAGGTAGACGGCGGACTGCAGACCATTGAAATTACTTTACCGGCCATGGTTACGACTGATCTACGGCTCAATGAGCCGCGATACGCATCATTGCCCAATATTATGAAGGCCAAAAAGAAACCTTTGGATGTTTTGAGCCCAGAAGAACTCGGCGTTGATCTAACCCCAACCGTCGAGGTACTTAGCGTTGAAGCACCAGCGGAGCGGCAGGCAGGCATCAAGGTTGAGAGCGTCGAGCAGTTGGTCGATAAATTAAAGAATGAAGCAAAGGTGATCGCATGAGTATTTTAGTAGTTGCTGAACACGACAATACAGAAAACAAAAGCCAGACCCGCGTCGCCTTGGCTGCGGCTCAAGTAATCGGTGGAGACATTGATGTACTGGTTGCGGGTAGCGGCGTTGATGGCGTTGCTAGCCAGGTGGCGGCAATTCCGGGTGTAACCAAAGTGCTCGTTGCTGACAACGCAGCCTATGAAAATCAGCTGGCAGAAAATATGGCTGGTTTAATTACATCGATAGCGACAGGCTACACCCATATATTGGCGCCCCATACCACCAGTGGTAAGAGTTACTTGCCGCGAGTAGCAGCAATGCTCGGTGTGGCACAGGTGTCTGACATTATAAGTGTCGAAAGCCCAGACACCTTTAAGCGTCCGATCTATGCAGGTAATGCAATCGCTACAGTAAGAGCAAACGATGCTGTGAAAGTTGTGTCGGTGCGTGGAACAGCCTACGACCCGGTAGCCGCAGAGGGCGGCAGTGCGACGATCGAAGCAGTTGCCGAAGTAGTCGACGCGGGGGTTTCTACGTTTATTTCAGAAGAAATTGCTCAGTCTGAACGCCCTGAATTGACCGCTGCTGGGGTAATCATTTCTGGCGGCCGCGGAATGCAAAGCGGCGACAACTTCACTCTGCTGGAAGGAATCGCTGATAAGTTGGGCGCCGCAATCGGTGCCTCTCGCGCCGCAGTAGACGCGGGATTCGTACCCAACGACATGCAGGTAGGGCAGACAGGTAAGATCGTTGCTCCTGAGCTGTACATTGCAGTAGGTATATCCGGTGCAATTCAGCACCTCGCAGGTATGAAAGACAGCAAGGTGATCGTCGCGATCAATAAAGATGAGGACGCGCCGATATTCCAGGTCGCAGATTATGGTCTCGTGGCCGATCTATTCTCTGCATTGCCAGAACTCGAAGGTCTGATCTAAGCGTGTCTGCCGTTCACCGTCTCAAGCGCCTCTGGCTATTGAGGCGGTGAATCAGGCAATCTCTTTGAAGTAAACCAGGTCACCGGTTGCGCATGGTTGTCTACCTCATCGACCACATCTAGGACCAAGGCAAAGAGCGCCATGCGTACAAGCATGCCGTTGTCGGTTTGACGGAAAATAGCCAAGTTCGGGTTTTGGTTCAGATCATCATCCAGTTCTTGTGCCTGCTCGCGGGAATCCCTTGGCAGTGGATGCATAATCACTGTATTCGGCGCACAGTTTTGCGTATAGATCGTTTGGTTTAGGCGAAACAACCCTTTGTATCTGTCCGCATCCTCAGGGCTAGGAAAGCGTTCCTCCTGAGTGCGCGTCACATAGATGATGTCCACATCGCTTATCCCCTTGGCCATATCGATGAAGGTTTCAACCTGATGGCCGTCAGCAACCAGTTTCTTTTCGATCTCCTCTGGGATGCTGAGTTCCGGTGGCGCAATTAAGTGCAATTTCACTTGATCATAAAGACACAGTAACTTGCACAGCGAATGTACTGCGCGTCCGTAACGTAGGTCGCCGACTAACGCGATGGTCATACCGTCTAATGTTCTGGCTTGGGCGGCCATTTCTGTGCGCATCGTATATAAATCAAGCAACGCTTGACTGGGATGCTCATTAGGACCGTCACCGCCGTTTATCACTGGCACACGACTGGCTTCAGCAAACTCAGCAACGCTGCCTGATTCCGGATGACGCATAACAATAATATCGCTGTATCCAGACAGCACTCGAGCTGTATCGTAAAGGGATTCTCCCTTGGTTAGGGAGGAAGCTTTGACCTCGCTGGTTTCTCGGACTTCTCCCCCCAACAGATTAAACGCTGAACCAAAAGACACGCGGGTTCGAGTGCTGGGCTCAAAAAACATATTTGAAAGAATCGCGCCCTGTAATACTCGGGTGATGCGCTGGCGGTTTGCGTAAGGGCGCATGCGATCAGCAACAGCGAAAACACGATCGGCGGCCTCGCGATCGAATTGGTCAACAGAGATGATATGGCTACCAACAAAATCCACGGTGTAGGCTCCACTGCAAGATCGCCGATGATACTATGAATGTTGCAATTAGGTGTGCAACACCGACAACAATTCGGTTGTAAACTGCGCCAGTAAGTATCAAATGTTTCGTCAAGAGAAAGCGAAACCTTGAGTTCTTAATAATCAATTTGCATTAACAGGAATCGCTATGAGCGAAACAACTCTGATTAAAGATAATACGGGACAACCAACCCAGCCAGGGTCAGTACCTTCGTTAAATCTTCAGAGTGGCAACCCTCAAGAGCCTGTGGCTGAAAATAGAAGCGCATTGCCTTTTGCTTTTGCTCGGCGTTTTGGTGTGCTTTTGACGGGTGGTCAGACGCCTTCGGGCAGCCTAGACGCAGTATGCAAAGAAACCCTGCCGCTCAGTGTGCACGCGGAAGTACGCCGGTTTGCAAAGCGATCGGTCAAAACACGGCGTGTTACAGAAAGTGAGTTCGACGAGCTACTGGCTAATGTCTATTCGCGAGACGCGAACCAAGCTCGACAGATGGTTGAAGACATGGGCGACGAGATGGACTTGGCCAGCTTGGCTGACGCACTACCAACAACCGAAGACCTACTGGACCAACAAGACGATGCTCCCATCGTGCGACTCATAAACGCCTTGTTGGCTGAAGCGATACGTGAAAACGCCTCAGATGTTCATGTCGAAACGTTCGAGCAAGAACTGGTTGTGCGATTTCGCGTAGACGGCGTGTTACGCGAAGCCGTGAGACCCAAACGCCAGCTAGCACCGCTATTGGTGTCTCGAATCAAAGTCATGGCAAAACTGGATATAGCGGAAAAGCGAATCCCTCAGGATGGGCGTATCTCATTACGCATAGGTGGGCGCGAGGTGGACGTGCGGGTCAGTACTATGCCCTCAAACGCTGGGGAGCGCGTGGTTATGCGATTGCTGGACAAGCAAGCTGGACGTTTGCAGCTGGGGCGGTTGGGCTTGGAACAACATACCCTTAAACAGTTGCAGGGCATCGTGCACAAACCTCACGGCATATTTCTCGTAACTGGGCCCACGGGCTCAGGGAAGACAACAACACTTTACGGTTCCCTCGCAGAACTTAAAAGCGATGTTGTAAACATACTGACCGTTGAGGACCCCATTGAATACAGTCTACCCGGTATTGGCCAAACCCAGGTCAATAACAAGGCTGACATGACCTTTGCCCGAGGTCTTAGAGCCATACTGCGGCAGGACCCAGATGTAGTGATGGTAGGTGAGATTCGCGACTTAGAGACGGCTGAAATAGCTGTTCAGGCGAGCCTTACCGGGCATTTAGTTCTATCCACATTGCACACGAATACTGCTGTCGGCGCAGTCACTCGCCTTATGGATATGGGGGTTGAGCCCTTCTTATTGAGTTCTAGTTTAGTTGGCGTTTTGGCCCAACGCTTAGTGCGAACGCTGTGCCCACATTGTCGAGAATCCAGGCCTGCTTCCACCGCCGAATTAGCGTTCTTGCAAGAATCAAAAGCAGTGATTTATGACGCTGTAGGCTGTGAGGCATGTTCTCACACAGGATATCGGGGTCGGACCGGTATTTATGAAATGCTAGAAGTAGACGACAACATTCGGCAGTTAATTCATGACCGTGCCAGTGAACAAGAACTTACGCGACATGCGCGTGAACGTTCACCGAGTATTCGTGAGGATGGCAAAAGTAAGGTGTTGTCCGGTGTTACTACGGTTAACGAAGTGATGCGGGTGAGTTTGGGTGACTAGCGTTACCGCAAAAGCCGGTCGCAAAAATAAATGGTCTTGAAGTGGCCGCATTCGAGTACACAGCGCTAAATCAAAAAGGCCGTCAACAGCGTGGCGTTTTAGAAGCTGACAGTGCGCGCCACGCACGGCAACTGCTGCGTGAAAAAGATCTCTTCCCCACCAAGGTGGAAAGTTCCGGCGCGGAACCATCAAGTAAAGGCGGGGCATTTAGTTTTACCTCAGGTCTATCCTCTTTTGAGCGTGTGTTGTTCATTCGCCAACTCGCTACCCTTGTAGGATCGAGCATGCCGATTGAAGAAGCGCTTAAAGCAGTGGCGGAGCAGACTGAAAAGCAACGGGTGGCAACGCTCATCATGGCTGTGCGCAGCAAGGTTCTTGAAGGCTATACCTTGGCCGCCAGTTTGCGGGAGCAGCCAAAGAGCTTTAATGCGCTGTTTTGTTCCACGGTCGCGGCAGGAGAGCAATCAGGTTATTTAAGTAAAGTACTGGAGAATTTGGCGGACTACATCGAGCGCCAATATGAAGCCACGAGCAGTGTTAAGAGCGCATTGTTCTACCCAGCCACAGTTTTGCTATTGGCTTTCTTTATTGTTGGCGCGCTCATGGTTTATGTCGTTCCTGATATGGTGAACGTCATTATTGACTCGGGCCAACAACTACCCTGGTTTACTCTGGTGTTGATTGATCTCAGCGACTTTTTGAGCGCATTTTGGTGGCTATTGTTGGCAGCACTCGCGGCTTTAATAGTTTTCGCTCGATGGCTTTTGAATAGACCAAGGCCAAGGTTAATTTGGGATAGATTTAAATTCCGCATACCACTGGTTAGCCGAGTAACGCGTAATTCCAATGCGGCGAGTTACACGAATACGTTGTCGATATTGACCCGCTCAGGTGTGCCGTTAGTGGATGCCATGGCAATTGCAGGGGACGTTATTGGTAATACCTGGTTGAAACAGGGGTTAATGAAAGCTACGCAAACGGTGAGCGAAGGTGTTGCGCTGAAAACAAGTCTTGATGAGATTGGACAATTCCCACCGATGGTCTTGCATATGATTGCCGCAGGTGAGCAAAGCGGCGAACTTGACGAAATGTTAGGCAGGGTCGCCGTATTTCAGCAACGCGAGGTTGAGCGGGTGCTAGGTGCCGTCTTAAAGCTAATTGAACCAGCGATGTTGTTAGTAATGGGTGGTATTGTTCTGTTCATTGTTATGGCCGTGATGCTGCCGATGTTAAGCATGAACCAAATGGTCTAGGTAGCCGTAGTGATTATCGCTCTTCATCGGGTGGCCTATGGGGCCTGTAAAAATCTTAAAGGAATTCCTTATGCAAAAGAGGTTAGGGATATGAGGAAGCAGTACTTGCGTCCAATAAATATATTGGGCTTTACGTTGATTGAAATTCTCGTCGTTATCGTAATTTTGGGCATTCTTGGTGCTGTGGTTGTTCCCCAGTTGTTGTCACGCCCAGATACAGCGAGGGTTCAGGCAGCTCAAACTGATCTGCGCACGTTATCGGCGGCGTTGGATGTATATCGTTTAGATAATTTCAACTACCCATCCTCAGAACAGGGCTTAGAAGCGCTGGTACAAAAGCCTGCTGGTTTTCCTGAACCGAAAAACTGGAATCCCGATGGTTACATCAAAAAACTGCCAACTGACCCGTGGGGCTCGCCTTATATTTATGAACGTTTCGACGGTCAAATTAGTCTTTACAGCCTCGGAGCTGACGGAGCGGAAGGCGGAGAGGGCATCGCTGCAGACATCAAACTTCGAGACCTGTAAAGCCACAAAGCGTAGAAGTGCATCTGTAACGACACTAATCTGATATGCGGGCTCAAGGCTTCACGTTAATCGAGCTTCTCGTCGTTGTTGCTATTGTTGCGGTGCTGGCGGGACTAGTCGGCACTTCTTTTGTCGGGAGCGGACATAATCAGGCTATGGAGGGCTTTGCCTACCGAATGGCTCAGAGGATGGAGTTGGCTCGTGATCGGGCATTGCAGCGAAATCGCGAATGGGGTCTCTATATCAATGAAAGCGAGTATCAATTCGCAGAATTCAATGAGCTGACCCAGACCTGGGAGCCTTTTACCCAACGACCTTTTCATACTGAATCCTATGCTATGAATGTGCAGATGACCGTCCAGGTTGACGAGTATCAAGGTCAAGTGGATGCCGACGAAGATTCTTTACCGGAAATTGTCTTGTTCTCTAGCGGTGAAGTGAGCCCGTTCGAGTTGACCATAAAGCATATCACACAGCCCAGTTTAGTTTGGATCTTAGAAAGCGACGGTTTTACCCGCATTAAAGCCCAACGCGAGGATCTTTAATCAATGCGTGGTTTCACCTTAATTGAAATGCTGTTGGCCATCGTAATCATTGGCGTCGTGGGGACCACGGTAGCCACGGCAACCGCTGGTGTGGCTAATCAGATGTATGCTTTGGAGCGGCGAACCGTTGCGAATTGGGTAGCGTCGAATCAACTGACACGGCTTCATCTGGCACAAGAGCAGCAACTTGGTCAGCCTATCGGTAAAGGCAAGAAGACCTTGCGTTTCTATATGGGTAATCGCCAATGGCTAGTCGAACAGCAGATCAGTGAAACAGAGACTCCCTGGTTGAGCCGAGTCGAGATAGATGTCTACGAACTACAAGACGGCGAACGAGTAGGGCCGCTGGATCATACAACGGCTTTTATTGGACGATATTGAGATGCTAGGTGTGAACACTGAACGTGGTTTTACCCTGATTGAAATTCTCGTTGCCCTGTTGGTTTTCTCGGTAGTTGCATTGATCAGTGCGCGACTGCTCTCACAAAGTATCGATAATCAAGCTAACTTGCAGGACAGAGGACAACGCCTAGCTGAAATTCACCGTGCCATGCGTGTTGTTCAAAGAGACCTATTGCAATTGAGTCGGCGCAAAGTAAGAAACGAAAGAGGGGATGCTTTGCCGGCGTTGGTCATTAGCAATGAGGGCGTGATTGAATTCACGCGGGTTGGTTGGCGTAACCCGTTAGGGCAACCACGCTCGGAAGTTCAGAGGGTAGGGTACCGCTGGCAGGACGAGGCTTTGTTGCGGGGCTATTGGTTAACCCTTGACCGCGGCTACGACGACGAACCCGCGTATCAAACGTTGTTAGAGAACGTTCGGGATGTTAAGTTTTTTGCAGTAGATCAGCTGAATAACGAGCATAAATATTGGCCACTTGATCTTGATGGCACTGATGCAGCGCCGCAAAACGAAGAACTGTATCTAACGGCGATAGTCGTTCGTCTAGATATTGCCCCCTTCGGTGTAGTAGAGCGTATCTGGCGGGTACCCCGTGTCTAAACTGATGCCAGTAGATCGACTTGACAACCAAAAGGGCGTCGCTCTTATCAGCGTATTATTGGTTGTTGCAGTGCTTGTTGCGATCACCACGCGTTTGCTTAGCGGCCACAATCTTGTTGTTCATCACCATAGTGCCTCATTCGAGCAGAACCAAGCGCTGCAATACGCGTACGGCGCAGAGACGTTTGCCCGACAGGTTTTATTCGAAGATCATTCCACCTCTGGCCCAGGAGTCGATCACCTAGGTGAGTCCTGGGCGCGTCAAGTTTTACCTTTTGAGCTGGATGACATCGGCTATATGGAAGCGCAAATAACCGACCTGAACGGATGTTTTAATCTGAATTCTCTAGCAGCGACGGATGACGTCGTTCAGAAGCGCTCATTAAAAAGGCTCAAACGCATGCTGCGTGAATTACAAATCAACGAAGCATTCGCAGATAACGTTCGAGACTGGGTAGACGCTGACGATCGAGTGAATGGTTTTGGTGCTGAGGACACCACTTATCTTGGTAAGTTTCCTCCTCATAGAGCGGCAAATACGACTATTTCCCATGAGTCTGAACTTTTCCTCTTAGATATTGCAGAACCAGAACAGGTAAGGCGGTTATTACCATATGTTTGTCTGCTGCCTTTTACCGACAACAATATAAACGTTAATACCGCGAATGCTTTGACCTTAGCCACGTTAGATGACGGTATTGGCCTGGGGAGTGCGGAAGCGATCACCATGACAGATAGGGCGTTCCAAAGCGTTGAAGAGTTTGTCGCCGCACATCCTGAGTTTGCGGCAGTAGCCGAGGACTTGACGGTCAGAAGTGAACACTTTGCTATGCATGCCCAGGCGGTGGTAGGGGGTGCATCAGTAACCCTATATTCGCATCTTTCACGAAATTTATCGGATGGACGAATAACAGTGTTGCAACGAGATTTTGCTAAACTCTTCCGCTCTTCATTGAGCATCGAATCCTCTCAGGACAATCAATAATGTCGCGACTTATTATTCGGATTCTAGAACGCAACGAAACACCAACGGATGATGTTGGCACCGCGCTTGATTGGGTTGATCACACTTTGCAATGGGCATGGATTCGTAGTGACCAAAGTTTCGTGCAGGGGGAAACTACTGCCAGCGCTTTATTCACCCAGCTAGCGCCGCTGATCGAAGCCGAGTCGGACATAAATTCGATTACCGTCGTCATACCGAGCGAGCAAGTGTTGATGCTTTCTTGCAGTGTGCCCGGCCGCAATAGTGGCCAGATTCGTCAAGCGCTGCCTTATGCCCTTGAAGAGCATGTGGCTACTGATATTGAAACGATGCATATAGCTGTCGGCCCAATAAAGAGCGGCCAACCGATTGATTGTGCATTGATAGAAAATGAGCAAATTGGTTTATGGAAGTCTTGGCTGGCTAACTACGAGATCGATGCCGACGTGTTAGTTTCACAAGCGCAATTAGCAAGCTCAGAGACAAATGACTGCGCAATTTTTATCAATGGGCATCAGGCGACGATTGTGAATAATCAAACCAGTGCCACAATTGAACGAGACGACTTAGTGGCCATGCTAGAGCCGCTTGAGATAGACAACATTTTCATTATTGGCTCTGCGCTCACCGATCTTGAACGCAGTCAGATTAATACAGATATAAATATCACCGAACAGTTAGACGGGACTATGTATCTGGTCGAGAGGCTCACGAAAGATAACCCGATAAACTTATTTCAAGGCGAGTACGCAGTAGAAAACAGTAAGGGCAGCGTACAAAAACAGATCACAAAAATGGTCAAGCTCGCGGGATTATGGCTAGTGGTCTATCTAGGAGGGTTGGCGATGCAGGGTGGTTGGCTATCTTATCAAGCTGATCAACTGGCACAGGCAAACAGAGAAAGTTATGCCGAACTGTTTCCGCAAGACTCCGTGCCCATAACCGCGGCACAACTTCGACGTCGATTCGAGGGCAAGTTAAGAAGCCAAGGACGACAGGATAGTGTGGCGCCCATGAACTTTGTCCAGTTGCTTAGCGATACTGCGCCAATATTCGGTACCAAAGGCAGCCTTCAGTCACTGTCCTATCTACAAGACAGAAAGGAAATGATCTTTGAAATGGAACTGAAAGGCTACAATCACGTAGACCAGATTCAGACCGAACTTAAAGGCCGGGGTGTCGATATAGAAGTGATCAGCGCGAGATCAATTGACGGCGGCATCAGTGCACGACTGCGAGCGAAGTACATAAAATGAGCACCGCACAAAGTCTTACAGCTCGATTACAGCAAGGCAGTATAGGCCAATGGTATGTAACGAAATCACCAACAGATCAACTGATCATAAAGATATTAGTCGCACTCATTGCAGGGACTATCACTTATACAGCAGTGTGGAAACCGGTTAGCTACTATAACCAAGACCAACAAGCGCGCTACGTTACTGAATTAACGTTATATGAGTGGATCATCTTGAACCAAGCGACGCTGAGCCTACGCGCAACACAACCAATTAGTAGCAATAACTCATTGGCATTAATATCCAGCACTACTACCGCCGCCAACCAAAACCAAATAAAGTTAGAGCGTCTCCAACCAACCACCGACGGAGGCGTTAGCGTCTCCTTACAAGAGCAGCAATTTGACCAAGTCCTAAAGTGGCTATCTTCGCTAGAGAACAGACAGGGGCTCATCCTTGAACGATTGTCAATTGATCGCAGCGATAAGAGCAGCAAAGTAAGCGGGCAAGTCAAGTTGCTTAAACCTGAATAGGTTGTTTAACCCAATTACTATTGATCGTATAGCGCTATGGTTGGCAGCTACCGGATCATTTGCCAAGCGCGCTCGTGGAAGTAGTAAATTGCGAATTTCAAGAAAAATTCAATGCCGCCAATAAGAATCGCCGTATCGATTTCCCCAGTGATGGAGAAAGCAATGCATGCGGTCGTAAGTGTTGCGGTTATTCTCCAGGTAAACGCTTTAGCAAGGCTGCGAGTTTTCGAATTAGGCTGCCTGACCAATCCTAAGATACCCACTAGCGATCAATTCCGCTCTTAATTAAATCGACCAGCTTATCGGCCGCTTCAGTAATACTAAGTTCGTCGGTTTTTAGAATCAGTTCAGGACTCTCTGGTACCTCATAGTCGCTATCTATCCCAGTAAAGTTTGGTAATTCGCCACTCCTCGCTTTTTTATAAAGTCCTTTTGGATCCCTGGTTTCGGCGACATCTAACGAAGCATCAATAAACACCTCCATAAAGTCGCCCTGGTCAAACAGGCCTCTAGCCATGTCCCTTTCAGCCCTGAATGGCGAAATAAAAGAGGTCAAAACAATTACTCCAGCATCCAAGAACAGTTTGGCTACTTCGGCTATGCGTCTGATATTTTCGACTCGGTCGGCAACGGTAAAGCCAAGATCCTTAGTTAGGCCATGCCTGACATTATCTCCATCTAGGATGTAGGTGCGGAACCCTTGGGCATGCAATACAGTCTCAGCCGCATTCGCAATGGTCGATTTGCCTGCCCCAGATAAACCAGTGAGCCAAATCACTTTGCCTTTGTGGCCTGCCAATTTTTCCCGAGATTCCCTATCTACCGACAGGCTCTGCTTGTGAATGTTAGAGGCGCGCCGGAGCTCATAGCGGATCATTCCAGCAGCCACGGTAGCGTTGGAGTAGCGATCTACGAGAACGAAAGCGCCCAGGCTCGGGCATTCGTCATAAGGCTCGAATGGGAGTTTTTTGTCGAGGCGAATCTGCACTCTAGCAATTTCGTTTAGTTCCAGGCTTTTTCCTGAGAAATACTCTAACGAATTAATATCGTACTTATATTTTATCTCTGAAAGCGTAGCGTTAGCTGCGTTTGAAGCCAGTTGAAAGTGGTAATTCCTTCCCACGTACCCCTCGTCTGCATCCATCCAAACCAACTCGGCTTCAAATTGATCGGAAACCCCGCAAGGTTGCTCAATGGACGAAATCAAGTCACCTCGGGACAGGTCAATCTCTTTATCAAGAGTTAGGGTCACAGCTTGGTCGGTAAGTGCTTTATCGAGTTTGTCTTCAAACAGCACAATTTCTTCTATTTTTGCGGTCTGACCGGACGGTAGTGCAATAACTTCATCGCCTTGCTGTATCTCGCCAGCGATCACGGTGCCGGAGAATCCTCGAAAGTTGGACGTTGGTCTATTCACCCACTGCACAGGGAAGCGAAAGGGGTGATCGTGTAAACTTTGCCGTACCTCAACGGTCTCGAGAAAGCCCAATAAAGTTGGCCCCTGATACCAAGTGGTATTTCGCGATCGCTCGATCACGTTGTCTCCCTTCAGAGCCGAGAGAGGAATTGCGGTAACGGATTTAAATTGCAGCTGTGATTGCAGCGGCTCATAGGCCGCACAGATTTCGTCAAATACCTGATTTGAATAATCGACCAAGTCCATCTTATTTACTGCCAGAACCACATGCTGTGTCCCAAGCAGCGAAGTGATAAAGGAGTGACGCCTGGTCTGGGTCAATATTCCTTGGCTTGCATCGACTAAAATAATCGCAACATCCGCAGTAGACGCACCGGTCACCATATTCCGCGTGTATTGCTCGTGTCCCGGCGTGTCTGCAACTATGAACTTTCGTCGATCAGTATTGAAAAAGCGGTAGGCGACGTCGATTGTAATCCCCTGCTCACGCTCAGCGGCAAGACCATCCACGAGCAGCGCAAAATCGATGTCTCCACCCTGTGTGCCGACTTTTTTGGAATCACTTTGCAGAGACGTTACTTGATCTTCAAAAATGAGTTGGGCTTCAAAAAGCATACGTCCTATGAGTGTGCTTTTGCCGTCATCTACAGAGCCGCAAGTAATGAACCTCAGTAGATCCAGTTGAGCTTGATTGTCAATATAAGCGTCTACCCGCGCTTGAACGTCTTTATTGGGAGCGTTTGTTTGAGAAATGTCGGAGCTTTTCACTAGAAATAACCCTCCTGTTTCTTTTTCTCCATAGAGGAGCCGCCGTCACTATCTATAGCTCGGCCCTCGCGCTCGCTGGTTCGACTTTGCAGCAGCTCCAATACTATTTGCGACAGATCATTAGCAGTGGATTCAACAGCCCCGGTTAACGGATAACAACCCAACGTTCGAAAACGAACCATGGGTGTTTCAATGGTCTCATCAGGTAGCAGCTGCATTCTGTCGTCATCAACCATAATGAGCATGCCGTTTCGGCGCACAATTGGACGCTCAGCCGCGAAGTACAATTGAACAATTGGAATGTTCTCGCGATAGATGTACTGCCAGATATCAAGCTCAGTCCAATTGGATAAAGGGAAAACCCGAACACTTTCGTCTTGGTTCTTTCGGCAGTTATAAATGTTCCAAATTTCCGGGCGCTGGTTTTTCGGATCCCAACGATGGCTGCTGCTTCTGAAGGAAAAAATTCGTTCTTTAGCGCGACTTTTTTCTTCATCGCGCCTAGCACCGCCAAAGGCCACATCAAATTTGTGCGCATCCAGGGCCTGTTTTAGGCCTTGGGTCTTCATTATGTCCGTGTGCAGGGCACTTCCATGATCGAAAGGATTAATGTTTTTCTCAACACCCTCTGGATTTATATGTACGATTAGATCCATACCAGACTCTTCGGCCATCATGTCACGGAATTCGTACATGGCCTTAAATTTCCATCGGGTATCCACGTGCATGAGCGGGAAGGGCGGAGGGCTAGGATAAAATGCCTTTCGCGCAAGATGCAGCATCACGGAAGAATCCTTGCCCACTGAATAAAGCATTACTGGATTATCCGCGTGGGCCATCACTTCGCGAATAATATGTATGCTCTCAGCTTCTAATCGATCGAGGTGAGTAAGACCGCCAGAATTTTTGGACGCTGTGTTACGTATCGGTATGTCCGGGTTATGCATTTTTTTCAAAGGTTCCGAAAAGTGAGAGGTTGCGATGTGAATTCGTGACTTAGCTGGTTTTTCAGGGATCAGATTTTGCTGCGCTCTGTATAATTCAACCAAGGGGCCGGAGGGGAATATTGAGCACAGTGATTCCGGGCACAATTGCTCAAAAGCCCAGTTGATTGTTTCCAAGTTGTCGCTTTGCAAAAGCATCCACTTCTTTGCGCCGCGACCATCTTGGACAACTAAGGCGTGGTCGGGCTGGACTGGCTCGGGGGAACTTACGCCACAAGCATCATCACCCAAAACCTGAGGCTCGCCATCAATTGCATGTATGCTGGCAAAATAAACTTTCCTTCTTTTACGCCGAGCGTCGGATAACAGAGAAGAAAACACCATCTGAACGCTTGAACGGCCATAACCATCAAACTGTTCAGCGCTATCACTAAACGTTTCTAGCCAGCTCAGGCCGTCTAAAAATCTCTCAAAAGAACGTTTACTGAGCTGGATCTCTTTGCTTTTTAGGGCTTCAGCTACACCTGCTAGATCCCAAACGGTGCAGGGGGACTGCCGCATAAATTCAATCAGAAGTTGGCTGTACGGTTCGTTCGGCATTGTCGGTCGCAATGTGCAAAAATTTCTTGATCGTGTGCAGTTTATTTCGTTTTAAGTTCTATGCGCAATTAATTTGCATTATTTTTCGTATTGCGACTAATTGATTTAATTTGCATCGATGCTCACATACGCGACCTCACGCGCATATTCCAAGCTCTACATTCAAAACACTCGCCGCTTTATGTGAGATTAATAAAGCTTGAATCAGTGCGAAGTTTTTATTTTACATAATATAGATTATACGACAAATTAGTATTCATACGTTGCTGCGGGCCTTTGCCGTATAGGCTGACCATCGAGCGCCGCCGCGCCTAATCACCGAAGCTCGTGCATGAAAAAATTGATTAAATGCTCAGCAGCAATAACTGATTCCTCGCGCAACGGCTATATCATTCTCAGTCAAAGAGACCGTTTGCGCGTGAAATTCGATTAAAACGGTTAATTTTACCGACCGCAGGCTCGAGAGTTTTTACGATGCCCGTACGGTCTATCTCAAACTTGATGGCTTCAAAAGGATCAGGGAACTCCATTGAAAAATGCCTTTTTTCACAGGCTTGAATCAGGGTAAACATTACGTCGAGTTTTTCACCGTCTTACGTGTCAGGCTCGACCATCATCAGACTTTAAATCTCTTTTAACGTTGCTTGCTAGTCGGCATCCGCGCCGCCGGGTTTAATGGCCATAGTCAAACCTTCGGCAGCTCAATGGCCTGTACACCAATTTTGTCGCATTACGAATAAGTGTCGATGAATCAGATTTAAATTAAGCGGTAGGTATAGTTGATCCAAACAATCAATGCTTATTACCTAAAATTGTTAAGATGACAGGCCCGTATTTTAAGGCGTTCGGACATATTTTAAATTTTGAATTCTTAAATATAACGTGGATGTAGAAGTTTTATACGTGTAATCAAACCTGAAAAATCTTAACGCCATAAGAATTAGTTGTAATGCTGCGCGAAGGCGAAGCTTTTGCGTCTGCGACATTAGCATTCTAGAACAAAACCCAAAAATATTGTATTTCGTAGTTAAGCTTATTAGTATCCTTCGGCTCTTACATATTAGATAGGTAGTCTCGATGGAATTAACCAATTTAGATACAAAACAACTTAAGCAGGTTATTTCGAAGGCGAGCGCAGCGCTTAACCGCCGACAAAAAGTAGAAAAAGCGATGATTGAAATTCAGCGCGTCGCAAAAAAGTATAGGTTGAGTAAGGATGAGCTTAAAACAGCCCTTGCCTCGGTCCAGTGTTATAAAACAGTTTCAAACAGTAAGCCTAAATCGAGTCGCGCAAAAGTTGAGCCCAAATACCAATCTCAAGACGGTTCAAATAAATGGACTGGTCGCGGTAAAACACCGAGTTGGGTAGTCGACATATGTCGGAGCAAAGGCTTGAGCGTTGAAGACTTTAAATCAGATTCGCGATTTCTTATCCAGAGTACCACGCCCAATCCAAGTAGGACGAATAAAGAATAAGTTCACTCAGATCCTCGGCTGGTTATTCCTAGGGTGTTGGCTGTTTCAAGAATGGAGACGTATTAACGCCCTCTTACACTCTCCAGTTCTCACCGCGGCGACCTGCAACACTGTGGTACAGATCGCTATCCTTCTGCGTGAAGTCCTAAATGACACTGAGGTTATCACAGGAAAACGCATCTCAAGCAGGTTCACTCGGGGCGGTGATACGATCCTTCTCAAACACTATTACCGATAAGTGTTCAAAGTCGCTCGAAAAACGAATCTACGCCGGAAACCGTAACGCTTGAGTCCGATTATTTCAAAGACAGTACGCCGTAATCGATTTAATGAAGACCGGCGCATCTTTGGGAAAAATCATGTTGCGAGGTGGTTGGCATTCCAATGGTAGTGCGATGAACTACCTACGGTCGTGGTGATCAAGGTTTCGAAGAATTAAGTCTGCGACGCCAGCCAGTGTTCATAGGTTGACGCAATACCGGCTTCTAAGGAACGCACGTTATTCCAGCCTAGCTCGTGGAGCCGACTACTATCCATCAGCTTTCGCGGTGTTCCATCGGGCTTACTCGCGTCAAAGATTAACTTCGCGTCGTAACCCACAACCTTAGCTATGATCTCTGCAAGCCCCTTGATAGTGACCTCGCTGCTTGATCCAACATTAATATGCTCATACTCAGAATAGTTTTTAAGGAGAAAGATCAAAGCATCTGCCAGGTCATCGCAGTGCAAGAACTCTCGCAAAGGTGACCCCGAACCCCATAGCACAACCTCTTGTGCGCCCGATACTTTCGCTTCGTGAAATTTCCGAAGCAATGCGGGCAAGACGTGTGAGGTCTCCAAATCATAGTTATCACCGGGACCGTAGAGATTGGTCGGCATTGCTGAAATCCAATCACGTCGGTGTTGCTTTCGGTACGCCTGACATAGTTTGATGCCAGCAATTTTCGCAATGGCATACCACTCATTCGTGGGCTCTAGGGCACCCGTCAGTAGGCTGCTCTCTCGAATAGGCTGATCAGCAAATTTTGGATAAATACAGGACGAGCCAAGAAAGAGCAGACGCCCAACATCATTTTGGTGGGCTGCGGCTAAAATATTATTCTGGATAACAAGGTTGTCCTGAAGGAAATCCACCGGCGCCACATTATTCGCGTGAATACCACCAACCTTGGCGGCTGCAAGGACTACGCAGTCGGGACAGTTATTAGCCATCCAAGCCTGCACCGCGGCATGGTCACAAAGGTCCACGACGTCGCGCCCCGCTACCAACACATCACAACCCTCTGACGCTAGACGGCGAGAAACGGCTCCACCCACCATTCCCAGGTGACCTGCAACCCAGATTTTTTTACCTTGCAACGAATAAACCATAGTTAGCCTTCAATTGAGACTGGCAGCTCTAGGCCATGCTCTTTGAGTAATGCA
Source organism: K189A clade bacterium (assembly GCA_902565895.1). Lineage (GTDB taxonomy): Bacteria > Pseudomonadota > Gammaproteobacteria > Pseudomonadales > Azotimanducaceae > UBA4421. The sequence goes on from CACFGV010000010.1 coordinate 19,419, forward strand.
TTCCGCTGTGCGGCTTTGAGGTCCTCTTCAACCATCTCAGCGCACATCTCCTGAGCGCTAATCTCCGGCACCCAGCCTAACTCTGTCCTTGCTTTCGTGGGATCACCAAGCAATGTGTCTACCTCTGCGGGTCGGAAGTACCGCGGATTAATACGAATTACGACATCACCAACTGAGAGTGAAGGAGCTTTATCGCCTGAAATGGCAACAACACGTGCAATTTCGTCTACGCCAGCACCCTCAAACTCAAGCGACAAACCTAGTTCCGCTGCGGTCCACCGAATGAATTCTCGTACCGAGTACTGCACGCCTGTCGCGATCACATAATCGTCGGGCTTATCTTGCTGGAGCATCATCCACTGCATACGCACATAATCTCTTGCGTGCCCCCAGTCGCGCAGTGAATCAATATTTCCCATATACAAACAAGGCTCAAGACCCATAGCGATGTTGCTCAGGCCACGAGTAATTTTGCGAGTAACAAATGTCTCACCGCGACGCGGCGATTCGTGATTAAAAAGTATGCCATTACAAGCAAACATCCCATAAGCTTCGCGATAGTTCACGGTAATCCAATACGCATATAATTTGGCGACAGCATAAGGGGAACGCGGGTAGAAAGGTGTGTCCTCTCTTTGAGGAATCTGCTGAACTAAACCATAAAGCTCAGAGGTCGACGCTTGGTAAAATCTGGTCTTTTCCTCCATGCCCAAGAAGCGAATCGCTTCCAACAAACGAAGCGTTCCCAGGGCATCTACGTCAGCTGTATATTCTGGGGATTCGAAGCTGACGGCGACATGACTTTGTGCCCCAAGGTTGTATACCTCGTCAGGCTGAATCTCGGATATGAGACGTGTCAGGTTTGACGAATCCGAAAGGTCGCCGTAATGAAGCTTGAAATGCACATTATCAATATTGGAATCTTCGTATATATGATCCACACGCCCAGTATTCAAGCTAGAAGTTCGACGCTTTACGCCATGAACTAGATAGCCTTTTTCCAGCAATAATTCAGCTAAGTAAGAGCCGTCTTGTCCGGTGACTCCGGTTATAAGGGCGGTTTTTGACATACACTAACAATCCTCAACTTAAACGATAACACTACTCTCACACTATTCAGAGACACGATGTAACGCATTGACTGGCGTGTTAACAATACAGATATTTCAATAAATTTTTGTCACTGCCCCGCTCACCTTTAAGAAAAAGACTGGAGCGCTACAATAAAGCGAGTTTGGTAACTAACAGGCTAATGTTCAGCCCTAATCCAAGACATTTCTAAAAGAAGCAATGTCATTATCTAACTCGGTCATATCAATTTCAGCCTTTGTAGGCACGATAAACATACATTGGCGACCAAGCGTCTTTACGGGCCTTACGTATTTCTCCACAAAATGATAATGAGGGCGATTGGTGTAGTCATCAAAAATAATCTTTGTACCTTTCTCGGCATACTTGAGGCTAGTGAGGAAACAACAGACTCTAAATCTGCCGTCAACCAGGACAAGTTCTGGAGTACTCTCTTGTTTCCAAACATATTCCGTGTAGTCAGGAAACAAATCGCTCTTATCGTAACTCAGAGGCCGACCCCATCCACCAACTTCACCCAACTGTGAATGATGAATATCTAACCTACCGCCGCCGCCCCGATTGGCTTTTCTTATCATCTTGATCCATTCGCTTGACGTATCAACCGAAATCACACTCGCTGCTGTATTGTTAAGAACCCAAGTAGTTGATTTTCCGCAACCATACTCGGCATACACTTCAACCCTCTGAACCTCGTCCTTGAACAAAGCATCGTCACCGTCAAACAACTGATCAGGAGACTCATGACGCATTCTTCTAAATGCAATAATGAAAATGGGCGGCACGCAAGCTTTTAAAAATTTGATGAGCATGGGCGTGAGAATCTCCTTATTTTAAGAGAATGCGGGAATAAAAAAATATTGTGATTGATGCAAGCGTTAGTTTTCACAGCGCTCAATTCTAACTCGTTCTTTTAAACTTCAGTCAGTCTCGTTTTCTTGATCTAACCTTCACTTCCGTATTGCTGGCGATGCGTTAACCTTCTGCTAACTTCGGCTCCGCCTACCGTTAAGGCTTCCATATCGTGTTTTGTCATCGTCTTACCTCACTGGTAATACATTGTTTTAATATTTCATGTGCCTCGTACGTTACTCAATGTAAAAACCTAGAAGGTTATTTTGCTCAAGTAAGTTAACGGCAGGGATTAATGGCACTCTTCTGTTTGCCTAACTGCGGCTACGGCTAATCATTACTACCCTTAGTCGGATCGCTAGAAGTCATAATGAACTCATGTCTGATGGTTTTTCGAAGAGCGCTGTCTAGGCTAAACGGAGCAACAAATCCGCTGTTATCAGTAAGGGAAGAGAATTGGGTTGTGGACATAAACTTTTTGACCCGAATGCTGCTTACCGGCAACGGTCTACGTAGCAAGAACGAGAAAGCATCAAAAAGGTATCCCAAAGCGACTCCGAGGACCGCGGGCAACCTCCAACCTGTACCAGATCGACCAAACAATTCCGACCTGATAATGTTAACCAGTTGATTCATAGTAAGGTCGGGTTTGTCAACGTAATTAAAAACATAAAGGCCTTCCTCGAACGTCAGACTATAACTTAGAAAACTTGCCACATTTTCGACATATGCCATTGATTTGACATTCTCACCGTCACCAAACATCAAAAATCTTTTCGTTGCAATTTGCTTTATCAAATTGTGTACATTTCCTCTATTTCCGGGCCCAAAAATGACTGTAGGCCTGACTATTGTTAGACTTCGTTTTTCGTCCCCTTCTGAAAACCAGGTTCTGAAAACATCTTCAGCTAAATATTTAGTCCTACCATACTCATTGAAATAGTTTATATCACCGCTCTCCGAAGTATTAGGCGGCGCGAACCCATACACGGCTACGCTACTTGTGAATATGATGTGACGTATACCGAGTTCTTCGGCGACCAAACATATGTTCTGAGCACCACCAACATTAACCTCAGCATATCGGCTTAGTGGCCTAACATCGTCTCTATGCTCTGCGGCTAACACAACTAAAACATCAGAAGCAACCATTCCTCGCAGCGACTTCACGTCTGTTACATCAACATGAAAGGTATGGGCACTCTTAGGGAATAAGTCGTAGGTATGAACCGTATGCCCTGCTTTCCGCAGCACGTCTACTAGACTCTGCCCTAAAAAGCCGTCACTTCCAATCACACCCACAACCTTCGAAGTAGACTTTAAGTTCGTCATCCCCTCTGACCCTGCTTACTGAAATTCTTTACTTTGTGAGACATTTACCTGCAGACGGGGTCTACTCGCGATCCCCTAGAAAACCGACTTGGCTCCGTAAAGTTATCTTCGCCTTGACACCAACACCGATAAGAATACCGGTTGGCGTGAACTTACACATAGAACAGTTGCCAAATCCTATTAACTGATGCTACGAGACAAACCGACTATACTTCATATCTCAAATCCCCAATAAGAGAGAGTTCCCTCAAAGACTGCTGTCACCTCATTAGCCTCTTGCATCGTCATTTCCTTATGAAATTGCCCGCTTGCCCCCGAGCGGCGGTGAATATTAGTACCGTCTTTTGGTGCCACCCATGCATCACAGAATGCCTGTATCGCACTACGGCAATCGGTATTAATTGGCTGCACACCGAATTTAACCACATTATTAAGTATTTGAGCGGAATCAGAGCGGAAATCGTCGTAGCTGATAAACATTACCTCGGCCCCAGACTCTCGGATATTCTTTAAATGAGCATACATCGGAATAATCCAGTCTTGTGAAGCTTCGAGCGAATACTCGGCAACACTGATAGAGCGTAAATGATTTCGACGCTTAACAACGAAATCCGCCCAAAACTTGTGATCTGGCACCGAGCAATGGTCTCGGAACCAATAATATGCGCTCACGGCAACGTCTCTTGGATCACGCAAGAAGATCACGTGTCGAAAACTCAAAGGATCTAAATTATACGGATGCCGCAGAGGGCCATAAATAGCAGCAGGCTCCGAAAACAGAGTATTTCTCTGACTTGTCAGCACATCATTTAGATCACCGATATTTGGAACGTTACCATATCGCGTAAGTTGAGTTTCATAATCAAAATAGCGGACTAAATTTTTAGCCCTCAAAAACTTGAATAACCTGCTAATCAGCGAACTAGCAGACTTATGTGTAGTCCAGATTAGTACCGGTTTAGGTTCTCGCCCTGCGTGGCCAACAATCGCCTTTTTAATAATTTTGTGCTCGGGCGCACTATAACGAATCCATAGTTTTTTTAGTTCAGAAACCATCACTAGGACACCCAAATTTCTGAATAAAAGCTTCATGAAATGTTTGAATTTTACCAACTCTCAATCCCACTCATTAACACTTGTTTTGTATTCCCAAATCGCAATCGCCTGAACTAAGATAAATTCTTACCCCAAGAGTCATAAGAAATTCATTTGTGATATACAAATCTTCACTAAACCGATGCTTATTATTTATCAAAAAAGAACATACTTTCGCCTCAGAAAATTCCAAGCCAATAAAAGCGCCTACCGAAACTTAATCGAGCCTTATAGTGAGTCGTCGTCATTTGATTTTTCGCGGACGCTATAATGACCAAAAAGCTATTTCATTTTTTTGCAGACTACTTTAATGTTCTCAACCTCTCTATCGCATCTACGTACTTGGGAGTAATGTGTGTTATCGAAACTTCCTCAGATTTCTCGAAACACAACAACTCAAACCAATCGTCTCCGAGACCGGAAATTTTAAATCCTAATTTGTAAAGCCCAAACTCGATAAACTGCTTCTTGCTGATAACAACTTGCATATTACTAACGACAGCATCAACCAATGAATGTGGGATGCCCTCACCATAACCTGGCAACTGAACAAAGGTAGAAAAACACTTAAACAAGTCGTCTTGCGGGACGTATCCTTTGTAGTCTATCTGATCACAGTCGATTACAGACTTATGGTGCAAATCAACCCCGACAATCTTAAATGAACCGGCTTTTCTCACAAAATCTTGCGTTAAAATATTATCCAAAGCAGGGCGACATAACTTTAACTTGTCAGCTCTGGTAACCGTTCCGAACCGATTCATCGCTGGATGCCACCGACAAACACCTCCCGACCCTGGAACCCAAGAGACCTCTTTCTTGGTATGCCTCCTGAAAAATCGATAATCTAAGTAGTTCTGAAAAATAACAATATTTTTTTGACGTCTTGATATTAAGAGTATAAGCGCCAGCCTGAATAATCGAAACCGGCGAAACCTTCCCAATCCATTGAAGAGTACCACCGTCGGAAAAAATCGGAAAACTAGAACTAGTATATTTGACTTGGCGTTAGAAGAGAACCCTAGAGACTTCCGACAAAGCAACCCACATACAAAGGGAATTGGTGTGTCTTGCCAGCCGACCGACTCGATAATAAGTTGAGGTGATAGGGAATTCATTAAGTCGGAGCGATAGCGACTGTTGTAACTTGAGCGGTCGTTAAAGAAAAAGATTTTTTTTGGCAAATATTGCTTGTTCGTCACGACACGTACCATTTTTCGTAATCGCGGATCATTTTATTAACGTCCATCTTTGATGCGCTGATCGAGTCCGACCGTAGCTCAGCCAAGATTCTTGAGTCTGCCGCACGGAGACCCTCAATCTCCCGAATCCAGGCGTCGAAATCATCGAGAGCAAGAGCCTTCGATATGGCCATATCCTCGACTAATTGAGAGGCGCCATCTACGTTTGATACCAATGTAGGCAAGCCCGAAGAAACTTGTTCTATAATTACCAAACCAAAACCCTCCCATAACGATGGCACTAACGCGAAATCCGCCCTGTAAAGGTAAGGCTCGATATCCTCCTGAAACCCTTCAAATGATATTTTGTCGGATACACCGAGGTCGAGACTACGCCTCTCTAGTCGACTCTTCAGGGGGCCATCTCCGACGAAGTACAGTTTTTCAATACTTTGCCCGGATCTAGCAACCAACTCGACTGCGAAAGCGTGATTTTTTTGCGGTGTCAATGAGCCTACTACAATCCCTGACAGCCCCTGATTTGATCCAACCTGGTACCTACTCCGAGGTCTAAATGCGAAAGTTCGTGCGCCGTTCTCAACTACCTGAAGTTTCGTTGCCAAACCCAAACCCAACCATTCAGACAACGAGCTCTTTACAGCCTGGGAAATACAAGCTATCTGATGGTACTGTCGATAAATTGAACGCTCAACGAAGTTCATCAGGGGAATTAGTCGCCTGCGATTCCAAGTGTTATGTTCCGTAAACAATTTCTTTGTGCCACTTTTTACTGGCGCAAGAGCGCAAAGGTATAACGGGTGCGTGAGGTGCGCATGTATTATATTGTAGCCTAAATAGCTATAGCGCCTAACCCAGAGTAATACTCGAATCATAGAAATTGGATTCCATAACCAACCAATATTCAGACATATCTCATTATCCTCCAGTTCTCGCCTTGCTGAATTTTTTAAGTAAAGAACTTTATAATGAAAATCCTTCGAGCCAAGAGCAGCGATTTTACGCACTATTAGCTCAGCACCACCGCCTCCGGTGTCTGTTATAACCAATAATACGGATGGCAACTTCATCTGCAACCTCTCGTTGAGCGCGAATAATAAAAATAAAGACAAACCCACAATATAGGTACACCAAGTGCCGTCTCAAAAGCCCAATAACTAAATAAAAACGCGAAGCACATCAATTCGGGCAGGAACTTGAATTTGCCAGCAACTACCATGACGAAAGCTCTAGTTGCCACAGCTAATAATGCACCGAAAAAAATAGCGGCCGTAAAAAACCCATATTTTAGAGAAAAGTTAATGTATGTGGAGTGCGGATCCTCTAATGTCCTCGCTGCACTAATATTACCGAACCAGTGGATTTCTTTATATGCAGCCTTCCATAGTTCTAGTCGTCCACTTGTGAGGTCATCATTATCTAATTTTATCAGTGACTTCGCGAAGAATAATTCATATAACAAAGGTCCCGAAATTAATATAATTAGATACACTAAAATACTGGTAACTAAAGTACTGGACACCCACCAACGTGCGACTGTGAAGTTTGTTGCCACCCTAGAAAGAATCCAAGCAGTAACTGCTAAAAATCCAACTCCAATTGAAATAAGAAGACATCCGATAGAGGTTCTAGAGAAGGTTGTTGCTGCTATTGAAAACAAACTAATAGCACAGAAAATACCAAAGCCAGTATCTAGTTTCGATCTAAAGTTTCTAACAGACGTTATGCAAGCTAACAGAGCACCAAATGCCACACATCGACCCAATGCATTAGGGTTGGTGAACACGCCCGAGTACTTGATCAATTTTGGTGGCTCTAAGGCCAAACTTAAGCAAAGTACGAGGACTGATGGCAATAACAACATGTAGCCCTCAGACCTATCATTAGTAGGTATGAATTTTGACAATAAAAATATGGCTAGGGTGCTGACCGAGATACTCACGCCAACTACTATCGGTTCGATGTTGGTCTGCCAGACGGCACTCCATAGCATTGAACCAATGAAGAGTGGAAGCATGAGAAAGGTCAAAGTATGGCTAGCTACGCGGCCTTTGTTCTGCACAAGAAAGCAACAAAACAACATTGCCATTGCGATCTCATACGCTCGGCCAATCTCGAAGCTGAACGCTCCAAACTGAAGCCAACACACCGTGATAGCTGCACAAAAGTAAACCTTATAGGTGTTTGTGAGGGTCAAACTGTCACCCGGGGCTACTGCAGAATTTAGTCTTTTAGTCGGTTTAATTTTGCCTGCATAAACTGATGATCTGACAAAAAGTGCGACACTGCTGCATTGCGGCACAATCTCAAAAACATTGACATAGAAATTCGCAGACTAGCAAGTAGAGAATAATGGCGCCTTGCAATAGTAAATTCGTCCCTGCCTTGCTCCCAAGAAAACGCGAGGCTTTTTTGCGACGAAGCACCTCCCAAAAAAAACTTGGCTAAAGGCTGTTCTATTTTTAAAAAACGAACACCTAGAGAGGACAATCGGAGCACCAACTCGCGATCAGCGGCAATCCGGAACATCTCGTCGAAGCCTCCGTATTCATCATACAACACCTTCGGCACAAACATTGTCGGATGGGTTATCTTGTACGTACCAGTGCGTATTGACTCTAATGTTAGGTCTCCCTCGGAAACAGCCTGGTCACCGCCATAGCATACCTGCATATCGCCATAAATCACCGATCGCCCATCACTTTTAAGATACAATTCCTTCACGCTTCTTAATGTGCCCTTCAGATACTGGTCGTCAGAGTTAATGATACCAATAAGCTCACCACTCGCCCTGGAGATGCCTTTGTTCATTGCGTTGTAGATCCCTGAATCTCGCTCAGAAATCCAATCTGAAACAATCTCCGAAGATTTTATTATCTCCACCGTTCCATCCGAACTCGCGCCATCAACGACAATATATTCAAACTCAATATCTTGGCTTTTAAGACTCTCAAACGTTCTAAGCAGGCTTGACTCAGAATTAAGCGTTACTGTAATTATAGAAATCATTTATTTGCCATACGCAACTTGTCGTATAATCTTCGGCCGACGAGCAAGAGTATCGCTCTCTTCAAGAAATACCACATAGCTCTCCGCGTCACATGAATTATGTGACGCAAGATCCATAATCGCGAAACAATGGGTTTGGGAAGATCTTGCATAAATAGTAGGCTAAGATCTTCGAGTAAAAAGCTCATAAACTGCGGCATACGGTGATATGAATCAGAAATTTGAGGGCCAGAGTGAATAACATACGTACTCAATGTTTCATTTATGGTGACGATATTTCTAGACATCAATGCCGCTCTAAAAGCAAAAACCTTGTCTTGCTCCCGTTTTATAGTTGGATTCCATATCAATCCTCTTACAAACAAATCTCGAGATAGTAATGGTGCGGATGTATGTATACTTCCACCAGAAGCTAGCAAGCTAATAACATCACCACTGTTATTCAATGTTGAGCTACTACCTTCCTCGACCCAATGAATCGCGACATTTGAAACCACCATATCGGCGTCATGTTGGCGTAAAACAGCATTTTTTTTACAAAAATTATTTGGCGAAAGCAGATCATCCGAGTCAACAAACTGAATATAGTCGCCTTTGCACTCAACTATCCCTCTATTGCGAGCAGATTGAGCACCACCATTCTCTTTGTAAACATAAAGAATATTCGCTTGACGGTGGGTCCGTGCCAGTTCCTCCACTACCTCTCTGGTATCGTCAGTCGAGCCATCGTCAACTATAATTATCTCGAAGGCTTGAAACTCTTGTGCTACAACAGATTCTATCGTTTTTCTCAGCTCGTATGAGCGCTGAAATGTCGGTATTACGACAGAAATCTTTTTATCTAGCCTCATTCTTTCAGCATCACCACACGATCTGAATCGATCCCACCCAAAATGCGTGCGCTATTAAGGACGTTAGAGTTCTTTCCAACAACCTGCTTACAGCTACTGAGTATCAATGCGTCCACTAAAACCTCCTTACCACACAAAAAAGCGTGATCGTCGCGAATCCTGGCGTCTTGATTAACGTGGATTGGCAGTTTACTACTAGACCTGTAGCAGTCTGTGAAGATTACGGTATCGCCATATACATCGACAAAATCCGAAATGTTTTTCTCTTCATCAGCACACAGAAAAACTTTTTTTACCATACCCGTGTCGAGTGCCCGGTCGACATGAAATCGAAGTTCCGATAACGTAGCTTGTTGCCTTCCAACTTTATTCATGTCCGTTCCCCGCCAATGGACTCCGATTACTTCAGCGCCAATAACTTGCGAAGATAATAAGAAATCTGCTGCTTCTCTTGTAAACTCGGGCCTAGGACGCATATATTCATTCACAAGCCCCTCAAGATAACTCGTCTCCTCGATAAACCTGGTGTAAATCTGATGAGGGAATTTTTCATCTGAATAAATGATCTTTTTAGAGCTCTCAGAGAGAGCTTGAATACTCCAGTCACCCTCAAAATATTTATACCAGACATTATTTTTTTTACTGCGATCAGCATGGTAAAGTGTCAATCGGGTTTCTTGGTCTACAACTGGAACCCACCCGTAGAAGTCGGCAATAGCAACATTCATTAGTACATGCATGAAATTTGAAAAGAAGCCGTGGCCTTGGCCCTCCCTGCGAATAATGTAGTATATCTCGCTATCATTACTTCGTTCTTTTGGTATAAGTTTGGTACCAAATGAAACGCCTAGTCTTATTGTTTCATCTCGAAATAATCTGTTGAAAATAACGCTTTTCAATTTTTCGCGGACGTAATCCATATCAATATCAACCGTTATTTTTCGCGCGCATGCAATCCGACAAAAAACTTTATTAATATAACGAAGAATTAGTTTTAGGCTGAATCGGTGTTATCATGTCTGAGAAAAATAAGGCCGCACAACTGCCTACTAAACCGCAAAATCAATACATAACAACGAGCAAGCATGGCAAAATATTGCCTTTACCGAATAAAGGAATGCTATTAAGTACACTTCATAAACACCAAACTAAACCTTTTACAAACTAGTTGCTCCAGTAAGCTTCTAACACGCCGTCTACAAGCGGTTTGTCCTTGTAATTGAATGCTAGTATATCCCAGTAAAAAATAGTTCTCTTTGCGTCGGAAAAATTTTGAATTGCGATGTATGCGAGCAAACCTTCGATCACCGTGAGATCTTGTGTCATACACAAAAACTGCCCCAGATTATCGAAGACGGCGTAATGTGTATATCCGTTATCACGTAGCATTTCAAATGTATCGTGAAACCCTTCATATTGCGTCTTATCAGTGTATTGACATTCGAAAAATAAAAGCGGTGTGTGTGCGAGCACTTCTCCAACCGATTTAATGACGTCAAAATCAAACCCATCAACATCAGACTTTATAAGTCTTACTGTTTCGACAGCCTGAAAGCGCTCTAGCACAGAACTTAATTTAACCGAACGAAGGTCGCCACCATTCACAACAGAAGCAGTACTCGACGTCGACACCATTGAAACATTTTGCACATCTGCACCAATAATGCTTTTTTCAATCTCAATTTCAGCTTCTGGGAACGACCGCTTTATTAATGCAACGTTATTTTGTAATTGCGAGAAAAAGTATGAGTTTGCCTCTACAGAAATGTATTTTAATCTCGAATTACCACCTATCATACCAGCCAAAGTATCGCCAACATTCGCGCCAACATCGATTACGCAACCTCCAGGGCGGAAGGATTCGACCAACTTGGGCAAAAATCGATCGTAATAGGGTAAATCGGCCTGGTACGCTGGTAATTTATGTCCATAATCTAATAGAATGGTCACTCCGTTGATAGTATATTGCTTTTTGATGCCGATAAATCGTGCGCAAGCATTTCTTAATTTGGTAAAACGCCTTAAAATTTTCATCACTGCGGGCCTCATTTATATGGGCTTGTATACCAAGTTCACGCATAGTTACTCGGTATTTCAAAACACTATCGACACTATGCATCTAAACAATGACATTTTCCTATATCAACTGAAAACGCTTTCTCTCACTGAGTTCCTAAAATCTCTGATGCTGGCGATTGTGCACAACCGGCAATCAGCTCAACATCCCGGTTGTGTAATATGCTTTTGAGTTCCCCTAGAAAACGCCTTAGGCACTGCCCCGTGGGATGCGCTGCGCCTTGCTTCCTCCACCCCGGATCATAGACCGCTGGAACAGGCGGAGGTACTAACCCCTCAGCGCGAAAGGTTGGATCACTATCAAAAAAATACCCACCACCGAAATCGATGCCGTGGACAACGATTTTAGTGAAACCTTTATTAATCGCGAAAATAATAGCGGTCAAAACCGTCGAGCACGCCTGTCGAAAATATAAGTCGTCATACTGAATGAGTATATTCGAATAACGGCGATATGAGCTTATTGTGTTTAATTTATGTGGAACAATTAAATCTCTACCAAAAAATACTGGTAAATCCTCGTACGCGGTTGCCGCGTAGTCAATATCGTTTTTCTCCTGCCAAAGATTTTTGATAATTATTGGGCAGCCGTGCCTAACAACAAACTTGTGTAGTGCCGATTTTTGAGCAGAAACGAGTCCACTCATAGCAGGCGATGCATTTTCTATAAAATATAGGTTGTATTTTACATCATTTAAGCATGAAAATCCGAAACCAATATCGTATGTATTGCCACCCACGTGCGAGGAAAGCATAGAATTTTTCACCGACCAACCAGAGCCCCAAACATTGCATTGAGTGTATTTTTTTGCATCCACTTTAATATCCCTAGGTCCAATTAAGTACTTACCATAAGAGCCAAGGCTTATTGCAACTTTTGAAAGACGCTTTCGGTACAGACGCATTTCGCGTTTTAAGCGGAACTCATCAAACAACGCAGGTAGGGACATTAATCTTACTCTTTGAGTATGAATTCATGGATCATTTCTCCACGCAATAGACCATACGTTATTACATCTTTTCCTTCCGCGACGTATGTTCGATTAAGTGAAAATCCTGTGTCTTCGCACATGAGCACGCAGAAGTCTGCACCGAAGTACCTGATATGGTCATATTGTCCGAAGTTCAATTCGTTCTCAGACGGATCAACGTCTGCAGGCTCATATGTTTTTTTCCAGCTCGCTATTTGTGGCACGCTACAGATTAGCACGCCCCCCGGTCGAAGGACGCGAGACAGTTCTCGTCTTGCAGCGGGAAAGTTAACATGCTCAAGCACATGGTTTACTACTATTACATCAAATGAATTGTCCGCTAAATCGATATTTTCGATATTCAAAGTCAGGTCAGCTGGGGCCATCAAGTCTGCCGTCGCGTAGCGAGACGAGAGAGGCTGTATTATTTTTTTTAGCTGCTTCTCGGCAGCAAAGTGGAGCACTTCCTTATTATTGATAAAAGACTCACTCCGCAGAATACTCAAATAAAACAATCTATGCCGCTCTAATGAGTCGCATTTAGGGCACTGGGCATCGATTCTTGGCGGACGCCCGAACCACTCAAAATAACCCTCGTAACCGCATAAAGGGCAGCACCTTATCGATAGCGGTTTGATTGCTGCAGAAACTGAAAATAATTTCTTTATTCTACGGTGTACAGCGGCGGGCAAAATCGCTCTAGCAAATTTCCGTATTAGCGTCATGTCGTTTTTCTCTAAATCCGTTGGGCCTCAACATACTGCTTAAACGCAATGGAGTTGTTATATAGAGTGCGATAATCACCACTTTCAACAACAGCACCTCGCTCCATGTAAATAATGAAATCACAATCTTTTACTGTCTTTAGCCGATGGGCGATCGAAATGATTGCAATATTGCCTTTAAGCCGATTCATGACTTCCTGAATGGATTGCTCGGTCAGCGAGTCTAAGGCACTTGTGGCCTCGTCCATGATCAATATACTCGGACGCTTATAGAGCGCTCGCGCAATACCTATGCGTTGCCTTTCACCACCAGAGATTTTTACCCCGCTCTCACCAACTAAGGTATCGACACCGAGGGGGGATCTTTGTATGAGGCCATTAAGGACGGTGAGGTTAATCACCTCCTCTAGCTTTGTTTCGCAGATTCCGTCTCGTTCACAAAGTGCAATATTTTCTGCGATGGATGCGTCTATTAAAAAAATGTCCTGCGACACAAACCCAATTTGATCGTACCAGCTAGTGATATCTATATCTTGTATTTCAACGCCGTTTATCATAACGGACCCAGAGGTTGGCCTAAAAAATCCGAGGACGACGTCTATGAAAGTTGACTTGCCAGCTCCAGACCCCCCCACCAGGCCAATATGCTGGCAGGACTGTAGCTGGACGCTTATGTCTTTTAAAACGAACTCATTGTCATCGGTGAAATCGATACCCAGGTCCGACCGCCTGAGCCACACCGCGTTGAGTCTAAGGTCCTTGAAAACACCCACCATCGCTTGTTTGCCAGCTGGTCGGTTATGTGTCTCGAGCACCTTTTCAGTATCATCTAATACAGCGTGAACGGCTGCAATATTGCCTTGAACTTTGACCATTGAATTGTAGGCCTGTTGCATAGCAGGCATCAACTTCAGCCCACCTACCCCAAATACCGCAAAGGTGGCAATCCACTTACCCGAATCATCGGGAGAAAACACCTGAGGCGCCATTAGCAAACCAAAAGCGACCAGAAGAAACACTAATGTTTCTATATAAAATTTTGGTGCTTGCCCGTAAATATTGTTTTTTGCGAGGCCGGTCGCCAACAATTCCCCTACACCCGAGAACCCTCTTATCGCTGGTTCAATTTGGTTCGCAATCCTCAGCTCCTTGATACCACGAAACACTTCGCTCATGGTCTTTAATCGATACTCTGTTGCAGATGATATAAGCCTTCCATTTGCCTTTAGGCGGGACCTATAAAATATAAAGAACAAAATATAAGCCCCAACGAAAACTCCAATTAGTGCGAAAGTCAGGAGCAAATCCGTAACCATCAAGCCAACAAGGATACCGACTGATAGACTAAGCTTTGCACTAGCTTGAACACAGGGTAAAAGTATACCATTCGTTATCCGCGTAGATTCTGCTTGAATTTGCTTTATCAGGCCCGCGGAATTACGGCTCGAATGAAATGAAACAGATGCCTCAGAATAATTTTTGAACAAACGATCACCGATATTCATCCCGCATCTAAACGCAAAATAAGATTGCGCCTTAATCGAGTATAGGCCGGCTGCGAAAGATGTGATCAACACAAAAGTTAAAATCAAAAAGAGCCCAAAAGGGTCGATAGGAAATGGCTCTATTAACGGCAACCAATAAATAATTAAGTTTTGCTCTACACCACTTAAAACGGAAAGCATATACTCAGCGAATTTTCCTAGAAGCAGTAACGAGGAAACCTCAAGCACGGTTGACACTAGTATCGCCAAAAACAACAGCAAAAGACTCCCCCGTAAATCTTTTGAGATAAGACCGAAGACATTTCGCAATGTGTTATACATGCAGCAAATCCACCAGTTCTAGCAGGTTCGTCGCAGTGGCTTTAGGGTTAAGCACAAGTTCATTGATGTCGCTGTACTCACCACCCGAAAAGAAAACGAAATCAACACCTGAGTTAACCGCAAATTGAAAATCAGACAGCATGTCACCAACATATAGAGTCTCGCTGCTATCAATGTTTAAATTTTGATGTAATTTCATCATGGGGAGGGGGTTCGGCTTACCAACCGGAAAATCATCTCCGCAAATCAGTATATCCACGTCTATACCAAATTTTGCAATCAAATGTTCAGCATTCCCTCTAGGCTTCGACGTTATAATTGAAATGGAAATACCGCATTTTCGAAGACTTGAAAAGAGTTCTTTCTGCCCATTGAACAAAACGATGTCATGTGCATTCTTATAAGTATAATCAAAATAGATCTTCTTGATATCTTCACAAGACTCTGTAAGTCCCAGCTTGCTCATTATCACATCAAATGGAACGCCGATATAAAGACGATAACTTTCAAAAGGGATTGTAAGAGAGAAAACCTGGCAAACATTTTCCCATGCTGCCCTCATTACAGGGAAACTGTTAATTAAAGTTCCATCCAAATCGAACGAGATATGTTTTGGTCGGCGCATCTTATTAAATCTCTCCTGAGACCTTCATGTCTAGGTAAAGTGGGTCTCGCTCCATCATGCGACAAACCTTCTCATAATCTGCTTGTGTATCGACAGCTAGCGTCTCCCCTGAAACTTCAAAAGTTCCCACAGACCAACCATGCTCAATTAAACGAAGCAGTTCTATACGCTCGGCAGCTTCTAACTCACCCACAGCCAAAGTAGCATAAGCGCTCAAACACCCGACCTCAAACGCAATGACACTCAGATGTTTTTTAAGGTTTTTTTGTGTTCCACCGAAATATACTGGGCTATCAGCGCGTGTCATATATAAGACCTGACTCCCACTGACGATTAGTTTCACCCTATTCTCATTGTCAAGCTCGTTCATTAGGATATGCGGAACCGTACAATCAAATTGATGTTTTCTGTGAAAAGAAATTACTTGATCTATAAAGCTAGGATCAACCAATGGCTCGTCTCCTTGCACATCAATTATAAGGTCAGAGCTATCGAACTGTAGCCGCTCACAGGCATCGGCAATCCTCTCGGTTCCGTTTACACTATCCTGCCTAGTCAGACAAACTTCAATTCCGAATGCATTACATCTCCGGCAAATTTCAACGGAATCGGTGCATACAATCACACGTGAGGCCAGCACGCTACGCTGACATCTCAGCGCAACATGAACGATCATCGGGACGTTAGATATATTTAACAAAGCTTTCCCTGGAAGTCGTGAGCTCTCTAATCTCGCCGGGATCATGATTATTGATTTTTGGGAGGTAGTCATTGAGTTCATGCGTTAGTTGTATCCATGCACTGTGGCAAAATTAAACCTACGTACTTTTGGTGGGCTTTGAATACCCGGTATTTAAAGTTATTTTTCGCGACTAAATCGGCGAAATGCATATTATCTTGGATATCATCATATATAATATAGCCGTTATTTTGAATTCTTCTTTCTATCAGCCGAAATGCAAATTCTCGACCACTATAACTTTTATCACTGTCATAATGGAAAATATCCAACATGACTTCATTTTTAACTATATATGGCAACGCAATTCGGTCCCCGCGAATATCCAAGCTCCAGCGGTGTTTAAGGCTTTCGTCAACTAATACACCAATATGCTTTAGAGGGTCATCTAGACGTATATAGGGGAAGTCGCTTGAGAATAACTTTCCTGATTTATTCTTTTCTAATGCTGTAAGAATTGCTTGAGAAGACCATCCCGCAGCAACACCCGTTTCGAGTACAGTTTTTGCTTGAGTGAAACGCGTTAGGAAATAAAGCATTTCACAATTGGCTCGGCCACCCATCAGCTCCGCCTCAGAACCAAAGCTCCTTTGTGCAACTTTTTCTAGATCGCTGCATGTTTTCTTTGCTTCCCGCCATAAATCAGCAGACAGCGCATTAAAAAATGGATCCATTTCTTCACAAGCATTAGATGCCCAAGCCAAAGCGTCTTGGGAGGTGTCACGCTCAAATTTTGCGAATATTTTCCGTATTACTACTACCCAGTTTTTATTCATAAAACTTGTACGAATGATATTTAAAATAGTTCTCATGAATTATTTTCTCAAATATTAAGAATATTGTTTTGCTTTTTTATGAGCTCGCCAAGAAGCTAAGTTAAGAGTGAGCTCAATTGTTTGGCTAGCTTTAGTCTTGGGTCACATTTTGTTAAGTACCTCTCACGGAGCGTTTCTTCCGTGACATTTGAAACCCCACTCATACACTCGGTAAAATTTGATCCGGTCATTTCCAGGCGTATTCCGTCAGGAATTGTGCCTTCGCGCTCGTGAATCTCTATAAACTGCTGGAGTTTTGACAAAACGTCAACACCAGCCACTCCTATCTCTCGAATAAATCTCCTAAGCACCGAAGACTTTTTTACTACGCTTGCAGTCCGGTACAACTGTTAACACTAAAGCAAATAATGAGGCGATTAAAAAACTGTCAAGTACCGTCGAATCGTAGACGGGAAAAAAGTTATTAATCCCCAGTGAAAAAATGACGGTTAATATAATTTGCATTAATAAAAAGAAAACGGCAGCTCTAAGGTTATCATGGGACTCATAAAATAAACGCGCAAGCGACGCTGAAAACGCCATGCAGCAGGCGATGCCCACTTCAATCACCGTAAAAAACATGGGTGTTATCTCAACTGGACTCATCAACCTAAATACAAATAACAACCCACCAAATATTAAAAATAATAGGATGCACTTCAATGGGCTAAAATTAAACTTCAATACTCGAAGATATGAGAACGAAACAATTTGAATCGCTACATAAGAAAAATTGATGCATCGCTGAATGAGATTACCTAAAGCTGCAGTTATTATTTCGCCTGGAAAGAAGGCCATGACAGTTATAATATTTTGCGATAAGTACGTAAGAGGGGCCAGTAAAATCAGCTCCTTTCGACATGAAATAATGGCCAAGAAGGCGCTATATCTTTTCACAAGATACGCGGGTTTTAGGTGATCACGAGAAACTACCTTAAAAAATAAGTTTCGCAGTAAAAAATAGGCTATCGCGATCTCAAATATGAAGGAGATTACCAAATAAAAGAAGAAATTATGGGCCTGCATCAAGGCAAAAACTAAGGCTACATTCAAGCTTAACGACTTAAAAGCGAGAGAAAAGATGCCGGATTTTTCATGGGCTAACAATACTATAGAAATTGAATTGCAAGTTATAATCAGACTGATTAAAGCTATTAGCAACAATACTTCTGTTAGAAAAAAAATCGATATGCAGAGGAGTGCTAAAGTCGACACCGCACAGTTAACTATACAGGTCACCATCCATACAGTTACCGCCCTTGCCCGATGCCTCGACGATTTCGCGGAGTATCTCAACACTAAAAACGTGTCGGCTCCGCACCGCAACACTATGGACAACACTGACGAAATTACTAAAGCGCTAATGATCAATTTGCTTTGCGCAGGCTCCGCCTCTACCAGCAATAGTGCAAGAGCACCACTCAGCAAGATCGGTACGCCCCTTGCGCAACCGACAGACAGCGCTTTGAGCGCTTCAAACTTGACGTCGTTTAATTGTACGCGGCTCATCTACTTATAAAGTTTTTCATCGAAACGATCCTGCGCACCGCCCCATTATGTCGGCAAACTTCTAATACCAAGTAACCCTTTTGGCTTTGTAGTCATACCTACGCTCTGCCATATTTATCGGCAAGTCGAACAATATCGTCTTCGCCAAGGTAGGATCCGGACTGTATCTCAATAATTTCTAGCGGTACCTCGCCGGAATTTTCCAGAGAATGAACCACACCTTTTGGTATGTAGGTAGATTGATTTTCGTACAACAGAAATGTCTCAGGTCCATTTGTCACTCGCGCCGTACCCGCAACAACCACCCAATGCTCTGCTCGGTGATTATGCATTTGGAGGCTAAGTTTTGCTCCGGGCTTAACAGTAATTCTCTTCACCTGATAACCCGTGCCCTGATCGACGGAGTCATACTTACCCCAGGGCCGATATACCTCTCTGTGATGATCGGCCTCATAACGACCTGAGGCCTTTAACTTTGTTGCAACTACTTTCGCATCTTGCACTCTTTCTTTATTAGCAACTAGCACTACGTCCTTGGTCGAAATCACAACTACATCTTCGATACCAATAAGCGCAACAAATTTATCGTCTGCCCTAACGAGGGACTTTTTGGTATCTAGCAGCATTACGTCGCCCGAGACAGCGTTACCATTGTCATCCTTTTCTGTGACGTCCCATAACGAGGACCAAGTACCGATATCATTCCAGCCTGCGTCCATTGGCACCACTACAGAATCATTTGTTTTTTCCATGACCGCATAGTCAATAGAATCGTCGGGGCATAGTGCAAAGGCCTCGGCGTCTATCCGCATAAAATCGAGGTCTGCAGAGATTCCGGCTATCGCACGCTCACACGCAGCAAAAATATCAGGTCTGTGCGCCTTCAACTCAGCGAGGACGGTAGTCGCCTTAAATAAGAACATTCCACTATTCCAGTAGTAACTTCCCTCAGCAACATACTGAGCGGCTGTATCGGCGTCAGGCTTCTCTTTAAAAGAAGAAACTTCATAGGCGTCTGCTATCGACGCACTAGTCTCTATATACCCATAGCCTGTATATGGCTCAGTCGGCGAAATGCCGAACGTCACCAGCTTGCCAGCCTCTGCGAGCGGCACGGCCTTCATGATAGCCTCGGTAAATGCAGTTTGGTCGCCGATAACATGATCGGCCGCTAAAATTAATAGCAGGGGGTCATTTTCCCTTTCAGCGAGAGCCGCCAGTGCAATAGCTGGCGCGGTGTTGCGACCCACAGGCTCGAGAATGATTTTTCCAAGTGCGTCAATCTCACGCAACTGCTCAGCCACGAAAAATCGATGCTCCTCATTACAGATAGTGATTGATCCAGATGTAGGCAAATCAGCTAAGCGCTCAACAGTCTGCTGGAGCATGGTCTTATCACCCTTTAACGCCAAAAACTGCTTTGGATGGCCAGCTCTGGATAACGGCCACAATCGGGTGCCCGAGCCGCCGGCCATAATCACCGGTGTTATCATAAAACTCTCCTGCGCTCATCAATGCGGAACGCCATTGTTAATACCTTGTGGTGTGTATTTGGCCTAATCACGACCAAACAAATCTCGTGTAAATACTTTTTCAGCCGTGTCACTCAAGTCTTAATGTATTCGATTGGAAATAATGACATCCGAAAGGCCCTTAAACTCGTCCAAAGACCTCAATGCTTTAGAGTTAAAGTATGTGTCGGCCGCATAAGTTGGCTCATAGATCACTACTTCGATGCCCTTCGCTTTGAGGCGCTTCATAATCCCTTGAATTGCATTGGCCCTGAAGTTATCGGATCCTTGCTTCATCACGAGCCGATAAATGCCAAGCACTCGTGGGCGCATCCCAATTATCGTATCGGCAATGAAATCTTTTCTGGTCGAGTTTGATGATAAGGTGGCTTGGATCGAGTTTTGGGGCACACTTTTATAGTTAGCAAGGAGCTGATTGGTATCCTTGGGCAAGCAGTAACCACCACAAGCAAATGACGGGTTGTTGTAGCCGTCACCGATTCGATCATCTAAACAAACGCTATCGATAGTTTTCGCTGTATCCAATCCCGCGGCTATGGCGTACGAGTCAAGCGCATTAAAGAACGAAACACGCATTGCAAGGTATGTATTAGCAAACAGCTTCATCGCCTCTGCCTCCGTGGACGGCATAAACAACGTTTTCACATCTGTTTTTTCGGCCGCGTCCAGCAACAACTTCGCAAACCCGGCACCCGATTCCTCTAAGCAACCTATGATTATTCGGGACGGATGCAAGTTGTCGTTTAGCGCTTGGCCCCCTCGAAGAAATTCTGGCGAAAAGACAATCCTGTCGATGCTGTATACCCCTTGAAGCCCCTGAGTATGTCCCACGGGGACCGTCGACTTGATGACCACCAGGGCGTCCCCGGCCAACAGCGTCGCCAGCATAACGACAGGTGTTGTAGTTGGTGGGAGCAGCTACGACCACAAAATCAGCACCTAGGTACGCCTCGTCAACGTCTAACGTGGCGAACAAACTCTTCTCTCTGTTTCTTAGGAAAGCCTCGATGTCAGCAACAGCAACCGTCGACTCTCGGCCGTTCACCTGATCAATGCGCTCCGAATCTATATCGAGTACCGTAACCTCGTTGTGCTGAGCCAATAAAACGGGCAGAGACATACCCACGTAACCCGACCCAACGACCGCGACCTTTAATTTTACAGGCACGGGTTACCACGTTACATATCCCCTGAGATTTGATAAGCGCCCTCATCACAAGTTATCCCCTGTACCCGACTTATCGGAACCCACCTCGCCCTTCAGGGACTCAATCTCTTGTCTCAACGCCTCGTACTCCCCGAGCTTTCGATCCAGAAACGCGGTCGCGAGCGACGCCTTTTCGACGACCCCTTGCGGGGTTAATACATACAAGTAAGCTCCCTTGTTGCCTGACTTACGAAAGCTATCGGCCTTCACAAAGCCCCGCTCAACTAGTGCTTTAAGGGCGGAGTTAACGCCGCCCAGCTGGGCAGCGAGTTGACGCTGGCTCAACTCTGGGTTGGCCTCAAGGGCACGCAGCACCCGGAGCCTGAGCTCGTCCCGAATTCTAGTATTTACGGCTAAATCGCTATTTTGAAATAAGTCGTTCACACCATCAACACTATCAAAAAACAGCGTTCAGCGTCTGAACGCGTTATGGTTTATTAATGGATCAATTAAGAAAAGCCGCAAAGGTGACAGGGACCTCGCGCACCCGATCATGCTATTTCAAGCCAGGCGTCAAAAACCTTGAATTAGGCCTCTGGCTCTGTTCGTGCATAATGTCGGATCAGGACAACGACTACGCCCAACATCCCACCCAAAAGCGTGCCCAACACACAGGTCAATGCGCGGCTGGGTTTACTTTTTTGTTCGGGCACAACCGCAGGATCGATAGTCTTAAAAACGTACTCGGGCCTCACTTCGGCCAACATCATGGTCTCGGTCTGTGACTGGATGAGCTCAAAGAACATGGCCTGAAGGTCGGCCAATGACGTGTTAGCGGCTTGCTGCTTTAAGTACTCGATCGACTTCTCGGCCTCGCCCACGTCTTGAGCCCTTACGGCAGCATTCACATCCTCAACCAGCCAGTTGACCCACTGCGCGGCAACGATAGGTGACTGGTGTTCAATACTCACCAATACATATCCCGTTTGCTTGTCTTGTGACACACCCAGAATAGCGGAAAAAGCTTTGTGAGCTTGTTGGGCTGAGGGCTCGGGAGACTTAGGAGGCTCAATATCGCGGACCCATGTTTTAGATGCGGCGTCATAAGACTCTGGATCAAAAATGATTTTGCCCGACCCTATGTCCCATGTCTCAACGGCCATGAGCTCGGGGAGTATGTCGCGCCGCTCGACAAAGTCACCGATGAAAGCGCGCGACTTCATGAGCTGTATGCCAAGTTGTGCGCGGGATCCCTCTTCACTACCTGGGAGCGACACCCCTGCCAAACTAGCGAGGCCACCGTATTGTTGCATAAGACCTGATAGTCCACCGCCGGAACTTTCAGCAGGAGCAAGCAGCGCACTTGCGGTGTATATATTGGGCTGCGACAGCGCTACGATTACCGAGATGATGGCCGCAATGCCCGCGATGGCACTTATCATGATCTTCCCATCCCAAAGAATTGCAAATAGCTCTTTGAGATCGATCTCGTCGTTCATAACAATTTCGGTATTTTGGCTGACATCACTCATTGCTATTCTCGTTTAGATATTATGCGCAGGCACAATGCTTTCGATCAGCTCCATACGATTAAATTGTCCGAAGAAGATTTCCAGCATTGATAGAGCGCCGCCGGCAAGCTCATTTTTGGGTTAATACTGCGTCCAACTATTGCTTCGTAATACTCAGGAACGCGGCGATGCTTGTGAGGCTTTGAAATACCACACTCGTGATCGCATTCACTCGAGCCAATGGTGGGTCATAATCAAGATTTGTGGGTACAACAATCGCATCTCCTGCCTCAATGCTGTTCATCACGCCAGCGTCAAACCTTATTAGGTTTTTTAACGCGCTCGAACGATAAAAGCGTACTGAGCCATCTGCTTTGAGCAAATAAATATTTTTCTTAAGCGCGTAGTTCGTTGCTCCACCAGCAATTCCGAGGTATTCGTCTAAAGTCAAGCCCTCTTCGAATCTGAATGTTCCTGGTTCATAGACTTCCCCAACCACTGCGATCGTGTTAGTGAATTTCGGAACGAACAAAGTGTCACCATCATCTACTAGGGCATCGGCGGCTTCGTCTCCATCGACAATGCCTCTTAGGTCGATAACAACTCTACCTAAAAGTTCCTCGTCAATGATATTCTCAATCGCGACGTCCGAACTGCCTTCCGTAAGTTCACCTGCAGATTTCCGGCTTGCAACTTGGCGACTGACGCTTGCAGATATTTTCTTAAGTTGTTGAGTTTGCGATTCTCTCGCTGCGGCTGAGAAGTATTGAGCACCGCTTAAAAAAGCCTCGTTCGTGAACCCTCCTGCACGCTTAATTAGACTGGAGATGCTTTCCCCCTCGAAAACAGTGTAGGTTCCAGGAAAGACAAATTCGCCACTAAGTTCAACGGTATCTTCAGTGGTCCAATTCGGAATGGTATTGATTCGAACCGTGTCTCGACCGACAACGTTAAACGCCGAGCCGTTTTCCTCCGCCAAGTTAACATTCAATATCTCTATTTCGGCCTCCTGAGCCTGGTTGAGAACGATTCTTCGAATCTCAACTCGTTCGAGATGGGCCGCGTCTGTATATCCCCCAGCCAAGGCAACAACACTAGCTATTGAGCCATCGCCAATGATCGGATAAGCGCCAGGCTCCCTAACAGCACCGGTAAGCATTACGATTTGCGCGCGTTTACCAAACCGAGTTTGTCGTTCTAGTTGCTCGACAATCGGGTCGATCAAAGTTCTTCTGAGACTCCCTTCTAACAGCGTTTCATCTGCCGTGGGATTTGGCAACACCACGATACGATCGAAAGGCCTAAGTTCAATATTATCTTTAGATGAAGGATTGAGAACCGCACTAGAAATAGAAAACGCCATAACCTCTATGTCGGTGATCTGGTTCTTTCTCCGAACGATCAGAGAAAGATTGCGATCTGCAGTTCTCTTGAGGTCTGCTTCAAGATCATTAAAAACATCGCCAACTCTCAGGCCCTCCGACCAGCCGACGACACCCGAAAGCTCTGTTTCTCCTTGCACTAAAATAGGATTCGACGAGCGCACTGATTTGTTCGGAACAAACAGCGAATCGCCATCAACCAACAGCGTGTCAAGGCTTTCGAAAGAGGCTAGGTTCATATTTTTAATCACTGAGAGGGGCACGCCCGGCTCATAGCGCTGTAGCAAAGCCTGTCGTAGATTTGCCGTTGCGAGGGCTCCTCCAGCCATGCTTAAAAGATCCTGCAACGTGTTTTGTGACTTAAATTCGTAGATTGCTGGTCTGAGTACTGAACCAGACACTGACGCCTGGGGACCGACAGGGGGTACAAACACAACATCACCACTCTGCAGACGGACGTCATCTGAGTTGTCACCGAACAGCAACAGGTCATAGATGTCGAAAGACTCTACGGTTTCACCCTGTCTTTTGAGCTGAATGGAACGGAAAGACCCAACGTTGGATATCCCACCAGCGACATAAACCGCCTGTGAAAGCGTGGACAGTGCAGACACTGAGTAGTTGCCGGGTTTTTTCACCTCGCCAGCGATGAACACATTGATACTTCGCAGCGAGCCCATTGAAAGTATGGCCTCAGAACCGATCAACTGTTCGCTTACGCGTTTTTCGATGAGCGTTTTTGCTTCAGGAAACGATAGTCCGCTCAAGAACACTCGGCCTAACTTAGGCAATGTAACAGATCCGTCTCGCTCAATGAGTAATGAAAATTCTCCTTGTTCCTTCCCAATGAGCATTGCTCGGAGTTCATCGCCAACACCTAAACGATACCCTTCTGGCACCGGGATATTATCCACCGGTGCAAAGGTGCTCACTTCCGAGTCGAAAAGGTTTGAGCCAAACCGTTGCAGTTCCTCTTCAGCGCCCTCGGCAAGAGATTCTTCGCGAATATCTCCGTCGTCTATTTCGTCTAACGCTACCTGCTCTAACGGTTCGCCCGGAGCGCCTAACGCTGGTCGCTCACTGAAATCATCGTCACTTCCAGCAAAGCCAAGTATCTCATCAAGGTTAAAACCATATTGACTAGCCAACGCCCGCTGTTGAGGCGGAGACATCGACTTGAGCTGCGCCAGTACTTCTGGCGGAACAGATGGAACTGCCCCTTGCACCGAAGGCACAGTAGCTAAAAGCCCTATGGCCGCAACAAGCAAACTGGTAAGCATTCTTGTATGACGCACTAAAGACCCTTTTTAGGCTTGAAGTGGATACCCAAATCGTTTTCATTCATGGGAGTAAAGATGCTTACAGCCCCAGTACCAACTTCGACATTATGTTGCGCTGGATCTCATTAGAACCTGCGTAGATGCTCACTTTTCGCGTATTAAAGTATTCCTGAGCAGTACCGTTAGCGAAATCTGGGCCCACTGCCTGAAAATTATCGCCCGCGGCTGGGGTGGATTGATCCAAGGGTGCGGCGTAGTTGCCAGCGATATCCATAGCAAGCTCGGTTACCGCTTGTTGCAACTCCGTGCCACGAGTCTTCAGCATAGAGCTTTCTGGCCCTACGTTTTGTCCAGCAGCCAGCGCTCCTAGTATTCTAAGTTCCGTGTACTCCATCGCGGCAATTTGCACTTCGGTATCGTTAAACTGGCGCCGAAATTCTGAGCTTTCAGAGTATGGTTGACCAGAGCCATCAACGCTTGCTTTCGCTGCTTCTCGTAGGTGGTTCATAGCACCCTTTAATGCGGGGGAATAGGCGTTGCCACGTTCGAACTCAAGAAGGTATTTTGCGCAGGTCCAGCCCTTGCCCTGCTCTCCAACCAGGTTCTCTTTCGGGACTTTTACGTCCTCGAAGTACACCATGTTAATTTCCTGGTAGCCCTCTGCTGGGGTATCTAATGTGACGATAGGTTTAACGCTGATCCCCGGCGTATTCATATCGATCAAAATAAAGCTGATACCTAACTGGCGAATATCTTCATTGCTGGTTCTTACTAAACAAAACATCCAATCTGCGTATTGAGCCATAGTGGTCCAGGTTTTTACCCCGTTGACCACATAGTGATCGCCCATGTCTTCCGCTTTGGTTTTGAGCGACGCCAAATCCGACCCCGATCCTGGCTCTGAATAGCCCTGGCAGAACCAAATATCGGAATTTAAAATCTTGGGTAGGAAATTCGCTTTTTGATCGTCTGTGCCGAATTTCATAATGACCGGCGCCACCATGGTTATCCCAAAGGGAACAACGCCAGGAGCCCCTACACGAGCACGTTCGAGATCAAAAATATAGTTCTGAGTTGGTGTAAACGCTGCACCGCCATGTTCCTTCGGCCAATTTGTTGCCGCCCAACCTTTCTCGGCCAATCGTTTTTGCCAACTCACTAGGTCTTCTTTAGACAGTTTCCCTAGAGCACTGCGTGCCTGCTTGTCACGCATCTCCTGTGGCCAGGCTTGCGACAGCCAGTCTTGTACTTCTTGTTGAAAAGCTTGGTCTTGTTCGGAAAACGTTAAATCCATATCAAAGATCTCTCAAATTTGTGTGTAACGGCCGGGATAGGTATCGTTGTCATCTGGAATGGCGAAAGTATAAAGATTCCAGTGCTGCTCTTGAAGTAGCCGACAGAAGAAAAGAGACCCTTTAGTCATTGATAGATATAGCTGCTTGGGGCTTGTCCGCCAGTTCAACTTCTAGTCGCGCAATCTCTTGCTGCAGAGCCCCGTATTCCCCACGTTTTTTCGCCAAAAAGCTTGCGGTGATATTTGTTTTTTCTCTGATGCCGCGTGGCGTGAGGAGGTAGAGGTAGCCTAGCTTATGGTCGGATTTGGCAAAGTTTCCCACCTTGATCCAGCCGATTTCCACCAAAGCTTTTAGGCAATAATTTACGCCGCCCAGGCTTATCCCCAATTCATAAGCTATTTGCCTCTGACTCATGGAAGGGTTCGACTCAATCAGCCGCAATATTTCTAAGCGTAACTCGTCGTTATCCAAACTATTTGCGTCCTAGAAAAAGCTTCGGGCAGGCTACCGCACGGAATTATTCCGTTCACGGCGTGAACGATAACAAATTTTCATGATTGCCCCAAGGCAAATAGGGACCAACCCAAGAAAATGGCGCAAACGGAATAACGGAATTATGTGCCTAAGAGAGTTGTTGCCCGAGACTGTTTGTCGGGATCTTTACTTCATGCTCTTTATTCAAGAGCGTCACCAAAACTCTCGCTCTCTCCTTCCCATCTAACGCAAGGAAAGTTGCTGTATGGCCATTGAAGCCTTGCTCCATAAGTTCGTACTTGCCTCCTGGCGTGAAATTTTGGTGAATCTCAAACTTCCCATGCAAAACGTCTTCAGCTTCTTTGATCGATACCATAACTTGATTTGGCACCAATGCTGGCCGCGCTCCGCGTCGCAAAAATGCTATGCAGCCAATCGTGGAACGAATAACTGAAAGGTCTTGATACTCCAGGTCTGCTTCAATAAACAGATAGCCGGGAAACATCGCCTTTGAGTTTGTTGTAACTCGACCCTGTTTTCGGTCTCGCTGCTGCGCCATCGGCAGATACACGGTAAATCCCTGCCGCGTTAAATTATCTCCAGCTATACTTTCCTGTTGAGTCTTGCACATCACGCACAACCAAGCTTTTCCCGATGGACAGTCTGCACTCTGCTCGTGATTTCTCTCGTTGTGTTGCGCTGACATATCTCTAAGGAACCATTCGATGAGCATTCCTGGCGAGAGCGTCATAACGTACGTTGCGCCGCACGAACCACAATGACCCGCTAAAGTCCTCAAGACGACGACCACCGTCTCGCTCTAGCGGTCTGATGATGGCTGCATAGGAAGACTTCGAGTTTCCTGGAAAAATTCCATTAAATGGAATTTTGAAGTACAGGCCTTTATCGAAACTGCCTTCGCCAAAAAGGTCAGCCGGGAGGTCGGTTCGGGTAAAAAAACCGCCGATAGAAAATCCGTTATCAAAGGTACGGCGCGCTTCGAACGTCGCGCCTTTGTCTCTTGCCAAATACCGACCCGCATGGACCGCTATATCGACGTTATACCAGGGAGATGCGTAATATAAACTTACGAATCCCGTTACAGTCGAGTATTCCAGTAGCTCAAAGTTCTTTTCAAAACCGCGCTGTTGCAATCCATTCAACGTTGCGCCTATCGCCCACCTTCGAGCATGGGGCTCGTAGAGTATTTCTCCACCCATGCCGGCATACATGCCTTCCAAAATGCCCGCATAGGTCCGATAGTGAAATGATTTACTTAAGCTGTTCCTATACTCAAGGAAAAGCTGATCTATTCCTGATTCGCCCTCGGTTAAATAATAGTTCACATCAGATCTAACTTTCTGTATCCGGGAATTTGAAACTCGATCTGTTGTGAAGTCGTTGTAGATATCCTGACCATATACACCCCATAAATTAAGGTGTGGAGCGATAGAAACCCGAGCAGACAGTTTGGCATAAAGTTGTTTCGCAAGCGGGGCATCCGGATCCATTAGCTGCATCCGGGTCGACAGATCGGCCCCAAAACTTATGAAAGGATATCGATAATCAGTTTGGTTCGACGGCAATTCGATGTGAGAACTTGGCAGTATTTCTATTGCCTCTCTAGAATTCGGGTACGCTTTCCGAAGCGGTGCAGATTTACTGCGCTTTACAACCGTTTGAGGCTGTTGACGTCTATATCTTATGGTTGGCGCACGTTGATCTTGTTCTCGAAGCGCCACTTTTACCGACTTTATTTTCCTGGAGAGATGCACTTCGGAAAGACTCAATGCTTTGTGCACTGCATCTGCCGTCAGGGCGTAGCCCGCGTTTTCAATCTCCAGAGTAACTTCAGCCGTTTCACTATCAATGGCAGCTTTGTTTAGACGCAGGCCTGACCGTTCAGCGTCATATAGAAGCCTGTCGTACCAAGAACTTAAGTCGAGATTCTCTGGTGCACCTGATAGAGATCGCGGTTCTGCTGAACTGTAGATCCCCCGGCTCCTTTTCTGTTTTGGTGTCGATTTTGTATCCAGCGTACTACTGAATCGCAGCCCAAAAGAAGAGCCATGGAGCCAGGATGCAGCGATAGTCATGTTGCTCTGAGGCCGCCACTCCACTCCAAAATTCCACGGCGATGGTTTCTTAATTGTTTTGAACCCAACTTCCCGGGCATAGTCGTCGCTATTGTATTCGGCAATAAGTTGCAGCGGCCATCGCCTCAAATGGTAACGGGCACCGCCGAACCAAGCTGCCGAGCCCCTAAAATAACTCTTGCTACGGGACTCACCTCCAAATTTACCCCCTGGTTCCCTGCGGCCTGGCCGAAGGTCAAATGCTTGATCTACGATTCGCAGCGGATTCCTAAACGCATTTCTAGACGCAAGTCTTCCCCAGCCCATCCCAATACTTACATCAAATAAGCCCAATTCCTTTGAGGCGACCGCATATTCCCCCTCCCAAACTCCTGTGCCCAAGATATCGCGAACACCAACCGCGACTTCCGGCATCCATACTCTTTCACGTATCAACCTAGCCTTGGCTTCATAACTACGATCCCGGAGGCTGTCCGCGGAATAAGAATAATTCCGGGGATTAAAGATCGAGTAGCGAAAAGTTGCTTCAAGCCAAGGTGTTGCTTGATAAGAAATGTTGTATGTGTCGGCTACTTCTTCACGGCTGATGGTGGCTCTCAGCTCTCCATCAACTGCCATGCGGGCTGTGGGTACCTTGATCAGACCCAAGCTGCCGAAATCTGACGCCAAGCACGATTGGGAAAGGAACAGAAGCGCGCTGCCGCTAAACAAAATCGTGCGATGTAACGCTGGGCGCATGGATTATTCCTGAATCATAAAAAAGAACGTTGGCAAGAACTACCTAGCTACATCGCCCAAACAGGGGGTTATTATGCATCGTGGCTTATGCATACCCAACAAGTTTCTTTTAGGGCATCTCTGCCATCGCACCCGGTTTTGAGCCACAATCGAAGATTAGTCACACTGTAGTACGAGGAGCCTCTTTTGATTTCGGATGTTGTTGATTACTTTCAGAGCCTTCAACAAAGCATTTGCGCCGAATTCGAGCGGGTAGATGGGCTGGCTGTATTTTCTGTAGAGGTCATTAAGCCACCTAACGGCGGCATGTCGCGCCCGCGTGTTCTTGCAGACGGCCAGCACATCGAGAAAGCCGCGGTCCAATTTACTCATTCGATTGGTGCCGCCCTGCCTCCCGCGGCAACCGAGCGGAACCCGCATCTGGCTGGGCTACCGTTTCAGGCTACGGCTATTTCTCTAATCGTCCACCCTCAGAACCCTCATGTGCCTATTACCCACATGAACTTGCGCTTTTTCTTTGTCGAAGCGGAAGAACCGTTCTGGTACTTCGGCGGCGGATACGATTTAACGCCGTGCTATCCCGTAAAAGAGGATGCCATCGACTGGCATAAAACCGCCAGAGATGCCGTAGGCGAACACTATCAGGCGTTCAAAGAAACTTGCGACGACTACTTCTACCTGCCTCACCGCAACGAAACCAGAGGCGTTGGCGGTATTTTCTTCGACGACTGGAGCGAAGGTGGTTTTGAAGCGAGTTTCGACCTCGCGAAAGCCGTGGGCGATTCTTTTTTACCTGCTTACGTGCCCATCTTCCAACGACGCAAGGAACAAGCATTTACCGAAGCCCAGCGAGACTTCCAACTTTATCGCAGGGGACGCTATGCGGAATTTAATCTGGCCATTGATCGCGGTACCAAATATGGCTTACAAAGCGGCCGCAGGGTCGAATCCGTCCTGGCTTCGCTGCCGCCCTTGGTGAAATGGATCTATAACTATAAAGCCGAGCCCGGCAGTCCTGAGGCCGAGTTACCAGACTATTATCTAAAACCCCAAAACTGGCTCACCGAATAGGATCTATTCCACGAGCGTCAACTTATCGACTGTGGATTTTACACCGCGAACTTCCGTGCTGAGGCGCAGCGCTTTTTCTCGAGCGTAGTCAGAGGGCACTCGCCCACTTAAGGTCACAACACCACGGTTGACCTTAACACCAATTTGCGTGCCTTTGACCTCTGGATCATCTAACAGCTTCAATTTTACAGCGATTTTGATCTGGGCATCGTCCGTCACTTCGCCAGGCGTTCTCTTTGAACCGTCGACATAGGATTGACATCCCGCAAGTAGCATCATGAACAGGGTCAAAAGGCTTAATAAGGTCAGTTTTCTTCGCATCACAGGCTCTCCTAGCAGGCGATTAAAATCATACTAAATTCCCCTCAGTGTCGCTGGCACCTTTAGCCAGCATGTCATAACATTGCCTCTTGCTTGAGGAAGCTAGAGGGAACAATGCGCAGAGCTTTTGGCAGAGGTAGAGACGAAGACAGCGGCGAAGGACCAAACCTGACCCCTATGCTGGACGTCGTATTCATCATGTTGATCTTCTTCATCGTCACCGCGACTTTCGTTAAAGAGGTGGGTTTGGATGTGAACCAACCTGACGAAGACAAGCCCAAGACAGTTGATCCTGATAAAAAGAGCATCGTTGTTAAGATCTCTAACCGCGACCGCATCATTATCGCTAAACGGGATGTCGACCGACGTTCAGTTCGCGCCAACATAGAGCGGCTGCATGCAGAAAACCCAGAAGCGCCGGTTATCATTCAAGCACACCCAGAATCAACAACAGATGTGATGATTCACATTATGGACTCGGCAAGACAGGCTGGTGTTTACAACGTCTCTCTTGCTGCGCCGCCTTAAAACAGTACATCCATTTATCAAGAAGGCCGGTTCTCCGGCCTTTTTATTGCTTGCGGGAATCTAAATGACCGACCTACGTAGCGACACTGTGACTCAACCAACCGAAGCAATGCGAGAAGCAATGCTTACGGCAAAGCTCGGTGATGACGTCTACGGAGAAGACCCTACGGTCAACGAACTCGAGGCCTTAGCCGCGTCGACGCTGGGCAAGGAAGCCGGCCTATTTGCCCCGTCTGGCACTCAATCTAATCTGCTGGCTTTGCTGACTCATTGTGGGCGTGGTGATGAATACCTGGTAGGAAACAATGCCCACACCTATCGCTATGAAGGTGGCGGCGCTGCAGTTTTAGGCGGAATTCAACCACAACCGATTACTATGAATCTCTCAGGTGAATTAGATTTAGAAGAACTATGCGCGTCAATCAAGCCTGATGACTTCCATTTCGCGCGCAGTCGTCTGCTCTGCCTGGAAAACACTCACGGTGGCAGTGTTCTGTCAGCGCACTTCTGCAATCAGGTTCGTGACTTGTGCAACAAGTTTGACCTTTCGCTGCATCTCGACGGGGCGCGTTTGTTTAATGCTGCTGTTGCTCAAAAAAAGCATCCCAAGGTACTCGCAGAGGCGTTTGATACCGTATCAATTTGCTTATCAAAAGGACTTGGGGCCCCCGTGGGTTCAGTGCTCATTGGACCGCGGGAATTTATCAATCAGGCTCGCCGTTGGCGCAAAGTCGTCGGCGGCGGCATGCGCCAAGCCGGGATGTTGGCTGGCGCCGGCATCTATGCACTGCAAAATCATGTCGAGCGCCTATCGGTAGATCACAAAAATGCACAAACGGTCTGTGCTGTTTTAGAACGCAAATTCGGAACAGACTCAGCACGTTGCGCCACCAACATGATTCATCTGGATCTATCAGAGAAAATATACGCCTCCCTTTCTAAGACAATGTCTGCGTTGGGAGTAAAGGTTGGAAGACCGCGCTGGGTTTTCCACTTAGATGTTTCTAGTCTCGACGTCGAGCGGATTTGCGGCGCAATCGATTCTTTTTAGCCGACCACTCAGAACTGGCTGACTAGACCCACCAAAGCAGCCGTGATCAGAGTAACTAAGGTGCCACTGACAATTGATCGCGGCGCAATCCTCAACACTTCATCTCTGCGTTCTGGCACCAAGACGGCAAGCCCACCTAACAAGATCCCCAAACTGCCAAAATTAGCAAAGCCACACAGGGCATAGACTAAAATTTGGCGGCTTGCAGGAGAGAAAAGTTCTGCCTGCTCAGCGAGTTGAATGTAGGCAATCAGTTCATTCAATGCCAGTTTGGTGCCCAGCAGTGTCCCTGCTCCAGCTGCCTCAGACCACGGCACACCGATCAACCATGCGACGGGCGCGAACAACCAACCCAGTCCTCTTTCCAATGACATCGGTTCTGCAAAAACGGTAATCACGGACAGCAGCCCGTTGATCAACGCCACTAGACTGACCAAAACAAGCAACATCGCGCCAACATTTACCGCCAGCATAAGGCCATCTCGCGTGCCCCTGGTCAGAGCATCAATGCTAGAGATGTAACCCATTTCAATTTGTACATCGTCCGCTAATGGCTCGCTGCGCTCTGGAACCATCAACCGCGCAATGTATATTGCGCCCACAATATTAATCAGCGAAGCACTGATAAGATGCCCGACTATTCCTGGAATGACGCTTTGGAGAACGCTGGCATAGAGAACCAGTACCGACCCCGCCACAGTCGACATACCTAGGGTCATCACCGTGAAAAGCTCGCTACGTGATAAGTGGGCTAGATACGCGCGAATCACCAGTGGCGTTTCAACCATGCCTAGAAACAAACTTCCAGCGCCCGATGTGCCAACGGCGCCACGTACCCCCATGGTTTTTCTGAGCAGCCAACCGATGCCTCGCACCACGTTGGGCAAGATCCGCCAATGCCACAACAACGCAACGATTACGCTGAATACAATCACCTGTGGCAACACTCGAAAGGCGAATAGGTATGGTGCGTCGAGTCCTGAGTGTTCATAGGGCGAAGCGCCACCACCCAAATAACCGAAAAGAAATTCGGTACCAGCAGTAGTTGCTGCTTCGATCGCTGCTACAAACTGATTGATACCAAGAAGCGCATCTGAGACGTAGGAAATTTTAAGGAGCACGACAGCCAATACGGCTTGCAACACTAAACCCACAGCGACAAACCGCCACTCGACGCCTTGTCTACGCTCGCTTAAAGAATACGCAAGCAGCAAAAATATCAACACGCCTAAAATGCCTTGCATGCTACTCCAGAACAAAAATCGTCAATATATGGTCGAATGCACGGTGCCAGTAGCCGATTCCTGAGTCCAGTAACTTATTGGGGCCATGCTTGCCTAAGTAGATAATCCGAAATTGCTGGCGTGATAGATCCAGATGAATTTCCGCTTCGTGAAAACCGATGAATTTTCG
Source organism: K189A clade bacterium (assembly GCA_902565895.1). Classification (GTDB taxonomy): domain Bacteria; phylum Pseudomonadota; class Gammaproteobacteria; order Pseudomonadales; family Azotimanducaceae; genus UBA4421. The sequence continues at coordinate 53,971 of CACFGV010000010.1, forward strand.
CCCGCGAGGGAAAATTGCTTTATAACCTGCCTCTTTCGCCGAAAACATAACATCCGCACAAAAGCTAGGAGCTCGGCTAAGCCATGTTTGTTCGTTTTCGGTAAACACCGAAGGCCATATTTTTTCAGTCACCCTGTTTGCACTTTCTATGTCCACGCCAATGCCCGCTAGTGATTTGCTCACCACAGCAACCGCAACGCTGCTGCTATGGCTGATGCTACCAACACAACCGCTAGGCCAAATCGGTTCCTTACCAGCACGACCGACCGGAAATCGCGCGAGCGCTATAGCGTCTTGCGCAGCTCGAACACAACGACGACCGCTAGAAAAACTCAATTTTCGCATCGCGCCCATAGCAGCATGCTCAGTCACCTCCTCATCGATCAAGTAACTTTCGTAATTCGCGACATCGCTCAGTGCTAGTGCGGTTCCCAAAAGTTCAGGCACATCGCCTACTAGAGGTTCTAGGGTTGGCCGCAGAGATAGCCACTGCATAACAAATTCCGTGGGTCCCACTCAGAAATAATGCCTAAGACTAACTTAGAAAATGCCTAAGCGCTGGGCTAGACTCCACGCCCGGAGCTATCACTCAACAGGACACTTTGTGGCCAATGTCATTCTTTTAAACGGATGTTCCAGCGCGGGTAAAACAACGCTTGCGTTGAAACTGCAGCAGCTACTGTCAGAGCCCTACCAACACGTTGCATTAGATCAGTTCCGGGATGGCATGCCCGGTCAGGTTAGAGGCTTTAATTCTCCTGCGGGCGACTCAGGAGCTCGAGGACTCAATGTAGTGCCTGAGTTTCGTGATGGAGACTGGGTAACTAAAATTGAATTCGGTGACTACGGCGAGAAAGTTTTAGCAAGCATGCGCCGCACCATTGCCTCTCTATGTGACTCTGGATGCTCAGTAATCGTTGACGATCTTTTGTTTAAGCGATCTTACCTTGATGACTACATTGACGTCCTTGACGGCACCGACACCTGGTTTGTAGGCGTACGATGTAACTTGGAAGTCGTGCATGCCCGAGAGGCAAAGCGCCCGGGGCGGTTTCCCGGAACCGCCACATCCCACTTCGAACAGGTGCATCAGCACGGCGTTCCCTATGACTTAGAAGTGGACACCAGTCACCAACACCCAAAAGATGTTGCCGAACAAATTGTTGCGCGACTAGCTACTCCGCCTGAAGCCTTTGCTCGGGAACGGCGAATGCGAAGTCAATTCTGAATAAATCAGCTACCTCGGTGCCATTTTTTCGTTCACGAGAAACGTAGGCAATTGTTTCGGAATTGCTAACAAATGCGATGCCCTCCCGCTGACCCGCGAACGGTAGAGGGATTCTTGCGGGCTCCTTTGCAACATCTCGTACGTCGTATAGGTATGCATCTCGATAGGTGGTCACTAATAACTTATTTCCGCGTAAACTCATTCCCGTCGGCATACCTTGGTAGGGCGCGGCCTTGCCGTATAATTTTTCGTGTTCGGGAACATTTCGTGGAAGCGGATACAGATTAGCCAATTTTTGCGCGATCACCTGCTCACCTATTCCATCCATTAACGGCACACTATAAAGCTCGTTAGGAAATGTACGCTTACTTACTAGCAGTACCCGTTGCCGGTCTGCATCCACTGCTACTGCTTCGCAATCTCTTGGTCCGTCGGGATAAGAGAATTCAACACGCCACTCCACAGGTAAAGGTTTCGTTTGCTCGCTATTCAGCTGAGGCTCCTTAACAACCACAAAAGAAACCGTTTCACGCCCAGCACGATTGTCACCGACATCAGCGATGAGTAAGTATTTTTTGTCCTCCAAAACAAAAGAGTCCATAGCCTCCCAATCCGTTGGGATTCCGGTATCCACCTGCCAGCGCCCAAGGGCTTCACCCGTTGTGCTCATTGCAAACACATTGGGTCCATCGCCGCTGTCGTTAATCGACCACAATAAGTTTTGTCGATAATTACTCGCAGCGAGTCCACTGGACTCGTTCAGACCCAGGTCCTGAATATCCCCAGACCAACGAACTTGCGACCAGGCGACTTCGGTAGGTTCTAAAGTGTGTCGGTCGGTTGGCAGATCATACGCGCCCACTAGCCAAAGTGAACGGAATGTAAATTCATCCGAGCGCCATCCCATTATTAATATTGATAAGCCAAGAATCGAGAAAGCCCCGACGATAGCTACCCACAAACGGCGACCCTTCATAACCACAAAACCCTTTAGTTTTGGTTCGCCAGTGTACTCGCTGAGAGCCAATAACATCATTACCATATCAACAAATGCTGCCGGAGCCGGACATGACAATCCAATCTATTGACGATTTTGTGCGCTTGATCGATCAATCTAATAACTTGGTGTTTTTCACGGGAGCGGGCATCAGCACAGAATCTGGTATCCCTGACTTTCGCAGCCCAGGAACCGGCCTCTGGAATAAAATTAAACCCATCGAATTTTCCGATTTTGTTGCTTCAAAGGAAGTCCAAGCAGAATCTTGGCGCCGCAAGTTTAATGGCGACAACAGCATGGCGGACGCAAAGCCCAATAAAGGTCACTTTGCGATCGTGGATCTAATAGCCGCCGGCAAATGCCAAGGCGTCATCACCCAGAATGTAGACAATTTGCATCAGGCTTCCGGCATCAGCGACGAATTGGTGGTCGAGCTACACGGCAATGCAAGCTACGCTTCTTGCTTAAACTGTCAGCAGCGTTACGAGCTGACCGAACTAAAACAGCAATACGAGCAGACTGGCAACGTGGCCCCTTGCCCACTCTGTGGAGGGTTGATCAAGACGGCCACCATATCCTTTGGCCAGTCTATGCCCGAAAAAGAAATGCAACGAGCGGCGGAAATGACCGCCGCTTGCGACCTGATGATCGTACTCGGCTCCTCACTTACCGTTTATCCTGCGGCGGCTTTTCCCGAGCACGTAGCCCAACGCGGCGCATCCCTTGCAATAGTCAATCAGCAGCCTACAGGCTTAGACGCAATGGCCGACCTGGTTATACATGAGCCTATTGGCGAGACCTTATCAGCTGCACTAGAAAGACTATGAAGACACCCCGCTAAGCCAATGATTGCCAGAAGTCTTTCCAACCAAACCGTATCTCAGCGCCTGAACAAAAGCGCAGCGGGTTATCTCGCGCCGGGTTTACTTGAAAATTCAAGAGGTGAATTGAGCTACATGAGGCTCATTCGACTCATTAACGAGGGAGCTTTACCTGCGGATATCGCGTTACGCAGTGGCGCAGATTTTGTGATCAGCGATTATGGTGTTCTGGGCTTTGCTATGAAAAGCGCCGCGACTCTAGCTCAAGCGGTGCAGTTGGCTGCTAAGTATCATAAGACTGCAGGCCCCCAATTATCTGTCAGCTTTCGCGGCGAGGATCCTAATTTTCTGATCGTACTCAATAATCAACGCGGTCTTCCCGAAGATGCTTTCAGATTGGCTGTGGAGGAGCTTATCGCCACCTTTCCCCCAGTGCTGTTGGAACTCACCGGCCGCTCCATTGACCCGGCATACATAGACGTCTCTTTCGCAGACGCTGGCTACACCTCCAGCTATGCAGAAATTTTTGGTTGCGAACCCCGTTACACGCAAGAAGAAACTGTGGTGTGTTTGCCCTTGGAGGCTCTGCAGTGGCCGTTGTTGGCGGCAGACTCAAGCAACCTGTTGATGCTTGAGCAACGCTGCCAGGAGTTGCTGGCACTGATTAGCGAAACCGATTCCTTTACCAGTAAGGTCACCGCGATTTTGTTGCAGCAACTGGCGGTCACCCATACCACCAAGGCCGCGGCCGTAGCCTTACAACTTAGTGAACGTACGCTACGCCGACGGCTGGCTGAGGAAAAAGTATGCTTTCAGGAACTCCTAACTGAGGTGCGGCAACGTCTGTCGAAGGACTATTTAAGCAGCACCAGCCTTTCAGCCCAAGAGATTGCCGAACTATTGGGTTTCACCGAGGCCTCAAACTTTCGTCGCGCATTTAAGTCGTGGAGTGGCCTGACCCCGGATGAATTCAGAGCTGCACCAGATCGGAGAGATCCTGAGCACTCATCATGGTAACTCCCTCAGTTCCTGACAAACGACTTATCACCAAGCTGTTGCCCAATTGGCACCCAGCAGAAATAAGCGACTTTGAATTTTTGTCCGGTGGGTTTAGCAATCAGAACTTTTCTTTCCGTCGTTCTAAAGAGGGCAACACCGAAAAGTATGTATTACGCGTACCCAAAGGCAGCCAGCCTTATGTAGATCGGAACGTTGAAAAAAGCCTCTACCAACAGATGCCAAATCACGTCGGGGCTGATCTGATCGCGTTTGATACGGCTTCCGGCCAAATGATCACACGCTGGATCGAAGGCCCGATTCTCGCGGAAACATTCTTTGATGCTTTCCAGGAGTCCGATTTAATCAGTTATGTGCAAACGCTCCATGACTCGATACCTCAAACAACCCGAACCTACGATGTTGCAGATCAGGCAAAACTGCTGGTCGGCAACGGTGATTTTTCTAATTTAGAGCCGCTGGACCCAAGATTACTTCAGCCTTGCCATAATGATCTTAACCCTTGGAATGTGATCGTAAGCGCGGACAATTGGAAGACACTTGACTGGGAGTTTGTCGGCTTAAACGACCCGCTGTTCGACTTGGTCGCCTTGCATCAGGGACTGGAACTTGCGCAAGAAAATCTCTTTGCGATAGCCGAACAATTTCTCGGCCACCGCGAAGAAGACCGAGTGTTGAGTAATCTCAAACGTTTCTGGTCTAGAGAACTGGCTTGGGCTGAATACCAACTGAGCGCAGGCAACAAACGCTCTGAAATCTTTCAACAACGTACAACTTCTCAGGCTAAGTTAAAGGCCCTTCAAAGTTCGGCGAATTTGGATAACGGTTGAGGTACAGCATCGCAGCCTCAAATCGCTCACGTCCTTCTCCACCGATTTCCATAAACGGCAACTTTCGAGCCGTTAAGTCGCTATGGTACAGAGCAAATATTCGCTCCCGATCTTTTGGGTTTTCCCTGAGCGCGTCAAACTCCCAGGGTAAATCCGGCCTGCATAACAAATAGAGTCGATCTACCTCTGCACACTGACGTGCGTAATGACTTTGCAGAGACTCTGGGAGCGGCCCAAATTTTTCTTGCCACCAAATACACAATGTCTGCAAATCAGTGTCGAGTATCAACGGCTCATGATTGTGAGCGGTTTCCAATTCAAGCTGCTTACGGAAGATAGCCAACAGATCGGAGGGTTGATAAACATAGCCGGCCTTTAGATAGAGTCTTGCTGGTTCCTGTAGATAGGCGACGCCATAGTGTTCAGCAAGTTCAGCCGCCAAGCTACTTTTACCGCAACACTCAGGGCCGGTCACGACAACTTTCATGGCTCCTGCGCTATCAAATGCTTGCGCCACGCAAAATATCCAGCTACGGCCATACCGAGGTAGACCCCGTACAACCCTGCATACAGGAACAATCCTGAATCGGTGGTATACCCTTTGATGGTGTACAAGATCACTTGAGCAACATCTACAACAAACCAAATATGCCAACATTCAAGATATTTTTTTGCCGTCATCCACATCGCAGCAAAGCTTGCCACGGTGGTGAAACTATCTGCATAGCTCAAATCTGCGTCGGTAAAGCGATCGAACCCCCAACCCAATAACAAACTGCCGACGAGCGCAATCCACCCCAATCGCCAAAACAGTTCAGTCGAGACACGCGCAACCATAAGACGATCAGAACGACGCCTTTCTAAGCCCCCACGCATCCAGTAGTACCAACCGTAGGCATTCATAAATACGTAATACAAATTGAGCAAAGCGTCGGCATAGAGATTTGCGCGAGTAACAACCACTGTGGTGATCAGTGCGTAGATAAGGCCAATCGGAAAATTTAGAACGTTTTCTCGGATCAACAGAAGTACACACAGTAAACCGCTCGCAACTCCTAATATCTCGAACCAGTTTTCAATAAGAAACAGCATCGCTGGCCTTGTTATACAACTTAAGCCGACAAGGTTGCGGGGTTAGACCTCTGGTTGCAACTGCACTTGGCTGTCCGCCAACGACGCGGTAAAACTTTGCTAAGACTGTGGCTTTCGATACGGGCAATGAAGACATGGAAGCTTGCCCTGCCCGCTACAATCCAGAACACAAAAGCGGATAGAATACAGGCCCTTAACTGCGAGCAACTGCATTGGCCAAACGTATAGCTATTGTAGAAGACGATCCAGATCAGCGTGCAAACTACGCGGACGCCATTTCTAAAAAAGGCTACTCAGTGATTGCCTACGGCAGCAGAACAGAGGCACTTGCTGGTTTTGATGCGACGTTTCCCGATCTGGTGATCTTAGACATTATCCTTGGCGAAGAAGTGGACGCCGGGTTCCAACTGTGTCGCGAACTACTGACTCGAGCACCCAGCCTGCCGGTTATTTTTCTTACCGAGCGCATTGATGAAATCGATAAGATTTCCGGTCTTCGTCTTGGGGCGTGGGACTATCTGCCCAAACCCATATCTCTAGACTATCTAGCAGAACGTATATCCTCGCTTCTGCGAATTAACGAAGCGCGAGAGGAACCGGGGCGTCAGACGCAATCCAATGTCAAAAATATAGGTGATCTCGCAATCGACCAAGACGCCCTGTTGGTATCATGGAAAGGTC
>CACFGV010000011.1 GCA_902565895.1 K189A clade bacterium
CCCTGTCGCCGATTGGCTTATCTGCATTTTCGCGCTACTCACCGAAAAAATACGTCGGTCAGATGTTTGGTTTGTGGTTTTTGGCGTCTGCCATCGGCGGTGTCTTGGCTGGCCTGTTGGGGGGCGAAGCCTTGGATACGGGTCTGAGCAGCATGTCGCCGGTATTCACCTTTATGATCAAGTATTACCTGGGAATTGCCGCGGTCATGGTGGTTTTGGCGTTCATCATCGGCCGCTCTACAAAAGCTAAATAGCGACCTTAGCTCAGGCTGATTAACATTTATTCGGTCTCGCAGATTCTGCGCAGAGCGGATAAGTGTCGGGCGTCCCAACCATTTTCGTACGCTTGTAGCTGTTCGCCAGCGTTGGTGCCCAGCCGCTCGAAACCGTGATGCAGCAACTCAACGAGTGTTCCCGAATACAGCGCCGTTAATCGGAACGTTGTGAATGTTGGTATGGGCCAGATCCAGGGACTGTCCTCGTCCAACCAATTGTTTTGATAACTCCATTCATTACCCGGTTGCCAACACAACGTGGGGCCACCAAAGCGCGCGCGAACGTTGTCGATATCCACGCTGAGTTCAATCGAGCCGTTAGCACCTTGCACAAAAGAGTCAATCGTGTGACCTATGCCATACCAGCTATTTAACCCAGAGAGGGTCTCAAACTTCTGCCAAATTGATGCGGGTTGTTTGTCTATATACAACGCGCGTCGTACATAAAGAGGACCGATAGCGATGGCCATGGTACAGCTAATCTCTCAGTCGAAGGAGTTAGAGACGCTATCAGGCTTTTGTGTATTTGGATCAGACCTTGGCGCAATTAGCGACGAACGAGGTGATTTACGCGACGGTTGGTAGTTATCGCCTTAATTGTTCATCGAAAAAGTGACCGCAGTAGCGATCCACCCAACTGTCCAGTTGCCAGTTTTCTAAAAACGCACCGTGGCCACCGCGGTCGATTAGATCGACCGTCACCGAATCGGGCAATTGCTGATAAAAGTGTGCGGGAATAATAGGATCATCTGCCGCCGCGACAATGTGCGCCTTTACGCCCGTCAGGGCCTGGCCGGACAAGTCATAAGCCGCGCAATAGGTTTCAGTATCGTCGAACTCCGAATGATACTTAATAAAGTAGTCAGTGAGTGAGGCGACGCTAGACAACTGCATGGCTGGGCCAAAATCATAAAGCGTTGGAAAATGTCGCTGTTTTTCGCGAAATAGCTTGCGCCACTTAGTGACGAAGTAATTGCGGTAAATAAAGCTCGATTCAATCTGCCGCATGGTGGCGTATGGATCTATCGCAGGACAGATGGCCAAGGTAGTTAGATCAGGAATAGCGCGAGCCAAACGCAGCGCAAAGTTACCCCCTAAAGAATAGCCGATTAAGCCGCAGGGAATCTTTGTGCCGTCGGCGGGTTGTACTGCTGCCATTAGATGCTTTGCTAGCTCTATGACCTCATGACTCAACGCGGAGTGGAAGAGCCCGGAGTTTAAGTGGGCGGTATTGCCGTGATCCCGCAGATTTACACGAACAACACTGAAGCCTTGCTGCCACAGGTATTGCGCTGCAGATAGCACATAGGAGGATTGAGCGCTGCCCAGCCATCCAGGAATAATCATAATCAGCGGTGCCTGCGGATCATGGGGCTGGGCATTTTTGTGTACCACCAGCCGCACGTCAGCAACGTCGATGATCTCCTCTATGGTTCCAGCGATGAAGTCACTAATCCTTTGGGGCACAAGCGCTTTGCGCGCGACGCTGGAAAGTATTGTTTGCACATGGGGATTGGTCAGGCCTGGCGGTGGCGCAAAAGGTAGGTCGATGTTCATTTAGTGTGCAAAAGTTAGTTGACTGAGATATCGCTGGAATAAATACGTTGGCCGGAAAAGCCGCGTCGGCGTAATTCGGTGATGATGCTTTGGGGTCCTGCTAAATGGGCTGAACCAACCAAAACGAAATAACTGCCAGAGCTTTGCAGCATTTTGGCAATGCCTGAGGCCATATTGACGTTGCGGTCATCCAACAGCTTACGCATGAACTGCTGTGCCTCCGGCGAAGTGCCCGTTTGCTCGCGAATCAATTCACCAAGACGGCGGTCGTCACCCCGTGCCCAAGCGCCTAGCAGGTCGTCGGTTTGTTCGGCGAGTTCGTCAAACTGCGCTAAAGCGTCGCGCAACATCGCGCGTTGCACGTTTAGCGGTTGTCCTAGCAGCAGCGCAAGTTGAGCGTCGACGCTTTCTAGTTCAAGCAGATTTTCAGGTTCAATGCGGGCGCTGTAGTGCGCTTCCATGCCTAGAGTTGGATCGTAGCCCATAGCCATGATCGCGAAGACCGACAGTTGCTGGGATATCAGTGCCGGATTAAAGCCTTGCATCTGTTCTAACGGCAGACCATACACTAAGGCATAGCGGTTGAGCTGTTTGTAAGTTGCTGGGCTCAGCACATCGCGCAACGTGCCCTGTTCTAGTAACGAATAGCTGAGCATTTTTTGTTGCATTTGTTCCGGTTGAATTTTGTCAATCGCGGCTTCGACCACCAGTTTTTCGCTGGCTTGAAACGCCTGCTCGTATTGGCGCGGGAGAGGGTAGAAGCCCTCTTTCAATACGTGGACGGTGCCCCCTAGATAGACGGTTGCTTGGCCACTTTGGTAGCGCCACAAAAACAATGGATGGTTTTCGTCAATAGGCTTGAGGTCGATTGCGCGTCCTATCGCAGTGCTGTCTATGCTGACGATCTCGCAGTAGCCCTCGCGCGTGCCGCGAGCTTGCTCGCATTGTTGTTTGGCGGCTGCTGACGCGGCCACACGATTGGGATGGTTGGTGCTACGAAATACCTGGGTCGGGTCGCCGCTAAAGACAGCTGTACTTTGGTGTGTGTCGGCATAGCTGCTTGTCAGTCCGCTAAAGGCTGAAACAAGCAGTAGGCCAAGAACCATTAGGCCGCGTTGCTTCATTCGGTGAGTCCCATGTCTTCCGGTGTTTCGCCGATAGCTTCCACAGCAGCCATGATGCGAGCGGCCACGGTGGCGAGAAGGTCAGTGCTGGTGCCGCGGATGACCAACATGGTGCCGTAGCGCTCATCGCGAAAGAACGGATAGCTGCCAATGTCGACGTCGCTGTATTCATCTTGCAGTGCGCTCAAGGCATCGGCGATTTGGCTCTCGCCGGTATAAGCCCGAATCGAGTGGCTGTGCACCACCGGGCCACTGCGCAGTTTGCCCTCTAGGCTCGACAGCATAGCTTGCATAATCATCGGAATGCCGGCCATGACGTAAACATTGTCCATGGCAAACCCTTGGGGCCCGCCTGTAGGGTTGTCGACCAAACTCGCGCCCTTGGGTACCCGGGCCATGCGCAAACGGGAGGCCATGACATCGTCCGGTGCCGGTCGAACGCGAATACGTGCAGCAATGTCTGGGTCCTCGACCAGTTCCACGCCGAACGCTTTGGCTATGCATTCGGCGGTAATGTCGTCATGGGTAGGTCCAATGCCCCCTGTTGTGAAGACATAGTCGTACGCGCCCCGCACCTCATTTACGGTGTCCACAATAATGTTCTCAACATCGGGTATGACGCGACAGTGGCGTACTTGAATACCCCAGCCACCTAGCGTGGTGGCAAGATGTGAAATGTTTACATCTTGAGTTCGGCCCGAGAGGATCTCGTTGCCAATAATCAAAACACAGGCTGTGACGGCTTCGCTCATAGGGTTTATCCAGATTTAACTATTTTTGAATTGCGGCTTTTCTTTGGCGGCGAACGCCCGGCGGCCTTCTTTGTAATCGTCGCTGTCAAAGCAAGCATCCACCAGGTCGCGCACTTGCTGGACTTCGTCAGGCCGGCTACCACGTTCCCAGGTTGCGACGGCGGACTTAGCGGCGCGCACGGTCATGGGGGCGTTTCCTGCAATGCGCTGGGCGTACTCGATGCACTGGGCCTCAATCACATCGCGTTCTGCAATAAAGTTGATAAGGCCCATTTGCAGCGCCTCGTCCGCGGGCATGAAGCGCGCTGAGAACATGATGTCTTTGGCGCGGCTTGGGCCTACCAGTCGTGACAACTTTGCCAGCCCTTCATATTCATAACCCAGGCCTAACTTGGCGGCTGGGATACCAAAGCTTGAGTCGGGGCTGGCGAAACGAATATCTGCTGACAGTGCAGTGGCTAGGCCGCCACCGATACAATAACCCTCGATTAGGGCGATCAGTGGCTTATCTAAGGTATCCAGCCACCGGGTAGCGCGGCCGGCGACTTCCCCGTAGCTGCGCCTTTGCTCCGCGTTGGCCCGCTTCTCACCGAACTCTGATATGTCGGCCCCCGAGACAAAGGCCTTGCCGCCTGCCCCGCGCATGACCACTACACGCACGGCGTCGTTGTGTTGAAAGTACTCGAGGGCATCGCCCATGCCTTGCCACATTTCCAACGACAAAGCGTTATGGCGGGCGGGGTTGTTAAAGGTCATCCAGCCAATGCCCTGGTCGTCCACATGGGCGAGCATACGCTCGGTTGCGAGTTGCAAAGTCATGGGTACGTGCTCCAATCGTTAATGCCAAAGTGATCGGCCTAGCACGCCATGATATTTGGTTTCGTAGCGCACCGCCTTATACTCAGGCGAAAAACACAGGCTTTTTTGTTGCGGGAGCAGTGGTAGTCCACGACTCAGTCAATAAAAGGGAAGCAATTGAGCAGACATTAACAGGGGGTGTGCATGGATTTTTCCTTAACAGATGACCAGGAGCTTATCCGCGCCGCGGTCGCAAAAGTTTGTGCAGATTACCCAGACGAGTACTGGGCAGAGCGCGATCAGAATCATGACTTCCCATGGGATTTTTATAACGCTATGGCTAATGCCGGCTGGATCGGCACAGCGATTCCAGAGGCCTATGGCGGCAGCGGCATGGGCATCACCGAAGCCAGTTTGGTGTTGGAGGAAGTCGCCGCCAGTGGCGCTGCCATGAACGGTGCAACACCACTGCATTTGTCGATGTTTGGCATGGAACCGGTGGTGAAATACGGTTCGGAAGAGATGAAGCAAATGTACCTGCCCCGAGTGGCGGCGGGCGAGATGCATGTGGCCTTTGGCGTCACCGAACCCGATGCGGGCACGGATACCACTTCAATTACTACCGCCGCTAAGCGTGAAGGCGATTACTACATCGTTAAAGGGCGCAAAGTGTGGACCACCAAGGCCTTACAGTCTGAACGCGTGCTGTTGTTGGTTAGAACCACGCCCAGAGACAAAGTAGAGCGGCGCACCGACGGCATGACCCTGCTGCTGGCGGAATTGCAGCGGGACGAAGTGACCATTTCGCCGATAGACAAAGTAGGTCGCAATGCAGTCGCCACCTGTGAGGTGGTGTACGACAACTTGCCGGTCAAGGTCACAGATCGAGTGGGCGAGGAAGGTAAAGGCTTTAGTTATCTTATTTCGGGGCTAAATGCAGAGCGCATTCTGATCGCGGCAGAGGCTCTAGGTATAGGCAAAGCCGCACTTCGCCGTGCGGTGAATTACGCAAACGAGCGGGTGGTCTTTGGTCGACCTATTGGCAAAAACCAGGGGGTGGCGTTTCCGCTGGCCGAAGCCAAGATGCGTTTAGACGCAGCAGAGCTGATGATTCGCAAAGCGGCCTGGATGCTTGATAACGACCTACCCTGCGGCGCAGAAGCGAACATGGCGAAGTGGCTTGCAGCAGACGCTGGCTTTTTGGCTGCGGACCAAGCGGTGCAGACCCATGGCGGCTTCGGTTATGCGCGGGAGTATCATGTTGAACGCTATTGGCGCGAAGCGCGATTAATGAAAATCGCACCTATTTCTCAAGAGATGATTCAGAATTTTGTCAGCGAGCACGTATTGGATTTGCCCCGTTCGTACTGATTTTCTTTTCTAATTTGGCAATAACTGTGAGTTCATCGGCAGATTGCTACCGCCCGTCGGTAGAACCGGTTCTGGCGTCGATTATTTCGGCACATTTTGCACAGACTAAATCGTAAGCAGGCGCCTAGGTGCCGCGTGGAGGTGTTTTGTGCAAGCTGCGTTGGCTCAAATCGAGGCTCATAACTGTCACCGACCAGATACTCTTGAACGCAAACAAAATGCTTTGCGCGCCGTGCTTCAAGCGGTGTCGTTAACCCAACGTTACTTGGCGAAATCTAGGAAATCTCCAAAAGATTTGGCTGCTGAAGCAGAGATCGCGGAACAGTGGACTCATGCGGCAAGCTGCTTGGATGACATCGGCGATTGGACCTTGGCGCAAAAATGTTTTCGCAGTGCAAGGTACTGGCAGCAGCAAAATCCCTACCTTTAATCCCTTAGAGAACCCAGCTTAGTTTCCAAGCGCGCTTTTTACCCGTTGCTGCAGATACGGCACGATCTCGGCTTTTACCCAGGGGTTTCGCTGTAGCCAGCGGGTGTTGCGGGGGCTTGGATGGGGCAACGGTACCACCGCAGGCGTGTAGTCCTTCCAACCTCGCACAATCTCAGTAAGCGTTGACGCTTTATTTGGCTGTAAGTGCCAATCAATGGCGTAACGGCCTACTGCTATGGTGAGCTCGATGTGTTGCAAATGACTGAGCAATGGACTGCGCCAGGTCTTAGCGCACTCATGCCGTGGTGGTAAGTCGCCGCCATTACCGCGACCCGGATAGCAAAATCCCATAGGCACCAGTGCGATGTGTTGCTCGTCATAGAAGATCGTCTCGTTGACGCCCAGCCAGCGTCGCAATCGATCGCCGCTGGGGTCATTGAATGGAATGCCTGTTTTATGCACCGCACTGCCAGGGGCTTGGCCGACAATCAGAATCCGTGCACTAGGGTGTGCTTGTAACACCGGACGTGGGCCAAGGGGTAAATGCTCGCGGCATAGATCGCAGCTGTCTATATCGGACCGCAGACGTGCGAATACTGAGCTGTCTGCAGTGGTCATGGTGATGCCCCTGTTACAGCCCGTAAAGCTCGGCTCGATCCAGTAGGTTCTGCACCAGACGCATACTGGCGGCATCCACCATAACTCCGTCCACCGCAATAGCGCCTTGGCCATTGGCAAGGGCTGCTGCAAAAGCGGCTTGTTGTTTGCGCGCTTGGGTGACGGCTTCTGGGCTGGGTGCAAAAGCACGTTGCAGATGCTCCACCTGGCTGGGATGGATGGCCCACTTGCCGAACATGCCTAGTGTGGCTGCGTTTTTTGCTTCGGTTTGTAATGTGTCCAAGTCTTTAAAATCGGCGTAAGGACCGTCGATAGGATCGAGTCCATAGGCATGGCAGGTGGTAATGAGCTTGTAGCGTGGGTAGTGCCAGATGTCTGGCGGATAGTCGCCAGTGCTGCCAATAGCGTTCAAGCGCATATGCTGGCTCGCGGAATAGTCGCCCAAGCCAAAAATCAGCGACTCTAATCGGTCAGAGGCGCCCGCGATGTCCTCGATGTGCAGCAGTCCGCTGACATCCTCAATCAGACCCTCTATACCAATGCGATTCTGCAATCCGAGTTTTTGCTCAAGCTGGTCCAGTAGTAAGTGTACGAAGTGCACATCCGCAGCTTGATTGGTTTTTGCTAAAACCAGAGTACTGATCTGCGCACCGGCATGGCTTACCAAGTGGATGATGTCCTCGTGACACCAAGGAGTATCAGTGGCATTGATGCGCACGGAAATGCTTGTTGCCTGCCATTGATGCTCAGTGAGGGCCTTTATCACCTGCCCTCGGGCTAGTTCTTTCGCATTGGGGGCAACTGCGTCCTCAAGATCCAGGATGATGCTATCCACCGTTAAGGCTTCGGCTTTGGCCAGCATTTTCTCTGAACTGCCGGGCACGGAAAGTTGGCAACGACGAGGTCGCAGCGGTTGGGGTCGGGGTATGTTGAGGCGCAGCATGGGCAACAGTTTAAGCTGTTTGGTGACGCTGCAGGAAGTCACAGACGGTTAGATTGAAGGCGTCGCTAGCTTCCATGTTTACCCCGTGACCGGCTTCCAGCTCGACAACATTGAGGTTTGACATGTGCTCGATCGCCCACTGGGCAAGGGGTCTGAAACGTCGTTCTTTTTGACCCCAACACATCAACGTTGGTCTAGGGTTGGTGTGGGCGATCTCAAGAATGTGTGTATGCGGCATAGTGCCTAGATAGGTGTTAGCCACGCCGATCGGCGACAGTGACTCTGCATCGGCTAATAAGGCATCAAAAACGGGTTTCGGCAGGGTGTGCGCGCGCCTGGGATGAACTGGAATTTTGTTAACAGCGTCTAACCCACCGGCAAGTATTTTGGCGGCGCTTTTTTCCATGTTTTGTAGCCAGCCGTCGACTAACTTTAGGTCGGAGAAGGCTGAGGTTGAATTGCTAAAGACCTGGGCAATTACGCGCTGAGGGTAGGCTAAGGTGTAGTTCAGGGTCAGGCTGGCGCCAAGGGAATAGCCGCAAACGAACCACTGATCGACCCCCAGAGCGGTACGGATGTATTCGAACTGTTCGCCATAATGCTCGGTGGTATAAAGATGTTGATCTTCAGGCGCTGGCGATTTGCCGTGGCCCCAAAGGTCTACGGTTACAGGCTGGCACACCTTGCCTAAGGCATCTAAGTTTAGAATCCATTGGGCGCTGGACGACAAAAACCCGTGCACCAATAGTAGATACGGACCTTGTCCTGGGTGTACGGTAAAGCTCAGTCGCGGCGTAAGCGGTGGGTTGTTTGCGGTTTGGCCGCTGTCGCTCATATAGAAACGGGTGGTTGCGCTCGGAATGAAGAATACTAGCACGGCGCTATAGATTGGCGCGGTCCAGCAGGAGGGGAAGATGTACGACTTATTGATCAAGGACGGTACCGTAGTAGATGGGTCTGGCGGAGCCGGCTACCGCGCTGACGTAGCCGTTCAGGACGGTAAAATTGCGGCCATCGGTCGACTAAACGGCAAGGCGCGTCAGACCATTCACGCCGAGGGTCACGTGGTTAGCCCAGGGTTTGTCGATGGTCATACGCACATGGACGCCCAGGTTTTTTGGGATCCCTTAGGCTCTTGCTCGTGTTACCACGGCGTTACCAGCGTGGTTATGGGTAACTGTGGTTTTACCTTAGCACCCTGTAAGCAAGAGGATGCGGACTTAGTGTTTCGTAACTTAGAGCGTGCCGAAGACCTGTCTCGGGACGCCATGCTTGAAGGCATAGATTGGACGTGGGAAACGTTCCCGCAGTTCCTGGATGCCGTGGATGCGCTGCCCAAGGGCATTAACTACGCAGGCTACATTGGCCACTCGGCGTTGCGCACTTACGTTATGGGTGAACGGGCTTTCAGCGAGACCGCCACCGAGGACGATACTCGGAGCATGCAGGCAGTGGTGCAAGAAGCCATGCACGCTGGCGCCGTGGGATTTTCTACCTCGCGCACCTTCAATCACATTACGGCAGATGATCGGCCGGTGGCCAGCCGTTTGGCTGAATGGGACGAGGTTCGCGCCATAGTGAATGCTGTTGGTGAAACCGGTAAGGGCATTTTTGAAATCGCCGGCGAAGCACCAGGCCGGGATCCAGAGCGCATCAGAGAATACTGCGATCGTTTGCGTGACTTGGCGGTAGAGTCTGGGGTAATTCAAACCTGGGGTATGTTCAGCGTACGCGCGGCGCCAGATTTATGGCGCCCGTACTTTGATCTGCTTGACGAAACCGCCGCTGCGGGTGGGCGAATGTTCGCCCAGGTACACAGTCGGGCGTTGTCGAGTTTGCTGTCTTTTGAAAGTTATACCCCGTACGACAATTGGGAGTATTGGTCGGACATACGCCAACTGCCTCTTGCTGAGCAAGCGGCGAAGCTGAGCGACCCCGCGGTTAAAGCCAAACTGGTAGAGATTGCTAGTCGTGAATACACCGGGCCGCGAGTGGTCGGTGCTGAGGCCAGGCCGCCAAATTGGGACCATGTTTATCCCATGCAAGACATGGCTTTTGATGTGCCGTCCATGAGCGAACTGGCGCAACAAAAAGGTGTGAATCCGGTAGAGCTCATGATCGATATGGCGTTGGAGCGAGACTTTAAGATGTTCTTCCGCCAGCCCTTGGCCAACGAAAATCAAGATCACGTGCTAGAAATGATGAAGCATCCCCGTTCGGTTGTGACCTTTTCTGATTCTGGCGCTCATGTTGCGCAGATCATGGATTCGTCACTGCAAACCCACCTGCTCAGTTACTGGGTACGGGAGAAACAAGCGCTGAGTCTAGAAGCCGCTATACGCCAAATCACATACGACACCGCAACGCTATGGGGGCTGCACGATCGCGGCCTGGTTCGACAGGGTATGACTGCTGATTTATTGGTTTTTGATCCAGACACGATTGGTGCGCGATTGCCGGAAGTGGTGCACGACTTGCCGGCAGGAGCGCGCAGACTCAAGCAAACGGCTGACGGATTGAAGCACTCTATTGTCGCAGGAGAGATCGTGCTGACCAACAATGAGCATACGGGAGCAGTGCCAGGTCGGCTCTTGCGCAGTTGACGCTTGCGTGGTGAAAGGGCCTAGGGCAACATTCGGCCCAAGCACCCGTAGTTCAACTGGATAGAATACTTGGCTTCGAACCAAGGGGTTGCAGGTTCGAGTCCTGCCGGGTGCGCCAGCTCTTTTTACAACCCTATGGCTTTGCTCGCTTAACGAGCTGCTAGACAAAGCCTTATGAACGCCGAAGGTGTGGCCGCTATTTTTGTTAAACACAGGTCTCAGCCTTTGGCTTGTGCTAACCTTCGGCACCTTTTTTTCTGGAACCAGTAGCGTGACCACCGAATTCAACACGATTGAAGAAGCCCTCACGGCCATCCGCAACGGCGAAATGGTCGTCGTAGTGGACGATGACGATCGAGAAAACGAAGGCGATCTGATTATGGCTGCGAGCAAGGCCACATCAGAAGCGGTGGCTTTCATGATTCGCCACACCAGTGGCATTTTGTGCACGCCTATTTTGCAAGAGCAGGCGACCGCCTTGCACCTGGACCCCATGGTCGGACGTAACGATGCGCCCATGAGCACGGCATTTACCGTGTCCATTGATTACAAGCAGGGGCTTACCACAGGTATATCAGCTGAAGAACGCGCAGCTACGGTCCAAGCCTTAACCAACAGTAACGTTGCGGCAGACGACTTTGTTCGCCCGGGCCATATTTTTCCGTTGGTGGCGCGCCAAGGCGGTGTGCTGGTGCGTTCGGGGCACACCGAGGCCGGCACCGATTTGGCGACGTTGGCTGGGTTACCGCCGGTGGGGCTACTGGCTGAACTGGTTAACGATAACGGTACGGTACAACGCTTGCCCGAGTTGTTGGAGTTTGCTGCCGCACATAAGTTGAAAATTATCACCATCGCGGATCTGATCGCCCACCGCCAACAACGCGAAAAATTGGTTGAGCGCAGTTTTGAGTTCGCGGTTAAAACCCCCATAGGTGATGCCCAAGCGTTTGCATACCGCACACAATTTGAAGATGCAGAACACATTGCTTTGGTGTTCGGCGACATCGCTTCAATGCCATCGGTGCCCGTACGCATACACCGCGAAAAACTGGTTGAAGATCTGTTCGGTGCCCAGGGTAATCATCCAACGAACGTGTTGGAGGCAGCACAAAATAGAATTAACAAGCTTGGCGGAGGTGTCTTAATTTATCTGCGCACTGGTTTTGTGGGTGTTCCGCACGAAAACCTAGCCTCCCAGAGCAAGGAGGAGGAGCGACGCAGCGAATGGCTCGAGGTCGGGGTTGGTGCGCAAATTTTGCGGGATCTGGGTGTCAGTAAGATTCGTTTGATTGCCGGTCGTGAGGTTGACTACGTCGGCGTTGAAGGTTTTGGCCTGACCTTGGAGTCGACCGAAATTCTCTGATCCGTCCGAGTATTAGCGCCGGTATTGGAAAATCACCCGTTTCCCTGGCGGGCCAACGAAAACGATGCGCACATCCTGGCTGCGAATGTTGCAGCTGGTACAACGTAACCGATCCCGCACGCCGGTTATAGGAAAGTCGCCGCCCAATCGCACGATAAGTTTTTCAATATCAAGCTGCACACTGCGTTGGCAGCGCTCGCATTCAGCATAAAGATGGAAGGACTCGACTAAATCGTTCAGGCTGTGCATCAGTGTTGCGGATGCTTGGCGCGTTAGCGCGGCGCCAGAGCATACGAAAGTACTGTATAAATGTACACTATAAGTTGACAGAGACAATCATAACGAGCCAGCCGAATCGGTGTCGTAAGCGCTAGGTTCGTGTGCGGGTAGGAGGCCATAGTGGAAAAACCCATAGCAATTACCTTGGGCGATCCTGCGGGCGTGGGTCCTGAGGTCGTGTTGAAAACAGTGCTGACAACCCCTCAGCCTAAACACCCTTGGATACTGATTGGCAGCTTATGGAGCTTGCAACGCAGTGCCGGCGCGTTGGGACTGCCCATGCCTGATATCGATGAAATAAACAGTATTGAAGAGGCCACGGCGCCGGTGAGTTTACTGCAGCCAGGGGCTTGCCCAGCACCGGCTGACTTTGCCTTTGGCAAGGTTCAGGCGGCCTGCGGTGAGTTGGCCGTGCGCTCGGTAGAGTTTGCGGCCAGAGCGTGTTTGGCCGCAGAGGTCTCGGCTATGGTGACCGCACCTATTCATAAAGAAGCTATTCATGCCGCTGGATATGTTGATGATATTGGTCATCAAGAAATTCTTGCGCGCCTCGCAGGCGTCAACCAGACCGCTACGATGTTGATGACACCGGGTCTAAAAGTCGTGCATTTGTCGACCCATAAGTCCCTTGCTGATGCGGTTAAATTTGTTCGCCGCGATACGGTTCTAGATAAATTACAGTTGATGCACGACACCCTGACGCGCTGGGGTATGCAGCAGCCGCGCATAGCGTTAGCCGCACTTAATCCTCACGGTGGCGAAGGTGGCTTACTAGGGAAGGAGGAAGCGCAAGAGTTGCAACCCGCAGTCGCCGCGGCAGTTGAACTAGGTATTGATGTGACTGGTCCTGTCCCTGCTGATTCGGTATTTAACCGCGCCATTGGCGGTGAGTTTGATGTGGTGTTAGCGCTTTACCACGATCAGGGTCACATCGCGATTAAGGTTCATAACTTCCATCAATCCACCACCGCCACTCTGGGTATTCCCTTTGTGCGCACCTCTGTGGATCACGGCACTGCATTTGATATTGCCGGCAAGGGTCAGGCAGACCCTACTGGACTGGCAGCGGCGGTAGACGCCGCTGAAGCCATTGTCGATGGGCGTCTTAGCTGAGCGATTTGCAAACCGCGAATGGTTGGCTGCGCCCCAGGGTTAACTAGGCGCGCGGATAGGACTGTGGCACACTCAGGCCCATGATCGCGGCCCGTTAAATGCCGTAAAAATAGGGGGAAATCTGATGAAAGCAGCTGTTTTTCGTGAAGTGAACGTACCGATGGAAATCGAAGAGATCTCGGTTTCTAAACCCGGTCCCAGAGAAGTGCTCATCCGAACCATGGCAGCGGGCATTTGTCACAGCGACATGCATTTTTGGAACGGCAGCTATCCAGGCAAGGTTCCCATGGTGCTTGGTCACGAGAGCGCGGGCATTGTTGAGCAAGTGGGCAGCGATGTGCACTACGTTAAGCCCGGTGATCACGTTATTACTTGTCTATCGGTATTTTGCGGTCATTGCGAACAATGTCTGACCGGCCATCTGTCTCTGTGTCAAGAACCTGAAACGAATCGTGGGCCGGAACAAGAACCGCGACTTAGCCAAGATGATCAGGCCCTTACTCAGTTTGCGCAACTGGGTTCGTTTGCGGAAATGATGTTGGTGCACGAACATGCCGTGGTAAAGATCCGCGACGACATGCCCATGGCCCAAGCGGCATTGATTGGGTGTGGTGTAACCACCGGCGTGGGAGCAGTGATTCATACCGCCCGGGTAGAGGCTGGTTCTACTGTAGCGGTGATCGGTTGTGGCGGTATTGGCTTATCAGCCATTAACGGCGCTGCCATTGCTGGGGCGTCGCGCATCATAGCGGTGGACATGGTGGCGTCTAAGCTGGACTTAGCCCGTAAATTTGGTGCAACTGACGTGGTTGACGCCAGCAGCGGGGATGCGGTTGCCGAAGTGATCGAAATGACCGGTGGCGGCGTGCATTATTCGTTTGAAGCGATTGGCCTCAAGGCCACTGCAGAACAGGCGTTCCAAATGTTGCGTATGGGCGGCACTGCGACGGTTATTGGCATGATTCCGCCGGGTCAAATGGTGTCTTTACATGGCGTTGACTTCCTGCGCGAGAAAAAAATCCAAGGTTCCATGATGGGTTCTAACCGTTTCCGCGTAGACATGCCGCGGTTTGTCGATTTTTATCTGCAGGGTCGATTGCATTTGGACGATCTTATCTCTCGCCGCATAGCCCTTGAGGACATCAATGAAGGCATGGATGCGCTAAACACGGGAGAAATTGCGCGCAGCGTAATCATGTTTAATTAGAAAGCGTTTATAAGGGGGGAGTATGCGCTGGTTGTCGTTTTATCGTTCGTCACCGGATGTAAGTTCGGGGCCGACTTATACCCAGGCGAGCTTTGGGTATGTGGTGCAAACACAAGACGGTGCTGAGGGCGTGGTGGACGTTGGTATGCGCAGTGAGTACGCCACCCTGCGCGAAGCAATAGCGGCTCAAGCGCTTGAGCGATTGGTTGCGCAATGCGGCGACCAGGCAGATGTAGCTTTAGACGGTTTGCATTTCGCGCCAACCATTACGGACCCGAAAAAAATACTCTGCGTCGGTCTCAACTACAAGGCCCACCAAGAAGAAACCGGTCGCGGTGGCGAAGGGGTGCCCACGGTTTTTGTGCGTTTTGCAGCGGCGCAAATGGGCCACGGTGAACCGATGGTGCGGCCTCGGGAGTCAGCAAGCTTAGACTTTGAAGGCGAAATAGCCATGATCATAGGCCGCGGTGGCCGGCGCATTGCGCGCAAGGACGCCATGGAGCACGTGGTCGGATTTGGTATCTACAACGATGGCAGCGTGCGTGAGTACCAGCGCCAAACCAGCCAATTTACCCCCGGAAAGAACTTTGCTAACACAGGCGGGTTTGGCCCGTGGATGATGACCAAGGAAGCGATAGGCGAGTTATCCCAGATGGAAATAACCACACGTTTGAATGGTGAGGTTATGCAGAATGCGACAGCAGACTTGCTGGTGCATGGTTTTGATGAGTTGATAGCGTTTTGCTCGACCTTTATCGAACTCGAGCCAGGCGATGTGATCGTGACTGGGACGCCTGGCGGTGTCGGGGCTGCACGTAAGCCGCCGGTGTTTATGGACCAAGGTGATGTCATTGAAGTCGATGTGAAACCAATTGGCACCCTGCGCAATCCTGTTGTCAACGACCTACAAAATTAATTTTTGTTATGAAATTTGGCATTGGACAAAGTGTACCGCGCACAGAAGACCCGCGACTAATTACGGGTAACGGTCAATTTACTGACGACATCCAACTGCCTAACCAACTGCATATGCGTATATTGCGATCACCCTATGCTCACGGACGCATTACCGAGTTAGATGTCAGTAACGTGCTCGCCACGCCAGGTGTGCACGGAGTGTATACAGCCCAAGACATCACGCAGTTAGGACCGTTACCGTGCCGGGCGCAGCTTAAAGATGCCAACGGCGAGCCTGCGTTCATTCCGCGACGACCGATTTTGGCTGAAGACAATGTGTTGTATGTAGGTCAGCCCATTGCGGCGGTTGTGGCAGAGACCCGCGACCAAGCTCAAGATGCAGTTGAAGCCATAGCCCTGAGTGTGGATGAACTGCCAGCGTGCAGTCAGCCTGAGTTGGCGTTAGACCCTGACACCCAGCCTTTGCATGCTGCCCATCCGAATAATCTATGCGTCCACTATCAACTTGGTGAAGCCAGTGCAGTAGAGGAAACTTTGGTCGCCAGCGCTCATCAGGTTGTTGTGGAACTGGTGAACAATCGTGTCGCCCCCAGCCCGTTGGAACCCCGCGCTAGTGTCGCCCAACCTACCGATCAGGGCCTAACCCTGTATAACCCAAGCCAGGGTGCGGTGGCGCAAAAGGCGGTGTTGCGCAGTGTGTTTAAACACGCGGACTTGCCGTCGTTACGTGGTGACAAAGACATACGGGTGATCTCACCAGATACTGGTGGCGGTTTCGGTATTCGCGGCGAGGTGTCTGCAGAGGCCTGCTTAGTGCTGTTTGCGGCGGATCAACTCAATTGCCCGGTGCGCTACCTAGGGGATCGCAGCGAAATGTTCATTGCCGACGCCCATGGTCGCGACAACCTAACGACTGCAACCGCAGGCTTTGATGCGACAGGCAAGCTTACTGCGCTGCGGGTTGAAACAACGGCCAACTTGGGCGCCTATTGCACAGCGGTTGGACCCTTTGTGCCGACTATGGCCGGCGGACGAATCGTCGGTTCTGCCTACCGCATTCCGCAGCTACACCACTCAGTGCGTTGTGTGTTCACCAACACTATGCCGGTGGCCGCCTATCGCGGTGCCGGACGACCAGAAGCTTGCTATGTGATGGAACGGGTTATGGAGCGCGCCGCTCGGCAACTGGGCATCGATGGGGTGACGCTGCGCAAGATAAATTTCATCAGTGCCGAAGAAATGCCTTATACCTTGCCCTCTGGCGTGGTCATCAGCAGTGGTGAATTCGCCCAAACAATGGATATGGCATTGGCTCAGGCAGACTGGCAAAACTATGCGGCCCGTGTTGCCGAAAGCAGTGCCAAAGGCCGGTTACGGGGCATCGGTTTGGGCTATTACATAGAGACCAGTGGCGGCGGTGTGGAGGAAGAAGCGCGCATTACGATACGAGAAGACGGTCAAATCGATGTCGTAGTAGGCACGTTTTCCCACGGCCAGGGTCATCGTACGGCCTATGCGCAAATCTTGAGTGAGGTTTTAGAAGTCGATTTCCAGCGCATTAACATCATTCAAGGCGACACTGATATGGTGGGTTTTGGTGGCGGCACTGGAGGTTCGCGCTCCTCCCAGATGGGTGGCGTTGCAGTACAAAAAGCCGGTAATGCGGTGGTCGATCAAGCCAAGCACATTGCTAGCGAGATGTTGCAGGTAGCGGTCAACAGTGTGGCGTATGAACAAGGTGAGTTTGTTACCAGCGAGCACGACGCGACGGTGAGTTTGTCCCAAGTGGCGGCAGCGGCACGAAGCGAGCAGTTTGGCGGTGCTGGTTTGCAAACGACCTTGCGCTATAACCGTGGTGAAGGCTTTACCTTTCCAAATGGTTGCCATGTAGCCGAGGTTGAAATTGACCCTGAAACGGGTGTCATCGAAATACTCAACTATTGTGCTACCGATGATTGCGGTCGCGTAATCAACCCGCTGTTGGCGTCTGGTCAAGTGCATGGGGGAGTGGTGCAAGGGCTTGGCCAGGCGCTCTACGAATATGTCGTATACGACGATGACGGTCAGCTTGTCAGCGGCAGTTTCATGGACTATGCCATGCCTAGAGCCGACCAGGTTGCAGATGTAGCAGTAGACTTTAACGAAGTGTTAGATCCAAATAACGAACTTGGGGTTAAAGGTATTGGCGAAGGCGGTGCCTGTGCAGCACCGTCTGCGGTGGTCAACGCGGTATTAGATGCGATGGCTTGTCGCGGTGTGGAAACCATCGACATGCCCATGACGCCGTTGCGAGTGTGGCAGGCCTTGCAATAGCAAGACAGCCGACAATCCGAGTGAAGGAGAGGTTGATATGACGAGTGAATTTTCTGGCGCCGACCTAATTGCGGATGCGTTAGCCCAGTTGGAAGTGGAGCATGTTTTTGCCATTGTCAGCATTCACAACATGCCGATGCTTGATGCCATTAATCGTCTTGGCAAAACCCAAATAATTGATGTGCGGCATGAACAAGCGGGTACCCATGCAGCGGACGGCTATGCTAGGGCAAGCGGCAAACTGGGCGTAATGATTGCCTCTACTGGGCCGGGGACATCGAATACAGTCACCGGCTTATACGAAGCACAATATGGCTCGTCGCGGGTATTAGTCATTACTGGTCAAGCAGAAACAGCGTTTTACGGTAAAGGTTTGAGCTACGTGCACGAGGCAGAGAATCAGGTGCCCATGCTCGCCAGTGTCTGTCGGCGGGTGGAAAGTCCACGTCATGTCGACCAGCTTGGCAACGCTTTCAATGCCGTGGTTAACGATATGTTTACCGGTCGTGGTGCGCCAGGTGCGTTGGAAATTCCGATCGATCTGCAATACGCGCAAACACAACCCACTGAGGTCACCTTACCCAAGGCGGAGCAATTTCAGCCTAATCCTGAGACTTTGGATAAGGCGGTAGAGAAAATCGCCGGAGCTCACAAACGCATCATCATTGCAGGCGGTGGTGTCATAGCAGCAGGTGCGCACGAAGAATTGCTGGCGTTAGCGGAACACTTGGATGCGCCGGTGGTGACTACGGTGGATGGTCGTGGGGTGATCCCGGAAACCCATCCGCTGTGCATCGGTAACTACTACAACTCTGCAGGCATGTATAACGCGCTGTTAGATGCAGACCTTACCCTGGCCATTGGGACTAAATTTGCTGTGGGTGTGGATGGGCAATTTGCCGCACAAACACCGCCTGGTGAACTGGTGCATATTGATATCGACGGCAATATGATCGGTCGTACCCACACTGCTGATCTAGGGTTAGTCGCTGATGCAAAGCAAGCATTAGTCGGCATTAACGCGAGCCTGCAAAGCTTCTCTGCCAATGACAGTCAGTTTAATGATGGCATTTGGCAGGCCCGGGACGGCGTACGCGGCGCGATGCGCGCGCGGCTCGGTGACGATTGGCCCCAAGTCATGGATTGCATTCGCGACAAGTTGCCGGCCGACAGCGTCTTTGTGCGGGATCAAACCATTTCGGCTTACAACTGGGGTAACCAGCAGTTTCCTATTTTGCAACCGCGCACATCAATTAATCCCACGTCAGGTGCCATAGGCCCTGGGTTTCCTATGAGTGTTGGTGCGGCGATTGCCAGTCAGCGCAAAACGGTGGTGATCCATGGCGATGGCGGTTTTATGTTCCACGCAACAGAACTGGCAACCTGCGCTCAGTATCAAGTGCCGCTGATTATTTGCGTCTTTAATGACTCTGGATATGGCGTGTTACGTTGGCTGCAACAAAATCGCTTTGGCCGCATCAATGAAACAGATCTGGGTAAAGTGGCCTTTGCGCAGATGGCCCACAGTATGGGGGTGCCTGGGCAACGGGTGGCCAGTGTTGATGAGTTTGCACAAGCAATGGACGAGGCCATGGCGGCAACGGGGCCGTATTTGATTGATATAGACATGGAGCATTTTGCGCCCATGGAAATATCCGTCATGCCCAAGAAAAAAGCGGAAGTTGATCTTAAAGGCGGCTAATGGCGTTACGTCTGCAAAAACCCTGGTTGTCGAGCGCTGAAGCATTGCGTCACGTGCGCGGTCAAATGGGCGTTTATCAATTGGCCAATGAAGCAGGTGAGGTGATCTTCGTCAGCTACGCTGGGGGGCGCAGTTTGGGGGGGTTGCGTGGCGAAATCAGTCGCAGTTTGACCGAGCAGGGTGAGGCGACTCAGGTGCGCTTTGAAATTACCACCAGTTACCTGAGCCGTTACAAAGAATTGCTTATGTTGCATCAAGCGGACCATGGCAGCTTACCTGTGCATGACCCTCAAGTTAGGTTAGGTAGGCTTAGTCCGGCAGGAGGGAGCGCGAATGGATCTTAGTCTCACCGCTGAGCAAGAGCTGATAATTGGCATGGTGCGGCGTTTTGTGCGCGAAGAAATCTTGCCGTTAGAGCAACATTTGGACCCAGACGCAGACGAACTGGAGGAACCAGATCGCTTACGGTTAATGGAAAAAACTAAGGAGATGGGGCTCTACGGGCTGGACATTCCACCCGAATACGGTGGCCCAGACATCGATCTGGTAACACGCACGCTTATTGCGGTGGAGATGTCTCAACACCGCGCGGGACTCTACGCGCCTTGTTATGGCACGTTTGGTGGCGCTGGACTGGCGCAGTTGTTTGAGGCCACCGACGCCCAGAAAGAAAAGTACTTGTATCCAACCTTACGCGGCGAAAAACGCGGCTTCTTTGGTTTGTCCGAACCGTCCGGTGGTTCCGACCCTGCGCGTGCCATCCAAACCAAGGCGGTGCGGGATGGTGATGATTGGGTCATAAACGGCGGCAAGTTATGGATCAGTGGCGCCGACAAAGCCGACTTTGGACTGGTCTTTGCGCGCACTGACAGTGACCAGGGCCGTAATGGCGTGACCTGTTTTATTGTTGATACTGATCAACCTGGCTTTCATGTCCGGCGGATCGTACATACGCTGCGCTCGGCTCATTACGCCACCGAACTGCAATTTGAAGATCTGCGGGTGTCCCAAGAGAACATTCTGGGCCAACTTAATAAAGGTTTTGCCATCGCCAACGACCGCCTGACACGTCAGCGCATTCCTTACGCCGCCGGTTGCATTGGTGTTGCTATTAAGGCTCAAGAGATGGCGCTGGACTATGTACCTCAACGAGAAACCTTTGGCGCACCCCTGTCTACGCGGCAGTCTATTCAGTGGATGCTGGTAGACAATGACATCGACATTAAGCAGTCCCTGTGGATTATCTTAGAGGCTGCGGCTAAGGCTCAGCAGGGTGAAGGGTTCCGCAAAGAAGCCGCTATGGCCAAGCTGGTTGCGACAGAAGCGGGTGGCCGAGTTGTCGACCGCTGCATGCAAATGTTTGGCGGTCTCGGTGTAGCCAAGGACTTACCCTTTGAACGCTGGTACCGAGAAATGCGCATACGCCGCATAGGCGAGGGCCCCAGCGAAGTACAGCGACATGTGATTGCTAGAGAGCTGCTAGGGGCTTCGTTGCGCTAACGCGGTAAATAACGCCGGCCTTGTCATCTGAAACGAGTAACCCGCCGTCTGGTGTTGGCAGCACATCATTGGGTCTGCCCCAGGCTTTCTGGCCCTCTAGCCAACCGGTAATAAAAGGCTGATAGGTGGGCTTACCCGCAGAGTCGAATGTTGCAACGCTGACCTGATAACCGACTTTTTTGCTGCGATTCCACGAACCGTGTTCTGCAACGAACAGCGCGTTGCTGAAGGGTGCGGGAAATTGCTCCCCACGATAAAAGCTCATGCCTAGAACCGCCGCATGGGCTTGTACGCGTACGGCTGGGTCGACAAAGGCCAAACCTTGGGCGTCTGGGTGATCGCCGAATTTCGGGTCTTTGATGCGGCTACCGTCAGGTGCTGAGTGGATAAATGGGTAGCCATAGTGTGGCGCTTTCTTGGTATCCGCTGGAATTACGTTCAACTCGTCGCTAGGGATGTCATCGCCCATCATGTCGCGACCGTTGTTGCTGACCCACAAATCATTGCTGCCGGGTTGCCAATCGAAACCAACGGAGTTGCGAATGCCGTGAGCGATGATGTCGGTCTCGCCACTGTTTGGGTCTAGGCGCAGCATGGTGGCAAATCGTGGGTCATCAGACAGACAGATGTTACAAGGGGCTCCGACGGGTAGATACAACTGGCCGTCTGGGCCAGCTTTAAGGTACTTCCAACCATGTTGGCGCTCCTTAGGGAGACTATTGGTGACGACGGTTGTGCGTGGGTTGCTGGTCAGTTGTTGATCGACATCAGCTACTTTATAAACGGTAGACACGGCCGCGATGTATAAATCGCTACCAAGCACCGCAATGCCGCTGGGCATATTCAGTCCTTTCAGCAGCGTAATGACTCGTGCATTCGCGGTGAAAGGCTCCAGTACGGCGTAGACTTTGCCCGCTTTGCGCGTACCGACAATGAGATGGCCATTCTTGGTAAGCGCCATTTGTCTGGCATTTGGCACTGAAAACGGTAGGGTTTGAATGGCAAAACCGGGTGGTGTGGTCAGGCGTGGGTCCGCATTGGCCGCGGTTAAGGCGCCGGCCAAGGCAGCGAGGATGGCTAAAAAGGTAAGTTTGTTCATAGTTGAACTGTCGCAGAAAGCGTGAACCTGCTCAATGGATTCACAGTTCACCGGGCCTATGTCGAATAACAATCTAAGCCGTATTGGTCGTAGCAACCCTTGGCTTGCCCAACGCTTTGCCGCACAGTTGCATTCATGAGCCAGGACTTACTCACAGAGCAGATAAAAGACGCTATTCAGGGCGCCTATCGAACTTGGCTTAGTGCGCGAGATTTCAAACCGCGTCGTGGTCAGCGGGAAATGATCGCGCAGATTGCTCGCACGCTGGGTCAAGCCGAGTCGCGGGTCTGCGTGGTTGAAGCAGGCACCGGTACCGGTAAAACCGCAGCTTACTGTTTGGCGGCTATTCCTCTGGCCAGCACCATTGGCAAAACCGTCATAGTCAGTACCGCCACTGTCGCGCTGCAAGAGCAAGTGGTGCTGCAAGATCTACCGGATCTGAAACAGCGAGCCGGATTAGCGTTCAGTGTCAGTCTTGCCAAGGGTCGCGGGCGTTATATGTGTTTGAAGCGTTTGGACGATCACCTGAAGTATCAAGATCAGCAGGAGATACCGATCTTTGATGTCAGCAACGAAGACTTCTCGGTGTTGTATCAAGAGATGCTCAACCGATATTCTCAGGGCAGTTGGGATGGCGAGCTGGACAGTTGGGTAGAGCCGCTGCCTGACAGTGCCTGGACTGGGGTCACTACGGATCATCGCGGTTGCAGTAACAACCGCTGTTCTTTTTTCAAGCAATGCGCGTTTTTCCGTGCGCGTAATAACCTCGAGGGCGCGGATGTTATTGTCGCCAATCATGACTTGGTGTTGGCGGACTTAGCTTTGGGCGGCGGTGCGGTACTGCCTGCGCCAGAAGACTGTATTTACGTGTTTGATGAAGCGCATCACCTGGCAGATAAGACACAAAATCACTTTGCCAGTTCTGCGCGAATTCAGGGCACACTGCAATGGTTTGACAACATCAACAACGTTTTAGGTACGGCTACCCAGCGATTTGCACGTCCGGCGAATTTAGTGGGGTTGAGTACTAATGTTGCCTCCGAGACGACGGCGTTGGGTGATATTTTCACCGACTTATCCCAGGCATTATCGATACTGCCCTTTGAACCCCGTGACGAAGAGCGCGAGCTATATCGTTTTCCTCTGGGTGATGTGCCTGTCTCAATTGCCGAACTTTGCACAGCGGCGCTGCCGGGTATGCAAAGGCTATGTGACGGCATCGAACGCTTTCATGAACTGCTCAGTGATGCGGTGGCGGGTAATCAAGATTGGGAAAAAGCGTTTGAAGCCGAGGATTGGCTGTTGCCGGTTGGTCAATTACAAGGTCGGGCTCTGGCCACTTTGAACTTGCTGCAAGACTACGCCCAAGGTGTAGAGCAAGGTCACCGTTGTGCGCGTTGGATCAACCGTAATCAATACGATGTTGAAATGGTCAGCGCGCCTATCGAGCCTGGGCATATTCTCAGCGAAGTGCTCTGGCAACGTTGCTATGGCTGCGTATGTACCTCGGCAACGCTTACTGCTTTGGGTAGCTTTCAGCGGTTTTTGGAGCGCTCGGGGCTGCCGCCAGATACCCCAGCAACCAGCATCGCCAGTCCGTTTAACTACCCAGAGATTGCGACATTTCATGTGCCGTCGATGCAGTCTGACCCCAGAGACTTTGATGCGCACAGCGACGAAGTCACGCGCTTGTTGCCAGATCTCTTGAGTCGCGAGCGTTCTGCATTGGTGCTATTCACCTCATGGCGGCAGCTCAATGCGGTGGTTAAAGCCCTTCCCGAGGACCTTGCTGAAGGCTTATTGGTACAGGGCGATGGCAGCAAGCAAGCGTTGATTGCCGAGCACCGCAGACGCATCGACGAGGGCGAGGCGTCGCATTTGGTGGGTGTGGCAAGTTTCTCTGAAGGTCTGGATTTGCCAGGGGACTACTGTCGCCATGTTGTCATCGTCAAACTGCCTTTCGCGGTACCTGATGACCCCATTGACCAAGCCATTGCTGAATGGGCTGAGGCCCAGGGCCGGAATGCCTTTTACGAAATATCGGTACCAGATGCGGCACTTAAGCTTGTGCAGGCCTGTGGCCGGCTAATTCGGCACGAACGTGATTATGGTACGGTGACCATGCTGGATAAGCGTATTGTTACCCAGCGTTATGGCCGTGCCTTGATCGAGTCGCTGCCGCCGTTTCGGCTAGATATTGCGTCTGTAAGTTAAATCTATGCGCGGTATTGCTACTCACTTCAGTGCGGTCGCGGTGGTCAGCAATTTGCCGGTCGCTGGAATGTCGTCAAACTTACCCTTGCTGTAAATCAGCACGCTGCGCTGTTCAAGGCGCTGCTGTAAGTCCTCGAAAAACGCCCGCATGTCAGCCTTGGTAAGACGACCGACCTCTGCTGCGATCTGCTCGCGACTGTCCAAGGTGTAATGGTCATCGTAGATGTCTTGCCAATAACGTTGCGTGCGCTCGCCAAGATTCTTGTCTGATTCTGTGAGGCGATTGATCAACCCGCTTTTTTGTTGATTGAACTCCGCGTCGCTCAAGGCTGGCCAGGCGTCAATGTACCGTTGCATGAACTCTGCAGTGGCGGCTTCTACCGCCAGCGCGCTGGCAACCGGCGACTGCACCAAAAAGATATTACCGCCACGCTTTTGCAGCCGGCGCGGCCCTGCGCTTACCACATAACCCAGCTGTTGTTCAGTGCGTAAGCTAGAGAAATAGGCAGAGCGCAGCAGTTGGCCTGCAAGATCGCTCTTAGCCCGGCTAGCAAAACTATCATCGCTGTCTTGTACATAAATCAATAACGTCGAGTCGTTATGATCTACAGCAATATCTAAGCTTAATGCCTTCTCCAGTTCGGCAACTTGCGCACGAGTTCGCGCCACCGCCTGTGGTTTTATGGTATCCGTCACAAACTCAGCGAGTTGTTCGGCGTCTGCTGAGGTGACGTTGCCGTGCAGGGCAGCAATCACACCAACACGTTCAAGACGCTGGCTGCGCCATTGCAAAAGATCGTTTCTAGTGACGGGCTCCAGAGTATCAGCTAGCGTGGTAGCGGGCCAACTGTTGGATACCATTAAGTCGCTTAAAGCACCTATCGCTTGAGTATAGGGTTTGTCTTTTAAACTATTGCGCCAGTCTTTGATGAGACTGCTTTTCAATGTTGCAAAACGTTCAGCGCTGATGTCAGCCCGAAACAATTGTTCGGTGACTGTGGCCAGTAACGCCATTTGCTTGTCTTGGTAGCCATTGACCGAAACCGAAAAACCGCTGTCGCCCACACCGATCGAATAACCTAGTCCAGCGAGATAGGCGGGGTAGATGGTCGCGCTCAAGGCATCGTTAACCAAGCGCCGGTAAAGTTGCGCTTGGGCACGGTCGGCGGCATCAATAAAACCGTCTTCCACCAACAGGCTCAGCGTCATATTTGCCCTGGGCGTACCAAAGTCCACGTCGGTGTCCATCCATAGGGTTAGTTCTGGTTTGTCGATCACCCGCTCCATGGTCTGGGTATCGGCGGCGACTAAATCCAGCTTCTCGGGTAAATATGGATTGGCCGTAGGCAGCCGCAACGGAGCATCAGATACGGTTTTTCTTGGCAATGGTCCTTTAACCAGGCTGTAGGGCACCTGGAACCAGGGTTCCATTTGCTTTGTTAAAGCGTCTGGGGCGGTGATTTCTAACAGCACATTGTTGGGTGTTAAGTAACCCAGGAACTGTTCGATAAGTGCCGGGTCAAAAACCTCCATAAGGTATGGGGCGACCAACAAATCTTCTGCAGGAAACTGGTCCAACCTCGGCGCCATTTGATAAACAAAGCCAACCGTCGAGCCTTGCTCTTGAAAGCGAAAGCCAAGTTCTGCGACTTTAGCTTGCTCTTGATACAGCCAATCTTGGGGCGGTTGGTCGCGCAACATCTCGAAATACTGGAACAGCAGGTCGGTTATTTCCGCAACGTGGGCGCGGCCAGCTTCGGTAAGCTCAATGTTGACAATCATCAAGCTGGTATTGCGATCAAAGTCCTGGCTGCCGGAGCCTAAACTTTCGATCCAGCCTTTCTCGTTAAGAAAGTGGTGAAGGCTGCCTTCGCCCTCGTGCCCAATTAGATTGCTCAGATAACTTTCGGGTTTGTTGCGATAAACGTCCAAGGTACTAGGAACGGGAAAGTTAAAGGCCAGTTGATACGTGTCTTTTAGCGACCGGGAGGTCAGCACAGCCGGCAGTTGCAGATCAGTGAAGGCCTGAGTGGTTGGGTAACTCGGGCCGATGTTGTTGTTGGGTATTTGGTTGAAGAGGGGCGTAACCAGAGCCTCTAACTCGTCCAGACTTTGGTTGGCTAGGACCACCAAGCCCATCTGATCTGCAGAATAGTGTTCAGCAAAAAAGTCCATCAGGTCGGCTTTGACGTCGCCTTTGAGGGTCTTTAAAGAACCGATCGTGAAACGTGAGCCGGGGTGTTCGGGGTTTAAAGCTAACTTGCTGACCATGTAGCCGCGCCAGCCGTCGTCCTTAATCTGCATCTGGTATTCAGAGTGCACAGCGTTTTTCTCGCGTTCTACGTACTCCGGAGACAGCAAGGGGTCGATAAAGAAGTGGCCAAATCGATCCAGACCCTCGTTGAAGGCGGAATTCTGAATACCGAAGAAGTAATTGGTGTGGTCCTGAGCGGTATAGGCGTTCGAGGAGCCGCCGTTGGCGGTGATGTATTGCTGAAAGCTGTCCACTTCAGGGTACTTGCCTGTACCGATAAACAGCATGTGTTCTAAAAAGTGCGCCAGTCCTGGTCGGTCCTGTGGTTCATGAAAACTGCCTCGATACACAGACAACGCTGCGGCGGCTTGATCTGCCTTGGTGTCGGATACCAGCAGCACCTTCAGTTTGTTCTGCAACACCAGGTACCTATAGTCCCTATGATCGTTAGGACTCTTTCGCACAGTGACGGTTTCTGCGGCGGGCGTGCTCGCAGTTGGCTGGGGTGTGATGTTTTGGCAGCCCGCGAATGTCAGCAGTAGGCTGCCACCGAGGATCATGCTGCGGTGCAGATTAAGCAGATTTGAGTTCACGAGGATTCCTTTTGCCATGGTCAAGAACGTTTGGTGATAACAGGGCGGCTAGTGTAAAGAAACAGACCGTGTTTGAAATGTGTTGAAGCGACTGGGCCTCTGCTAAGTATTTTGCATCAGTTTTGTCCAAGCGCTATGTGCTGATGGGATAGACTGGGGCTTTACGAACCACTGAGTCACATGGATCCAAGCCAACTTGCAACGACACTGGACGCTGTACTCGGCGCCTCTCTTGACCGGCCTGTGCGGATACAGGATGCAGATACTCAAGAGCCGTTTTGGCAGTGGTCGATGCTCGCCCAGGCTCTGGCGCCTGTGCTGTTGGCGCAGCAGAGTCGTGTTGTCGCCATCACCGGCAGCCAAGGTTCGGGGAAGTCCACGCTTGCAAAAATTCTGGTGCAGCAACTCAATGATCTGGGCCTAGCTGCTGTGTGTGTCTCCTTGGACGACTTTTATTTGTCTAGGCAGGATCGCGTGGAGTTGGGTCGTAGGGTGCACCCGCTGTTGGTCACCCGAGGTGTGCCTGGTACTCACGACAGTCAACGCATGGGGCAGGTGCTAAAGCAGATGTCCTCGAGCACAGGCTCGGTGAAACTGCAGCTGCCACAATTTAATAAAGGTCTGGATGATCGTGTGGCTGATATCGAGGCCACAGCCGAGCTGTTAGTGATTGAGGGTTGGTGTTTAGGGGTTCAGCCCCAGCCGGCGGCGCTACTTGAACAACCTGTTAACGAACTAGAACGTAGTGAAGACACCCACGGCATTTGGCGGCGCTGGAGCAACGAGCAAATTCAGCAAAACTATTTGCCGTTGTGGTCCTTGATTGATGATTGGGTGTTGTTGCAGCCTCCTGAGTTTGTGCAAGTTTTGCAATGGCGGCGGCAACAAGAATTAGCCCTGCCAAGCGCGCAGCGCATGAACGACACCCGGCTCCAACGGTTTATTCAGCACTACCAACGTCTGACTCAGTGGCAGTGGCAGCGGCCCATCGTGGCATCGGGTATAGGCGTTGCGTTAACTCCAGAACACGGTATCGCCCACATCCGCGCTTTAACCAAGAATCGTTAGATATTCAGCTTAGGTTCAGAAAAGCCTAGGTAATCTCCTACTCGCACATGGCCGAAGACTGGCCAGCAAAGAGCGACAAATGGCATTGAATTGCAAAAGGAGATTGTTATGACCTCACCCATTTACGACCGATCAGTCAGGACCGTGAAACGCAGATTTGCGGCTACAGGGCTCTTGAGTTTGATGCTGTCAGTGCCAGCTGTTTGGGCGGACAGTGGTTACGCTGAGGCAGACGTTATAGCAGTTTCGCCCCGCTATGAGACGGTCACCTACTCAGAACCCAGAGAAGAATGCAGGCCTGAACGGGTGGCGTATTCGGATCGCGGGCATAAGTCATCCACCCCGAAAATAGTTGGCGCGCTGATAGGTGGTGCGCTTGGAAACGCCGTCGGTGCCAAACGTCCAAACAAGCAAGTAGGTGCAGTGGTGGGCGGTCTGCTTGGCTACTCAATTGGTAACGACATCGCTCGGCATAATCACCGTCACAGAAACGAGGTGCGCTACCGTCAAGAGGAAGTTTGTGAGGTTTTTTATGACCGCCGTGAAGAGCAACAACTCAGCGGTTACGACGTGACCTATGAATACGGTGGTAAGAGATACCAAGCGTTACTGGACGAGCATCCGGGCGAGACGCTTCGGGTCAAAGTGCGAGTCAGACCGGCATAGCTCGTTAATCATCCGTACAGCCCCGGATTTCGACCTTTCGTCGGAATTTAGCTCTTTCGATGCAATTAATTGGTTCAAATAGCCTTCTAAGCAGATGCGCACAACATTCTTCTTGCTCCCCCTCCCCAATGTGCGCATCTGCTTTTTTTTCCATTCACGAATTAGCCCCTTCGCCAGTGCTCGTGCACTTCGTCTGAACCGTGGGGTATATTGGCGTCATGAACCAACCTCTGCGCACATTCCAAAGCCTGCTGTTGCTCACCGCTCTGTGTGGTTTGACCCACGCTCAGGAGCGGCCCAGCCAACCTCCAAAACCTAAGGCGGAACGCTCGGCGATTGCTAATGGACTGTTGGGGTCGTCGCGATCAAAACAAGCCGCCGGTGTGTCGTTGCGTCAAGCCATGGCCATAGCCCGAGAAAATACAGGTGGGCGTGTGCTGTCCTCTAAGTCTTTTAACAGCGGCAACCAAGGCGCGCAGATTCATCAAATTCGTTTGTTGGTTGATGGTGAACGAGTCATTACCGTAGTCGTTGATGCGCAGGGCAGAGTGCGCAGGCGGTAGTGCTCGTGCGTATATTGGTTGTTGAAGATGACTCGGCGTTGCGGCAACAGCTGTGCCAACAGCTAAGCCGTTCGGGCTATATCGTGGATGCCGCTGCCGATGGCGCTGAGGGTGAATACTTAGGCTGCGAGTTTGAATTTGCGGCCGCAGTTATCGACCTTGGATTGCCGAAGATCGACGGTTTGGAGTTGATTGGGCGTTTGCGTCGTCAACATAAAACTTTTCCTATTCTAGTGCTTACTGCACGCGGTCATTGGCAAGATAAGGTCAACGGTCTTGAGGCTGGTGCGGATGACTATCTGGCTAAGCCCTTTGAAATGCCTGAATTGCTGGCGCGGTTGAACGCTCTAATACGCCGCTCAGCTGGATTTGCTTCACCGGTGCTGGCGATTGGGCCGCTCTCGCTGGATACCAGTCGGCAGCAAGTGACCCTGAACGAGCAGCCGTTAGAGCTGACAGCTTTTGAGTATCGGGTACTTGAATACCTTATGCTCAATAAAGACCGCATTGTGTCGAAGAATGAGCTTACCGATCATCTATACGCTCAAGATTTTGACCGCGACAGCAATGTCATCGAGGTTTTTGTTGGCCGGTTGCGTAAAAAAACAGAGCCACTGAAGTTGATCCGCACGGTGCGCGGTCAAGGGTATGTGATCAGCGCAATACAACGCCCTAGCGTGGCAGATGCCTGACTCTATTCAGCGTCGCTTGATGCTGACAAGCAGTGCGGTGTTGGTGATTTTCCTCACGGCGACGGGGCTACTGTTGGACCGTACATTCAGTCAGAGTGTCACCGAAGGTGCACAGCAACAGCTGCAATTGGTGGTCTATTCTTTAATGGGCGCTGCCAGCGAAGAAGGTCAGCAGCTTAGATTCAACGAAGGTTTTGCTGAGCCGCGGTTAGGGCAACCTGATTCTGGGTTGTATGCCCTTGTGAGCAATGCGCGGGGTGACATACTTTGGCGTTCACGTTCAGCCGCGTTAACAGAAGTTTCCCGCATCAATGATAGGGCCTTGATTCCAGGTGACTTCGTATTCCAACAATCTAAACAAGGGGTGCCGCGATTCAGTCTTAGCCACTCTGTGACTTGGGAGGGTTTGCAAGACGAGCGTGTCATATTTACCGCTATAACCGATCAGGCCCCTTATCGAGCAGCCATTGATGCGTTTCGTCAGAACTTGGGATTGGGTTTGGGCGGTGTTGCGCTGGTATTTGTACTTGTGCAATTTTTGGCCCTGCGTTGGGGGTTAATTCCCCTTCTACGCATGCAAAGAGAAGTTGTCGATCTAGAGCGAGGTCAACGGGACCAACTCAGCGAAGGTTATCCGAGTGAGCTGCAAGACCTAGCAGCGCATTTGCAGCACTTTGTGACCCAAGAGCAAAATCAGCGCCGGCGTTATCGCCAAGCTTTAGACAACTTGGCCCACAGCTTGAAGACACCGTTGTCTGTGATCAGTAACGCTTTGAAAGAGCCACAGCCATCGTCAACGTTGCTGCAAGATCAGGTTTCACGGATGCAAGATGTGATTCGAGGACAATTAAATAAAGCGACACTGGCTGCACCTGCCGCTCTGGGGCAACGAACAGCAGCAGAAGAGCTGCTGATGCGACTGGTCAGCGCACTGCGCACGGCTTATCCCAATGTGCACATCCAAACCCGTTTCAATGCGACCGGGCCGCTGCGCGGTCATGCCAGCGATCTAATGGAAATTTTTGGCAACGTGCTAGAAAACGCCTGCAAATTTTGCCGTGGTCGCGTCATTGTGGAGCTCGCCGCCGAGGATCTGCCGCAATCTGCACAAGCCAAGTTGCGTGTCACTATAGAGGACGACGGTGCTGGGATTGCGGTTGATGACCGCCAGCAGGTGGTGCAGCGTGGCCAGCGAGCGGACAACCAAGCACCGGGTCAGGGCATTGGCTTGTCGGTTACAGCGGAGTTGGTAGATCTTTATCAAGGAGAGCTAACCATTAGCGACAGCGATCTGGGGGGCGCTAGGATCTGTATTACGTTGCCCGGGTTTGATCCTGTGCAGTAGGCCTATGGCGTCGTTAGGCACGTGGCCGTTGCGCTAGTGCGGTAAAGAAGCGCACACGCAAAGGTTCGTCGGCGGGGCTCTTTGGCCCACTGGCGCACCAGCGCTCGATCAGTTGTTGACTGTCAACCAACCGCATATTGCTCAGCCCTTGGTTGATGAGTTCAATCTGTAGCGCCATGCGTTGTTGTTGATCAGCTTCCGGGCTGGGGAGACCCGCAGCAATTTCTGCTTCTAAAGTGAGCCGATGTAAGTCCTCGGTTTGTGGTTGCCCCGTGCAGCGCTGAGAAAAAACTGCATGAGGAGCCTCGATGGCGCTGTTCGTTTGCTCAGCCTCGCTGACTTGAATATCCCAGTTTTGCCATTGCTCCAGGCGTTGGGCTTGTTGGGCTCGTCGCTGGGCTTTAGCACGGTCCTTAATCAGCTGTTCGGCGGCGTTTATACGTTTACGGGTTTTGGCATCGATCTTACATACCGCAGCCTGCTCTTCGATGGCTTGAAAACGTTGGCGTAACTCGCCCAGATCGTCGGCCTCGCTGCGCTGTTCCAGCTCATCTAACGCGCTGTTCACAGCCGCCAATTGCGCCGCCAAAGCGGCCTTGACTGCCCGATAAGCTTTGGCGCGACGATTAAAGACCTGATCGCAGGCGCTACGAAATGCCTGCCAAGCGCGTTGATCTTCTTTTCTTGGTGCAGGACCGATTTGCTGCCAACGTTGTTGCAGTAGTTTTGCCTGGTCGGTGGCTTCGTTGTCAGATTCCAACTCTGCAAGCGCTTGGGCTTGGGTAACCAGTTGTTGCTTGAGTTCCAAGTTTTGATTTTTGCTCTGACGAATGTGGTCGTGCAGTTGCTCTTGCAAGGCTTCGAACTGTTTTTCGACAGGCTTCAGTTTTCGATGATCGCAGGGATAGTGGCTTTGCCACTCAGCACGAGCTTGTCGAGAAATGCTTTCAAGTTTTTTCAGTTCAGTTTGCTGCCAGTCGGCTTGGGCCAGGAACTCACCCAGCTGTGCGCACAGTTGCCGGCGCTGTTGCAGGTTCGCTGTGCGCTGTGCCGCTTGATCCGAAAAGTGTGCCTTGCAGGGGGCGAAAGCTTGGTCTGCCAGATCGTCAAAGTGTCTTTGTAAACTTTGTTCGTTGCGTCGTAAGCGCCCGAGATCGTTCCAGGACTGGCGCAGCTGTTTGAGTCGGTCAGCTTGGTCGGTGGGTGCTAATGGCGTGTCTACGATAGCTTGCAGTTTTGTTAGTAGTTCCTGACGTTTTGGTTCTGTGGCAAAGTTCCGCCAGTCGTTCATCTCGCCTAACTCGGCGCTGAGTTGGGTAATTTCTTTGTCGCGCTCGCGATAGCCAAGCTTTTGCAGTTTGCGGGCTTGAGCCAGATGTTGGGTGCCTTGTTTAAGCTGGCCCTGTGCTAGAGCATCTTTAGCGCTTTGAACGTTGTCTTTAATCAACGCGCGTGACTTGCTCTGTTGCTCCAATAATTGGGTGACCTCGGTTTGTAGTCGGAGCAGGGTTTGTTTTGCCGCGGTGAGTTGTTGCGGCTCCGGTAGGTGCTGTGGCCAAGCCAGCTTGTTTATGATCTTGCTGGTACTTTTTAGCCACCTTTGACGCTGTTGGATGAGCGATACCGGTGCCTGAGCGATTTCCTCACTCGTGAGGGCGTTGGCGACCAAGCTAATGTCTACTTCTGATTCAGAAAGCTCTAGAAGTTTTTTTGCGTATTGCTCTAGCTGCCCAGATAAGCGCTGGAATGTACGTTGTTGTTCGTCGCTTGCGACATAGTCAACGTTAATTCCAAGCCATTGCCCGTGGATCTTTTGCAGAACCTCCGTTGCGGAGTTCGGATCAGTGGACATGTCCTCTGGTTTGCCAAAGAACTGATCGAGCTTGCTTATTACCAACTGATAAGGGTCGTTTGCTGAGCTAGGCGTACTCAGATCCATGCTTGCCAAAGGGTTTTCTGGGGTATTGGTCGGTGGGGTATCAACATCAAGTTGTTGCAGCGCATGCGATGCCTTTTGCAGAGCCTCCATGGCGAGTTGACGATTGTCGCTCAGCAATTTGAGTCGTGTTTTGTGTTGCACCAACGTAGCTAAATCTGCGCGTTCTTCGGCGTGTTTGGCTAGGGTTTTAGCAATGGTCCGGTCGAGCTCTCGAAGCCTTTCCAGCGCCTGCTCTTGAGCACGCCGAGCCGTTTTGATGGCGTCTAGACGCTCCCGGGCGTGTTTGTGACAGGCTTTATTGTGACCGCGCGAACACTTTTCTAGTGCGATTAACCCTTTTTCCGAGCGCAACATTGGTTGATTCAGCACATAGGGTTGGTCTTGAGCGTGAGCGCGTATGGCTAGCGTTGCTAATTGTTCGGGAGTCTTCGCAAGATCCACCAGTGCATGCACTTGGTTAGGGCTGGCGCTGGCAATGCGTTCGTTAATGACTCTTGGGTCGTTAATGAGGTCTGAGTTTTTGGGGTCAAGTTCAACAATACGTTTTGCCGCAGCGTGTACGGTAAGGTCGCTTGTTAACAACGAGGCTAAGGCGCCTAGATCATCAATCCAGGCGACTAAAGCAACTTTAACCTCTATGTTGTCTTCAGCAGCCAACTGTTCATTAAGGAATTGCTTTAGTGGTGCAGGCACTGGCTGCAATTCCCCGGAGTCTTGGGCTTGGCGCATCTGCGCCAATAGCGTCAGTCGCTGATCGGCATCACTCTGGCTGAGCTGTTCTATGTATCGCTGTGCGGTGCGCTGCTCAGAACTGAAGAACTTGGCGAGCACGGTCTCAATCCAGTGCGTTATGACTGCCGTCGCAAAGTGGCGCGCCCTTGGTGTGTTTGCAGGCGCAAAAATACAAGGTGCGCGTCTTCTCTGCGGTGTAGCTCATTGGCAAAAAATCGGTGCCCTCATGGGAACCATCGCAAAACGGCTGGCGCTTGCTCTTGCCACAAGAGCACCAAAAGTATTTGCGTCCTTCTTCGATATCGACGGGCATGGGGGCTTTTTGTGGAATTTCTGGAGTGGCCATAAATTTCTCTCTTTTGGGTGTCCTAGTTAAGAAAGGGTAAGAAAGGGTAAGAAAGGGTAAGAAAGGGTAAGAAAGGTTAAGAAAAGTTATGAAAACTTGCGTTCATCCCACCACGGGAAGAACTCTGGCATGTCGTTAGATACCTGGCACGGGTAGTTGGCGTCACGCTTTTCTAAAAATGATTCAACGCCTTCTTTAGAGTCGGCTGAGCGACCGCGGTAATAGATACCGCGAGAGTCAATCTTGTGTGCCTCCATGGGGTGATCCGCGCCAAGCATTTTCCACATCATGTGGCGCAGCAGTGCTACCGAAACAGGGGCCGTGTTGTCACGAATTTCTGCGGCAATTTCCCGGGCCTGTATCAGCAAATCATCAGGTTCGTGCAGGCTCCGCAGCAGTCCGCCGTCCATGGCTTCTTGGGCGGGGAAGACCTTGCCCGAGTAACACCACTCTAGCGCTTTGCTGATGCCCACTGCGCGGGGCAAGAAGTAGCTGGAGCAGGCCTCTGGCACGATACCGCGTCGGGCAAAAACAAAACCAAATTTTGCTTGGGTTGACGCAAGACGTATGTCCATAGCTAACGTCATTGTGACACCCACACCAACAGCGGGACCGTTAATGGCAGCAATGATTGGTTTATTGAGTTCGTACAGCCGCAAGGTCAAGCGACCACCGCCGTCTGGATTGATACCGCTGCTGCGGTCAGATCGGGCGTCGCTATTAAACGTATTGCCGCCGCTGGACAAATCTGCTCCAGCGCAGAATGCGCGCCCGGCGCCAGTCACAATGATGGCCTTTATCTCATCATCAGCGTCCGCACGATCACAGGCATCTAGCAGCTCTTCGAGCATCGGTGTGTTAAAGGCATTGAGCGCTTCGGGCCTATTTAGGGTAATGGTTAAAATACCGTCTTCGACATCGTACAAAATAGTGCTGTAACTCACGTATCCCCCCAGAGTGTGTCAACAAATAAGCACGTTATGGTGCCTATGTCCGGATAATTTTTCTATGATCGTCACTCAACAAACAGAAATATCTGTTGAGTTTTTGTAGCCAATCTTAGAACAAATCATGCGATCTGAGTTTTCTGAGTCAGAACAAGCATTTGCCGATCAAGTAGAAGGTTTTATCACCGAGCATTGGTTGGATAGAGCCGACCCTCAGCGGCGCCTGCGTGCGTGGCTGAACGACGACG
The DNA here is from genome assembly GCA_902565895.1 of K189A clade bacterium. GTDB lineage: Bacteria > Pseudomonadota > Gammaproteobacteria > Pseudomonadales > Azotimanducaceae > UBA4421. The sequence continues at coordinate 35,573 of CACFGV010000011.1, forward strand.
ACACCCAAGCGTTGCGTCGGCATTGGTACCAAGCTCTAGTTGCGGCAGGTTGGGCGGTTCCCCACTGGCCTGCACAATTCGGTGGTTGTAACTGGTCAGCAGCGCAATTGCATATCTGGTTTAGCGCCTGTATTCGGCATCAAACGCCGTCAGTGCTTACCTTTGCCACAGCCTATGTGGGGCCGCTGCTCATGGAATTCGGTAATTCACAACAACAAGCACTGCTGCCAAAGATTGCTCGATTTGAAGCAAGCTGGTGTTTGGGTTGGGCAGAGCCGGGCAAAATGCTAGATGACTTTGCGTTGACCACCCGTATCCGACGACATCAATCAGACCCCGGCAAGATGTATGTGACTGGTACCAAAACCAGAGTAGTGGAGGGCATGCAAGCGCTTTGGATGCTGGGTATTGGGCGCTTAGACGAAAAAGAGATAGGTGTCTTTCTATTGCCCCTCGACCAAGGCGGTGTCAGTCGTACCCCGAAAGCCGCGCTGGCAACAGGTCAGCCGATGGCTGAAATTCAGATGCAAGATGCCGTTTTACCGGCGTGGGGGACTTTGTCCTTAAGCACCGAGATGTTGCGTCGGCGGTTATCCGGCTTGGCAGAGTCTGACCTGACTTCTTTGGCCGACAGCGGCGCGTTAACTGATCAGGTACAGCGACTCAAGGCTCAGTTACAAAACGAGGACAATGTAGAACAGGGTCTGGTGCGAGACTGCGATGCCTTGGCGGTAGAGATACTGGGCCTAAAGGCTATGGAGCAACGCATTGTTCAGTCGAATGGCGCGAAATCCTCGAACGATCTGCCGCCGACAGCTGTGCGATTGCGCGCGCAATCCCTTTGGAGCAAATTAAGCGAGTTACAAATCGCTGCATTCGGGTATTATGCGTTGCCCTTCGTTGACGGCGCGCTGTCCGACAATGAAGGGCCGATCGACCCACGTCGATCTTCGGGGGATATGGACATGACCATGGTTATGCGTCGAATGCTGTCCCCTAATGTCGCGACGGAATTAGCATTAGACCCTCGCGACGTGTTGGCCCAGGAGCACGATCAATAGCAAGGGCGACCGTGCAGTTAAACTCATATGTTGGTTAAAGAGGTAGGTTGATGGACTTTTCCTTCACAGAAGAACAAACCCTATTACAAGAGAGCGTTTCGCGTTTTATGCAAAACGACTATGGATTTGAGGCTCGGCAAAAAAACGCAAGTACCGAACAAGGCTTCAGCGCCGAAAATTGGCAAACCTTTGCTGAACTTGGCTGGTTAGGTGTGCCTTTCAGCGAAGCCGACGGCGGCTTTGGCGGTGGTGCCATTGAAACAGCCCTGATGTCTGAACAATTTGGCCGCGGGTTATTGATCGAACCGTTCTTAGCGACGGTAATTTTGGCTGGTGGTGTGATTAAGCACGGCGGCAGCGAGGAACAAAAGAGCCAATACTTACCCGGCATCATCGACGGTTCTAAACACGCTGCGTTGGCGTTTGTAGAACCCCAAGCACGTTTCAACATTGCAGATATCACCACCACAGCCACCGCTGATGGCGACGGTTATGTATTGAACGGTTATAAGGCGGTTGTGCTGAATGGCCCACAAGCGGACTTCTTGGTCGTCAGCGCGCGCACCTCTGGTGAGCAGCGAGACGAGGACGGTGTGTCCTTGTTTGTGATGGATGCTGCTACTGCGGGCATATCCCGGCGTGACTACCCAACAGTAGACGCTTTCCGGGCGTCTGAGATCACGTTTGAAAACGTCAAGATAGGCGCTGACAGTCTGATTGGAGAAGCGGGCAAGGGGTTGCCAATTTTGCAGCAAGCCATTGACGATGGCGTGCTTTCGGTGGGTGCCGAAGCGGTAGGGTGTATGGAAGTGCTGTACAAAGATACGGTTGAATATTGCAAGCAGCGTGAACAGTTCGGCCAGCCGATTGGTAAGTTTCAGGTCCTGCAACATCGTATGGTAGATATGTTCATGGAGCATGAGCAATCGAAATCACTGATGTTTATGGCCGCCATGCGCATGGCCGAAGGCTATGGCGCGGAAGCGCAAAAGGCGGTCAGTGCTTTCAAGGTGCAGGTGGGCAAGTCAGGTAAATTCGTCGGCCAGAACGCAGTCCAGTTGCACGGCGGTATGGGAATGACCGAAGAGCTAAACATTGGTCACTATTTCAAACGGTTAACGATTATCGACACGCTGTTTGGAAACGTTGACTTCCATCTACAGAGGTTTGGCGCACTCTAGTTTCCTCTATATAGGCTGACGCTTCGTTGGTGCTTGCTGCTCCGCAGCAGCCAACGAAGCCCACCGCGCCATTGCGCCTAAGTCAATTTCGAGTACCCTTCGGTCATGGGTTATAGGAGGGGTTATGGCTCGTTGGGAAAGCAATCAACCATCTATTCCGGACTGGTTCTGGCAAGCGGTAGACACTGAGGCGGAAAGTCGCTCGGTAGAGGTCGACGAATGCGATGTTGCGTACCGATATTACCCCTCTGAGGGCAAGCCCGGTCTATTACTGATTCATGGTATGAACGCGCACTCGCGATGGTGGGATTTCATCGCACCACAGCTGTTAGATCAATTTGCAGTTGCGGCTATGGACCTCACTGGAATGGGCGATTCTGATTACCGCTACAAATACTCTGCTGCTACCTACGCCGATGAAATTACTGCGGTCTTGGATGATGTGGGATTTGGCAATGACGCCATAGTGGTAGCCCACAGCTTTGGCGGTTATATGGCAGTCAAGGCGGCTAACATCTACCCCAATCGCTTTCGCGCTTTGGTGCTCGTGGATTCGGGTATTCGTCACCCTGACGATCCCATCCCAGATCGACCCAACATGGGTGGCATGCAGGGCAAGGTGTATCCCGACCGCGATACTGCATTAATGCGTTTTCGGTTACAGCCGCCCCAGCCCTGCGAAAATGAATACATACTTCAATACATTGCACGTAACTCTCTGATGCGGGTGAATGGGGGATGGGCATGGAAGTTTGATGAAGACTTGCTCACCACGCTAACTGAAGTTGAACGTCAACCAGAGGATTACGCGGCACTGACGCTACCTGTTGCGCTAATTTACGGTGCTGACAGCGAGCTATTCTCTGCACGAACCTTGGCCTACATGCAGCAACTCATTCCACAAAATTTCCCACATAAAGCCATTTCGCAAGCTCAGCACCACGTGTTCTTGGATCAACCCCTGGAATTTGTTGCGGCTGTGAAAGAGATTACCCAACAGCTTTAACCTTCTCTAAGAGGCATCGGGCACGTCGCTTCGGCTCCTGGTGCGGGGTGTAACCGTAATACCCAACGGTGTAGTTTGGTAGCAGTTCGCGCTGCTCAGTCCAGTATTTTTTTGATTTTTGTCTACTAATAGTTGACGAACATAAAAGCAGTTGTTAGAACCAGACATGAGGGTTGAGGTCTGACATGTAAAACCTGGCGAAAGTGCACATTCGTTGCTACCCGTCAGGTATCGCAGTGACAAACCGAACACGCTTAAGGCTCGAAAATGAATTGGGGACGAGGTTCAAATAAATCTCGCGGGCAGCGGCTAGCTGCTTTGTAAAAAAGGGGAAATAAGTGAAAAAGTCATTTGTGCTGTGCCTCAGCGCACTGCTCGTAGGCCTGCCCGGCACTACTTTGTTTGCTGCGGAAGAAGATCCGGCAATTGAAGAAGTTGTCGTCACAGGATCGTATTTAAAGCGCAACGCCGCTGATTCACCGTCACCGCTGTCTATAGTGTCTTCTGCGGATATTGAAGACATTGGTGCAGCAGATGCAGCGGAGGTCATAGCGTCAATGCCGTGGAACTCCGGTTCACAAACGCGTGCTGCAACCTTCCAAGGGGAGGGTGCGGATGGTCGTATGAGCATGAATCTGCGTAACCTAGGTAATGGCGCTACCTTGCCGCTAGTGAATGGCCGCCGTCAGGTGCCCTCTTGGTACAACGGTCGTGGTAACGCGTCTACTAACATTAACGCGTTGGTGCCAACAATCGCTATCGAACGTATCGAAGTGGTCAAGGACGGTGCCTCTGCTTTGTATGGCTCTGACGCCGTTGCAGGTGTTGTGAACTTCATCACTAAACGCGATTTCGAAGGTTTTGATATGACATATCAATACACTTCCGATCAAAATACGGGTGAGGGTGCTACGGGCACCCTTAGCATGCTTTTGGGCGTTCAAGGTGATCGGGGCGGTATTATCGCATCTGCATCAACCATGGATCGTGGCGAAATTAACGTAGCGGATGACTACGAACGATTTGGCGGCAGCACGCTCTCCTCTACCGGTCAGCCTGGTCGCTTGTTGCCTGTGGCTGGTCAAACTATCACTTGGGCGGCGCATGGACTGCACCCTGGACAACAGGTCGGCGCCAATGAGGAAACATCATTGAACAACCTGCCTCGTGCAGCCGATGGCTCAAGTTACGGTCAGGCGGATGTAAACTGTGAGGACGCCGCTGCATTAACCCGTGGAATGGGCGGCGCGTTAGCGAACTTTGCTAACCGTTGTGTATATGACTACGGTTCGTTCTTCTCGATTCAAGCTGCTGAGAAACTGCAGAACATGTTCGTTGCTGGTCATTACGATTTGACGGATAACCTGACTGCAAACTTTGAGTTCGCTTCAAACAGCTCAGAATTCAATCGTTTGAATTCACTTAACCCGAACGCTCCAGCGTTGACCATTCCGACTGGCTCAAGTTACATAGACGCGAATGGCGATATCCAATTTGCACCCAACCCTGGCAGTGTTGAAGACGCATTCCGTCGCGGAATCGAGCCAATCAACTACGCCAACTTAACCCGCTTACAAGGTTACACATCTGAGCAAACCGGTACGGCGATTCGCCCAATGAAGACCTTCACCGATGTGAATCGTAGCGATCAGCGTCTGGTTTTCGGCATTGAGTGGGATGTTGAGTTCGCAGGGAACCCTTGGGTTGTTACTGCTAACGTCACTGCCAGTGATCACAGTTCACAGGTTGCTCAGGTGCAAGATACTTTGTCTACTCATATGGAATTAGCCTTGAATGGATGGGGTGGCCCTAACTGTGACTTGATTAACGGAGTGCCGGGAGACGGTAATACCGCTTATGCAGCATCTGGCGGAGACTTCGGTGCCGGCTCTTGCTACTTTTTTAACCCCTTCGGTAACAGCGCTTGGGAGCGAGACGGCACACAGGGTTATTCGAACGGCGAACTGACTAACCCGCCGGAGTTGTATGAATGGCTAATCGGCCGTGCAAGTTCCGACAGTGACTTTGGTCAACGGGTGTTCGACATTGTGGCAGCGGGTGATTTATTCGACACTGCCTCAGGCCCAATCGGTCTGGCTGTAGGCGTACAGCGTCGTATTGATACTGGACAGGTGGTACTTGATTCCTCTTTGACGTCCGACAATCTTGACTTCGTATTTGGTGCAGACGACTGGAAAGGCACGCTCACCACAACTGCGGCATTTGCTGAGCTGGCCATTCCTGTTGGTGACCTGATCGAAGTTAATGTCGCGGGTCGGTATGAAGAGTTCGATGAGATTGGTGAAGATTCAGTAGATCCCAAGATCTCTGTTATTTTTAGACCTACTGATTCACTGACATTACGCGCATCGGCGGGCAGCTCGTTCCGTGTACCATCATTGCAGCAGTCTTTTGGTGCGCTCACTACGGTAGCAAACCAAGCTGACTTAGTTGGTGGTACAACCTTTAAGCCTTCGATTACTAAGGGTAATCCGAGCCTTAAACCGGAATCTGCTGACAACATGAACTTCGGGCTTTCTTGGATTCCACAGGACGGTATTTTAGAAGGACTGTCTGTTGACGTTGACTACTATTCCTACGAGTACAGCGACATCATCACTCGTGAAAATAGTGCGGCGTTGTTAGCGGCTGATAACGCCGTAATACAGGCTTACGCTGACGCGAATGACGTCACCCTGGCTGTAGCTGCGACTGATTCAGCTCGGAATTTTGATCAGGTGATTCGTAACTCCTCTGGTATTTTGCTGCGATTGTTGCCGAACTTCTCCAACGCAGATTCAGCTGAGGTAAGCGGTGTTGATTTGACTTCCTCGTACAGTTTTGACAACGGGTGGGGTAATTGGCGAGTGGGTCTACAAGCGGCGTGGATCGGAACTTATGACGTAAAGGTGGGCGCTACTACCTATGACGCAGTTGGTTCTTATAACTTCACTACGCCTGTAGCTCGTCCTTTGCCTGAATGGAAAATCAATGGCACGTTGTCATGGAGCATGGATGAGCACCGTGTATTTGTGTTGGCACGCTATATTGATGAAGTGGACGAAGACATTCCTGCAGGCACCGCCGGCTTCTTTAAAGCAGTGACTGCAATCGCGGGTAACACGGACACTGCTAACGATATGGCCGACGGTAAGATCGACAGCATGTTGACGGTAGACGTTCAATATAACTACAACTTTGGCGAACTTGCGTTCCTGAGTGACTCTAATGTTACGGTAGGTATACAAAACATCCTTGATGAAAAGCCGCCGATTGTGTCTTACGTCACCGCGTACGATCCAACACTGCATGATGGACGTGGCAGACTCTTCTTCTTGAGGGTTGGTGCCTCGCTGTAAATGCGAACTCGCAGAAAAACCCCTCTTCACAGAGGGGTTTTTTTTGCCCTAGGTATTATCAAATTAACTGCAGACAGTTAAAGTTCACGCTGGAGGGCGGGAATCAGCGATTGCTTGCTACTGATTTGGCTTGGAACCGTGCGGATGGGCATCTCATAGCAGGCATCGTCTATGGAGCGAATGAGAAGGCTGATAGCACCGGAACAATAATCTAAATACTTAGGAGGGCCCTATGAAGCCTTTTTCGTACTTCATTCTCGTGAGCGCCTTGGCTACAAACAGCATCGCTTGGGCAGAACAAACCTCCGAATGTTCGCAGATTGAGGATAAGAACGAGCGCTTGCTGTGCTTCGATCTGGAATTCCCAGATACGACCCAACCGAAAAAGCCTCGCGAGGCAAAGGCCTCTGAGCCCATTAGCAACGAGTCAGAAGCTGTAACAGCAGCAACAAGCAATCTAGTAGAGCCTCAAGCACCCTCCGAGAATAAAAGCAGATTTTCGTTTTCGGGATTGCTGGATTGGAAAGAACCATTGAACTTTGAAACTGAGATAGCGGCAATTCGCTCGGGCGGCAAACAGCGTATGGTCTTTCGCTTGGATAATGGGCAAATCTGGATGCAAACCTCACCCAGAGAACTGCCATTCTCCGTGGGCAATAAAGTGGCGATAAAAAGTGGCAAGATGGGTGGATTCATAATGAGGTCTGAATCTGGCACTAGCACCCGAGTAAGACGTATCGAATAGCCCCCGCCTGTGCATCGGCGACCCAACGGCGATCACCCAACAAGATCCACGATACTTCTGATTAAACACGAGTGTCTGAGCAAGGATTACTACGCCACCTCATCAGCGGCGTCAGCGCCACAAAGATCACGAAAGCTAACGCAAGAGGACGCGCTCTCTCTCCTTAGGAGCCAGTTTCACACGTCGCTATACAGAGCTTTTTGTGTAATCAAACTCTCCAATCGAAGAGGGCATTTTATTGGTTTAGCCGAAAGTCGCTGACATCTGCGTCAACAATCGGTTTATCGAGTCGTTAGCAGGCTGATTGTAAAGGCGGCATTAGCTATAACTTCGTCCCGAGAAAACAGCATCGGCAGATCCTCATCATTCGCCCAATTTTCCAACAGATTGTCGTAGAACTTTGATCGGGGATCGCCAGATTGTCCTGGCGCATTAGTCATCCTCGCAGCATCCCAATTGCCCACGTCAACAACCATGCGGAACGACGCGCCACTGCGCACGACAAAGTCTTTTGCTCTAAAACCGGTATTGTTGGTGGTATTGCTGCTACCGCCGCGTCCGTATTCGCGCATGCTAAACGCCTTTGCGGTGTCGGGCGTCATCATGTCTAAAAGCGGATGTTCAAATTGGGTTCGGTGCAGGTCACCCCAGCGCCAATTTTGTGGATCAGTGCCCAGCAATTGCTGGGTGGCCAACCAGGCCTTTGCCAAGGTTGTATAGGCGTGTTCTTTGCCTTCCTTGCTTTGCAATAACTTCAAGGCGGTAAGCGTGTCTAAGTTCGGTGAATTGCTGCTGTTGGCTTCTTCATGCAGCATTGTCATGAGTGCAGGCTCGAGATGTCGGTGATACCAGACGTTCCATAACGCTGCGGCCGCCGAATCTCGCCCTAGGTTGTGGTCCCAGTCTGCCATCATGGTGCCGCCCTCAGCAGGTACCCGAGTCGCTAATTTAGGGAGTCGGCTTATAACTTCTCGCGCGAATACAGATTGGTAGTCACGTTGTAGTTTGGTGGAGTCCTCCACACTGTGCTTGTCTTGGTTCTGTAGGACTTCCCAAAGCCGTTTGTAACGCCAGGGCGCAGACCACTCGAAGCCCACTCTATATTTATTGATCGGATAATCTTCAGGCAGGCTCATAGCGTTGGCGGTACCACTAAATCCGCGTTCGGGATTGTATTCTTCCGGCAGCACATCCATGTCGAAGTAGCCGTCCCATTCATAGCGCCCATCGCCTGGTACGGGTAACAGGCCATCCCAGTTATCCCGCTTTGGAAAACGTCCCGCTGGTTTGTAACCTATGTTGCCATCGATGTCGGCATATACTTGGTTTTCTGACGGTGCCCCCCAGCGATTTAGTGCACCCACAAAGGTTCGGAAATTTTGTGCGCGCATGTATTCGATGCTGCCAAAGTAGGGAGCCATACCGGGTTCTAACCAGGCGGCTCGTACAGCGAATACGTGCGTTTTGGTTTCGGCCACCACAGGGCCGTGGCGGGTAAACCGTAGTTGCGCTTTTTGGGACGCTTCGCCGTTTATCGCTATTGTTTCCTCAATGACCTGCAAGGGTTCTTGCCGGCCCGCGTAAAGGTAGCCATTACCTTTGCGTTCATAAACGTATAGATCTTCTTGGTCGATCGGGAAAATCGTTAGGCCAAAAGCGATGCGTTCGTTGTGGCCGATTGAAATGCCCGGCAAGGCGGGTTCGCCTGCACCAATAACGTTGATGCCTGGCGCGTTCAGATGCGCGATGTAACGCAAAGAAGGCACTGCATGACCCCGGTGCGGATCATCGGCTAATATCGGTCGGCCAGTCGAAGTTCTGTCGCCACTCACTACCCAGTTGTTGCTGCCAACATCGCCGCGATAGTTGTGTTGGGCGGTGGCTGCTATCAAGTCGTTCTGATTGTTAACGCCATTCATCGCAGCGCTAAAGTCTACTGGGCTTTTCGCGAGAAAGTAGGCATCCAGAACGTTGCTTGGAATAACACAGGGGTCTAATCCATCCGGCAGTTCTGTAGTCCATACAGGCTCAAGTACTTTCCATTGCGCTGCGAGCTTTAACTCATCTTTGCAGGCTAATCGCGCCCGCCAAACTTCGGTTGCTACGTTGCGCCATAAACCGTTGCTGCGAATTCGCACAACATCTTCGGCGCGCCATTTTTCCGGAGCATAACCGAGCATGCGGAATTCTGGTGGCAGCAAGTGGGTGTGTGTTTTGGTTAATTCGACAAAGGCGTTGATGCCTGCGGTAAAGGCTTCAGTAATTCTCTTGGCGTCATTGCCATAGGCAAGCCATTCGCTGTACATATCACCTCGGTACAGAAATAGCCGAGCGGCTTTGTCTTGATCTACGTAGGCCGGCCCAAGTACCTCTGACAGTGTTCCGAGACCACGGCGACGCCAAGTATCGATCTGCCAGAGCCGGTCTCTTGCGGCGTTAAAGCCTTGAACGAAGAACACGTCGTAGTGGTCGTTGGCATAAATATGTGGCACGCCCCACTTGTCGACGATGATTTCTGCCGGCTTGCTTAGCCCCTCAACCTGGTAGCTCGCATCCTGATCTATTGTTGGTGTGGCTGGATAAACCAGGGTGCTAATTGTCAGTGTTGTGATGAACAAGAGTGCTCGCATGGCTTTGTCCCTGGTCGTTAATTGAACTGAGGTTTTGGTTCCTAAATTTTATGCAAAAAAAACCCCGCAGAGCGGGGTTTTTTGGCTTGGGTCAGTAAGACATTAGTCCCAAGTCAAAGCGCCGCCGGTTTGATAATCGGTAACGCGGGTTTCAAAGAAGTTCTTTTCTTTTTTCAGGTCCATAATTTCAGACATCCAAGGAAACGGATTCTTGGTACCCGGAAATTGTTCAGCCAGGCCAATCTGTGCCAGACGACGATTAGCGATGAACTGCAAATATTCTTCCATCATATTGGCGTTCATACCCAACACGCCCCGTGGCATGGTATCGCGTGCGTAGGCGACTTCTAATTCAGTGCCTTCAAGAATCATCGCACGGGCCCACTCCTGCATGTCTGATTGCCAAAGTTGCGGGTTCTCTAGTTTGATTTGGTTGATGACATCTATACCGAAATTCACGTGCATGGACTCGTCACGCAGAATGTACTGGAACTGCTCCGAGGTGCCGGTCATCTTATTGCGTCGACCCATCGACAAGATCTGGGTGAAGCCGCAATAAAAGAAGATACCTTCTAGAACACAATAGTAGGCGATCAGATTCTTCAGCAGTGCTTTGTCGGTTTCTAAAGTTCCGGTATTGAAGGTCGGGTCATTGATTTCTTGGGTGTACTTCAGCGCCCAAGAGGCCTTTTTCGCCACGGTGGGGATCTCGTGATACATGTTGAAGATCTCGCCTTCGTCCATACCTAACGATTCGATGCAGTATTGATAAGCGTGGGTGTGAATCGCTTCTTCAAAGGCTTGGCGCAGCAGGTACTGTCGGCATTCAGGGTTGGTGATCAGGCGATAAATTGCCAGCACCAGATTATTAGCAACCAGCGAGTCTGCGGTTGAGAAGAAGCCAAGGCTACGCTTTACGATGGTGCGCTCATCGTCACTCAGGCCATCTTCAGATTTCCATAACGCGATGTCCGCCGTCATATTTACTTCTTGAGGCATCCAGTGGTTAGCGCAACCGTCGAGGTATTTCTGCCAGGCCCAGTCGTACTTGAATGGCACCAACTGGTTGAGATCTGCACGACAGTTGATCATGGCTTTCTGGTCAACGGTAACGCGCTCGCGGTTTTCGCTGCTTTCGAATACCTCGTCCAGTGTCGCCTCGGTTGCGGGTGCAGCAGTGTCTAAAGCGGGCGCAGCTGCTGCAGCCGGAGCGGGCTCAGGGCTGACGGGAGCAGGGGCAGCCTCAACGATTGGCGCTACAGGCGCAGCTGGTGCTGGTTGTTCTGCTGTTTTAAGTTGCTGCAATGCCGCCTCGTTTACTACGGCTGTTTCTTCGGTGTTGTTGTCGTAATCATCCCAACTCAGCATGATTTAACTCCTAAAGCTATTATTGACAGGCCTCGCAATCTGGATCGTCCAGAGAGCAAGCCATGGGTACAGGTGCGGCATCGCCTAATTCCAGATCCGCGCCACTGACCGGTTCAACCACCGGTGGTGCTGGTTCTGGAGCAGCCGTGCTGGCGGCAACGTCGCTGGTGGCGGCTTGTGAAGAAACCGCGTTTAGCGTGCCACGATCCAGTGTCGATTTTTCGGTACTGGTCGCGCTTAAGGCACGCAAGTAATAGGTCGTTTTCAGTCCTCTTAACCATGCCATGCGATAGGTAATGTCGAGCTTCTTACCTGACGCCCCAGCAATATACAGATTCAGTGACTGAGCTTGGTCAATCCACTTTTGTCGGCGGCTGGCAGCATCTACCAGCCAGCGCGGTTCTACCTCAAACGCCGTCGCGTACTTCTGTTTCAGCTCAGCTGGGATTCGCTCAATTGCCTGCATGCTGCCGTCGTAGTACTTCAAGTCGTTGACCATAACTTTGTCCCAAAGGCTGAGCGCTTTAAGGTCTCGAACCATGTAGGGATTAACCACTGTGAATTCGCCTGACAGGTTCGATTTCACGTAAAGGTTTTGATAGGTCGGCTCGATGGATTGCGAAACCCCGGTTATGTTGGCAATGGTCGCGGTTGGCGCAATAGCCATAACGTTAGAGTTTCGCATGCCGTTTATCTGCACTTTGCTACGCAAAGCACTCCAGTCAAGCTTGCTCGACATATCAACATCTAAGAAGCCCTCACCACGCTCGGCTTGCAACATTTTTATCGAGTCGATTGGTAAGATGCCGCGACTCCACAAAGAACCAGAGAAGCTTGCATAGGCACCGCGTTCTTGGGCTAAGTTGCTGGAAGCATCAATGGCGAAGTAACTGATGGCTTCCATTGAAGTATCAGCAAATTCTACGGCGGCGTCAGAGCCATAAGCTAAACCTAACTTATACAAAGCGTCTTGGAAGCCCATTAAGCCGAGGCCTACAGGACGATGACGCATGTTAGAGGTACGTGCTTGTTCAACAGAGTAGTAATTGATGTCGATAACGTTATCGAGCATGCGTACTGCTGTGCGCGTGGTCTCTTCCAATTTTTGCAGATTCAACTCGCCGTTTTCGATGTGTTGAACCAGGTTGATGGAGCCAAGGTTACAAACGGCTATTTCGTCAGCCGATGTGTTCAGGGTGATTTCTGTACACAGATTTGACGAGTGCACTACGCCAGTGTGTTGCTGGGGTGAGCGCACATTGCAGGTATCCTTGAAAGTAATCCAAGGGTGGCCTGTTTCAAATAACATGGACAACATCTTGCGCCATAAGTCCGCCGCTTTGATGCGCTTGAACAGTTTTAGCTCACCATTGCGAGTTTGTTCTTCGTAGGCCAGGTAGCGCTGCTCAAAGGCGCGGCCATAGAGATCGTGCAAATCTGGCGCATCGGCGGGTGACAACAGTGTCCAGTCGCCGTCTTCTGCAACCCGCTTCATAAACAAGTCTGGAATCCAGTTGGCGGTGTTCATGTCGTGAGTACGACGTCGATCGTCACCGGTGTTTTTGCGTAGTTCCAGAAACTCTTCAATGTCCAAGTGCCAGGATTCTAAGTAGGCGCACACTGCTCCTTTGCGCTTGCCACCTTGGTTTACGGCTACTGCGGTGTCGTTCACCACTTTCAGGAAGGGCACAACACCCTGTGACTTACCATTGGTGCCTTTAATGTAGGTGCCTAACGCTCGCACTGGGGTCCAGTCGTTACCCAAGCCACCTGCCCACTTAGACAGCATGGCATTGTCTTGAATAGCGCCGTAAATACCGTGCAGATCATCTGGCACAGTAGTTAGGAAGCAAGAAGACAGCTGAGGTCGCAAGGTGCCAGCATTAAATAAGGTTGGCGTTGAACTCATGTAATCAAAGGAACTGAGTAGGTTATAAAACTCAATTGCTCGTGCACACGGGTCGTCTTCCTCTACAGCAAGGCCCATAGCCACACGCATGAAAAACACTTGGGGCAGCTCGATACGGATATCGTTTGAATGAATAAAGTAGCGGTCATACAACGTTTGCAGACCAAGATAGGTGAACAGGTGATCGCGCTCTGGCAGCAGTGCAGCCCCCAGTCGATCTAGATCGAATTCTGCGAGTTGCGGTGCCAGTAATTCCAACTCAATGCCACGCAAAATAAACTGCCTAAGTGCTTGAGGGTACACCGTAGCCATTTGCGCCTGAGTGGCACTTTGTTGTGTGCCACTGCCGTCGACATCTAGGAAAGTGAGCGCTTCAGTGCGCAGCTCATCTAACAATAATCGCGCGCTTACGTAGGTGTAATTTGGTTCTTCTTCCACCAAAGTACGAGCAGTAATTAATACAGACGTCGCGACATCTGTGGCTGAAATGCCGTCGTACATATTATTCAGTGACTCGTCGATGATGCGCTCTGCGTCGACATCTATCAGTCCTTCACAGGCTTCGGTAACAATGGTGCGGATTCGGACGATGTCCAACGGCGCGGTGCTGCCGTCGTGATGCACCACTGAAATACCCGCAAATTTTTCGTCGGCAGGCAGGGTAGCCGCCGCTGGACCGCGCTCCTGAGCGCGTTGTTCACGATACAAAACATAAGAACGAGCGACCTTATGTTCCCCCGAGCGCATTAACGCCAACTCAACCTGATCTTGTATTTCTTCTATATGCAGCGTGCCGCCAGAGGGCAAACGGCGCTTGAAGGTGTTGGTCATTTGCTCGGCTAGCGAGATGACTAATTCGCGTATACGAGGTGATGCTGCCGCAGTACCGCCCTCAACCGCTAAGAAAGCCTTGGTCATGGCAACAGCGATTTTGTCCTGGGTATAAGGCACCACAGTGCCGTTGCGTTTAATAATTTTGAGTTGTCCGGGTGCCGTTGCTGTCAGCGAGGGTGACAACGGCTGCGTTTCTGGTTGCGTGGAGGGTTGGGGTGTCGAGCCAGTCTGCGATTCCATTTGCATCGGTATTAGTTCTCTCTCTTTTCTTTTGTGCTTTGGCTTTTTAACTTCTGCACACTTGTGTCTTGGTTTTTACCTTCTGCACGTTTGTGCCTTGGTTTTTACCCTTGCACGTTTGTGCTTAGGACTTTGCCGTCTGCACGCACCCTAGTTTTTTATTTGCCGTTTTACTGCCAGGCAGGTTTTATAAACGACTCGAATTCCTCAAGATTTCCGCAACAACTCAAACACAGACTGTCACTGTAAAAAGCGATCAAAGGTAACTGTCTAAATCGCAATAAACTGATAAAAGTTTGACTAAGTCAATGTTTTAAAACCCCACATATAGGGTTTTTCAGAGCAAGATACACAAGATAATGGGATCGTAAAATCATTGCAACAAAAAGTCTGTGGATAACCTGTTTACAGCTTTGGATAAGCTTGTGGCTAACATATGAGTAAGCAAAAAGTCGCGTTATAGACGCTCATTTGCTGATTTGTCTGGGCTCGGAAACAGCTTTAGACCCCGCTCGCACAATCCATTAGCATGCTTCGCACCAACATTATCTGGCCTGCTATAAGGACGTTTCATTGAGTTACATAATGGCCCTAGACCAAGGCACGTCGAGTAGCCGCGCTATTATCTACGATTCAGCGGGCCAGTCGGTCGCTGTCGCCCAAGCAGACATTGATTTGGTTTTTCCTCAAGACGGATGGGTTGAGCAAGACCCAGAGCAGCTATGGCAATCCATTCTCGCTGTTGGTCGCCAAGCCATTGCAGAATCCGGTCTTGTACCCACCGACATCGCAGCCATTGGCATCACCAATCAAAGAGAAACCACCTTGCTTTGGGATCGAGCCACCGGCGACTGTGTTTACAACGCCGTGGTTTGGCAAGATCGGCGCGGCGCTGAACGATGTGTGGCCATGGCGAACGAAACTCTTGCAGATGGTCGAGCAGTAGATGCGGTCATCAGCGAGGCCACAGGTTTGATCATCGACCCTTACTTCTCTAGCACCAAACTCGCTTGGTTACTTGACAATGTAGAAGGGGCGCGACAAGCGGCGACAAACGCCCAGCTGTGTTTTGGCACGGTCGACAGTTATTTGATTTGGCGGTTGAGTAACGGTCGTAGGCATGTCACTGACGCCACGAACGCCAGCCGAACTCAGTTATTCGACATCAATACGCAAACTTGGAGCGCTGAGTTACTAGCCTACTTTGACATCCCAAATACGCTGTTGCCTGAAGTGCTGGACAGCGCTGCAGATTTTGCAATAGCCGACACCGAATGGTTCGGCGCGCCAATACCCATAACCGGTGTTGCGGGGGATCAGCAATCCGCACTTATTGGCCAGGCCTGCTTTGCCCCAGGTATGTCCAAGAGTACCTACGGCACAGGTTGCTTTGCGATGACCAATACCGGTCAGCAGCGACCTCGCTCTAATCAACGACTGCTGGCTACTGTGTCTTATCGCTTACGCGGCCAAACCACATACGCCTTGGAAGGCAGTATTTTTGTCGCTGGCGTGGCCATTAAGTGGCTGCGCGATCAACTGAATCTCATTGCTGATGCGGCCGAAACTCAAGCCGCCTTCGAGCGCTGCAATGGCGACGCCCAGGGTGTGTTCGTGGTTCCGGCCTTCACAGGATTGGGCGCCCCCCATTGGCAGCCCTCGGTGCGCGGTTTGATTACCGGTTTAACGTTGGACAGCAATCGTGATCAGGTCATTACAGCAACCTTGCAGAGTGTGGTGTTGCAGACTCAGGAGTTGTTGCAGGCTATGGCTCAGGACGGTGCTTCGGTTGAAACCTTACGAATTGATGGTGGCATGGTGGTGAACGATGCGCTGTGCCAATGTCTTGCTGACATTCTAAATGTGCAAGTGCAGCGACCTGTGGACGTAGAAACTACCGCAAGGGGCGCTGCCATTCTGGCTGCTTTAGGCTGCGGTCAACTTGTCGACTTAACTGACGCGGCCAACAGCTGGCAGCTGGATCAAACGTTTAGCCCCCAGATGAGCGCTGAGCGTCGGCAACAACTATTGGACGGCTACGCGCGTGCGGTCATCCAAGCTATGGCCAGTTAGAAACTTCGGGCAGCGACTAACGAAAGGTCCTAAGCGCCGCGCAGAGCGCCAAGCGTCGGCTCAGGACGTAATCTGGCCCAGTAACAGAAACTCAACCAGCGCTTTTTGGCTGTGAAGTCGATTTCCGGCTTCATGCCACACAACCGAGCGCGGGTCGTCTAATAGTGTTGCGCTGACTTCCTCACCACGGTGAGCAGGCAAACAGTGCATAAACAGCGCCTCAGGTTTTGCCAAATCCAGCAATGCTTCGTTAACTTGATAGGGCTCAAAAGTTTTGCGGCGAGCGGCTTTTTCGCCGTCGTGACCCATTGACGACCACACATCGGTTACCACCAGATCAGCATCTGCTACGGCCTCGCTGGCCGAAGCCGCTCGTTCAGCATTTTTGCCACTGCTGAGAATATCGCTGCTGGGTTGGTGCGCGTCTGGGCAAGCAATGCGCAGTTTAAAATCCCATTGGGTAGAGGCGTTGATGTAGGAATGGCACATATTGTAGCCGTCACCTACAAACGCCACAGTCTTGCCCTGTATTGGGCCACGAAGTTCCTCAAAGGCCTGTACGTCTGCAAGCAGCTGACAAGGGTGCAGTAGCGAACTCATGGCATTAATCACCGGCACGCTTGCGTGGTCCGCAAGGGTTTGCATATCGGCCTGTTCTAGCGTTCTGATCATGACAATGTCGACCATTTCAGACAGCACTCTGGCCAGGTCTTCAATGGGTTCGCCGCGACCCATCTGACTGTCTTTGCTGGTTAGGAAAACCCCATGGGCGCCCAATTGGGCAAGGCCCGCCTCAAACGCCAGTCGTGTACGGGTACTGTTCAGTTGCATGATAATCGCCGCGGTGCGGCCAACCAGAGGTTGATACACCTCTCTATTCTCATGCATCACGCGAAATTGTTTCGCGCGTTCAATAAGGTAGTGCAGCTCGTTCTTTGAAAAATCCAATAACGATAGAAAATCCCGCTTCGACATAGTCACAGGTCCTCAGATTAGGAAGTAGGAAAATTAGCGGTTGAGTAGATCGGTGAGCTTGCTAACGAGCTCGTCGGCTTCTTGGTCGTTCATATTCAGTGGTGGCAGTAAGCGCACAATATTGCCTTGGGTAACATTAATGAGCAGGCCATCACTAAGCGCATCGCTGACCAGCGATGGTGCGTCATCGTAGAGCTCTATGGCAATCATCATGCCCAGTCCACGAACCTCTTTGACAGCGTTGTTGCCGGTAAGTTCGCTCCGCAAGGCAGAAACAATGCGTTTGCCTTGAGCCTCGGCTTGGCCACAAATGTTGTCGTCCTCAATCACATCGAGCACAGCATGTGCCGCGGCACAGGCTAAGGGGTTGCCGCCAAAGGTTGAGCCATGGTTGCCGGGAACGAACAGCTCCGCCGCTTCGCCGCGCGCCAAACACGCACCAATGGGCACACCGTTGCCCAAACCTTTCGCAGTGGTAACCACATCGGGTAGGCAACCGCTGTGCTGATAAGCAAAGTACTTGCCGGTGCGGGCATTACCCGTTTGCACTTCGTCTAACATCAATAACCAACCTTGCTGGTCGCAAATATTGCGCAACGCCGGTAGATAGTTATCGTCGGGAATGTGAATCCCGCCTTCCCCAAGAATGGGTTCGACTAACACCGCTACAACGCCAGGGTTATTGTCAGCAATGGCTTGGATGGCAGCGATGTCGTTAAAGGGTGCGCGTACAAAGCCGCTGAGAAGAGGCTCGAAGCCTGCGTGCACCTTACGATTACCGGTGGCGGTCAGTGTGGCCATGGTGCGACCATGAAAACTGCCATCGACAACCACCACCGATGGGTTGTGGTTGCCGTCGCGGTTGCCTTTGAGTCGCGCCATTTTGATTGCCGCTTCGTTAGCTTCAGCACCGGAATTGCAAAAGAACACGTTGTCCATACCTGACAGTGCGCACAGGCGCTCCGCCAATCGGGTCTGATGCGGAATGTCATAGAGGTTGGAAGTATGCAGTAGGGTTTGCCCCTGGTCGCTTAGCGCACTGGCCACCCTAGGGTGAGCGTGGCCCAATCCACAAACCGCAATACCGGTTAACGCATCGAGGTATTCATTGCCTTTGTCATCGTGCAGGTAAGCGCCGCTGCCTTTTACGAAGGAAACGGGAAGACGCCCATAGGTGTTCATTACATTGCTCATGACGGTCTACACAGAAGATGCAAGGTATGTATTTATACAGCGCATAAAACGACAACAGGCCGCTTACGCCGCCTGTCTAAGGTAGAAATGCTACTAAACCGCCTAGTGATCTTCAACTAGTGAAACGTCTGCCGTCAGGAGGACAGCGCTCGCCCTAAGCGCTGCAAGCCCTCGGTCAACAGCTCATCAGGGCACGCGAAATTAAATCGAATGTAATCAGGGTGACCGAATTGTGCGCCGTCGGAAATGCCCAGGCCGTGGGCTTCAAAATGGGCGGCCACATCGTTTATACCCAGATCGGCGATATTGACCCAAG
>CACFGV010000012.1 GCA_902565895.1 K189A clade bacterium
GTTCTTCCGGCGGTTCAGCAGCAGCACTAGCCGCAGGACTTACAGGTCTAGAAATTGGCTCTGATATTGGCGGGTCAATTCGCAACCCAGCGCACTTTTGCGGCGTATTTGGCCATAAGCCCACCCACGACCTACTGTGGATGCGCGGACATTCAGCACCAGGCGATCTGCGCTCCACACCCGACATATCGGTCATTGGCCCCCTAGCCCGCTCTGCGAATGATCTGTATTCCGCCATCAAGGTTATGGCCGGGCCAGACGAAATTATGTCCAGAGGTTATCAACTAAATTTGCCAGAATTGGGTGAACGCAGTCTCGCCGAGCTTAAAGTTGGGGTTTGGAAAAACGATGAGGCCGCACCCGTTGCCCAAGAGGTCGAGGCGCGGGTCGATCTCGTTGTCGCCGCGTTGCGAGACGCTGGTGCGTACATCACCGAAGACGCCAAACCAGACTTTAATGCCGACCACAGCAACGAGGTTTATCAGCGCCTATTGCAGGCCACCATGGCTTCGAGAATGCCCCCGGAGAACTACGAGAGTCTTAGGGCCTATGTGCAAAATGAACTGGACCCAGAAGACAACAGCACTACCGCCCAAACTTTGCGCGCCCAGGTGTCCAGCTTCAAAGAATGGAGCCAAGCAAACGAAATGCGCCATCAATTGCGTTGGCGCTGGCACGAGTATTTTCAACAGTACGACATTCTGATTACGCCCATGATGGCAACACCGGCCTTTAAGCATGACCAAAGACCCTTTGCCGAGCGCACATTACAAGTAGACAACCAGGAACGGCCCTACTTTGAACAAGTCTTTTGGGCAGGTCTAACGGGGGTGGCGTACCTACCCTCTACGGTCATACCCACCGGGCTGAATGACTTAGGCTTACCCATTGGCGTGCAAATTGTTGGGCCGCAATACGGTGATTTAATTACTATTGGTGTTGCGCAAAAACTCGAGAGCATGGGCTTTGCCTTTGAAGCACCAGCAGCTTATCGCTAAAGTCGTCTGCACCACTAACAGAGCGTAAGCGCCGCAAATGACATTTGACCAATAGCTGCTATGACTCAAGCGTTAGCGCACCCGAACATTGCTCTTGTTAAGTATTGGGGTAAACAAGATAGGGCCGGCAATATGCCGGCAACGCCGAACCTATCTATCACCTTGTCAGAGCTATGTGCGAAAACTCGTGTCAGCGACAGCGACCAGTTTGAGTTCCAACTAAACGGCCAGGTAGTTGATGACTCAAAAGTCAAAACCTTAGTCGACAGCATGACACAAGAATTTAACCTTCCACCCATGCGCATCGAAAGCAGTAATAACTTTCCAACCAGCGCGGGCCTTGCCTCCAGTGCAGCAGGTTTTGCCGCCCTCGTGACCGCCATAGACGCCCACTGCCAACTGGGCATGAACCAGGCTCTTCGCTCGGAATGGGCGCGGCGCGGTTCGGCCAGTGCTGCTCGCTCGGTATGCGGTGGTTTTGTAGCGCTGGTACCACCCGACTGGCAGGCACAGAGTTTGGCGCCGAGTAAGCATTGGCCCCTTGAAGTGGTCATTGCCATTACCAGCCACGACGCCAAAGGGGTAAGTTCAACCGACGGCATGGAGCGCAGCCGTTTGACCTCACCGTTTTATAACCAATGGGTGCGCAGTGCCGGCGACGACTACGCTGAAGCCTCAGTAGCCATTGCCGAGCGGGATTTTGCACAACTGGCCAGCGTTGCTGAGTTAAGCTGTTTAAAAATGCACAGCCTCATGCTTACCAGCCGCCCAGCTTTAAGCTATTGGACGCCGGCAAGTCTGGCTTGTATGGATCGCGTACGAGAACTCAGAAACAGTGGTGAGGCAGTGTTTTTTACTATTGACGCTGGACCCCAAATCAAAGCGGTCTGTCTACCAGAGAGCGCAGACCAGGTCGCTAAAGCCCTGGCTGATGTTCCAGGTGTACGCGAAATTTTGCGCTGCCCACTAGGAGAGGGCGCCCGCGTGATTGACGACTAAACAAACAAAGACCAGGAACCAACTCAATCGCGATGCAAGTAAGCGCACCAGGTAAAGTCGTTCTTTTTGGCGAATATGCGGTACTAGACGGCGCCCCGGCCACTGTGATGGCGGTAAATGCCCACGCAACGTGTGATCTGGTCCCAAGTAACGACCACCATTGGCACTTCAGCAGCAGCGGCTTCGTGAGCGAGCCTATCCATTGCATTGACTCAATCCTTCCGGACCACGCCAGTGCTGGCTTTGTTGCGGCCATTCTCAAGCATTGGGGCTTCGAATCACTGCGAGACCTAAGCGCACAGCCTTTGACGATTCACACTGACACCACACCGTTTTTTTACGCAAACAAAAAACTCGGTCTGGGCTCTTCTGCCGCAGCCTGTACCGCCACCTATCTTGCCTTAGCTGAAAAACTTCAACGCCAGCCCTCCATGCACGAAGCCCTGCACCTTCACCGTACCTGGCAAGGCGGCAAAGGCAGTGGCCTGGACGTTGCCAGTTGTTGGCATGGCAGCGTTATTCGCTTTCAAAATGCCCAAGTCGAGAGCCTGAGTTGGCCCCACAATTTGGGCTGGCAGATCGTCTGGAGTGGCATCAGCGCAGCCACCACCGACCATATCGGGCACTTCGATGGATGGCGTAAGCATGCAGACCTCAGCCCTCTCAATCGGTTGAGCGAGCTAAGCAAAACGCTCTGCAATGACCCTTCTTTAGAGCTGATTAAGGCCTACCAAGGCGCCCTCATGGATTTGGATAATGCTGCGAAACTGAAAATATTTTCCGCAGAACACCGCGAGTTGGTTAAAATCGCCGCCGACTTCGGGCTTGTGTACAAGCCCTGTGGCGCAGGTGGTGGCGATATCGGTATTGCCTTTGCGGACACAGAACAACAACCCATGGTTCTCGATAATTTTCGCAACGCAGCAACCGCTGCCGGATTTTATTGCCCCACATTGGAGATGGCTCAACATGGCGTCAGACTCGCCCAATAACCCTGGTGCTAAAACCACTGATCTAAACACGGGTTCCTCGCGTATTGCCAATTTCTTTCGTATGCCTGTGGGCGAGCGCATTGCCGCGCTGCACGAACGTGGCCTATTGAATAGCGACGATGTTCACCAACTGGTTTCTGCTAACCATCAGCTACAGGTCAATGTGGCCGACAAAATGATCGAAAACGTAGTGGGCGTTTTTGGCCTGCCCATGGGTGTGGCGCTGAATTTTCTGATCAACAACCGCGACTACGTGATCCCCCTTGTTGTAGAGGAACCGTCTATCGTCGCCGGTCTTTCTGGCGCTGCACGCTTGGCACGACTCGGCGGTGGATACGAAAGCGCACCAGTCACACCTATATTGATTGGTCAGGTGCAGTCGGTTATCGAAGGCGATCCCGAGGCGGCGATGCAGGCACTGTTAGACCACAAAGAAGACATCTTGTCGTTAGCGAACAGCCTGCACCCAAAAATGGTGGCCCGGGGCGGTGGCGCGGTAGATATAGAAGTCTTTCATCACCAAGCCGAGCACGACGGCAGACAGATGGTCGTCATGCACCTATTGGTGGATACTCGCGATGCAATGGGTGCCAACCTCGTTAACACCATGTGCGAGGGAGTGGCTTCGCTGGTCGAAACGCTGACCCACGGCAAAGTGTTTCTGCGCATTCTTTCCAACCTTACCGATCGCGCCATCGCTCGCGCCCGTGTGCGTATTCCGATCAAGAACCTCGAAGGTAAAGGCTACAACGGCGAGCAAGTTCGCGACGGTATCGTGCTGGCTAACGACCTGGCTCTTGCGGACCCCTACCGCGCAGCAACCCACAACAAGGGCATTATGAATGGTGTCGATGCGGTGGCCCTGGCGACGGGTAACGACTGGCGCGCCATCGAAGCTGCGGCCCACGCCTATGCTGCACGAGACGGACAATACAAAGCCCTAACCGTATGGCGTAAAGACCAAGACGGTTCACTGCTCGGCGAAATCGAAATTCCGCTGAAAGTCGGCACCGTGGGTGGTTCGTTAGAGACCAACCCCAGCGTACGCATTAACCATCGCTTACTCGGTTCTCCCAACGCCTCAGAGTTGGCTGGCATCATGGCCGTTGTTGGTTTGGCGCAAAACTTTGCCGCCCTGCGCTCGCTGGCGACTAATGGCATCACGCAGAACCACATGAACCTGCATGCGCGCAGCGTTGCAAGCACCGCAGGCGTCACCGAGGATCATTTCGAAGCTGTGGTTGAGGGCTTAATTGAATCCGGCGAAATCAAAGTTTGGAAAGCTCAAGAAATAGCTAAAAATCTCGCGCGTCAGGTCGTTCGGCCCGAGACTTCAGAGCGCGAATCCGCCTGCGGCAAGATCATTTTGCTGGGCGAACATGCGGTCGTATATGGTCGACCAGCCATTGCCTTACCCATTCCTTTGGCGGTCGAAGCCACCGTACGTAAAGAACCTAAGAGCAGTGGCGACGGCATTAACGTTGTCATTCCGCGCTGGGGACTGGAACAAAAAGTAACCGCAACAACACCTGGGGTTGCCGGTATCATGGCCAACCTGATCGAGAAGATGGGTCTTGAGCAGGAACATATGACCATTGAGGTCTTCCCCCACGTGCCTCGAGCCATGGGCTTGGGTGGCTCATCAGCGTTGGCTGTTGCCATCGTGCGAGCGCTGAGCAGAACCTACCAGCTGGCGCTACCAGAAACCCAAATCAATGCCTTGGCCTTTGAATGTGAACAGGCGGCCCATGGGCAAGCATCAGGGGTCGACAATACGGTCGCAACCTACGGCACACCGTTGTACTACCAGCGTCAGAACGACCAACCAAGATTTGAAACCGTTAATCTCGGCCAGCCACTGGAACTTGTCATTGGCATGACCGGCAAAGAAAGTCTGACCGCTGAAACCGTCGCCCGAGTGCGTCAGTCCTGGGAGCAGTACCTAGACCGTTACGAGACACTTTTCGACCAGATCGGTGCCCTTACCTTGTCCGCTCGCACGGCCCTACAAACCGGCAGTCTGCAAGAATTAGGCGAACTGATGAACTTGTGTCACGGGTATTTGAACGCGCTCCAGTTATCGACGCCGAAACTCGAAGACTTGATTCATATCGCCCGCAGCAATGGTGCAATAGGCGCAAAACTTACTGGCGGTGGTGGCGGCGGCTCCATGGTGGCCTTGTGCCCAGACAGCAGTGAGCGCGTTCGCAACGCGATGCAAGCCGCGGGCTACAAAACCTTAAGTGTGACCTTGGACTAGTGCTCAGCTGAGCACTAAGTGGCAGAGAAACTGCTGCGCGTGCTGACCTCGCCATACCAGCGTTGGATGTTGGGCAGCTCTGGAATTTCCACTACTTTAACCATGCGCGCAAAATCCAATGCGACCGCAAGGGTAATATCGGCAATGGAGAAATTGTCGCCTGCTAAATACGACGTTTGCGCCAATTGCTCATCAAACATCGTAAGCATTTTAGGTGCTCGCTCGGCACAAACCTGACCCCATTCGGCAACACAGGTCTCACGATCCTTAAAAAAACCGGTGATGTTGCGAAACGCCCCGGCAACTTCGAGCAAAAAACCCAACTCGGCCCGGCGTTGCCACATCTCGACCTTAGCTGCCTCAACACCCGTCGCCCCAAACAACACAGGCTCCGATTGAATGGACTCCATATATCGGCAAATCGCGACGGACTCGCCAATACACGTGCCGTCATCCAACTCCAGCATGGGCACCCGACCGCCGGGGTTTTTTGCCAAATAATCTGCTGAAAGATTTTCAGCAGCACGGATGTCCACCGCGACACGATCACACTCAAGACCTTTTTCGGCCATAAAAATGTGCACACGCCGGGCGTTAGGTGAGGGGGCTTCGTACAGTTTCATTGTTCCTCCCGGTAGCTATTGAATTGCGGTTCTTACCCTGCACCATTGATCTTAACCCCAACCGCTAGGATGATGTTCGATGAATAAATTGGGAGGGTTGGTATGACTACGACAGCGCGAGTGGTGGTATTGCCACAGACCGGCACAGAACTTCGGGTAGAAACCGTGGAACTGCCGAATCCAGAGCCACAACAAGTCGTGGTCAAGCAATTTGCCTCAGGCGTTTGTCACTCGCAGTTGCATCAAATCCACCGGCCTCGTAAAAACCCAGTGGTGCTGGGTCATGAATCTACCGGAGTGGTTACTGAGGTGGGCAGTGCCGTGACCCACGTTGCGCCTGGTGACATGGTTATGGTCACTTGGGTGCCGCGCAACATAGAAAGCGAGACACAACCACCGGCGGCTGCGCAACTGCAGGTCAGAGACGGCATAGCGGTATCACAAAATGTCTTTACTTGGGCTGATCACACCATCGCTGACCAGCAATACGTTGTTAAGGTGGATCCGAACATCGATACCGACGTCACCGCAATCATCGGGTGCGCTGTGATGACGGGTGCTGGAGCCGTCATAAATACCGCGAAAGTCCAAAAAGGCGAGAGCGTCGCGATTTTTGGCGTCGGCGGGGTTGGGTTGTCTGCTGTGGTGGGGGCCAAAATGGTCGGCGCTCATCCAATCATTGCTGTAGATCTAGATGACGAGAAACTGGCTTTTGCCAAGCAATTCGGCGCAACTCATGGTGTTAATGCCGCCAACGAAGACCCCGTTGCGGCCATTCATGCTTTAACGGTGCGCGAGGGCGAATTCAATTTTAGTCAGCAACCGGTTTCTGGCGCCGATTACACCTTCGACTGTATTGGCATCCGCCAAACCATGGAACAAATCGTGCCAGCCTGCCGCAGCGGTTACTTTGGCGCGAAGGAAGGCGGCACAGCGGTTTTGGTCGGGGTACCAACGACACCCGTGGAGCTGAACCCTGGTGATCTTTTAGTAAACGAAAAGAACTTTGTTGGCAGCATTGGCGGGTCTTGCGCGCCAGATCATGATTTCCCGAGATTCCTCGATTGGCACAATAGTGGCGACTTAGACCTCCACGCCATGGTCACCGCACGCTACAACATTGATCAAATCAATGAGGCTGTTACGGCGCTAGAACAGGGTCAAATAAGTGGCCGCGCCATTCTCGAATTCGATCACTAAAGACGCTCAAACCTATCCTTCGCGCGATACCGGATCTAGCCAAGCTCCAACGCTGTGGCCAACAGAGTAATCGCTGCCTGAGCAAACTGTTGCATGTTGGCCTGTCGATCAGCATGACCGGTGACCACGGTGACCGCTTTGGGGTTGGGACCTGCAACGGCAATAACACTGGTACCGACAGCTACCCCATAGGGTGCCCCTGTTGGTCCCGCTATACCCAGTTCAGCGATACCCCAAGTACTGTCTAACTGGTCTTTAGCAATCTCCGCAAAGCGCATAGCCATAGCTTCGGACATGGGTTTTAAATCAGCTACCGAATCTTTGTTCATAACAAGCCACTGCCTACGGCTGGGCAGCGAATACGGCACCGTGGCGCCCTTAAAGTAAGCAGAAGCACCTGGCACCGCTAACAGTATGGCGGCGATCAGTCCACCGGTAGAGGTTTCTGTCACGGTGAGGGTATCTCCGCGTTCAATTAACACAGGGCCAACGATCTCCCCTGCTTTCAACAAATCCGCTTGCATGACCGCTCCTCAATTACTCAATCGCCACTACCTGTTCACAGCCACGGCCAAGCAAAAGATCGGTGAATCGATCCAACTCACCAGGCCCCAATTCTCGGGACGCCCACCAACTGACATGATCATTCGGCCGCTCTGCATCGACAACGATGCCCCACATGGGATCAATAGAATCCGGCAACATGCTGTAGCGCATATCAATCACACGGCCAGTAGGATCCTGGGCAAGGTAGTCATGAGAAAACCAGCTAAACCTCGCTATATCTTTTGCTTGCTGACTGTTCGAGGGCAGATCTGGAAAACTGCGCGCTTGGTCAAACTGCTCGATCCGTGAGCCTTCGCACCAATGCCCATCGACAGCGACTCGAACCGCGTCGACATAATAAAACCCTTGGTCTTGATAGATTGACTTAAACAAAAAGATGTTGCCAAAACTGGGCTTTACACTTAACCGCTGGGGATCATGTCCCCTGGCTACCGCTTGGGCTTCAGCTACCGCCATTGCCCGTTCTTGCTGTAACCAACCAAAGCCCAGGTAACCCAACGCCCACACCATCGCTGCGATAGCAAAATGGCGCTTGCTGAAAATCACTGCGGCAGCAACCAAGCCGACCAGGGGCAGGGTGAACAGAGGGTCGACAATGGATGAATTATTCCATGCCACCCGAACGTTGCTAAAAGGCCAAAACAATTGGGTCCCATAGGAGGTACAGGCGTCCAATAAACCGTGGGTGGCGTAGCCCGCTAGACACGCCAAGTAGGTTTCACGCCAAGTCAAAACCTTGCGTGCAAAAAATTTGAACAGCGGCCACGCTACAAGCAGCGCGCCAATGGGAATAAAGACCAAGGCATGGGAAAACTGACGGTGGTACTCGAGAAATAACAACGGATCTGTTGGAGATTGCATAAGCACATCTAAATCAGGCGCCATGCCTGCCAACGTGCCAAGCAACGCCACCGTCAACAATTTTTTTCTGCGCGTATGGGTTGCGGTGGCTAGCGCCGCTCCTATCGCGCCCTGACTGATGGGGTCCAAACGTTAGCGCTCCAAATTAACTTACATCCACGGGCGGGGCCGCGCTTCGATTAAACTCAATACGTAATTGGCAACTTCGTTAGCTTGAGGCTCGGGCAGACAGGGCAAAACCACTGTTCTGGACGCCAAATATAGGCGCAGGTGGGTAAGACTGCGCCGACGCATGAAGGGCGTCTGCTCCAACGTGACACGTTGCACTTTATAAAGCGGCGCCACAACGTAGTTATGCCCAATCAAGCCACTGCGCACCGTCAAGTAGTCGCCGTCAATCGCAAACCCAAGTAGCCGCCATTTGCGGTATTGGGCGACAGCGATCAACACAGTAATGCCCATAAGTGCCGCGGGTGCCCAAGCCGCTAGTTGAGCTAGCGCCATGACCAATGCCACCCCATACATCAACCCCAACCATAACAACCGTTTGCGCAAATAGTAGGTGCTGACTTTCGTGAATGATTCCGTCTTACGCGTTATGGCCGAAGGAGCCAACGGCATAGCGATGCTCGTTAGCTCATTACTCTGACCGATCAACACCGCTGGGATCATCAACCGCCCCGTCGTTTCTCCCCCAGGTTGGACGTGACTGATCTGCTCGAAGCTAACATTAAATCGCATGAACAGTTTGGCAATCCAATTCTGCCGCACGACGACAGTCTGAATCCGTTGTTGCCGCACATTAAGTTGCCTGGAACTGATAGCGCCTTGACGCGCTGCAAAACCGTCGCGCACTCGACGCAACTCAAAGTTGCCGTATATCAACAATGAGGCCAGTACTGACAGCGCAAGCATTATTACCAAGCCCAACAACAGCAAAATTCCTGCAATCAGCACCATCTGCACGGCAGAACTGGCTAATACGCCGGGTGGTAATACCGCCATGAAGGCCTCGCGGTCTAACTGCCAGGCGTCTGGCATTTGGCTGTACACACCCATAAAACCCGCTAATACCAACCACGCTTGATTGCTGCTTAGGCCATGAATCACTAGGTCACGCGGCTGACGGGTAATGAGCACCTCTGCGTCTTGCTCTTCCGTGTTCGCTGCAGCAGCCGTCCGAGACTGAGCAATGGTCTGGCGAATATGTTCAGCATGGTCGTCGCGCAATGCCGCCAGCACAACTTCTTCATCACTGGAGCCCGCACTCTCAATCGTTAAGGAAACTAATCCCAGCGGGCGGAAGTAAAACGGATTAATGATCGAAACATTTTGTACACGGGAAAAATCTAAGTCGATCTGCGCTACTTCAAAAATGCCCTGGCGAACCTTTAAGCGTCCATCCAAGAGTTGGTATCTGAAACGCCGTACCGACAGGCCCGCATGTAAAACAATCGCGGCAATGCCCACACCAACAGCGATGCTGGGCACCAACCAGCCATCAGCCTGGGTAATGCCTATAACGATCGGGGCAAGGGTGACCGCATTGGTCAAAATCTTGCGAATACTGTGAGCAGAGTGGTAAGCCACCGCCCAGGGTGATAACCGTGACCACTGGGTTGAGTCCTCTATGTGCTCAGTAACCACGGGCTGGCCTTAGGTGTTTTGAGCGTCGAGAAGGTGACTGCGAATACGCTGGGCAGTTGCCAGATTTAACCCAGGGATGGTCATTGTTTCCGCTCCCGTTCCAGCACTGAAAATGCGCAGCCCGGCAAGCTCCAAACGTTTTTCTAGGGGTCCGCGAGCCAGCTCTATGTGTTGAATACGCACAAAGGGCTGAATCACCTGGCGCTGCCAAAAAACACCTTTGCGCAACGCAATATCGTGCTCTCTGAGTGCATAGCCACGACGGTTGCACGAGAGATAGGTCAACAGTGGCATCCCCGGTAACAACACTACGGCAATTAGCCCCTGCCGCCAGGTTTCAGGCGCCACAAAAAGCACCGTGGCCGTCGCGGCAACAGCCACGACTAACGTAAGCGCTCCCGTTATGGCTGTTCGAGCGATCACGTAACGGCGTTGCAAAGGCTCAAAGACAATGGTTTCGGCCATGGGCAGATCCGCAAGATCCACCTGAAGATTGGTAAAGGACAACAGAGTTCCAAAAACTGTCAAAGCGGCAGTTTGCCGGTTAGCGCCCCTTGAGGCCAGCCTGTTGCAAACCGGATCACCCCAATAGGTGGTTTATTCAGCCTTTGGTGTCGCGGCCGAACAGACCGTTGCCGCAACAAATTGTTCGCCAACCGCCAGTCCGTGTTCTAAGCAAGGGTCGAAGGGTTGGTAGGTAACCGTTCGCCCCAATAATGCAATACCAATGTAACCGCGCATTTGTAGTTCGCCTTTGCGAGAAATTTTCATAGTTGAGGAATAGGTATTCCCAGACCCAGGGTCGTATATCTCGCCCTGCCAAACGCCTTTTGTGAACTGATAGTCGGACAACAATTGCATGCCCATCAGCAATCGGTCTTGCTGATTGGGGTCGGGATTATTGTCATCCCGACGGGGTGAGCCAATTGGCCAAGATGTTTGCTCATCCTCACCGTAATGAGTCTCGCCGGGCCGCAATGCAATCAGTTGGGCGTGTAGTGCGTCGTCGACCCGTTGCACCCAAAGAATTGAACCGTCATCGCGCCACAATCCAGTCACCGCGTCCGCAGACGCTGCAGCTAAAAAAGGCGCGCCCAAGCCTAAAGCCAAGCCCAAGACGATGAACGAAAAATCTCTAAACCGTTGCATAATTCTTCGACCCCTTGATTGATCTCGCACCTTTGACCACAAGGTCAGCACCACTCCATGCGAGAGTAACTGCAACACATTGTGCTGTAAGTCTGGGGTCGGTCGACCCTCTGCCACCGCCAGCTCCTTGATCGTTTCGGCGTAGCCGTGCTGAAAATACCATGCGAAATTCTCGTGTAGAAAAGTCGGTCCGAAAAGATAAGGCAGCCACCACTGACGGATTTGCAGCAACAACCACACCATCGACCAAATCCATCCTGCATAAATCCACCGACCCTTTTCCAGCCGTAAACCAAGCAGAACCATACCGAAGGGGATTACCGCCATTAGGGTGCTGGCCAGCTGACTGCCTGCCGCTGCCAAATTATTGAGGGGCGCCAGATCAACATGGTTTGTGATGATGAAATAAATCAGCAATAGGCCAATCGCAATACTGGCCGCTAGGCTCTGAGTTTGTTGCATGCCCCATTTCGTTGGCTAGATCCAGGCATTAATGTGCCCGCTACCGAAACCCACAAGAACTTAAAGGTGATCAGCGGTAAGGAAAACAAGATGAATGGTATCGCCCTGATTAGGCTACAACTGGGGATACTCTAGGGGACCTAGGACCTTTTCGAACAACACCCCTGCTGCCAACAACTTGATTTCGTCAAAGCGTGCCGCTATTAGCTGCAAGGATCGGGGCATTCCCTCTGGATTTATACCTGCGGGCAGGTTCAGAGTCGGATGGCCCGAATAATCAAAAGGTGCGGTAAAAGATAAAAACGGTGCGCTGTCAGCCCGCAAACTGCTGCGCTCCATCTCGTCTACCGTCGGTGCGGTGATTGGCATCGTTGGCGCAAGTACGACATCAACCTGGGTAAACAGTGCTTCAAGCTGATCTCTAAACAGGTCACGTAGCGCCTGCAACTCAGCGTACTCTTCAGCGCTGGTCGAGCGACCCAGCTCAAGCAACCAGATTAAACCCGGACCATATTTGCTCGCCTGGGCAGGATAGAAGTCCGCGTGGGCGCGTAAGCATTCAACAGCACAAGTCTTGCCCCAATCCACAGCCAGTCGGTGATAGCTTGGAGGCATGGCGATTTCTTTAACCTCAACGTGGTCTCCCACGGCCGCTATGGCATCGTGGATCACTTGGGTCGCCGAGGGTGCCACCCCCTCCGTCACATAAGACCAGTCCACACCCACTGTAAGAGGCTGCTGCAGGTTTCCCATTGCACTTACGTACCCAGGCACCACGGTATCAACGCTGTTTGGGTCCTTGGAATCAAAGCCCGCGATGACACCCAAGACTCGAGCCGCGTCCTCAACATTACGGGTCATCGGGCCAATATGATCCAAACTGTTAGCCAGTGGGAAGGCGCCATGCAAACTGACTCTGCCATAGGTTGGTTTCAGCCCCACCAAACCGTTACAGGCCGATGGGAAACGTATACTGCCACCGGTATCAGAGCCCAGGGCTGCAAAGGCAAGGCCTGCTGCTACCGCCACTCCCGAACCCGAGGACGACACACCACTCCAAGCATCTACTGACCAGGGGTTTAACGGCGCTTTAATAGAAGGGTGATGGCTACCGTACGCACCTTCTGTGAGCTGTGTCTTGCCAATAATCACCGCCCCCGCTTCGCGCAGTCGGGTGACTACGGTAGCGTCAAAATCTGCGCGAAAATCTTTCATGACTTCGGTGCCGCTAGCGGTGACCGCGTCTTTGGTAAAAAGCAGATCCTTTATAGCAATCGGCACGCCATGCAGTGCTCCAAGTGCATCGCCCTGATGCTGGGCTCGGTCACAGGCCGCAGCTTCAGCGAGAGCACTGTCGGCCATCAAGCGCGCATAACTGCCTAGGTTCGCATCTACACTCTGACATCTCTCCAGCATATAGCGGGTCAGTTCCACACTGGACAGAGCACCGCTCTTGAGTTGCCGGCATACGCCGGATAACGATTGAAAATGCAGCGGGTCGTTTTGCATCAACGCATCAACCAGTCTCGGTGGCGGTGCTTTGCCTGGTCGCCGTATCTTCGCGTAGCGATTTAAATAACGACAGCGTGAGTAATACGATCACCGCAAACAGCGGCACCGAGACCAACGTCACCGCAGACTGGAGCGGTTTCAACCCACCCAAATAAACCAACGTGATCGGCAATAGCCCCAACAAAAACGCCCAAAATACTCGGTGCCAACGAGCCGGATGCTGAGTGGGTGGTAGCTCCTCTGTCGCTGACGCCGCCAACGTATAGGACGACGAGTCATAACTGGTGGCCGCAAAGATCACACACACCAGGGTAAAGAGCACCAAAATGAACTTAGGCCAAGGTAGGGTGCCAAGCACACCCACGATAGCGCTGGGCGCACCCGCGCTGTTCATGGTTTCAAGCACTGGGTAGGCGCCATTCAATTCCAGATAGATAGCGTAGTTACCTAACACCGAAAAAAACACGATGCTGCCCAGGGTGCCATATCCGATACAACCTAGAATCATCTGCCGTAGCGTTCTGCCGCGGGAAATCTTGCAGATGAAGATACCCATGTATGGCCCTAGAGCCAGCCACCACGCCCAATAGAAAACCGTCCAGGATTCCACGAAATTCGACGTACGGGCCGCATCTGCCCAAGTACTC
The DNA here is from genome assembly GCA_902565895.1 of K189A clade bacterium. Taxonomy (GTDB): domain Bacteria; phylum Pseudomonadota; class Gammaproteobacteria; order Pseudomonadales; family Azotimanducaceae; genus UBA4421. The sequence goes on from CACFGV010000012.1 coordinate 13,918, forward strand.
ATGCGCACCAGGTTCTGCACCATATGCCCGACGCTTTCGAAGCCCAGCTCGACAATAAACAAAGTTGGGCCAACTACCGTGATGAAGACCAACAATGCAAAAGCCAACCAGATATTCCAATCGCTTAAACGTTTGATGCCGCGTTCTAGACCCATCCAAACACTGCTGGCAAAAATCACGGTAACAACAAAGATAACGATCAGATCCAAGGTAAAGCCCCAGGCTTCTCGATCAAGACCAAACAGTTCGGTCACGCACATCCCGATCAACGGCACCGCAAGCCCTATACCGGTGCTACAAGCTCCTACTAGACCGATTACGAACAGCAAATCAACCACTCGACCCAGTAGCCCATTGGCTTGCTTGCCAATAATCGGTTGGCACGCCTCGCTCAGGCGCAACGATTTTGCCCCGCGCACGTAATAGCTGTAACTCACAGCAACGCCTGGTAAGCAGTACAAAGCCCAGCCAATAAGGCCCCAATGGAAGATCGGGTAGCTCACCGCCCAGTTCAGTGCTTCCGGTGAGCCGGGTGTTACGGCATAGGGAGGGCTTTCGTAATAGTGGGCCCACTCCACCGTACCCCAGTACAAAATACTGGTGCCTATACCGCCGCAAAAGAGCATTGCTGACCAACTGAAGGTAGAAAAGTCTGGCCTAGAAGTGCCCAACCTGATGTCGCCATAACGACTGAACGCCAGATACAGCAGGAACAATAGCGTCGCTACCGAGCCCATAAGGTAAAGAATGCCGAAGTTGTGGGTCAGGTAATCGAAGGCTTGACCCAGAATTTGTTGGCCTTGCTGCGGGTACAAAGCCAGGGGCAGGCACAGTGAAACTATGATTATGACGCTGCCGTAGAATATTGGCCGGTCAAGACCGGTGCCCAGACCCTGCGAGGGATCTTGCGTTTCTTGCATAATGGTTTGCTTAGGGTTGTCAGCGACCTACACTAAAGGTCGGCGAAGGTTGAATGCAAGTTGACACCACTGCTACACCCTCAAGCCGATTACGGGGAGCAAATCATCAGCACTACATCCAAAAACCTTGTTTTTCGTCACTTTGGTCAACCTCTCTTTACACGACTCTGGACGGCCACCACTGATTCGGCCAGCGGATGCGTATTGATTGTTCACGGCATGGGTGAGCATGGTGGTCGTTATGAGCCTCTGGCTGCTGAGTTAAACAGTGCTGGGTTACACGTACTGGCTCCAGATCTTCGCGGCCATGGGCGCAGCTTGTTTGATTTCAGCACGCCAGGCGACATGGGCTACAACGGTTGGCAACGCAGCCTGCTGGACATCCGTTACCTGAACCGTTGGCTGCGCAGCCGCTACGACCTGCCAGTGGTGCTTCTAGGCCACAGCATGGGGGCGATGTTGTCCCAGCAATATCTGGGTTTCTTCGGTCATGGCTTAGCCGCCTGTGTTCTCAGCGGATCGACAGGAGCAATGCCGACCTTGCTTACCGTTGTTGCCCAAGGCTTGGCTACCGTCGATAGCTGGCGCGTTGGCCCCCATGCCCAAAGTCCGCTGCTACACGGTCAGCTGTTTGCGGCTAATAATCGTCCTTTTGAAAAACTGGCCGACGAAACACCACAACACGGTTTTAACTGGTTAAGCCGGGACCATGAGCAGGTCGCCGCCTACATAGCCGATCCTTTGTGCGGTGCCGTTCTTAGCGCTGGTGGCCTTGCAGATATGTTTGCTGGTCTGCGTCGTGGCAGCCGCAGCAGCCATATCGCCTGTATTCCAAAGCAGCTACCTATTCGCTTTATCAGCGGCACCGCAGACCCAGTAAATGCCCAAGGCCGCGGCATTCAACGCTTACTGCGGCGCTACCAAAAAGCACAGCTTATGGTGTCTAGTCAGCTGTATCCTGATGGACGCCACGAAATGTTTAACGAGACCAACAGGCAACAAGTTTTTGACGACCTATTAAACTGGCTAAAGGAAATAGATCTTGTCTGACAACACCCCAGCCCCGTTATGGGATGACGCGCTCACACTGTGTCGCGACCTACAGCGGGGCACCGTAAGTGCCGTTGAGCTTATGCGTAACGTATACGCAAGAATCAACGCCCTCAATCCACGGGTAAATGCTTTAGTCAATCTGTTGGACGAAACAGAGGCGTTGGCCCTCGCCGCAACGGCCGACCGAGTGCCTGTTGGCGAACGTGGCCCATTGCATGGGCTACCTATGGCGCCCAAAGACGCCGTCGCAGTGCGAGGGTTTCCAACGACTTGGGGCTTCAAGCCATTTGCTGAGCGCATTGAAACTCAAGACAGCGCTCTGGCCGCGCGCATGCGCAAGGCCGGCGCGATCTTTATCGGCCACAGCAACATGCCTGAGTTTGGTTTGGGTTCAAATACCTTCAATGCAGTATTTGGCGCTACCTTAAATCCATACGACCCGACCAAAACCGCAGGTGGCAGCAGCGGGGGTGCGGCGGTTGCACTGGCAACCGATATGCTGCCCCTGGCAGATGGCAGCGATATGGGCGGATCGCTACGTAACCCAGCAAGCTTTTGTAATGTGGTCGGTCTGCGCCCCTCAATTGGTCGTACGCCCTTGAGCCGTAGTTTTGCCTGGTATGGTCGCCTGGTCACAGCCGGACCGATGGCAAAAACAGTAGCAGATACCAGTTTACTGTTTTCAGTCCTGGCTGGGCCTGATCCGGCGGACCCTCTGACGCTACCGGAACCAGGCGAACACTTTCTAGACGCCTTGGTGCCAGCGATCCACGACGCCGATAATCCAGTGAAGGTAGCAGTGAGCGAGGATTTAGGGTTATTGCCTATTGATCCAGCGGTGCGCAAAGTCATACAAGACGCCGCTGCGAAGTTTGCTGATCTGGGAGCCACTGTCGACTATGCCCACCCCAACTTAGAAGGCGCCATGGACGTATTCCAAACTCAACGCGCAGCCGGATTACGGACCTTGGGGCGGAACCTAGACGCAACCGTCGCCAATTGGCGCGATCACGCAAAAGACACCGCACTTTGGAATATTGACAAGGGTTTTGCGCTCACAGCCGATGAATTGTTAAGCAGCGAAATCAAGCGCAGTCGGATTTATGCACACATCGCAGAATTTTTCGAAAACTACGATGTGCTGGTGCTTCCAGCGGCCCAAGTCCCTCCCTTTGGTATTGAGCAAGAATGGATCGACAACATCGACGGCCACGGCCTCGAGACCTATATAGACTGGATGGCCGTCTGCTGCATGATCACCGTCACCAGTCTGCCGACATTGTCTGTACCCGGTGGCTTCAGCCCTGACGGCTTACCCATTGGCGTACAACTGGTTGGAAAACCCAGAGGTGATTTACAGTTGTTGAAAATTGCCCATTGGTTTGAACAATCAACCCAGTTTTATACGCAGCGTCCTCATATAATCTGAATTCCCAACCGAGCAATAACCGCATGCCGACCAATACCGACCAGTTGCCCAAGCTTTACTCTATGACCAGCATCGGCATCGCGACATTCTTCTGCTCACTGCTGGCTGGCGGATATCTGCTATTCGCCAACTACAAAGCTCTGGGAATGCACAAATTGGCGTATTACACCCTAGCCACGGGCGTTGTCATTTTCGGTCTATTGTTTTGGGTCATGTCTAACTGGATTGACTCTGCTGCCACCGATACAAGCCAGTTGCAGCAAGTACGCATCACCGCAAATCTTGTTGGAGCAGTCGCCCAAGCGATCATTGCCGTGGTCGCCACACAGTTTTTGCAGGGCCCAATGTTCACCACCTTTAATGAAATGAAAGGGCAATATCACTCTACCTGGCAAGCTTTCTTTATCGGACTTTGTGCGGCCCTCGTGCTGTCTATGCTGTTGGCTCTTCTGGCCAGTTTCTTCAACGTCAAATAGCGCTAACCTACCGAATACGCGCTGCTAGTGAGATTCGCCACTGGGTGTGGCATTGCTCAAGAAGCGTTTTTGAAAGTCGTCTTTGGAGTTGATCCGAGGGTAGTCCACATCCGGTATATCTACCTCAAGGAACTCGCACAGCGGTGACCAACCATCGCCGGGCTCGATAACCAACAATTGTTCTTTTGGCACGCTGTTGATTACGCTTTGGTTATGCCTTTCAAAACAGTGCATAACATGTTTTTTATCTTCCATACGCAAGTTGAAGACGCCTTCCCAGATCACCTCGTAGACCATTTTGATGCGGTCGTGGCCTTCGCTTTCGACCCGCCCTACGAGCTCGGCATCGGCAAGATCCATCCGCCCCTGTTCTGACGATAGCCAGATAGTATGCATCACACTTGAGTACCATTGCTCCGGATCCCGCCGCGTCAAAATCACTTTAGCGTCTGGAAACACCTGTAGCTGCTGTCGCCAGAAATTGCACGAGGGCCAATCTACCGCAGCCTGATAGCCCTTAAACAACGTCTCCCAGTCAACCGTCTGGCCTGCAGCCGCACTGCGCCAGATTGGAATGTGCTCTGGCACCAGGGGCATTTCCATCATGTGATAGCACTTATCAAACCCCAGACGCTCCAGCGCGAACTTCAAAGACAAGGTTCCTGTTCGCCCAAATCCAGCACCAATCACTTTAAGCCCCATATCGTCCTCTTTACCGCCACATAGGGCAGTTCAAATTTAATCGTAAACTACGATCGAGCGGATGCTCTCACCCCGATGCATCACATCAAAGCCCTGATTGATTTCGTCCAGACTGAACGTATGCGTAATCAGATCGTCGATATTTATTTTCCCTTCCATATACCAATCAACAATTTGCGGCACGTCGCTGCGCCCTTTAGCACCGCCAAACGCAGTACCGCGCCAGACTCGACCGGTTACCAGTTGAAACGGCCTGGTGGCTATTTCCTTACCCGCTGCCGCAACACCAATGATGATGCTCTCTCCCCAACCTTTGTGGCAGCATTCCAGAGCGTCGCGCATTACATCGGTATTACCGATGCATTCAAAGGAATAATCGACGCCGCCGTCGGTCATATCAATGATCGCCTCAACCAAATTGTCAACGTCGTTAGGATTTATAAAGTCTGTCATGCCGAACTGCTCGGCTAGGCTGCGTCGTTGAGCATTCAGGTCGATACCAATGATCCGTTCAGCGCCTGCCATGCGCGCACCTTGCACCACATTCAATCCAATACCACCAAGACCGAATACCGCCACATTGGCGCCCGCTTCGACTTTAGCGGTATTTATTACCGCTCCGATTCCCGTGGTGACACCACAGCCGATGTAACAAACCTTGTCGAAGGGCGCATCCTGACGAATCTTCGCTAAGGCGATTTCAGGCACTACGGTAAAGTTGGCAAAAGTCGATGTGCCCATGTAATGAAATAACTGTTCACCGTTTAGAGAAAATCGCGAGCTGCCATCAGGCATCAAACCTTGGCCCTGGGTCTGGCGAATAGCGCCGCACAGATTAGTCTTACCGGACAAGCAAAATTTACACTGCCGGCATTCAGGCGTGTATAGCGGAATAACATGGTCGCCAGGTTTCAACGAGGTCACATCAGCACCGACCTCAAGTACGATACCCGCGCCCTCATGACCAAGGATGGATGGAAACAACCCTTCTGGGTCCGCCCCTGACAAAGTATAAGCGTCAGTATGGCAAATGCCGGTGGCTTTGATTTCCACCAATACCTCACCGGATTTCGGTCCAGCTAGATCCACCGTCTAAATTTGTAATGGCTGGCCTGGGGCAAAGGCCACGGCTGCTTTCGTCGTTGTCATAATCTATTTCTCTTTGCTGGCCGAACGTTGTAGTCCGTTGCACCTCGCCTGTGTTGTAGCAAGATCTCAAGGCTGCGTTGCCCTTGACTGAATTACAACTGATAGACTGCTCCAATGACAATGGCAGTTCTCTCTTTTTACCGCAGTGTTAGGCGCAAAGTCCTATGCGTTTAGGCTTACGTATACGCCGCGGTCTGCGGGATTGGCGCAGTTATGTACCCTTAATTGCCACCCTGAACAGCTATCAACGTCAGGATCTTAGCCACGACATAATGGCCGGGCTTATCGTCGGCATGGTCACTATTCCACAAGCGGTGGCCTATGCGCTTCTTGCTGGCGTGCCACCACAATCCGGACTTTATGCTTGCCTCCTACCCATGGTGCTGTACGCGGTATTTGGTAGCTCAAAACAATTAGTAGTTGGGCCGGTCGCGGTGGCAGCACTGTTAGTAACGGCTACCGTCAGTGAGTTGGCGCCGCGCTACAGCGAGGCCTATTTGGGCATCACGACACTATTGTGTTTACAGGTTGGGTTAATACTTTGCATATTAAGACTGACCAAAATGGGCGGCCTAGTAACGCTACTCAGCCATCCGGTTATCAACGGCTTCGTTAACGCTGCGGCAATACTCATCATCATCAGCCAATTACCTGGTCTAACTGGCATCCAGATTGAAGACCCTACAAATCCCTCAACGGCGCTTTTAGGCGTTGCCGCACAGCTCGACAAAGCAAATGTTACCGCGCTCGCTTTCGGGCTCGTCGCGCTGGTATTTCTTTCAGTCAGTCGCCCGCTAATAGCTTGGCTTTTGCTCAAGGCTCGGGTGGCCAAAGCAAACACCCACCCACTCACTCGAATTGGGCCGATGTTGTGTGCGGTCGTTGCTGCGACGCTGGTGGCCACTTTTGGCTTACAAGACAACTTAACCACCGTCGGCATCATTCCAGCTGGATTGCCGCAAATGACCCTGCCACCCATGTCACTGACGCTATGGCTGGAATTGCTGCCAGCAGCGCTCATCATTGCCGTTGTTTCTTATATTGAAAGCTATTCAATAGGCACCACGCTGGCCGCTCGTACAGAGGATCGCATTAACGCCAATCAAGAGTTGATCGCTCTGGGTCTTGCTAACCTCGGTGCCGGCGTGACCGGCGCCTACCCCGTAGCAGGATCTTTTTCTCGCTCCAGCGTGAACTTTGCAGCTGGCGGTCGCACGCCAGTTAGCTCTCTGGTCTGCGCACTCGTCATCATCATGACCCTGCTGTTCTTCGCTAATTTATTTGTCACTCTACCGAATGCCGTATTGGCCGCCATCGTCATGACTTCGGTGCCGGGGCTCATTGACTTAAGCAAAATCCGCAATAACTGGCGTATCTATCGAGATGACTCATTAACCGAGTTGGCGACCTTACTGCTGGTACTGGTAGTCGGGGTAGAACTTGGTTTGTTGGCTGGGGTCGCTTTGTCTGTTGCACTGTTTATACGCAATTCCAGTCAGCCGAATATCACCCAGGTAGGGCGCTTGGGCGAAAGCGAACAATTTCGATCTGTGAAGCGCTACCCGGTAAACCTGCATGGGCAGATTCTGGCGCTACGCATAGATGAAAACATCTTTTTTGCCAACGCCGTGCAGATCGAAGAAAAACTTTTGCGGCGCGTGCTGGGGCGCCACGGCACCAAACATTTGCTGTTGGTCTGCAATGCCGTGAATCATATCGACGCTACTGGACTATCTATGTTGCTACGGATAAATCAGCAACTGCAAAGCAGCGGTGTGCAGTTGCACTTTAGCGACATTAAGGGTCCTTTAATGCAACAGTTGGATCAGACAGAACTTGCCCGCAGGATTAGCGGCGAAATATTTTTTAACGCCGACCAGGCCTTCAAAAGTTTGACCGGAGACAGTACAGCCGCTCATGCAAATCCTTGACCGCCACCTGACGGCACATAGCCTACGAGCCATCGCGCTGGTGGCAGCCAGCCTGACCAGCATGATGTTGTTATTTGCGTTTTTTGACGAATTATCCGAGAGCGCAGATCGCTACGGCTTTGACGACGTCCTGAATTATCTGTGGCGCACTCTGCCAAGGCGCCTGGAAGAACTCATGCTGTACAGCGTTTGTATTGGTTACTTGGCCGCATTAGGACAACTGGCTGAACAAGGTGAACTCACAGCGCTACGTGCAGCGGGCGTATCACCTACGCGGCTGCTCATCGGTTTAGCACCCTCAATGCTGCTGTGTCTGGGCATCAGCTTTGCACTCAGCGAATACATCGCTCCCAAGGCCGAGCAGGCGGCAGAGGTTGCAAAGCTCAATGCTCAGTATGGGCGCAATGCCATGCGCGAACGTGGCGGATTTTGGATTCGCGACGACCGCCTGTATATGCACATCCAAGCCTTGAGCGACAAAGACGGTGGGACTCTGTACGGCCTCCGCCAGTACTGGCTAGATGAGAATCTAAAGCTACAAAGTAGTCTCGAGGCTGAATACGCCACATACGACGCCGACCAGCAAAACTGGGTACTGCACAATGGACGGCAAACCACGTTGACGCCGCAAAACACAGCTGTGGATCAGTTTTCGCAACGGCTGTGGGATAACACCGTCACCCCCAAATTGCTCAGTAACCAGGCTTTTCTTGAGCCGAAAAGAATGTCGCTGTTAGGCCTGACAGATCAAGTCAATTTTCTGCAACAACAGCGGTTACAAGCCACCCAATACGAGTTGGCTTTGTGGTCCAGGGTACTCAAACCATTGAACTACTTCGGAATGATGCTTCTGGCCTTAGCCATCGTTCTTGGACCCCTGCGCGGCACTGGATTAGGCCCGCGTTTGGCGCTCGGCTTACTTGTGAGCCTGTCTTTTAAATACTTGCAAGACTTGTTCGCACCGATGTCGGTTGTATTTGCATTGCCTCCATCAATCGCCGTGGCATTACCGGTACTGTTGTATATCTTCGTCGGCTGGCTACTCATTCGCCGCTACGCATAACCTCATCGACCAGATCGGCAACGCGCATTTCTCCGTCATGAGTTTGACCACCCATGGCCATGAACTTTTGCATAGCGTGCTGAGCCTGTGACGTACGCAATAAGCGCGCAAACAAATACGCTTCTTCCTGCAGACCCTGAGCCAAAGGAAGCTCAGCGGCATTCACAGAAGCTTTTGCCAAACGCACGGCGGGCAGCGGGAAACGAGCAATACGCTGGGCTAATTCGGTAACCGCTTGATCAATGTCTCCTGGAGCGTAAATTCGGTTTAAGTAACCCCATCGCTCGGCGGTTTCAGCATCCAGGTCTTGCGCACCCAGAATGATCTCCATCGCACGCCCGCGGCCTACCAACCGCGGCAAACGCTGGGTCCCACCACCGCCGGGCAAGATGCCCAACGGCACCTCCATTTGATTCACGACAGTTTGTCCAATGACCCCAAAGCGCATATCCATGCTTGCTACCAGTTCGCTGCCGCCACCGCCGACGCGACCTTCTATCTGTGCAATTGTGACTTTGTCCATGGTGCGCAAGCGCTCGCACATAAGATGGAAAGGATTAAGTTCGGCACTACGTTCGGCATCGCCATCTGTAGGGAACTGCAAAATCGCTTCGACATCAAAATGCGCTAAGAAGAAATCTGGATGCGCGCTCTTAAACACCACAACCGACAGCTCCGGCTCTTTTTGCAGCGCCTCAATCAACTGCATAAGTTCAGCGTACAGCGGCAAGGTGACGATATTGATGGGCGGATTGTCGATGGTCACTGCGGCCACACGTTGGGCAATCTCTACATTCAAAAACGCAAAGTCGTTTCTCATGGGGGTCCCCTCTTAGTTTTGCTTTATTTGCGCTGCTCCCCTGCGCATACTCCGAGCATGAACGATACTACTATCTCTAAACGGCAACGCAGTTATACGCTATTCTTGTTGGTAATAGTTTTTACCGCGAGCCACGTCGATCGGCAGATCGTTGCGATCTTGCAGGAGCCCATAAAGCAGGCCTTCCAGATCAGCGACACACAGCTCGGGTTATTGACTGGCTTTATGTTCGCGTTGTTTTACGCGACCTTAGGCATGCCCATGGCTATGTGGGCGGATCGCCACAACCGCCGAAATCTGATCGCTTTTTCGATTTCACTCTGGAGTGCTATGACGGTCTTTTGCGGCATGGCGGTGCAGTTTTGGCAGTTGCTGTTAGCCCGAATTGGCGTCGGCGTCGGCGAAGCCGGTTCCAATCCACCCTCCCATTCGATTATCTCCGACCTGTATAAACCCGAAGAACGGGCGACAGCCATGGCCATTTTTGGTCTCGGCGTTAATTTCGGCATCATGCTCGGTTACTTGATCGGCGGCTGGGTCAACGAATGGATCGGCTGGCGTTGGGCTTTTGTTGTCGCAGGTGTGCCCGGACTCATCATCGCGGTCATCGTGCGCTGGACTATGGTAGAGCCACCCAGGGGCTACTCTGATGGGCTGGTAGAGAAGCCCCAGGCACCCCCGTTTTGGTCCGTTGTGAGGCATATGCTCAACAGCTCAGCAACCAGACAACTCGTCATCGCCAACAGTTTAATTTCTATGGCGGGCTACGCAGCCATTGCTTGGGCGCCGGTCTATTTCCAACGCGTGCATGGGTTTAGCACGGCAGAATCCGGCACTTTTCTTGCGTTGGCCATTGGTGTGGGCGGCGGCTTGGGTACCTTTTTTGGCGGCTTCTTTGCTGACCGCTGGGCGAAGATTTCTGAGGGTTGGCGCGCCTGGATCGTGTGCGCAGCGACAACTGTTTATTTACCTTCTGCGGTGCTTTGTTACCTTACCGCAGATCCGTTCTGGGCCATCACCTGGTTTATCGGACCAGCAGCCCTTGGCGGCGTCTACATCGGCACTAACTTTGCGATCTTGCAATCTCTGGCACCGGTAGAAATGCGCGCCGTTATGGCCGCCATCAACTTGTTTATCTTGAATATCGTTGGACTCGGCTTGGGTCCGGTAGGCGTCGGCTTTATAAGCGATCTTGCAACCCCTGCCTTTGGCATTGAAAGCATTCGCTATGGGCTACTTGCGACGTTGGTGGTCATGGCCTGGGGCGCTTTACATCAAGCAAGAGTAGGGCTGCTGCTACACAGACAAACATAGCCTTTAGCCCGTTATCCCTCAGCATCGGCACTTCCGACTACTTTCGGCTAGCCAGTCAATTTACTCGCAATGGCCGCTTTAACCGACCTCGCTGATGTCATTAATGATCTTGCCCACGAGACCATATTCCACCGACTCCTCGGCACTCATCCAATAATCTCGTTGGGTATCTTCGCCCACACGTTCGACGCTCTGCCCTGTACGCTCAGCGATAATGCCGTTGATACGCTCACGCGTTTTAAGTATTTCTCGCGCATGAATCTCAATGTCCGCTGCATCGCCGCCAAATCCACCGCTGGGTTGGTGGATCAAAAATCGAGTATTTGGCAGCGCAAACCGGTTGTCCTTGTCTGCCGCCAGATAGATGTGTGTAGCGATGCTGCCTACCCAACCGGTGCCGATGATACGGACCTCGGGCTTAATGTAGCGGATTAGATCGAAAATAGTGTCTCCCGATTCGACATGACCACCCGGCGAACCGATGTACAAGGTAATTGGATCGTCTGACTCAAACGCCAAAGCCAGTAGCTTCTCGACCATGCGCCGGGCAACGTCTTGGTTGATCTCGCCAAACAGCGTCAGCGTGCGATTTTGCAGCAACACATTCTCTAGCCGATTGTAGTTTTTTGCTGCGTCTGCGATTGATTGATCGTCTTGTTCTGCGTCTAGCCGCTGCATAGCCTTTCTCCGTAGTTGCCCCGAACCGCATCGGTGGCAAAGGTTTTAGAATCTCAGAGCTGAAGGTCCAGCGCCGTCGGTAGAGATTGCCCACTCGATGGTGTAGCGTGAAGTGCATATCCTATGGACGAAAGGGGAAATTTCAATGCCATTAGCAGCCGAATACCAGGCCATGTTTGATCAACTGGCGGCGGCAGGTCCTACCCCTGGAGTACGCGACCTACCCCTTGCCGGTGCGCGAGAGATGTATCGCGCCGCACGTGCACTTAACCCCGATCTTCCTATCCATCAGGTCGAGAACACCTCAATTTCCGGCCCCGCAGGTGACATCGCCTTACGTATTTATCGCCCGCAGGGGCCTGGCCCTTTCGGCGTTTTAGTGTACTTCCATGGCGGCGGCTGGGTTATTGGCGACCTCGACACCGCCGATTCAGTGTGTCGACAGTTGGCGACCGAAGCCGACCTGGTGATCGTTTCGGTAGATTATCGATTAGCGCCAGAGCATCTGTATCCAGCAGCCGTTGAGGACAGCTACGCTGCTTTGCAATGGGTGCATGAAAACACTAGCCGGCTTAACGGCAGCGGCAAGATTGGCGTTTGTGGGGAAAGTGCTGGCGGCAACTTAGCCGCCGTTGTTGCCCAACAGAGCCGCGACACCAACGGCCCAGAGATCGCGTTCCAGTGTTTACTCTACCCGGTTACCGATGCTGATATGAGTCGTGACTCCTACACTGAGAATGGCAGCGGCTACTTACTTGAAACGGCAACCATGGAGTGGTTTTGGGATACCTACTGTCCTGATCCAGAACAGCGCCTAGAAGCCGCCGCCAGTCCATTACGCGCAAGGAGTTTGAAGAATCTGCCGCCTGCCCTGATCGTCACCGCAGAGTTCGATCCCCTACGAGACGAGGGCAACGCCTACGCTCAGGCCTTAGAGGCTGCAGGAAACAGCGCAACGCTGATGTGCTGTGATGGCTTGGTTCACGACTTCTTTAGTACAGCTGCGGTTTTTGGGTGCTCTAAAGAGCCTTTTGATCAAACAGTCGCTGCATTACGCGCTCACGTGGCTACATGAACGCAAAGCCATTCACCCACCTTAGATAAATATCGGAGTTTCTATGCTTTTTATGATTATCAGCAAAGACCACCCAGACAGCAAAGAATTGCGCGCCAATACGCGGCCCAAACATTTGCAGTATTTAGCCAGCCATGATGTGCACTACGCAGGTCCAATCCTCAGCGATGACGAGACAAAACCCATCGGATCCACCATCGTCATCGAGGCGGAAGATCTCGGGGCAGCGCGCGCCTTTGCCGCAAACGACCCGTATACCGTCGCGGGACTATTTGCCGAGGTCAATGTCCATCCCTTCAAACAAGTAATTCCGGAGAACGGCTCTTGAAAACAGCAATTGTAAGTGGTGTTGGTCCGATCGACGGATTGGGTGCGCAATTGTGCGTTCGCATAGCTAAGGAGGGCTTGCACGTCTTAGTTGCTGGTCGCACTCAAAGCAAACTAGATGCAGTAGCGGATTTAATCAAAGACCAAGTCGGCAGCGCCGAAGCCGTTGTTGCTGACGCGACGGACGAAGTCGCAACCAAAGAACTGTTTGCCCGAGCGGGCGACAACCTGGATTTAGCGATCTATAACACCGGTAATAATACGCCCGGACGGATTATCGATATGGACGCCGATTTTTTCGCTAATAGTTGGCGTGTTTGCTGCTTTGGTGGTTTTTTGTTTGGTCGCGAAGCGGTGCGCCAGTTTATTGCAACCCAGCGCGGCGGCACCTTGTTATTCACCGGCGCCAGCGCCTCTTTGCGCGGGCGCGCTAACTTTGGCGCTTTCAACTCATCCAAGGGCGCGCTGCGTAATTTGGCTCAAGCCATGGCAAAAGAATACGCACAAGACGGCGTACATGTTGGCCATGTGGTGGTCGACGGCCCAATAGCCGGAGAGAAGATTAAGCGCGGGCTGCCTGAGTACGCAGAGCAACTTGGCGAAGATGGCATGATCAGTATCGACGGGATTGTTGACGGTTTTGTCTACCTATATCGACAACCGCCCCAGGCTTGGACGTTCGAGTTGGACGTTCGCACGGCCAAAGAAAAGTGGTAGACCGCCGCTGGCTAGACCAACGGCGGTTCCAACCGAGTCGGCAGTCGCTCAGTCCACCCGGGCGTTGGCGTAACCCGAGAGCACGACCACACCATCTTGATTAGTGGTTTCTACACTTAGCGTAACAATGCCATCGCTGACGTCGTCAACGGTGGCGGTAGCGTTCAGTGTATCGCCTGGCCATACCTGACTCGTAAAGCGCACGCCGTACTTAGTGATGCGGCCATCGCCGACATAGTTTGTCACCATCCGGCCCGTCATACCCATGGTCAACATGCCGTGGGCGAACACTGATGGGTAACCTGCGATTTCCTTAGTGAATTTCTCGTCGGTGTGTACCGGGTTGTAATCACCTGAAGAGCCTGCGTACATAACAATTTGCGTACGCTTAAGGTCTTCCACCAAACACTCGGTATAGGTATCCCCTACGTTCAGATCTTTTGCTGCTAAAGCCATGATGTCCCCCCTATTGATCTACTGGGCGTTCGGTTCGAACACCAACGCCACGCGCCGTGATAACCAACTCACCATTTTGGTCACGGTATTCAGTAATGGTTTCTGAAAAAACCAACTTGCCAGAGCGCTTACCTTCTTTTTCCCACGTCTTACCGGGTTTTACTTCTGCGGTAAGCACATCGCCTGGCCCAATATGACGGTGATACTCAAAGTGCTGCTCGGCATGCAATCCGCCGCCGCCACCGCCGCCGCTTCCAGACTCACGTTTAATTCCTGTGGCCTCTTTGCCGGAACCAAACCAGTCCTCGTCTAATTTCGGCCGCAAAAAGTAGTCCGGGTCAAACTGTGCACTGGACTGGGCGAACGTTGGCGGTGCAATGACCTTACCCGGTTCAGTTGTTGCCGCGTAATCGGCGTCGTAGTAAATCTGGTTATCATCAGCGATGGAGCGGGCAAACATCATGATATGACTGCCTTCCACCGGAAACTTGTTCACTGCCATCAGTGTCCCCTTCCTAGTAAATGAAAAACGAGTATTAACGCGAGTCGTTCGTTAAATCAATACACAAGCCTTACTTGCCTTTGAATTCAGGCGTGCGTTTCTCCAGGAAAGCACTGATGCCCTCTTGCTTATCTTGAGTTTGCACCAGCGCTCCTTGAGCGTATTTCTCGAACATTAGCGCTCCAGCCAAACTTGCTTCCATACCAAAATGCACCATCGCCTTCATGGTCCGAGGCACAAAGGGTGCGAAAGAGGCTAAGTGCTCTGCCATACGACGGGCCTCGTCAAGTAGTTCAGAGGACTCGACCAATCGAGTAACTAAGCCTATTTGTAATGCTAGATCCGCCTCTATGGGCTCGCCCATCAGCATCATTTCCATACCCCAACCGCGTCCGACAATGCGCGGCAAACGAGCGGTGGCACCACCTCCTGGGATAATGCCGAGCTTGCCTTCTGGGGTAGCGAAGCGCGAGCCAGGCGTGGCTATGCGCAGATCGCAACCTAAAGCGACTTCCAGCCCACCACCCATGCAGATCCCGTCGATGGCCGCAATAATAGGCTTTGGCGTGCGTTCTAATTTGTCTGCCAGGCCTTGCACGATAGGCTCAAGTGCTTTGCGAAAGTCCCGGTCAATGACCTCGCTTAGGTCTGAACCCGCAGCAAACGCCCTGCCCCCAGCGCCGGTTATGGTAATCACACGCACTTCGTCATCCGAAGCCGCTGCATCCACAGCTGTATGCAGATCGTCTAACGTCGCAAGGGAAATGGCATTGTGCTTTTCCGGTCGATTTATGGTTATGAGCGCCATCGGCCCAGCAACGGAATAAAGGACATTCTCTAAGTCCAGCGCATTGTGCATCTTCAAACCTTCTGTTGTAGCAGTCGATATCGTTGATGAAACCGCGCAGCGGTGCAAGAGGGGTCGGTTGTTGAGGTCGAGCAAATGGACAATAGAGAACAAAAAAAACCGCCGGCCTGGAGAGGAAACCGGCGGTTTAAGGGGGCTTTGCTGCATAAAGCCCTAGGAGAAAATCGGTGAGCAGTACAGGTTGCTCTTTGCCAATGCCTCCTACTGTGCCCTGCCGAGGTTTCGAAAGAATTACTTCAATAGCCATTTTTTGTGACAATTTGTATCAACTACACCAACAGTCTTCAGTCTGAGCGCTCTTTTGAATCAAAAACGAGAGTGAATTTGGCTCCACCCAGTGGCGACTCTCCTACGGTGATCGTCCAACCATGGGTCTGACACAACTGATCAACAATGGCTAAACCGAGGCCGCTACCACCGGTTGTTGCGTTGCGAGATCGGTCTAAGCGGAAAAACGGTTGAAAGATTTGATTGCGGTGCTCAGCGGGGATGCCGGGGCCGTCGTCCATTACCACCAGCTCCATGGCTGTCACGGTCACTATGACCTGCCCACCATGCTTGAATCCATTAGCGACTAAGTTGGTCAGAACTCGGCTGAATGCGTTAGGCGCTAAGATGACGCGGTGGCTGCGGGTTACGTTTACTCGCAGTTCAACGTCTTGCTCAAAAATCCCCAGAGTGTCTTCAACAATCGTTACAAGCTCAAATTCCTGGCTTTTTTCGCCAGCACCTTTCGCAAACCGCAAGGCATCTCGAATGAGTTCATCCATCGACTCAAGATTGTTTTCAAACCTTCGAACCAATTGCTTATCAATGTCATCAGGCAACAGCGCCAACGCCAAGCGCATACGGGTGAGCGGCGTACGCAAGTCATGGGAAATACCCGCCATAAGTGTGGTGCGATTCGCCAACAGCATAGATATCTCTGAAGCCATCGTATTGAAATTGCGCGCCAGCGATACCAGTTCTCTTGGACCTGTCTCCGCAAGGGGCTCTATATTTTCTAAACCGCGAAACCGCTCTGCTTGCTTGGCCACTTTAACCAGTGGCCGGGTCACCCGCTGTACTACGAATAGCGAGGTAAAAAATACGATAGCCGCACCAAGACTGACGATAATGATGGCGACATAGAGCGGCTGAGTATCCCGCCGATCCGGCGCCACACCAATTTGCAGGGAATATCCAGCCATCGGTACCTCGGCCCAGACCAACTCATCTCCGTCCAGCAGCACCACTTCAGTAGCTAGGCGTTGCTGCAACTTTTGCTGCAACAACAACATGGCATCGAGTGAGCCCTCATAAACCGGCAATTCTTGCCGAGCAGCGCTGATGATCAAGTCATGGTTCTGAGCCAATTCAAGCTCAAAGTAGGGTCGTGCGGCGGGCGGTAGCTCAACCCAGGTTTGCGCCGACAATACAAGCAAAGCCGCCTCATCATCAGCAGATCGCTCCGCTATCGGGTCGATCACAAAGACATACAGCGCAATGGTAGAAATAACGGCAATCAACATGCCGCTGACACCGAGGGTTAAGTTGGTGCGTCCCAGCAACGAAGCTGGCGCACGCAGCCTTAAACCTTTAGACATCTGGGTTCGGGCAGAACATGTAGCCTTTACCCCAAATGGTCTTTATGAACAGCGGATTCGCCGGATCAACTTCCAACTTCGACCGCAAGCGCGTAACCCGAACATCGATAGATCGATCAAAGGGCGAGCGTTCTGCCCCAGTGAGCAAGTCCAAAATACGGTCGCGGTGTAACACCTTGTTTGGATGCGAAACAAGAATCGCCAACAGATCAAACTCGCCAGAAGTCAGAGGTACCGCGACACCATTTTGTGCCAGTCGATGAGAGGCTAAATCCAGTGCAAAATCGCCAAATTGTACCTTTGATGGCGTAGCTTCCGATGCCGACTCAGAGCGGCTGCTACGTCGCAGCACTGCGCGTACTCGCGCCAGCAGCTCGCGGGGATTGAACGGCTTTGGCAGGTAATCATCCGCCCCTACTTCGAGGCCCACGATTCGGTCCACGTCATCACCCTGAGCGGAGACGATTATGATCGGTAAATCGGCACGTTTTTTTAGGCGCTGGGCAATAGACAGCCCATGCTCGCCTGGCAACATTAGATCAAGTATCAAAAGATCAACGTCGTTGGCGCTTAAGTAAGCGTCCATGCTCTCGCCAGAATCTACCGTAGCGACATTGAATCCTTGCTGCCGCAGATATTCCTGGGTCAGCTCCCTAAGTTCTGCGTCGTCATCAACAACGAGCAGGTGTGCACTTTCAATATCCATACTAACGGGGGGTGCTATCAGGCTTAGCTTTCGGCTTTGCAGCGTCCGCCTGGGACGGTGACTTAACGGCTGCACGCTCTGGCAGGTACTGCTGGGTCTGCGACTCGGCTGCGGCGCCCTGTCGACGTTCAAAGCCTGCGCCAAAACTAATTTTCGTGCGCATTACGCGACGAGGTGGATTAGCGGAATTGGGCTCAGCAACCACCTTGCCAGTCGCAGCTTGATTAAGCGTGCTCTTTGCCGGTGGGCTTATCGTCGTATGTCGAGTGACCTGGCGACCCTGGGTGGTTATCTTAATGGTCTCAGTTTCGGTAACGATGCTGCCATCTGGCCTTTGCGTGGTGCGGCCGTAGGTTCTTTGCGCCAGCACTCTATTGAGGTTGGCCTGGGGTTGGCTCGCGTTTGCCTTACCGTCTGTTTCACCTTGTGCATCTGCTTGTTTCATTCGAGAGCGTATCTCAGACAACAACAATCGGCGCTCGGTGGGAGATAACTGACCCCAATTTCTAACTAGTTGAGTAAGCTGTGCATCACTGCTGTTACGATAATCCGATCGCTCGGTCATTTGGGTCGGAGGGGTCGCTAAACTTTTGTTAGCCAGTGGTGTGGGGGATGCGGCAAAGACATTGCCGCTAAGGGCCAAAAGACACACCCCAATCCAGCCGCGCCAGTTGGCAATCGGCGCTGCTGAAGTAGTACTGAATGCGTAAAATCGTTCTGACAACTGCCCTTTACCCGTGTAGAAAATCGGACGCGGCCCTGGTGCCTGAGCATTTTCTAAGGGCGGTGTTTCGCATGAATTTCTTGCGAGTTTCATTTTGTATCAGTGGCAAGCACGCTTGCAAGGGAGGGAAAGCCGGATCCCCTGAACTGTTCAGGGGATCGGCAGTCTTCGATCAACGTTAGGCGACTTCGAACAGGCCAGCAGCACCTTGTCCGCCACCAATGCACATGGTGACCACACCGTATTTTTGATTACGGCGCTTAAGTTCGCGCAAAATCAGACCTGTCTGACGAGAGCCAGTCATACCAAAGGGATGACCAATGGCAATGCTACCGCCAAGAACATTGTACTTTTCGTTATCAATGTTCAGTGCATCACGACAGTACAAACACTGAGAAGCAAATGCTTCGTTAAGTTCCCAAAGGTCGATGTCATCAATGCTCAGACCAGCGTTCTGCAGCAACCGTGGAATAGCAAATACAGGACCAATTCCCATCTCATCTGGCTCACAACCGGCAATGGTGAAACCACGGTAAACACCCAGTGGCGTCAGGCCCAGTGCAGCTGCGCGGTCAGCGCTCATCATCAAGGTCATTGATGCGCCATCTGACAATTGCGATGCGTTACCTGCTGTTACGGAACCGTCGTCCTCAAAGGCTGGTGGCAGAGAAGCCAAGCCTTCCAGCGTTGTGTTAGCGCGGTTACATTCGTCCTTGTCGACCCAAACTTCTTCGTGGCTTTCTTCGCCGGTTTCTTTGTCGACTTTAAGCATGGTCGCATTCATGCCCACGATTTCTTCGGCGATCTTGCCTGCTTCAACCGCAGCTGCGTATCGCTGCTGGCTTTGCAATGCATACTCGTCTTGCATTTCACGGGTGACTTGGTAACGACGCGCCACAACTTCGGCGGTATTGCCCATGGCCATAAAGATGTCAGGCTTCTCATCCAACAAACGCTGGTTTTGTTTCGCTTTACCTGGCTCTTGGCGAGTACGCATTGAGATGGAATCTACGCCACCTGCAATCGCTACCTCAGTCTGCCCAGAGGCAATTTGATTCGCAGCAATGGCAATTGCTTGCAATCCGGATGAGCAAAAACGGTTGATACTCACACCCGCAGCAGTGACGGGCAGTTTAGATAGGATAACCGCAAGCCGAGCGATGTTGCCGTCTTGTTCGCCGGCGTGAGTGGCCGCACCAACAACAACGTCTTCGACTTCGTCCGCACCTACGTTTGGGTTACGGTCAAGTAGTGAATCAATACAGTGCGCTAACATGTCGTCAGAGCGCGTTAAGTTAAAACTACCGCGGAAGGCTTTGGTCAAACCGGTTCGAACACTATCGACGATTACAACGTCTCGCATAGTCACATCCTCTTTCTATAAGTCTTTCAATTTACCAATTGACGCTCGGCTGTCTGCGTAGCTTCCGCCGAAACAGACGAGGAGCGTGTTTGGAAGAGATGGCAACTATTTTGGAGCTAAGCAAAACTCGACGCTATCTCATCCCCCAAGACGACCAATAGTAACCACAAGCTAGAGCCTCCGCCAGTCTGGGTTAGCCCTACGGGCGCGGCGTCAACCTTAGCTTTTTGGGGGTTTCAACTTCATGCTTGGTAGCGTTAGCATCCATCGCGGATGACATTGCTTTGTTAACACTCAATGCACATTTGAAAGGAGTTTCTATGAGTGAGTTCTACGATATGACCATGGACGACATCCATGGCAACCCAACGCCCATGAGTAAGTTCGCCGACACCGCCTGCTTGGTCGTAAACGTCGCGAGCCGCTGAGGCCTTACCCCACAGTACGCCGGGTTGCGTACTCTGCAAGACAAATACGCCGATCAAGGGTTCAGTGTTTTGGCCTTTCCGTGCAATCAATTTGGCGCTCAAGAGCCTGGCAGCAACGAGGAAGTCTTCGCTTTTGCGGTGGACAAATATCAAGCCAACTTCCCAATGTTCAGCAAGATTGACGTCAATGGATCAGATGCTTGTGAGCTGTATCAGTGGCTGAAAGCCGCCAAAGCCGACGAGGAAGGTGGAAGCGATATTCCCTGGAATTTCGCCAAATTCCTTATCGATAAATCTGGCCAGGTGGTTGCGCGGTTTAGCCCGCAAACCTCGCCTGAAGAACTTGACGACGCTATCGAGGTTCTACTCTAACGGCATCACAGGCCTTACGAGCATTGTTGTTATGAGCAAGGTAATAGTGGACGGCTTGTGTTTTGGCGAAGGCCCACGATGGCGTGACGGCCATCTGTGGCTTTCTGACATGCACGACCAAAAGGTGCTGAAGGTCAGCCCCGATGGCCACAGCGAATTCGTCGTAGCGCTGGCGGATGACCAGCCGTCAGGCTTAGGTTGGATGCCCAACGGCGATTTACTAATCGTTGCAATGCGCAGTAAACGATTACTGCGTTTTGACTCCAATGAAATCAGCGTACACGCTGATTTAAGCGAACTGGCCAGCGGTTTCTGCAACGACATGGTCGTGGACAAAATCGGGCGAGCCTATGTGGGAAACTTTGGCTTTGACATTCACAACAATGCACCGCGAAAAAACGCCGAAATTATTCTGGTCGAACCTGACGGTTCATCTCGCTGTGTCAACGACGAAGTGTTATTCCCCAACGGTACAGTGATCACCCCAGACGGCCGTACATTGATCGTGGCAGAAACCATTGCAGGCCAGTTGAGCGCCTTCGATATTGAGGCAAATGGTGATCTGACTAACCGGCGACTGTGGGCTCGACTGCCAGAGGGCGCGGTACCTGATGGTATTTGCTTGGATGCTCAAGGTGGTATTTGGAGCGCGTCTCCAAGCACTAATAACTGCATTCGTCAGGTTGAAGGCGGTGAAGTTACCCACGAAATCGCCTTAGAGCGCGGCGCATTTGCCTGCATGATCGGCGACGATCAACTGTATGTGTTGACCTCTACGACCTCGCACCCAGAAAAGTGTAAAACCAGACGCGATGCCCGAGTCGAAGTCTACCCAGCACCCCACCCGGCCGCTGGGCTTCCTTAACAATTGATGACGAGACCATGACTGATCTATTCGAAAACTACACTTCGCCCTGGCTCACTGACGAACTGGTTCTGTTGCGCGACGCTGCGGCCAAGTTCTTTTCTACTGAGCTGGCGCCCCAAAACGAACGCTGGGTCGAACAGGGCCAAGCTGACCGAGAGGCGTGGACCAAGACTGGCGCGGCGGGATTTTTGTGCGCAGAAATGCCACTGCAATACGGTGGTGGCGGCGGCGACTATCGGCATGAAACCGTCATCATGGAGGAGCAATTGCGCTGTGGCGTCAATGGCCTCGGCAGCCAGGTCCATAGTCAAATCGTTGCGCCTTACTTTACCCACTACGGCACCGAAGCACAAAAACAACGCTGGCTACCCAAAATGGCAAGCGGCGAAATGGTCGGCGCTATAGCAATGACCGAACCAAATACTGGTTCAGATCTACAAAGCATTCGCACCACCGCACTTCGCGACGGTGATGAGTATGTGATCAATGGCGCTAAGACTTACATTAGTAACGGTCAATTATGTGACCTGGTGATCGTAGTGGCTAAAACTGATCCAGAAAAAGGTGCCAAAGGCATTTCTTTGATCGTTGTAGAGACCGATACGCCTGGATTCCAGCGCGGCCGCAATCTGAAGAAACTTGGCCAGCAAGCAGCAGACACCTCCGAAATGTTTTTCGCTGATTGTCGCGTGCCAGTCGACAATCGGCTGGGTGGCAACGAAGGTGAGGGATTTATTCAACTGATGAACCAACTGCCCCAAGAACGCTTGAATATCGCTCAAGCCGCTGTCGTGGACATGGAACGCGCACTGGCACTGACCATAGATTTCGTCAAGGAACGCAAAGCCTTTGGGCAGCGCGTATTGGATTTTCAGAACACCAAATTCAAATTGGCCGAGTGTAAGACAGAGGCGCTGATCGCTCGAACTTTCGTTGATCAGTGCGTGGTTAAACATCTCGCGGGTGAGTTGGATGCCGCTACCGCGTCAATGGCGAAGTATTGGACGACGGAAAAACAGAACCAAATCATCGACACTTGCCTACAGTTGCACGGCGGCGCCGGTTACATGGATGAATACCCTATTTCACGCATGTATCGTGATGCCCGAGTGCAGCAGATCTACGGCGGCACTAACGAGATCATGAAAGAGTTGATCAGCCGCACGCTATAGTCCCGACAACCTGATAGAACCATAATAAGAGGCGCTTGCTATGTCTTTTCAAACGATTCCAACCGCCGCGAAACGTGCCAGCCTACGGCAGTTAGCGAAAACGCGGTTGCTCGGCTTAGCCTTCTGTAGCCTGTTAACCATGCCAGTTCATGCAGACTGGCAACTTATTGGCGAGGCCTCAGAACTGAGCTTTGTTTCAGTGAAGGCCGCTCATTTAGCCGAGCAACACCACTTTAAAACCGTCACGGGTACGGTAAGCGACGACGGTGAGGCGCATTTGATTGTCGATCTTGCCAGTGTTCACACTGGTATCGATATTCGTGATCAACGTATGCGTGACATGTTTTTCAAAGTCGCCGAATTCCCCACCGCCGACTTCTATTCATCGGTTGACGTTGCCACCGCAGCCGACTTGGCGGTTGGAGAGAGTGTCGACATCCCGCTCGTCGGCAAAGTTCGTGTGCACCGAGTATTCGCCGACGTTAAAGCTGTTGTTACCGCCGTTAAGCTGACCGAAGATCGGATTATGCTCACAAGCAAGGAACCCATATTGCTCAACGCATCGTCCTTGGGTTTGTCCGACGGTGTCGAGATGTTGCGATCCGTCGCAAACCTTCCGGTAATCAGCTTGGCCGTGCCCATAACCTTTCAGTTACAGTTTCAAAAAACCATCTAGGGCGACTTCCCAGGCACCTTATTCGTGCGCACCTATTGGGCCTTTTATTGGCCGTTAGCACTGACTGCGGTCGGCATGGTGCTGTCCGTTCAGTTTCAGAACGCCACCCTCGCTCGCTATCCAGAAGCCGTCACTGAGTTAGCTATTCTTGCCCTGTCACTCGGTGTGTTCAGTTTCTTCAACGCAAGCCAGCAATTCATTGCGCAATTGTCCAACGTCTATGCCCGCAGTGCCCAGGGCAGTCGCCGCTCATGGCGTTTTGTGGTGGTTGCGAGCTTGGTGATCACCGCCCCACTGCTGCTATTGGCAACTCTGCCCCAGGGCGCCGACCTGATTTCGCTGATTTTTAGCATCAACCCTGATGTGGTCGACCGAGTCCGAGAATACCTCTTGCTGTTGTGCCCGTTGATTCTCCTAAATGGTCAACGCCATTACTTTACAGGCCTGTTAGCCCAGGCGCGTCTCACCGGCTGGATTACCATCTTCAACTTTATTTACCTTGGTACGGTAATCGCCGCGCTTATCACCGGTTTTGCTTTAGGTGGCCCAGCTGTATGGGTCGTTGTTGGCGCCGAAATCTTCGCCGTATGTTTGCTGCTTACCTTGTTGCTAATTGCCTATCGTCGCTTTTATCAACTGCCAGAGATCGCCGAGCACAGTGACGTCAGCTACCGAGAACTGGTGCACTTTTTTATTCCAATCTCTACAACGGGGGTTATGTTTGCCCTGTCTCGTCCGATTCTCTTCGCTTTCGTGGCAAGGGCGCCCGACGGCCTGCTGACTATTGCGGCCCTTCGCGTGGCGTTCGATTTCAGCATGATCTTTCAGCAGGCGGCGAATCAGTTCCGGCACTTTTTTATCACATTCGGTTTTACCGACATGCACACCAAAGTGCGCTTTATGATCGCGGTCTGCGCTGGCCTAACCGGCGCTATGCTGCTGTTCAGCCTCACCGACCTTGCTGATCTGATTTGGAATACATCAATGGGGCTGTCTAGCCAGCTCACTGATCTTGCGATAGAGGTCACTCTGATCATGTGCCTGATGCCGGCAATTATTATCTATCGCAATTACTATCATGGTCGGCTTATGACCGAGCGACGCACAGGCGGTATGGCCTGGGCCGCGATCATTCGCGTTATTGGCATCTACGCCACAGCGCAACTGCTCTATTCCTTAGGATGGCTCAACCATATCAGCGCCACCTGCGTGCTGATTTTGGGCTTTGTGATAGAAGCCTACTTTGCTCGACGCTCAGTTAAACAAGTTCTGCGACTCGGTGATTAGCCGTTGACTTTTTTGTGAACAACCCACAGCGCCGGTGCCGTATACTGTGTCGCCCAGCACACCAGTCCATGGAATGTTTAATTTATGCACGGCCCGACTTCCCACAGCTATTTCTCACAACGATTAAGACTGCACTATGTAGATTGGGGAAATCCTGATGCACCGCCGATGATCCTGATTCACGGCGGCCGTGATCACTGCCGCAACTGGGACTGGGTAGCTGA
Organism: K189A clade bacterium; assembly: GCA_902565895.1. Classification (GTDB taxonomy): domain Bacteria; phylum Pseudomonadota; class Gammaproteobacteria; order Pseudomonadales; family Azotimanducaceae; genus UBA4421. The sequence continues at coordinate 38,804 of CACFGV010000012.1, forward strand.
ACAATTTCGCGACGACTACCACATCATTGCACCTGATCTGCGCGGCCACGGCGACAGTCAATGGATGGTGGGCGGCGCGTATAGCCAAATCGACTATGTCTACGATATTGCGCAGCTGCTGCGGCAAAAAAATATGGCACCAGTCACCGTGGTTGGACACTCCCTGGGGGGCTCCATTTCGCTGTTGTATACCGCGCTGCACCCTAAAAATGTAAATAAACTTATAGCCATTGAGGGCATGGGACCGCCGCCATCAATGATCGCCGAGCGCGTCAATCAACCGGCAGAAACCAGACTGCACAACTGGTTTTCCGATCTACGCAAGTCTTCTGGTCGTATTGTTAAGCGTTACCCCACGCTTGAGGACGCATTCCAGCGTATGCAAACCGAAAACCCACATTTATCCGAAGCACAGGCACGACACCTGACCATTCATGGCAGCAACCAGAATGAAGACGGCACCTTCAGCTGGAAGTTCGACAATTACGTACGTAATTTTTCGCCCATCGGCATCCCCCATGACGACATCACCAAACTCTACGGCAACATCACCTGCCCAACTCTATTGGTACGTGGTTTAGAGTCTTGGGCGTCAGACCCAGTAGCCGACGGACGCACCAAGGCGTTCAATTGTGCTGTTGAAGTGGTCGCCTTTGCTAACGCTGGCCATTGGGTGCACCACGATCAACTGGACGGCTTCGTGGAGCGGATACGAGACTTTTTAAAGGATGGTTAAAAGCGCGATATGACTGCGCAAGCCCAACAGCTACACGAGTCTGTCTGGCAGGGTGTCGTCTACCTAACCGGTGGCGGTAGCCCGCTACTGGCTGACCTACTGACAGTGCCGGGGGCGTCTAATACCGTCTTGGAAGTGTCCGTCCCTTACGCCGAACAAGCTCTGCACGAGCTACTGGGCAGCCCGCCGGAGCAAGCTGCATCAGAACAAACTGGTCGCGCCTTGGCTATGGGCGCCTATCAACGCGCCATGGGACTGGGTGCAGAGATTGGGTTTGGCCTTGGTGTAACAGCGAGCTTATCCAGCAATAGCGCAAAACGTGGGCAAACTCGCGCCTATTGGGCCATCCAAACCGCCACTAAGAGCGCAAGCTACCACCTCATACTCGATAACGCCGACTCTCGCACCGAGCAAGAACAGCAACTCAACAAGGCGTTGTGGCAAAGCATTGAGTACTGTCTATTGGACTCCCAACAGCAGCCAAACCAGGCCCGACTACGCGAGCTCACGGCACCAGAGTCCTGGCAGCCGCTTCTGCATCAAGCGCCCTATGCAACATGCACAAAACACCACGATGGCAAACTGATCCTACCGGGCTCTTTCAATCCTTTGCACGAAGGTCACCAACAAATGTTAAACGTTGCAGAGTCCGTGACAGGATTAACCGGCGCCTATGAACTGACTTTGCGTAACGCCGACAAGCCGGACCTGGACTACTTGACCCTGCAAGAACGATTGGACGGCCTGACAAGTTATCCGGTTTGGTTAACCAACTTGACCAACTTCGAACAAAAGGCCGAGCAATTTAGCGGTGCTATTTTTGCCCTGGGCACCGACACTTTGGCGCGCATCGCGCAGCCACGATTCTACGCCAACGACAAAAACCGCATGCTGCAAGCCATCGACAACATCATTCAACACAACATTACGTTTTTAGTATTTGGTCGCCTAAGCGACGCAAACTTCCTTGAGTTAGCAGACCTTGCGCTGCCTGCGAGCCTAAAGTCTATTTGCCAAGCAGTACCGTCGGAGGATTATCGTAACGACATCTCCTCCAGTGCGATCCGCGCCAGCCAACGACAAAACACGTCGCCATCTGAGTCCTAGCCATAATTTTGGTTGGGAACAATTTTCTTCCACTTACCTTTGCGAAAGCGCCAAATCAACAGTGCGCCTTTAAGCACGTAGTCTCCAACCAGAGCCGCGTAGACCCAGAAAACCGCGAGCTCTAAATACACAGCTATGGCCGCCAACCCGCACCGCATGACCAACAGGCCAAGCACTGTGGCGATCAGTGGAAATCGAGTGTCACCTGCACCGCGTAGCGAACCGCCAATGGCGAACTCCACAGCCAACAGCGGCATCATGGCGCCTAACAGGTAAATAAACTGCACCGTATAGGCAATTGTGGTGGCATCGTCACCGATGAAGTAACGAGACAACTGCTGAGCAAAAATGACGATCAACAAACCCAACGAGCCCATTGAGACCACCGCAAGCCACAGCGAACGCCAGCCGCTGCGACTGGCGGCCTCAGGATCTCTGGCGCCTAAATGTTGGCCGACCAGCGTGGATCCAGCAATCGAAAAGCCGAAGCCCACAGTCATGCAAACAGCTAGAATATTGACCCCTATGTTGTAGGCCGCGAATGCTTCTGTGCCGTAGGCGTTGCCAATCAACATTAGGAAGATAAAAAAGCCCAGCTGAAAAACGCCTTGTTCCAAGGCCGCTGGATAGCCGATATCTAACAGTGCGCGCAAGCGCGCGCGTCGCCACCAGCCTCCTGACACATGCCGCACCCGAAACTTCTGCCGTACCCAAAGTATTAACAACACGGCGGATCCGACACTGAAAGAAATACCTGCTGCGATGGCAGCCCCCGCAACACCCATAGCAGGAACGCCCCAGAAGCCGAAAATGAAAACGAACAACAAAGGGAGATTTAGCAGATTTACACCACCGCTGATCCATAACGGCGACCAGGCATCTCCGGAGGCACGCAGCGCGGCACTCAAAACAAACATGGCGGCAAAGGCCAAATTAAAAACCGACAGCCAGCGAATATTTTCAGCCGCAAGCGCTAAAGTCTGTGGATCCAGTCCAAATACCGAGGCCACAGGCCTGGCTAAAAAGAAACCAAAGAATGCAATGGCAAAAGAAAACGCGGCGGCCAATACCAAAGATGCCATGGTCACGCGGCTGGCTTCGTCGTAGTCACCAGCGCCCCAAGCACGCGCAACCAGCGCAGTCGTACCCGCACTAATCGCCATTAATATGGCCTGCATCGCAAAGAAAATACGCTGTCCTGCGCCAAGGGCTGCGAGCGACTGCGCGCCAAGCTCACCAACGAATTTTGTCTGCACCATACCGACAACGGTATAACTTAAGTTGCCCAAAATAGACGGCAGGGCGAGCTGCCAAATGGAGGGTCGTACAGGAGGATCCGATTCAGCAGCATGAGAGTCAGAAGCATACGCCAGGCTTTTAGCCTGCTCGGTCTCGTCGAGTTGTTGTTGCTTTGCGTCCACAGCGTAGCCAAACCAGTTGGGCGCTTAGTCTACTACTTGCACCGAGGGTTGTCGGCCAGAACATGAGCGGCAGCGCAAAAGTTGCTTCAAAGCTACAGAGTCCGGACAATAGCCCGCTTGAGGAAAGGAGAAGGTTATGGATCTAGGAAAGCTGGGCGTTTGGTATTTCTTTGACGGCGTCACTACGGACGTGGCGACTGAGGCGGCACAACGCATTGAGGCGCTAGGCTATGGCACTCTTTGGTTACCCGAGACAGTGGGTAAGGATCCCCTGACCACCGCCAGTTGGTTTCTTGCCAACACCAAGCGTCTGAATATGGCTACCGGGATCGTCAACATCTACAACCGCGAACCAGGGGTCATGTTGGCGGCACAGCGCACCCTTGCAGAGCAGTCTGGTGGCCGCTTCGCGTTGGCCATGGGCGTTTCCCATAAGCCGCTGGTGGAGGGCGTGCGCGGCTTGGAATACGGACCACCCGTGGCGACGATGCGTAACTATTTAGAAAAAATGAGCGCTTCTATTTACAACGGACCAGCACCGGCGGAAACCCCACCAACCCTGATCGCGGCCTTGGGCCCTAAAATGTTGGAGTTGGCCAAAGAACAAACCGACGGCGCTCACCCCTACTTCACTTCACCGGACCATACAGCCATGGCGAGGGAGATTCTTGGCGACGGACCAACCCTGGCCGTGGAGCAAAAAATCATTTTAGAAACAGATGCGGCAAAGGCCCGGGAACTGGCCAGACCAGTGGCCAAAATTTATCAGCGATTACCGAACTACCGGAACAATTGGTTGCGCATGGGATTGACCGAACAGGACATCGACGACCTCAGCGATCGCTTTATAGATGCAACCTTTGCGTGGGGCAATGCAGACGCCATCAAAGCGCGGATACAAGAGCATATCGACGCGGGCGCAGATCACGTCTGCGTACAACCAGTAAATCCAAACGGCCAGTTCGGCGATTTACACTGGGAATGTTTAGAGACAGTGGCTAATTGAGCAGATTGGTGGTTCTAGACAACGCTTGCTCTGCCCCGTAGACCAGCTCATCGAAAATTTCTTTTGCTGGCCTTACCGCTTTGATCATGCCGATACCTTGGCCGGCAAATCCCGGGTTAATGTCGCCTCGGCCATCACGGTTTGCTGCTGCCATAACTGGCCCAGACACCATCCCCTGATATGGCATTGGTAGCGGTTCTACGTCCTCACGCACCCAATGCTCGGTCCATTTTGAACGGATTATGCGGGCGGGCTTACCAGTAACCGTTCGCGATACCGACGTCCCCTCTTCGGTTGAATCAACGATGGCTTGCTTTTGAAAATCGAAAATGTTGGCTTCTTCTGAGGCCAAAAATGCGGACCCCACCCAAACACCTTCTGCTCCAAGCATCAGCGCAGCCGCCACACCACGGCCGTCGGTAATGCCACCAGCGCCGAGCACAGGAGTGTCGCCTACAGCGTCTACAACTTGGGGGATCAGCGCCATGGTGCCCACCGGTGAGTTGTGTCCACCACCGTCGTGACCCTGGGCGACGATTATGTCCAAACCCGAAGACTTCACTTGAATGGCATGGCGCACCGCTCCTACCACTGCCATCACCTTGGTACCGTTCGCGCGCAGTTCACTCATCCATGGACCTGGGTTGCCTAATCCTGAGGCGTAAACCGGCACTCGTTCCTGGATTATGACCTCCATCTGCGCCTCGAAAAATTCCGCAGTAAAGAGCGGCGGACCATCTTGTTGTGGTTTTTCAGCTGACCCAGCTGCCATCGGCTCAAGCCCTTCTTTGGCCATAAACTCGGCAGCAAAATCCTTGCGCTCGGGCAGTAAATCAGCAGGTGTAGGCCCTTCCATATCTTCATAATTGGCACGTCTTACCGATGCAGGCAACAAAGTATCAACGCCAAAAGGTCGGTCCGTCAGTTCCCGGGTCTCGCGAATCCACTGGCGTAATTGATTTGGGCCACAAGCTGCCGCACCAAGAACGCCCAAACCTCCAGCGTTGGATACCGCAGCAGCTAAGGCGGGACAACTGGCCCCGCCCATCCCTGCTAAAACTATGGGCTTTTCAATTTCTAAGATTTCGCATACGCGACTGTTTAAGTTCATTACATTTCTCCGAATACGCCATAACCACTGCGCATAAATAGAAGTGGTTGTGCCTCGCTGTCGAGCAACTTGAAATCTTCAACCTGCCCGATAGCTATTGTGTGATCGCCTGCCTCGTGTTCGTCGGCCAAACTGCAGTCCACGTACGCAAGCCCCCCTCGAATGATCGGCGCTCCAGTAATGCCAGAATGCCAATCAATATCTGCAAATTTGTCGGCGCCAGACTGCGCCATGGTTTGGCAAATCGCCATCTGATCTGCTGCCAAAATATTGATGCAAAAATTCCTCGCTGCACGAATGCGCGGCCAGCTCGACGATTTTTTTGCTGGGCATACAGCAACCAACGGCGGCTCTAACGATAACGAAACAAAGGATTGAGCTGCAAAACCTACTGGCTCACCGTTGTCGATACCGGTTACGACAGTTACGCCGGTGCAAAAATTCCCCATGGCCTGGCGAAAATCAACTTTACTGAATTCCGCGACGGCTGCCTCTGTCATCATCTGTCCTTACTTTTGCGCTCTGGCACTATACCTCAGACTTTGGAGCGCTTGTCGAGCGCGCGAATTCATCTACTGGCCTTGCAATTTCGCATCACAGTCGCAGTATTCACACTCAAAGAGCTCATTAGCGTGGTCCCCATGGAACTGATTATCTTACTCATCATTGTCGCAGTACTGGCTTTTTGGGTGGCATCTATTTACAACCGTCTAGTGGCGTTACAGAACCGCCACGAAAACGGTTTCTCGCAGATCGAAGTGCAATTGAAGCGCCGATACGATTTGATCCCAAATTTGGTTGAAACCGCTAAAGCCTATATGGCTCACGAACGTGAAACCCTCGAGGCCGTTATCGCAGCGCGCAATCAAGCTATTGCAGGACTAGAGGCCGCAGCAGGCAACCCTGGCGATGCCAACGCCATGAAGGAACTGGCCGGCGCCGAAGGCGTATTGGCAAATGCGATGGGGCGTTTGAATGTTGTCATGGAGGCTTACCCTGACCTGAAAGCCAATACCAATATGATGCAACTCACCGAAGAACTGACCACCACCGAAAACAAAGTAGCGTTCTCGCGGCAAGCTTTTAACGATCAGGTCACCGAGTACAACACCTACCGCGCATCCTTTCCGCCGATTCTGTTCGCTAGCCTATTCGGTCATCCAACTGATGCCGAACTGTTGGAATTTGAAGATTCAGCAGAGATTCAAGCGGCGCCAAAGATGTCGTTTTAATCCTGCATGAACTTTTTCCAGGCCCAAGATCAGGCGCGGGGTAAAACTCGTCTACTGACCCTACTGTTCATCGCAGCCGTAGTTTCACTGGTGGTTTTAACCAACGTCTTGGTCGCTGTAGCGATCGGTGTCGGCATCGGACCAGAGGCCCTGGCAGCCCAACCACCTCAAACCTGGTTATTAATCAGTGGCGCTGTGATCGGTGTCATAGCCGTTGCGAGCTTGTTCAAATTCTTGGCCTTGCGCGGCGGTGGCCGAGTAGTCGCAGAGTCCTTGGGTGGACAGCCCATTCACCAAAACACACAAAATCCTCAGCAACGGCAACTGCTCAACGTGGTCGAAGAAATGGCGATAGCCGCGGGGCTTCCCGTGCCGCCGGTGTATCTGATCCCTGAAAACAGCATCAACGCGTTTGCCGCAGGCTATGGCCAAGATGACGCGGTAATCGGCATCAACCAAGGCACTCTGGATCTGCTCAATCGCGAAGAACTACAGGGTGTGGTCGCTCACGAGTTCAGCCATATTCTTAATGGCGATATGCGCATCAACATCCGTTTGATGGCGCTGCTCAGCGGCATTCTGTTTATCGGCATAATCGGCTATGGCATGTTGCGCGGATCAATGTTTAGCCGCAGCAAAGACCGCGGCCAAGCGGTCGCCCTTGCATTTGGTCTAATCGTAGTCGGTTACGGCGGCACTTTTTTTGGCAACCTAATCAAAGCCGCCGTCAGCCGCCAACGGGAATTTTTAGCAGATGCATCTGCCGTACAATTCACGCGCTCCAGCAGCGGCATTGCCAATGCGTTGAAGAAAATAGGCGGTCACGCCAGCGGCTCACAAATACAAGCCAAAGCCGCTGACGAATCCAGTCACATGTTTTTTGGCGCGATCAAATCCTTCAGCCGAATGATGGCAACTCACCCGCCACTGGAACAGCGCATCAAGGCGCTGCAGCCACAATGGCAGGGGTCTTTTGCAGAGTTAGATACGAGCTCAACGCCCGTGGGAGCAATGGGTTTTGCAGGCGCCAGCGGCGCAGCACCGAGCAGCCCTGAAGACATCGTGAGCCAAGTTGGTCAGGGAAATATCGAGGCCGCCCACGAGTTGTTGCAAACCTGTGACACCACCCTGGCTAAAGCCGCCCATGACCCCTACGAAGCACGTGGCCTGATTTACGCCATGCTGATCGATACCGATCCAAAAATTGCAGCCCCCCAACTGCAAAAGATCCATGCTCACGCAGAAGACGGCGTACCCGAACACACCGAGAATTTGTTGCCGTTAATAAGAGGCAGTTCACAAAACCAGCTGTTATTGCTGTTAGAGATGGCCATGCCAACCCTGAAAGAGCTGTCTTATGCCCAATACAAGCGGTTCAGCGCCAATACCGCCGAGTTGATTGTATTTGACCAGCGCGTGGACATTTTCGAGTGGGTTTTACACCGAGTTATGACCAAAGACCTATACGCGCACTTTGAACGACCTCATCGTTCCCAAGGACGTATCGGGTCACTGCGCCGCTTGCAGCCAGAGCTGCAACATTTACTGTCGGTGCTTGCGCACCCCAGCGGCGCAGCGGCAACCTGCTATAAAGCTGGGGCTGAGCACTTGCACCTGGCACAGCCTATGTCGGCATTAGAATACTTTGACTACGAGCAGCTGAATTCTGCATTGGCTCAGTTGCGCGAGTTGAAACCACACCTGAAACAGCAGTTGCTTGAGGCCTGCGCCGCAGTGGCTTTAGCTGACGGCCAAATGCACCCGGATCAACACGCCCTCTTACATGGCATAGCTGCAACCCTAGACTGTCCGCTACCGCTGATTGCTCAATCGGAGTGAATGCAGTGAGTGAGGATCGAATTTTTAATACCAAGCGCGCCCACATTGTCGATTTCGCTTTCGACGAAAACGTCGTGGCGGTTTTTCCCGACATGATTAGACGCTCAGTGCCCGGCTACGAGACCGTGGTCCCGCTTACTGGCTTAATGGCCGCCCGACATCTTCAGCACGGTGATACAGCCTACGATTTAGGTTGTTCTTTAGGCGCCACCACCTTGGCCATTCTGCAACAAGTACACCACGACGATGTCCGGGTCATAGGTGTCGACAACGCACCGGCCATGATCGAACAGGCACAAGCCCAGATCACTGACCCCCGGGCACAGTTTATTTGCGCCGATCTCAACGAAGTCGCAGTAAGCAACGCCAAAGTCATTGTTCTGAATTTCGTTTTGCAATTTCTCGAACCCGCGGCTCGTTTACCATTGCTTAAGCGACTACGCTCACAAATGCGCCCAGACGGTCTGCTTATTGTCTCGGAGAAAATCCGACAAGATGACCCACAGCGCCATGAGTTTTTTGACGCTACCCACCTAGCCTGGAAGCGCGCCAATGGTTACAGCGAGTTGGAAGTTAGCCAGAAACACCAATCTTTAGAGAACGTCATGCGCGTGGACAGCGAAGACATCCACCAACAGCGCTTTGCAGACGCAGGCTTTGCGGGCGTTGACCAATGGTTCCGCTGCATGAATTGGGCGTCCTTTGTTGCCAGCCCAGAAAAACAATAAGGGATCATGTGATTAGTTTCTCGGATGCGATGTTGTTTACTGGTTCCCTATGATCGGCCCTTACGATCTGCCCAGTCACTTGCCCGACTGGCCATTGCACCTTGTTGAACAAAGACTAAGCGCTGCACACCACGGTAATTTTGAACGATGGATGAGCGCTGTTGCGGCTCTTCCCACTGACCTGACCCAATCCTGTACCTTCTCCGACACCGTCAGTGTTGAGTTAAGCAGCGACGAGGCCACCGAGACTGCAATCAAGGAAAACTTGCAGCAACTGTTGCCCTGGCGCAAAGGCCCATTTCGGATAGGTCAGACCTTCATCGACACCGAATGGCGCTCGGATTGGAAGTGGCAACGATTACGTGACGCCTTGGGCAACTTAGAAAACCAGCGGGTACTGGATATTGGTTGTGGCAATGGCTACTTCGGTTGGCGCGCACTAGAGGCGGGCGCACAAGAAGTTATTGGTGTAGATCCAAGCATACTTTTCTGTCTACAGCATCGTGCTGTGCAACAGTTTGTACAGGATCCACGCAACTGGGTACTGCCATTAAAGGGCGAAGAACTGCCAGCTACGACCCAGTTCGATCTGTGCCTGAGCATGGGCGTGCTCTACCACCGCCGGGACCCCTTGCAGCACGTACACCAGCTGTACGATCTGACCCGTTCTGGTGGGCGTGGGGTACTGGAAACACTGATCATGCGCGACACCGAGTCCCTGTACCCCGAACAGCGATACGCACGGATGGGCAATGTCTGGTGTGTGCCTAGTACCGAACAGGTCGTGACGTGGATGCAGCAAGCGGGCTTCAATGACGTTACTGTGGTCGACATCAGCACCACCACCGTCGCCGAACAACGCAGCACCGAGTGGATGCGATTTGAATCACTGCGCGAGTGTCTAAATCCAGATGACCCCAGCCTAACCGTCGAAGGCTACCCCGCACCCGTGCGTATCATCTGTCTGGGCCATCGCCCCTCCTAGGTAGACCCAATAACAGGCACTTTTGCTTATCCCTTGCCCAAAGGTTATTTTGCTACCTCGTTAATCCATAGCAGTCCCATGTTCGGTATTCTGCCTTTTCAGTTTCGATTCCGCGGCAAGGTACGTCTGATTCTGGATATTTATTATTGCTTCATAGAGGCAACGCCAGACCATATCGGCGGTGCAGCGTTGCACCCGACCCAGATCGCACGACTAACCGGCATCAGTTTCACCGAGGTCGCCAGACGTCTGGACGCCACTCCGGAGCTGTTTGTACGCCTACCCAAACGCGACGGCTTAACCCGTTATCGCATTACTTCCAGCGCGATTGCGCGCAGCCATGACGAAGTAGAGGCGCTGTTGCGCAAAGCAGAACGTAACGAGTCAATGTTATTTTATGCCATTGCCTTTATGGTGCTGGCCATGCTCGCCATTGTTGTATTGACCATCGCACCCAACCTGTAGGAGCCATTCATGCCAGAGTCTTTATCACCAGAATTGATCGCCTTGCGCGACACCTGCGCAGACTTTGCAGCGACACACTTGGCCACGACAGACAGCAGCGCCGAGACTCGCGCGGGTATCCGCGCAGCAGCTAAAGCAGCGGGCTTGTTCACCCTTACTCAACCGGGTGAAGGCGCAGGGACCACATCCCAATTGGGGCTGTGCGTAGCCAGAGAAACACTGGCGGCGGCCAACCCAAGTAATATGGACAGCGTTTTCAGCCCCAGTGCCGGCGTGCTGGGTGGTGTCACCGGAACGCTGGCCGAAACCCACTTACAGCCTTTGCTGGCGGGCGAAAAACGCGCCAGCTTTGGCTTCACCGAACCTGACAACGTGACCCCCACTCAAGGCGTGATTAAAGACGACCAACTGATCGTCAACGGGCAAAAATCTTATGTCACCGGCGGCGCCGATGCAGACTTTATTAACTGCTTGGTACACGTTGAGGGTCGCGGTCCATCCATGGTGGTCATCGACACCGACCTTGTAGGTGTCGAACTTGAGCGTAAGTTTGTCTCATTAGATGGTTCTCACCACGCGGCGTTTAAGTTTAATAACGTCACCGTGCCACGCCACCACATCATCGGCGAGCCTGGTCAGGGGTTGCCCAAAGCCATGCGCCAAATAGGTGACACCCGACTGCTGTTCGCGGCCCAAGCCAGCGGCTACATGATGTGGGTTTTGGAGTTATTGAAGGAGTACTTATCGGCAACCGACAAAAGTGGTGAACCCCGTGGTAACAAAGACGTGGTGCGCTGGCATTACGCCGACTTACGCATTAAAGCCTTTGCCGCGCGCAGCATGTTGTATCGAACCGCGAGGCTGGCAGACCAAGGCGAAAACATAGTCAACGAAGCCATGGCCTGCAAAGTCTTCGCAACCGAAACCGTGGGCGAAATGGTCGATACCGCGATACAACTGGTAGGCGGCATTGCACTGGTCGAGGATCATCCGTTAGCCATCCTGTATCGTAAAGTGCGCGGTTGGCGGTTGGCCGAAGGCGCAAGCGACGTATTGCGTCTGAACATTGGCCGCGGCATTCTGGAGTTGGACAAGGGGCGTATCTGAGGCCCAGCAAGTGCATTTCTAACTAACGGCCTAGCGCCGCAGTAAACCCGAGAGGTTCGATATGAAAATACGCCCCCAACAAATCACCAAAGCCGTTGCTGTACTGCTCAGCCTTTCTCTTAGCGGCTGCGCATTTGTCACCCTGACCGATGCCGGCGCGCAAGTTCGCCAAAGTTCGGCAGACGACGTGGCCGACTGCAAGCTGGTGGCCACCATCGCCAGCCAAACCAAGAGCAAGGTGATGGTCGAGCGCAACCTAAGCAAAGTGAAAGAAGAACTGATTGTGTTAGCAAGGAATCGCGCCGCAGACATGGGGGCAAACGCCATCGTGCCGGTCGCCGATCAGAGTAACGGCGCCCAGGAATTCAGCGCTTATCAATGTCCTTAAGCGGCGTTAGGCCGAATTCTAAAGCTCACCCTTCTGACCAAACCTTTCGCGGTTAGCGGCTTTACCCGCCGCAGACTTTTTGACCAGCACATAGACCGAGCCTACTCCCCCGTGCATACGCTGGGCCGAGCAGTATGCGATTACGTCCGGGTGATCAATCAACCACTGAGCCACATAGCTTTTTAGTCGACCTGGGGTGGCGCTACGCTCGCCCTTGCCATGACTGATCAGCACACAGCGCCACTGTTGGGCGCGCACCCGTTGCAATAGCGTAAACACTTCCTGCTGCGCTTCTTTGACGGTCTTTTGGTGCAGGTCCAGTTCGTATTCCAAGGCGTAGCCACCACGTCGAAGCTTGCTAAACACCGCATGTTGAACGCCATCTTGTTTCCACTCGAGGACCTCCATTGGCTGACGCAGTGGTACTTCTGCCAGAGTTAGAAAATTCTCGCGCTGAGGATCTTCGGCAAATTGTTCAGCTGCGCGACGCCTCTGTAATTGGCTTTCGCTGGCGCCTTGCCAACTCGGGCGCGCACTGGTGCGAGGCGATACCAAAGGTGTCACATCCTGCATCTGCTCCGCAAATAAGTCGGCATCTTCGTTATCGGTTTCCACTTGAGTGACCCCTACTCTGGTCCAACCAATGGGATGCTTGGCAAACGCTCAGAACGAGTACCGGGAATCGGCTGGTTGTCTGCTGCGTGATAGGTGAACACCGGCGACAATTTAACCTGTTCGCTCTGATTTTGACCTGCCGCATGAAACAACCGACAGTGAAAAAGCAGTAAGTCCCCAGGCTTTAGGTTTACCGCTTCCGCTCGCTCAATCATAGGCTGGTTCTCTGCCAGTTCTGGGCGCAAAAATAATGCGCTGTCCAACCGGCCACGATCGATTTCTTGAACATGGCTTTCCGGTATCACCTGCAATGCACCGTTAACTGCCGCTTCTTGACCCAAAGCAAACCAAGCTGAGATAAGTTCCGGGCGATCAAATGACCAGTAGCGAATGTCCTGATGCCACAGGGTAGCGCTGCTGTAGCCAGGATGCTTAGTCATCACGCAGTTGTGGTGACATTGGGAAAGCATGGGAGAAGGACTCGCCAACAAAGCGCTCAGCCAGGGCCCAAGCACAGGGTGCAACGCTAAAGCACGAAGATCGTCGTTACGCGCGTAGGCATGCAACAACCGTCGGGGTGTCGTGCCCCCTTCCGCTTGCCGGTCCGATGGCGATCCAGGATAGCCAACGTCGGCCTCATATTCCGCAGGCCCTACTAAGGGGTCAAGATCTGCCTGCACTGTGCGCTTCAAATGCTCACACTCATCAGCGCTTAATACCCCGGGCAATACTAGAAATCCCGTTTGCTGAAACTGTGCAACGTGATCTGCCGTTACCGCCGGTATTGGTTGGTCCACGGTGTTTACCCAGCCAATCGCATTTCAGTATCTACTAACGGATCACCATTGACGGTGACCTTGAGCTGACCCGTAGACGCCCAATACCGCGCTTCAATGTAGTGGTGCTCTTCCCACTCCAATTCCACATTGGTCCAAACGTACTGAGGTTCTCGTTCTGAAGCGTCGCGCCGTTTGCGCAGGCAGTTGTCCAGATACAACTCGATCGCCCCGTCATCCGTGAGCTTGAGTTCAAAGGTTTTGTGGCGATGCTGAAACTGCAATGACTGGGACAAGGAGAACGCCTCTTGGGTGGATTCGAGCATTGTAGGGACACAGCCGTTATGACGGCAATAACAATGACTGCCCTTCCTTGGTTTAGGATAACCGCAGTTCCCTCTATGATGGTGACCACGAGGGTTACAGGGACTCTAGAGCATGTTAGACGAAGATTTGACCGCAACGGCGCAATCACCACGCTTTGCCAAGGTGCTTAAGCGTCGCGA
>CACFGV010000013.1 GCA_902565895.1 K189A clade bacterium
AACAAAAACTCCAGCCCATAGGAGAAACCATGTCTGATAACCAAATGCTTTACGTCGTAGAGAACAACGTTGCGACGATTACCTTTAATCGCCCGGAGCAGCAGAACACCATCTCAGGCAGTATGCTTAACCGACTGAGCGAGTTGCTGCTAGAGGCAGATGCCGACACCGAGGTACGCGCCATCATCATCACCGGCAGCGGCAAATTCTTCTGCGCGGGCCTGGATCTGCGCGGGAGCGACATCACCGACAACATTACCTCGGACAGACCTAAGGCCACTTTGGATTTGCGAAACACCCCACCCACGGTGTTGCACAACTTAGATACCCCAACCATCGCCGCTGTAAACGGTTCGGCAGCGGGTTATGGCATGGATTTAGCGCTGGGCTGTGACATAAGAATCATGGCCGACAACGCCAAATTGGCGGCCGCGTTCACGGCGCGGGGCGTCGTACCTGAGTCAGGCGGTACCTGGATTTTACCGAGGCTTATCGGTTGGTCGCGCGCCAGCGAAATTATTTTCACCGGTAAAACATTGAATGCCGCAGAGTGTAAAGAGATGGGACTGGTCTCCCATGTGACAAACAACAACGAGGTGGGTGAACGAGCGAATACCATCGCAAAGGAGATCGCCAGTCGCGCACCCTTGGCGGTACAAGCCTCGAAACGGATGATGCGCATGGGCATGAATGAGACCTTTAATGATCATGTGCATCACGTATTCTTACAACTCCTGCCCCTGTTCCAATCGCAAGACTTTGCCGAAGGCATGGCTTCGTTTATGGAAAAACGCGAAGCAGAATTTAAAGGCCGCTAACCACCCTACTTATCACCATTCAACTTTTAAGGAATTGCTATGACTGACGCTTACATTATTGACGCCGCTCGAACACCTCGCGGCATTGGCAAACTCGGCAAAGGTTCCCTGTCAGAATTTCACCCCGGCAGGTTGCTGGCCAAAGTGTTCGAGGGTATTGAACAACGCAACGATTTAAACACCGCCGAAATAGACGACGTTGTGGTGGGATGCAGTTCGCAAGTGGGCAAGCAAGGTTCATGCGTGGGCCGAATGGCGGCCTTAGATGCCGGGTGGGATACCTCAGCCTCAGCGGTGACGTTAGATCGCTTTTGCGGCTCGGGCATTACGTCGGTGAATCTCGCCGCTGCCAACATCATGAGCGGCATGGATGACCTGTGTGTTGCTGGCGGTGTGGAGATGATGTCCTATACCGCTACCTTGATGCCAGAAAACGGCAATCGCACCGTAGACGGCGGCAATCTGCATCTTCGAGATTTGCATCCGCAACCCCACCAGGGTGTTTGCGCCGACATTATCGCCACTCTGGAGGGCTTCAGCCGTGAAGAATTGGATGCTCTGGCCGTTGAAAGCCAGAATCGCGCCCAACACGCCGTTGCCAATGGCCACTTTGATCGCAGCCTAATTGCGGTAAATAACGACGACGGTACGGTAGCTTTAGATCGCGAGGAATTCCCGCGCCCTGGAACCACCTTGGAAACCCTTGCCAGCCTGCCCACCGTGTTCTCGCAATTTATGGATGCGCCCATCGATGACGGTGGTGAGACCTTTGCACAGCTGGTGGCACGCCGCTATCCAGACCTCGCCATAAATCACGTGCACCATGCAGGTAACAGCTCGGGTGTGGTAGATGGCGCTGCGGCATTGATTCTCAGCAATAAGGCCTATGCCGACAAAGTCGGCTGGAAACCTCGGGCGCGCATCGTCGCTATGGCTACGGTAGGCGGTGATCCGACCTTGATGCTTAACGAACCGGTGCCCGCGGCAAAGAAAGCGTTAGAACGTGCCGGCATGACCGCTGACGACATCGACTTGTTTGAGATCAACGAGGCATTTTCTGTGGTGGCCGCGAAGTTTATCCGCGACCTGGCGTTGGATCCGGCCAAAGTAAACGTCAACGGTGGTGCCATGGCGCTGGGACATCCTATTGCCGCTACCGGCTCTATTTTGATTGGCACCGTGCTTGACGAGCTCGAGCGCCGCGACCTGAATACAGGTCTGGTCACCATGTGCACAGGCGGCGGCATGGCCCCTGCAATCATCATTGAGCGCGTTTAGATTTTTGTTCTACGTTGCAGCCGCCCTGTTGATGGGCGGCTGCGATACGAGCGAGCAAGATACCCTGCTCGAGGCTCAAGCTTTTCTCGATCAATGGCTCCAGCCGTCAGGGGATGAGTCCGGTGAAATAACCCAACCTAATTGTCATGGTTATGGCGAGCTAATGTTTCCAGCGGCAAGCTGTGTAGACATGTATGAACACGCCAAACGCATTGACCCATCTAGCCGGGTGTTAGAACGCATAAACTCACTGGATTGTTTCGGCACCGGGGCGCAGCGAGTTTGCGGCGACTTTGTGGAAATCTGGTATCGCAGCAGAGATGCCAGCGGCCGCGACATCAAGGAGGGCTCGGTGGTAAAGCGAGACGACGGGGCGTTTCGATTGTATTGGTACCGATCAGATCTGTTGTTCACAACCCTCGCCAAGCGCAAGGAGCAGGCGGATAAAGACGACAGCGATGATCGTCAAAACGACGACACTTTGACTCGCAACTACAACCAACTGGTGGCCATGCATCCTGAGCTGTATCAATACCCACCGTGTCTAGGCGACATTCGGCTGTCCAGTTCTACTATGATCGGCGTGCCGGTAAGGCTGCAAAACCTCCAGCCTTCCGACATTCATCAGCGAGCAGCGCAATGCTCGGCAAGCATTTGTTTCGCTGTCGTCGGGCAAAAAATCACTACATTGTGTTCAAAGGAAGACCATGACTGACTCCAACGCCGTAGCTGAATTTCGCCGCGAACTGCGTGATTGGCTTGCCGAAAATTGCCCACCAGGCGTGCGCGACGGTGCCGAACCCACCGTTGAAACCACACCGTGGGGCAGTTCTAAGATCCCTCTGGATTCCGACAGCCGACTGTGGCTAGAGCGCATGGCACAACGCGGCTTCACGGTACCCACCTGGCCGGTGAAATACGGCGGTGCTGGGCTAGACCGCGATCTTTACCCGGTGCTGATTGAAGAACTGAAACGTATCAACGCGAGAACACCCCTGACCGGGCGCGGCGTTAACTACATCGGGCCAACAATCTTAGAGCTGGGGACTGACGAACAAAAAGCTAAGTGGCTGCCAGGCATTGCGCGGGGCGAAGGCGGTTGGGCCATGGGCTATTCTGAACCCGGCGCGGGTTCAGATCTGGCAAGTCTGTCTTGTCGAGCCGAGCTCAACGGCGATCACTACGTGATCAACGGTCGAAAGGTGTGGACCTCGGACGCTATGGATTGTGACTACATCTTTATCCTGGCGCGGACCGACCCAGACGCACCTAAGCACAAAGGCATCAGTCTGATTTTGGTGGACATGCATCAACCCGGCGTCCAGGTCAGCCCGATCCGTCTACTTAGCGGCGCCTCCCCCTTTAACGAGACTGTTTTTGAAAACGCTATCGCACCAGCGGCAGATGTCATTGGCGGCATAAATAACGGCTGGACCGCAGGCAAACGGTTGTTGCAGTTCGAGCGTTCGACCCACGCCGGCATCAATACATCCGGTTCCCAAGGCGGCCGAACCCAAGACAGCGAGCTGCCCAGGCAGCTGGCGCCCTATCTAAGCAATCAACCCGCACTGCGACGCGCGTTGACAGCCCATGAGATGGCATTTGCCGCACAACGGCTGACGCAAAAGCGAGTAATTGAAGAGACCGCAGCCAACGCCCCGGGTTTTGCATCCTCGGCAGTAAAACTGTCCAACGCGCTGATTACCCAAGCCGGCGATGAGCTGCGCATTGCTACTTTAGGGACTAACGGCATCGGTTGGAGCGGCGATTTTCAGCCGGAAGAGCTGACGGCCACCCGAACGTGGCTGAAACAGAAGTCGCTTACCATTGCTGGCGGCACCATGGAGGTGCAAAAAAACATTATCGCCAAGCGAGTGCTGGGGCTGCCTGACTAGAGCGCCCGCTGTAGATACCCTAGGGCTGCAAACGCTCGATCAACCAAGTATCGCTGTCGAGCATTTGACGATAGCGAAATCGATCGTGTAAACGGCTCTCGCGACCTTGCCAGAACTCATAAGCCTCTGGCACTAAACAAAACCCTCTCCACGCATCAGGACGAGTGACTTGGTCTTTACTGCTCTGTTCCAGCGCGCTAAAACGCGCCTCAAGCTGCGCGCGAGATTCAATGGGTTGGCTCTGCACAGACGTCGCCGCTGCCAACTGACTGGCCCGTGGCCGCGAACGGAAATACGCTTCTGTCTGCGCCTCTGATATGCGACTTACCGTCCCACGAATGCGTATCTGGCGCTCCATCTCTCGCCAATAGAACAGTAATTCAGCTTTGGGGTTAGCAGCCAAGGCCTGGCCTTTCTCGCTGCGTGCGTCGCTAAACCAAACAAAACCGTGCTGATCGAATTCTTTCAACAAAACGATACGCGCCGAAGGCTGCCCGGCCCCATCTACTGTGGCTACGGTCATGGCGGTTGCGTCTTCGACCGCCCCGGCAAGAGCTTGCTGTAGCCAAACCTCAAATTGTTGCAGTGGCCGAGCTGCTAAATCTGCGCGTCTGAGCTGGGTGAACGTGTATTCCCTACGGATGTCGCGGGTTTGCTCCATATTCTTGCATCCTTTGTCACCAGCTAAGCCTAAGCCTTCGCTGCGATTGAGACCAGTCAGCGCGTACAGACCTGTGGCTAAAATACAGTAAGTTTGTAGCGCTGAGACCACCTAAATTATCAGGTGGTTGCAGGCCTAGCTCACCGCAGCGCTGCGGTAGGCCCAAACCTTGGAAAAGTAAGCGCCATACAAGAACAGCAACAACGAGACGAACATGGCGGGCACCAAGGCGTTGAGGGTGCCAAAGGTTTCGATAATCCAGCCCAGAATAATTGCGCCGATCGGTGCACTGCCGACCATGCCTATGCTGAATACTGACAGGACCCGTCCGCGGTATTGGGCCTCGGCGGATTCTTGCACGATGGTGCGCGCCAAGGTGGTCGTTACCCCCATATTTAGACCCCAGCCAATGGTCGCCACTACCAATAACCACATTTCCGGCTCGATCCACATCAACAGCAGCACCACAATACGGCTGAGCTGCATGATCAAGAATACTTTGCCTGGAAACTTCAATGGCATGTAGCGCAATAGCAATACATTGGAAACCGCAGCCGCGGCAAAAAACACCGCCATCAACCAAGCCAACATCCAAGCGTCACCATCGTAGACGCGCTTCACAATAAAGGGGAAGGCCGTTACAAACGAGCCCGCATTGAAAATGCTGGACACAAAATTGATGAGCAACGCGTCAAATATCACCGGACTTCGATAGGTCGCCCGCAAGCCTTCAGCAATGCCTTGAATCGGTGAGGCAGCGGCTCCAGTACTTCTACCAACTGGCATAGGAGCAATTCGCAGCATCATGATACCCGCCATCAGTAGCGTGAGCGCCTGCATGATTAACACCGGTGAGACGCCCAGCCGATCAATCTGGCCAGCCAGTCCTAGGCCAATGACCTGCACCACATAGCCGATCGCCGTGGCGACGGTAATCCCCTGTTGTACAGAGTTACCACTGACACGGTTAAGAATGGCCTGCTGACCCGGCATGGAATAGGACTGCACCACGCTCATGCCCAGCCCCCACAGCGTTACTGTGGCGACATTCAACCACTGCCACTGCTCCATAAGCAGTAAAAACAAAGGCAAAATGGGCGCGATAAGATAGATTTGAACCAGTAATCGACGTGCGTCCTTCTGGTCAGCGCTCGCACCCCCCATCAGCATTAACACAATACCTGGGATTCCGATAAGCGCTTGAATGACACCCACTTGGTCCGCGGGCAAATCGAGAATGCCAATCAGGATCCAGCTCAGTAGCAACTGCTGCATTGCCAGGGCCATGCCAGAAAAGCCTGTAGAACCCAGGTAGGCACTGAATCCTGGCTCGCGCCAAACTGATTGCGTCGCTGTCAAAACTCGCCCCCTTCCCTGCGAGATGCATGTCGCAGAATCTACGCTAATTCATAACGATGCAATGACTAAAATTACAGCTCGATTCGAGCCCACTGCTGTTACGTCGCCCGCAGTAATTGTGGCAACTCAGCGAGAGTCTTTAACCGATACTGGGCCTGACTGAAGTCGTGGCCACGGGTGAAGTGATTGTCAACAATTGCGCAATCAATTGACGCTGCACGAGCAGCCTGCAAGCCGCGCTCCGAGTCCTCGATCACCAAAGCCTGTTCTGCTGGAGCAGAGAATTTATTCAGCGCCATTAAGTAGGGCTCAGGATGTGGTTTTGAGTACACGTAATCCTCTCGCGCCAGCACGAACTGCATAAAATGCAAAATGTCGTCGTTGGGGTGGATCACTTCGAAATCTCGTCGCTTGCACGTGGTCACAATGGCCATGTCATAGTCTTCGGCGAGTTCCGCCAGCACCTCAATTACTCCCGGTATGCGAATGTCTTCGGTGCGTAAATAGTGCTGGTAATAGCTGTCTCTGCGCGCTTGCGCGGCGTCGATCTGACGTTCATCAATACTGGCCTGCAACGCCAAACTCCAACTCGATTGGCCCTTGATCATGATCTGTTGATAGACCTCGGGCGGCAGTTCAACACCCAGTTCCCCAAGCGCTCGCCTTGTGGCGGTGTAATACCATTGCTCGGTATCCACTAGCACGCCGTCGTTGTCCCATAGAATGAATTTGCGGCGTGGTGCGCTCAAAGATTCACCACCTGACGCTTATGCGGCACTCATGGCGCGGCTGTAGGTATTGGCGTCAAAGTAGTCCCGCCACTCGTTAATTTTACCATCACGCATTAAAAATACCCCCACACAGGGTAGATCAACATCACCCTGGCTGCTCTTGGTGCGATCAAGTCGTTCACAAAACACTACGTCTTCGGAACTGCTGATTTGGATAATATCCCAAGTAGTAGACGTCCAAGTTTTCGTAAATTCCGCAATAAATTGCTCAATCGCCTTGCGCCCACGCACTGGCTGAAACGGCATATTGTAGTAACAGCCGTCCTCGGTGAAATAACTGGCCAACCGCGCAGGATCTAACTGGCTCCAGGCGGCCACGAACTCAACAATAATGCCCTCATTGTCATGCATAGTCCTATTCCTCTCGGTTTGCAGATCAAAGCCCGCAGGCTTTGGCCAGTCGCTCTACATCTAAACCTTGCTGCAACTGTGGGAAGTACCGCGTGAAGGCCTCACGCTCCAATTTACTGGCGTATACGTCCTGAAAGAAATATCGCCCGTGCTTTACGACGTAATTTAAAATGAAAAATCGATAGGCTTCGGGCACAAATTCCAGCTCTTCGCGAGTGATTGGATAGACTTCGTGGTAGGCCGCTAAGAATCTCGCAAAACCGTCCTCTAACAGAGTGTCGAGGTCATAGCTAAACAGAGATCGATCCCCCGCTCTCGAACACACGCGGCTGAAGAAATAAAAATCGAAAACCCGGGAACTCATGCGGAACCAATCGTAGTCCCAACGAGAAAAAAATTGCAGCTCGCGGGTGACCGAAAAATTACCAATGTTCCAATCGATGAACACCGGGATAGGCTGCCAAGCATGGGCACCCAAGGCCTCGGTATTGCGTTCGAACAAATCCATTTGCTGTTGAATCACCGCGATGCGCCCACGATGATGGAACTGGCCCTCTGGCTCTTTTAACCAGAGCGCAAGGTCAGTCATACCCCGACGCAGAGTTTTCGACCAGTCAGGCAGGATGTTTGTCAGACTGGTACACGCACGATGAAACTCGGCCAACTGTCGGCCCAATGCTTCAATTTGCGTCGGTTGTAGACGTTTGGGCAGCATTTGATCTACACCAATAGGGTTGTAGAAGACCACCCAAACATCGACCAGCTCGGTTTGATGGCGATAAGTATAGAGTTGATTTTTTTCAGCAAAGATCGTGACAGGAATTTGTCAAAGGGCGCTGGCAAATTGTTTGCCAGCGCGTTGATCAGCGAATGATCCTCGACAAAGTGCTCATGGCGACGAAAGTACGACAGCTTGGCGACCACCAGGTCACCGTTTTGCAGCCGCACGCGAAACACATGGTTCGTTGACACCAGCACGCTGATGTCGTCCACACTACACACAGGCCTGGTGCTGTCGTAGTCCTGCCAGGCCTTTGCAACAATGTCTAAAAAGTCGATCTGCACGTTAATCGCTCTACACACCAGAATAAAACATCCTGGGGCTTAGCAGACAATGCGGCTTGCAAACAGCCTATTTGGCCGAGCGGTCTGATTTGGCAAACCAGTGGTACATTGCACCACTTGGGCACCGCTTGGGTTTGCCATTCGCCCGTTTTGCCCCAGCTTTTAGTCGACGATATCGAGCAATTCCACTTCGAATATTAGCGTGGCTTGGGGCGGTATTGCGCCACCCGCGCCGCGTTCACCGTATGCCAACTCTGGTGGAATCACTAGCCGCCATTTGGAGCCAACGCCCATTAACTGCAGCGCTTCAGTCCAACCGGCGATAACACCGTTAACGGGAAATTGTCCAGGTATTCCTCGATCCACTGAACTGTCGAAAACAGTGCCGTCAACCAAACTCCCATGGTAATGAGTTGATACGGTGTCCGTAGGCCCAGGTTTTGGGCCGTCGCCGGCTACAATCACTTCATATTGCAGACCAGACGGTAACGTGGTTACTTCGGGGCGCTTCGCGTTCTCTGCCCGGTAGACATTGCCCGGCTCGCTGTTGCTGGCGGTTATAGCATCACGCAATGCCGCGAGTACAAGCTCCTGCTTATCTGATGCAACTTGGGACTCGGCACCAGCAATTGCATCGGTGGTTCCCAGCAAGAAGGCATCGGGATTAACGTGGGTACCCGCTTGCTCGATGACTGAACGCATTTGTTGGTAGCCTATCAAGTAACTGGCGCTGTCCAGATCGGAGCTTTGATCAAGGGTCTGCGCTGTCTCCTCTTGAACTTGACACCCAAAAATAAACAACAGCAGTGCAGCAAGTAATGATCGGAAAGAAAGTTTTAAAGTCATAGGGAGTCCTTTCAAAAGAAGTAAAAACAAATAAATTCAGGGCATTTAGTCAGTTAAGCTCGCCGACGGTCAAAACATTGGTCAAAAAATTGGCCTTTGACATTTGTTAGCACCGGGTTATCGTTACATCAGAAGTATACAGCGGGTCGCGCCAACAACATGGTTGCGCCTCATTCACGTTATGCTTGAGTTGCTGAGCGACTATAACAGAGATGCCTATGCATTAGTCCTTACCTTGACGCATTACTCCAAGGCACCGCATCCTGACCTTTGCAATGCAAGCGCGCTACTACCGGCGGATCTGACAGCAACAGGCGCGACAGCATTTGCGTAGCCAATCGTCACCCTCCTACTGGTTGAGCGCACCACTATAGGTAGAATTGCGCTATGGCTAGCTCGACAAATAATCGCTTCAAGAACTTCACCGCAATGGTCCGAGTTGGCCTGGCGGCTATCATTGCGGCCCAGACCCCTTCACTTATCGCAGCTGACGTCGAAGCCACTGCGGCGATTGAACCTCCAGCAACCATAGCGCCGCTGCGGCCTCTTGCCGAGCACCCCCGAACCAGTTTGAACGTCGTCGAACAACTGCGTCGCAATCACTACTTGCGAAAACCCATTGACGATGCGTTGTCCAGCGCGATGCTGGACAAGTACTTAAACATTCTGGACAGCAGCAAGTCGTATTTTCTGGCCAGCGACATCCAGGCGTTCGAGGCGTTGCGCTACAGCCTGGACAATGCACTGAAAGACAGCGACTTAGACCCCGCCTTTCACATCTTCAATCGCTATCAAGATCGATTGCTGAATCGCCTTAATTTTTCATTGCAGCTGTTGGATCAAGAACTGGCGTCCTTCGACTTTGAGGTCGAAGAAACCATTGAAATTGATCGCGAGCAGGCCGAATGGCCGGCTGACCAAGCAGAACTAGATGATTTGTGGCGCCGAAGATTGAAGTCACAGATTTTGTCATTGCGTCTAAGTGACAAAACACCAGAAGAGACCGTCGAAACGCTCACTAAGCGCGTGCGCAATCAAATCAAAATGCTCAAACGCAATAAGAGCGAAGACGCTTTCCAGGTTTACATGAACGCCTTTGCCAGCACCTATGATCCACACACCCAGTATTTTTCACCGCGAACCTCGGAGAACTTCAACATAAATATGTCGTTATCCCTTGAAGGGATTGGCGCCGTGTTGAAGACCGAGGATGACGTGACCTCAATCGTAAGACTGGTACCGGCAGGCCCAGCTGCAAAATCCGGCGCGGTGAAACCAACGGACAAAATCACCGCAGTAGGTCAGGGCGTTAACGGGCCGATGATTGATATCGTTGGTTGGCGCTTGGACGACGTCGTTGAGCTGATTCGGGGACCTAAGGGCTCCACCGTACAGCTTCAAGTGGTTGGCGCGGATGCAGATAAGGAATCCAGCCGACGCGTCACCATCGTGCGGAACACCATCAAGCTCGAAGAGCAAGCGGCGCAGGCAAAAGTCATTGAAGTGAGCACCCCAATAATGGGACTTACACCGGTCAGCAGCCAATCTGAAAGCAGCACTATGCGCATTGGTGTCATCGAAATACCAACCTTCTACATCGACTTTCGTGCTCAACAACAAGGTGTAAAGGACTTTCGTAGTACCACCAGAGACGTACGTCGCTTGATTGATAGATTGCGCGCCGAAGATATTGAAGGGCTGATCATAGACCTGCGGAGCAATGGCGGCGGATCGCTGCAAGAAGCAGACTCTTTGACCGGTTTATTCGTGGGTGCCGGTCCAACTGTACAAGTCAAAGCAGCGCGACGGCGGCCCAACGTTTACAGCAGTAGCGTCGATCAGGTGGCGTGGGATGGCCCGTTGGCGGTGATGGTTAACCGCTTGTCCGCGTCTGCATCAGAAATTTTTGCGGGCGCGATTCAGGACTATGGCCGCGGCATCGTTATTGGTAGCCAGACCTTTGGTAAAGGCACAGTGCAGACTCTCATTCCGCTGAATCGTGGGCAGTTAAAGCTTACTGCTGCCAAGTTCTACCGCGTGTCTGGAGAAAGCACCCAGCACCAGGGCGTAACCCCTGACATTTTGTTCCCAACCTTGGTGGATGATGAACAGATTGGCGAGAGCACGCTAGACGATGCCATGCCCTGGGACATGATCAAACCCGCATCGTTTACGCCACACAGCCGCTTATCATCGCATATACAAACGCTGCAATTACGCCATGATCAACGTGCGGCTAACGACCCTCATTTCGAATACTACCGATCGCTGATGGCGCGCAGCGAGATGAAGTCGCAAAAGACCACCATGTCGCTGAATGAAGCGACACGCAGAGCGGAGAAATCCGCTGACGATGCGTGGCGTTTACAACTGGAAAATGAGCTGCGCGTTGCCACCAATAAAATCCCGGCGAAAGATCTAGATGAACTCGAGGACCTGATTGAAGCAGAGTCTAAAGAAGACGCCCCGGACGACCTTTCTCCGACAGATCAAAGCGAAAATATGGCGTCTGAACAAACCCAGACGGCACAAGCTGAAGACGCCGTTGAAGTGGTTGAGGATGACCCGCTACTGCAGGAGGCGGGCAATATCGTGGCCGACTTGGCACGCCTCGGTGTGGTTAATCCCAGCCCATCAGACTTTGCCGACGGGGAATTGTCGGATCTGCCCAGTGGCGTCGCTCGAGCACCTGCGGGCACCTGATCGGTAGGGTGCATCGCACATAGACTGAAGGATGCCGCATTAGCAGGCATCGCTCCATTCGCGGCCTAACCGGACGCATTGAAAGCGCAACGCCATTCGTTCATGGTGGATCGTAATCTGGTCGTTCTTGCAGAAGAGAGCCGTGATGCCCGCACCACCTGACCTACCCGACCTACATGCCCTAGCCATGCTGGTCATCACAGCCGTGGCACTGGTGCTGTTTAGCATCGAGCGCCTACAGCTCGCCCTGACGTCGCTGAGTCTGTTGACCATAATTACCTTGATTTTCGCTTTATTACCCTACCCCGGCGTTACGCCGATGATGTTTTTCCAGGGTCTTGCCCACGAGGCTTTGATTGCTGTCTGCGCGCTTATGACGCTAGGTCAGGGGCTGGTCAGAACTGGCGCGTTAGAACCGGTAGGTCGGATTCTAGGTAAGTTGTGGGGCCGGGTGCCTGGACTGTCGCTGCTGTTGACGCTTTTGGTCGGTGCCGTGTTGTCCGCTTTCGTCAACAACACGCCAATCGTCGTGCTGCTGCTACCGATCCTGATCTCGGTGTGCCTACGTACAAGAAAGTCCCCCAGCAAAATACTTATCCCCATGGGCTTTGCCACCTTAGTCGGCGGCATGGCAACGACCATTGGTACTTCCACTAACCTATTAGTGGTCGGTATCGCCAAAGACCTTGGCGTTGTCGAGTTCAGCATGTTTGACTTTGTCTTACCCGCTGCTGGGGCCGGCGCGGTGGCTCTTTTGTACTTATGGCTTATCGCACCACGACTGCTGCCCGATCGAGCAACCGAACTAGCCAACCCCAACCCACGACTGTTTGCCGCCCGTTTA
Source organism: K189A clade bacterium (assembly GCA_902565895.1). Classification (GTDB taxonomy): domain Bacteria; phylum Pseudomonadota; class Gammaproteobacteria; order Pseudomonadales; family Azotimanducaceae; genus UBA4421. Next base: position 12,612 of record CACFGV010000013.1, read on the forward strand.
GTGCTGTCCCAGGACAGCGCGGCAACAGGACTGAGTGTGGCCGAAGCGCGCGCGCTGGCTGATACTGAGATCACTATTCAGCGCATCTTGCGGGAGGACGCGCAGCTTGTACCACTTCCCGATGTACGTTTGTGCGCCGGCGACCGCTTGGGTCTGCTCGATACCCCGACCAATCTCCATGCCATCGCCACCGCACTGGGTGGTGAGCTGTATTCAGGTACCACCTCAGATCAACCGGTGTCCGAAGACAACCCCTTAAGCGCCGGCGAGCAACGCCTGGCAGAACTGGCGGTGGTGGAGGGCTCAGACTTGGACGGCGCAAGCCTGGCAACAAGTCACTTTATTGCGCGTCATCGATTGGTCGTGCTGGCGTTACACCGCAGAGGTCAAAACCTGTGGCGGGCCAGCGAAAAACTGCAAGACCTGACTTTGCTGCCCGGTGATGTACTGCTGGTCCAGGGGCACAACCAAGCCTTGGAGACAGTCAAACAATCTACCGATTTGTTGCTGCTGGATAACACCATTGCCTTGCCGCGCACAGACAAGGCGTCGCTCGCTCTTGGCATCGCTATCGGCACCATCGCCCTGGCGGCCACAGGCGTATTGCCCATCGCTATTGCAGCGCTAACTGGCACCGGGTTGATGTTAGCAACCCGTTGTCTGACTCTGGGTACTGCAATTCGTGCCATAAGCCCAGCCATCTATTTTGTTGTTGCCGCCAGTCTGGCACTTGGCATGGCGCTACAAGCAACCGGCGCTACTCAGTACCTGACCGAGCTGTTTTTGTATCTGACCCAGGGTGCTACGCCTACTGTTGTCTTGTCAGCACTCATGCTGTTGTTAGCCATCTTAACCAACGTCGTGTCAAACAACGCCGCCGCCGTCATCGGCACGCCGATCGCTGTGGGTATTGCTCAGCAACTGCAACTGCCTGCCGAGGCCTTCATACTGGCGGTGTTATTTGGAGCCAATATGAGCTATGCCACACCCATGGCCTATAAGACCAATTTGCTGGTCATGAACGCCGGCAATTATCGCTTTGCTGATTTTGTTAAAGTCGGCGTGCCACTGACCTTGCTGATGTGGGCGACTCTGAGCTGGCTACTGGCCGCTTTGTATCTATGGTGATCTTATGTTCAATCCGTTAAGCAAGAGCACTTTTTGCACACTGGTCATCGCAGCCCTGATGTTCAGCGGTCACGTCCATAGCGAGGACGGTAAACCACCGAACATTTTGTTGCTGGTTGCAGAAGATCTAAGCCCGCGCCTCGGCAGCTTTGGCGATCCTCTGGCAAAAACACCGAATATCGATACCCTGGCGCAACGCAGCACGCGCTTCACCCAGGTATTTACGACCGCTGGCGTTTGCGCGCCGAGTCGAGCCGCACTGATTACCGGCCAGCACCAGATCAGTTTTGGTGCCCAACACATGCGCAGTTCCACATCGCCGCTAGGACGCTACCTGGCACAACCAGCGATAGAACTGCGGGCACTACCTGAACTACTGCGACAACTGGGCTACTTCACCTATACCGACAACAAACTGGATTACCAATTCAGTGGCATTCGCGCCGGTACAGGTCCGTTTACCCTTTGGGATAAAGACGGTGCAAGGGCGGAAGACTGGCGGCTACGAAAACCCGACCAGCCCTTTTTTGGCTTAATCAATTTCATGCACACCCATGAGAGTGGCGTCATGCGACCCGATGGGATGAGTTATAGCCAAAGCCACACCCAGAGCCAAAATATGCGTACGGCGCTGGGGCTGGTGGCGACGTCGATCACGGATCCAAAACACGTGCAGTTGCCGCCCTACTACCCGGATCTACCCGACGTGCGTGCCGATATCGCTCGGCACTACGATAATATCCACGCTATGGATCAGCGCGTCGGCGAAATCCTTGCAGCGCTGCACGACGACGGCCTGGCTGAATCAACACTGATCATCTGGACCTCTGACCACGGTGACGGCCTACCCCGAGCCAAACGCGAACTTTTTGATACAGGAATCCATGTGCCGATGCTGCTGCATCGTCCAGGCCAAACAACCGCCACAGAAGACTCACAACTTATCAGCTTTGTTGATCTGACACCCACCCTGTACGCTCTGGCAGGTGGCACTGCACCACCAAGCTACTGGCATGGGCGGGATTTTTTGCAGCCGAACTCACCAAATCGTAGCTACATCTACGCCAGCCGCGATCGCATTGACGAGGTCAACGATCGGCAGCGAGCCGTGCGTACCGCGCGCTTCAAGTACATCCGCAGCTATCGTCCAGAGGTCCCAGGAGGGCATGCACTGGCCTATCGCGACAACCTAGACATGATGCGAGCCTGGCGCGCAGCGTATAGAGCGAATCAGCTTCCCCCAGTCCAAGCCGCCTGGTTCGAGCCGCCAGGGCAAGAACAACTGTACGATCTGCATGATGACCCTCATGAGGTAACCAATTTAGCCGCCGATCCTGACTATGCTGATGTACTTGGGCAGTTAAGCCAGCAACTGGATGACTTTTTATCCCGAGTAGGCGATACCAGCGAGTACACCGAGCACAACCTACGCGAGCAATTTCTGGACAATGGAGCACTACCAAAAACGCCGCCTCCAACCGTGACTTGGCAGGACGGCAAAGCACGACTGCACAGTCCGATCGGTGCGAGCATTGGCTATCGCCTCGAATCTGATGGACCCTGGCAACTCTATACTCGGCCGGTGCAAGCCCAATCACTGCAAGCGAAATCAATACGCTATGGCTGGGCCGAGAGCCTGACAACGCGCCATAGCGCGCCCAATATTAGTCCACAAGAAAAACCTTGAGCGTGGCCGTGAGCTGACTACACTGACACGATGAAAAAACCGGCGAAAAACCATCCTTGGAAGCTCGGGCTGTCTGGTCCCGTTTCCTACGCAAGCCGCAACTCTGGCAACTGGCGAGGCTTTTATCGACCCCAGGAAGACCCGAGTCCGGTAAAGACTTTAAGTCCGGCAGAAATCGAGGAACTCGGTTTAGAACTGGTCATACCGGTCGCGGAAATCCTTGAAGCTCGACGTATGTGTCAGCAACTGCACCCTGATCGCGGTGGCGACCCCGAGGAGTTCCAATACTGGAAAGAAAAGCTTGATCGGCTAAAGCGCAAAGTTCGCCGCTAGCATCTACCCTACAGGACATACCAGTGGTACCGTTTGGGTTTTCTTGGGAGAGGGGAACTCATGGGTTACCGCTCATTCATATATGCGCTCGGCCTGTTGTTGCTCGCAACCACCGTAACCGTTGCCGCCAACGACCATGTAGCCCTTGAGCAAGAGGTAAGCCACCATTACGCCGACAATAACGGCGTTAAAATACACTACGTAAGGGTGGGCAGCGGTCCGTTAGTGGTCATGATTCATGGCTTTCCTGACTATTGGTACAGCTGGCGGCATCAGATGCACGGTTTGAAAGATGACTTTACTGTGGTCGCGATAGATCAGCGCGGTTACAACCGTAGCGACCAACCCGAAGGTATCGACGCCTACGCTATGCAGAATTTGGTCGGTGATGTCGTGTCGGTGATTCGCGATACCGGTGCGACCGGTGCAACTGTGGTTGGACACGACTGGGGAGGTGCTGTGGCCTGGCAGGTTGCCTTCAATGCGCCGCAAGTGGTCGAAAACTTAGTGATTCTGAACCTCCCCCACCCCAACGGCTTTGCCCGAGAATTAGCAAACAATACCGACCAACAGCGCAACAGCGCCTATGCCCGCAAATTCATCCAAGGCTCTGCGGCTGACCCAGACATCTTTTTTGGCGGGCCAATGACTCCTCTAACACTAGCCAGCTGGGTATCAGACGCTAACGCTCGGGCCAAGTACGAGGCCGCTTTTGCCCGTTCAAGCTTTCCTGCCATGTTGAATTTTTACAAAGCAAATTATCCCAGACCTGGTAAGCCAAGTCCGGTCGCAAGCACCGGACCAACACCAAAGTTGCCCATGCCGCTATTGATGTTTCATGGATTACAGGATACAGCGCTCCATTCTAACGGGTTGAACAATACCTGGGACTGGATCGATAACGATGTCACGCTGGTTACCGCACCCGAGGCCAACCACTTTGTACAACAAGACGCTGCCGAATTAGTCACCCGCACAATGCGCTGGTGGTTGTTGGATCGCAGCCAATAGAGAAGAACCTTGAGCAACAACACCCATTTCAGTAACGGCTACCGATATTACGCACTCACCGTCCTAGTGATTGGCTATGTGGTTAATTTCGTTGATCGACAAATTCTCGCGGTACTCTTAGAGCCAATTCGCAAAGATCTGTTTTTCAACGATTTTCAGTTGGGTCTGTTGGGCGGACTGGCCTTTGCGGTTTTTTATGCCACCCTGGGTATTCCCATCGCGATGCTCGCGGATCGCAAAAGCCGAGTGAAGATACTCGCCGCAGCGATGGCAGTCTGGAGCATCATGACGGCGCTATGCGGTATGGCCAGCAATTTCTTCTGGCTACTATTGGCCAGAATCGGTGTTGGGGTCGGCGAGGCAGGCGCGAGTCCACCCAGCCATTCATTAATTTCTGATTACTTCCCCGTTTCGACTCGCGCCACGGCGCTGTCCATTTATTCTCTTGGCATTCCTATTGGGTCGTGGATCGGCACCACAGTTGGCGGTTGGGGTGCGGACAATTTAGGTTGGCGCATGACGTTTTTCCTGGTGGGCATTCCAGGGCTATTAGTGGCTGCCCTGGTTTTACTGACGTTACGGGAACCTCCGCGTGGCATGTCCGACCTTGAAGAGCAACCCAAGGCCGATCCGACACCTGAGCCTGAGCCGGTTGAGGAGACACAAATTGAGGCAGCGGATGCCCACAGCGATGCTCCGAATTGGCAAGTGGTGTTTGCTTATTTATGGGCCAAACGGTCATTTCGACACTTATCCATCGCAGCAGGCTTACACGCCTTTGTCAGCTATGGCGCAACCAATTGGAATCCTTCCTTTCTCAATCGTATCCACGATATGTCCTATACCGAAACGGGCTACTGGTTGGGCTTGGTCTACTTTATCGGTGCTATTGGCACTTTCTTGGGTGGCTTTCTCGGCGATCAAATCTCTGACCGAACCGGCGAAAAACGGTGGTATTTTTGGATTCCCGCAGCGTCCTTGATCGCCATGGTGCCACTGCAACTATGGGCGTATCTCGACAGCGATGCCATGACCGCCATTGCGGTATTGTTCCCGATTTCAATTCTCTCCGGGATGTATTTGGGGCCATCTTTTGCAATGACCCAAGGCCTGGTGACGCTGCGCATGCGCGCCGTGGCTGCGGCAATTTTGTTGTTTGTATTGAACCTAATCGGCATGGGCTTAGGGCCAACGTTGGTCGGTGTGCTCAGCGATGTGTTAATGCCAGCAACCGGTGAAGACTCTATCCGCTATGCATTGTGTGCTTCGGTTGCGCTCAACGCTTGGTCTGCTGTGCATTTTCTGATTGGTGCGAGCACCTTAAAGCAAGACCTGGCGGATTCAGAAGAATTGAATAGGAGACTGACCGCACAACGCGGAGCAGCCTAAAACTTAGGGGAAAAGATATGAAACTAGGACTTTTGGCAGGCAATTTCGGTCCGCGAATGCGGGTTAACTTGGATGTCGTCAAACACGCAGAGAACTTGGGCTTTGACTCGGTTTGGACGGCGGAAGCCTGGGGTAGCGATGCGGTTACACCAGCAACTTGGATGTTAGCCCATACCACCAAGATCAAAGTGGGTACGGCAATCATGCAAATGCCGGCGCGTTCGCCAGCCATGACCGCTATGACTGCTATGAGCTTGGCGGCGATGTCAGACGGCCGTTTCATTGTTGGGTTGGGGGCCTCTGGTCCCCAGGTCGTCGAAGGTTGGCACGGTGTGCCTTACGGCAAGCCGGTGACCCGGCTGAAAGAGTATGTGCAGATCATGAAACAAATCTTCCGCCGCGAAGCACCTCTGAGTTTTGAGGGCGAGTTGTATCAATTACCCTATACCGGCACTGGTGCCACCGGCCTTGGCAAACCCCTTAAGAGTATTTTGCACTGTGAAGAGGAGATTCCAATTTTCTCTGCCAGCATTACACCCAAAGGTGTTGCTGCCGCAGCGGAGGTGTGTGATGGCTTCTTTCCAATTTGGATGGATCCAGAAAAGCACGAGGTTTTTGATCAACCCATACGTGAGGGCTTTGCCGCAGCCGGGGACAAGAACAAAACTCAATTCGAGGTCTCGCCCTTTGTGACCGTTTCTATGGGCGATGACGTAGAACAGTGCATGATGCCCATTCGGGCCAACATGGCCCTTTACATAGGCGGTATGGGGGCAAGGGATAAGAATTTCTACAACAACTATGCCAAAGCGTTAGGTTTTGCGGATGCTGCGGTGGAAATTCAAGATCTATTTCTAGCTGGACGCAAAGATGAAGCAGCCGCCGCTGTGCCTGCGGAGCTTATTGACGCCTGTCATCTGGTGGGCCCCGCAGAGCGCATCAAAGAACGACTACAACGTTGGAAGACCGCTGGCAAAAACGGCCAGGTTGCGTCGATGCTACTGGGTTGCCAGCAACCCGAAGCGCTAGAACTTATCGCCAGCGAGGTACTGTAATGAACCACAAACTAAGTAACTTACTCAGACTTGGGCTGATCCTACTGACCACAGCAGGTTTTTCCGGCCTCGTCTCCGCAGAGCTAAAGGTAGGAGACGCCGCGCCTAAATTCGCACTGCCAGGCACCGATGGCCAAACACACGAACTGACAGCAGCCGACGGATCCTGGGTGGTTGTGGCATGGTTTCCCAAGGCTTACACCAGCGGTTGCACGATCGAATGTAAATCTTTGGCGGAAAACGGCCATCTGCTGCGTGAATACAATGTGCGCTATTACATGGCCAGCGTTGACCCTCTTGCCGACAATATCGGTTTTGCAGCACAGCAACAGGCGGATTTCCCTTTGCTTAGCGACGTCAGTAAAGAAGTCGCCCAAGCCTTTGGTGTACTTAGCAGCGCAGGTTATGCAAAACGCCATACCTTTTACATGAATGGGAACGGCGAAATCATGGCAATAGATCGCCAAGTGCAACCCAGCACGTCGGCTGAAGACATGGCAGCAACCTTAGCGCGTTTAGGGACCCCGAAGAGGGCTGCGCCATAGGGTGATTGGTAACCGCGGTAAGTAAGTATGTATCCAGGACATTGGGCGGACGTCAAACCCACCACCCTCGCCGTAATTGATGCGGTCTCAGGCGCGGGGATAACTTGGCAGGAATTGGATCAACGCTCGAATCAGGTTGCACAACTGTTGTACGCGTGCGGCTTGCGCCCAGGTGATCACATCAGCTTATTGATGGAAAACGATCTGCGGTATTTTGAAATCGCCTGGGGTGCCTATAGATCTGGCTTGTACATTACTTGCATTAATCGTTATCTGACTGCCGCCGAGGCTGCCTACATAGTAAACGACTCAAACAGCCAGGCGCTGTTTGCATCTAGCGCTCTGGATATAGCAGCAGCGTTGCCTGAGTTGCTGGCAAACTGCCCGCACCGATTTATAAAGGGTGATGCGACGTCAGACTTTGAGGATTATGACGCCGCACTCGAAGCGCATCCCACAACACCCTTGGCCGAGCAACCCGCCGGCGACTCCATGCTCTATAGTTCTGGCACTACAGGCCAACCTAAGGGCATTAAACGACCTTTGAGCGGTCAGCACGTCAGCGCGGGCATACCCGGCGTTGAGCCCGATAATCCCTATGGCATAAACGCACAGAGCATCTATCTGTCTCCGGCACCCCTTTATCATGCTGCACCCTTCGGCTATTGCATGCGCACCCTGGCACTGGGTGGCCAGGTCGTGATGATGCAACGGTTTGATCCGGAGTTATCCCTGAAGTTCATTGAGCACTATCAAATTACCCACTCCCAGTGGGTGCCCACCATGTTTGTGCGCATGCTGAAACTGGACTCGGCAGTACACGAGCGCTACAACTTGAGCAGCCACCAATGCGCCATTCATGCAGCAGCACCCTGTCCGGTAGAAATCAAACAGCAGATGATGAGTTGGTGGGGCCCAATACTTTGGGAGTACTACGCCGGTACCGAACGCAATGGCACCACCATCATCAGCCCGGAAGAATGGCTAGAGCGGCCAGGTTCCGTTGGCCAGGCCCACAGCGGCATTCTGCACATTTGCGACGAAAACGGTGTAGAGCAAGCTCAAGGTGACGAGGGCCTCATTTATTTCGAACAGCCCACCATGGCTTTTGAGTACCACAATGCGCCAGAGAAAACCTCAGGCGCCACCCACCCGATTCACCCCAATTGGAGCTCCTTAGGCGATGTTGGCTACGTCGATCCTGAGGGTTATCTGTACCTAACGGATCGCAAGGCTTATATGATCATTTCCGGTGGCGTCAACATCTACCCTCGGGAAATCGAAGATGCGCTGATTCTGCATCCAAGCGTAGAGGACGTCGCGGTATTCGGCGTACCCAACCCAGACTTCGGCGAAGAAGTGAAGGCGGTCGTACAGCCCGTGGCTACCGTCCGCCAGGATGATCAACTGGTCGACGAGCTTATGGCCTTTGCCAGAGCCAATCTTGCAGCCTATAAAGTGCCGCGCTCCATAGATTTCCTTGATGAACTGCCAAGGCTGCCCACCGGCAAACTTTATAAACGCTTGCTTAAAGACCAGTACTGGCCCGCGAAATCCTAAAAACGCAAGACTTGTTGTGCTGCGGAACGCTCGCGGTAGCGCCCATCCCACTGCTGCACACTCTCGTAACCGTCGATTACGTCCACTTTAGCGAAACGCGCGAACTGCAATGCTGATTGCAATGTAATGTCCGCTATCGAAACGCGCTCTCCACCGAGCCAGTCACGCCCGTCAGCCAAAAGGGTTTGCAGGTACTCTAAAGCTTGGGTCATGGCGCTGCGTAGCTCAGCCGCAAGCTCAGGATCAGCCGGTAAACCAAGCGGTGAATTGGTCGCGTGTACGTAACGCCCAACGTGATTCGCAAAACGCAGCTCTACCGTGCGCTCCAAATCATAGGCGAGCGCCTGTTCTGCTGGGTCGCCCTGCACTAAGGCTGTATCTGCTTGCACAGTTTCTAGGTATCGAATGATCGACAGTGATTCAAGCAAGAACCGACCGTCATTAAGTTCTAGGACCGGCAGCGTACCGAAGGGGTTGCGCGCCAAATGTTCGGGTTCACGATGCCGTCCCTTTAGGGTGTTCACAACCACTTGCTCTATCGATAGCGCACTACCCAGAGCTTCGCGTTCTGCAATATACAACATCACCTTAGTCGGATTTGGTGCCGCAGGCACCATATAAAGTTTCATTCGCCTAGTCCTCCTGCTGCAAAGCTACAGCATACCCGGCTGGGCCGAGGTCTGAATAGTTAAACCCGACATTGCGAGGATGAATTGACTTTCCCTCACAGCGCCCTAGCATCTTGCCCTCCCATCCGATGAGCGCCACTTAACCGATCAACCCGCAATGAGAGCAACATGACAGAGAATACGAACCAGCACTTTGACTACATCATCATCGGCGCCGGAACCGCCGGTTGTGTGCTGGCTAACCGTTTATCTAAGGATCCGCAAAAACAAGTATTGCTCCTGGAAGCGGGTAAAAAGGACAACTACTTTTGGATCGATATCCCCGTCGGGTATTTGTACACCATTGGCAATCCACGCACGGACTGGTGTTTCGAGACCGAGGCAGAGCCCGGTTTGAACGGACGTCGAATCGGTTATGCCCGCGGCAAGGTTTTGGGTGGTTGCTCCTCAATCAATGCGATGATTTATATGCGCGGTCAACAGTCCGACTACGATCACTGGGCAAGTTTGGGCAACCGTGGCTGGGGCTGGCAAGACGTATTGCCCGTGTTTCGGCGCTCCGAGGACTATCAGCATGGCGCCGACGACTTTCACGGCAGCGGTGGCGAACTGCGCGTTGAAGAACGACGCGTTAACTGGGAAATTTTGGACGTATGGCGCGACGCGGCGGCACAGTGTGGAATTCCAAAAATCGATGAGTTCAATCGCGGCGATAACTTCGGAAACGCTTATTTCCAAATGAATCAGCGCCAAGGTAAGCGTTGGAGCGCGGTGCGAGCCTTTTTAGACCCTATTAAAGAGCGCACGAATCTGACCATACTGACCGAGGCCAGTGTGCGAGAACTGATTTTTGATAAAGACAGCCCGGAAATCACAGCTACCGGCGTAAAGGTGATTCATGATGGCCACGAGCATGTGTTCCAGGCCAACGCTGAGGTCATCCTTGCCGCTGGCGCCATCGCCTCACCACAGTTATTGCAGTTATCCGGTATTGGATCTTCCGAAGCGCTGCAAAACCACGGCGTTACGCCGCGGCTGGAACTACCTGGGGTCGGCGAAAACTTGCAGGATCATTTACAGATTCGCACGATCTACGAAGTAAATAATACCGTGACCTTAAATCAAAGAGCGCGGACGCCGTGGGGTATGGCGATGATGGGCTTAGAGTATTTTTTACGCAAGACTGGGCCAATGACTATGCCTCCCTCGCAGCTCGGTGCTTTCGCGAAAAGCGACGCCTCCCAGCCCTCAGCGAATATCGAGTGGCACGTGCAGCCGCTGTCGTTAGATAAATTTGGGTCGCCGCTACATCGCTATAACGCCATTACCCCTTCGGTATGCAACCTTAGGCCCAGTAGCCGCGGCTTCGTTGCACTGCGAGACGCTAACCCTGACAGTGCGCCACTCATACAACCGAACTATCTGTCTACTGCGTCAGACCGAGCTGTGGCTGTTGCTGGGCTTAAAATGACCCGAGAGATTATGGCAGCACCAGCGCTACAGCCATTTACGCCCCACGAACTTAAGCCCGGCGCACATATAAACAGCGATGATGAACTGGCCCTGGCGGCCGGGGACTTGGGCACGACCATTTTCCATCCGGTAGGCACCTGCAAGATGGGTAATGACTCAATGGCCGTCGTGGACGATGAATTACGGGTCAAAGGCGTACAGAATCTGCGCGTCATTGATGCATCGATCATGCCCACGATTACTTCGGGTAATACCAATGCTCCAACCGTGATGATCGCGGAAAAAGGTGCTGAGTTTCTGAAACGCCAGCACCAGCATCGGTCCTAGCCGTCGTTGCGCCTGTGCTCTGGGGGTTCAATCTTGCGTAAGGCCCTCACTCTACGCACGGCTAATCCAAGTACCGCCAACGTCACCACGCCAAGGGTTAAATACAACATTGAGAATTTGCTTGAGCTCGCGACAGCCTTTACCCAGGCCATTGCAGCCAGACTCGCATCATCCAACTGCAATAACGACATAGACAGCAAGGCGGTCTGGCTCAGGTTCTCCACAAGGTCAGCGGTGATCAGAATCACCAGAGGCAGAAGCAACGCAGGGCTATATCGGCCAAACCCACGGATGATCAAGCCTGCAAACAATACGACGTAAGCCAGCGGGTATAAGAAGTCAAAACCCGCTGTCACCGCGATATGCCACGCCATTTGCTCGAAGGACATCGCCGACAACATCGACAGGACAGCAGCGCTATCAGCTACTTCATCAAGCAACAGCCCGCCGACTAAAGGGCGAGTCAACTGAAACCCTAAGGACAATAGCAACACGGCACCCAGAGCCAGCCAAAAAGTCCGAGGACGTTTAACAAATTCAGCGAAACGAAGAAGCATTGTCGCCTCCAAGTAAGACCGGACAGGCAAAATGGCTTAATCTCGCGCGTCAGCAACGCGTTGCCGACAAAGCGTACTAGGCAGGCGCTGGACGGTAGTAAAAAGTAAACAGCTTTAGACTAGGGCCTATGAGATGCACGATTTTCAGAGGCAGATTTTGGATTACCCCAGCTTTGGGCTTGGTGACGCCTACTCTGATGAGCCTGTTGGCATGTGTTAGTACAGTTGTTGCTGAGCCGCGCAGCAATGCTGACCTGACAAGGGACCGCCACAGCAAGCCGTTCGAGGTTATAGACTTCATTGGCGCACAACCTGGGTGGATTGCGCTAGATTTATTCGGCGGCGGCGGTTACTACAGCGAAGTTTTAGCGCACCACGTGGGACCAACTGGTCTGGTCTACCTTCACAACGACCAAGCCACCAAAGTTACACCAGGCCAACTGCAAAAACGCTTAGGCAACATCTCGCGACGAACTGGGCGGAGCGAGACCTTGCCCAACATCATGCTGTTAGACGGCGCCATTAACGACCTCTCAATACCCAGTCACAGTGTCGACCTGGTGCTGTTGGTGCAGATCTACCACGACGCCTACTACCAAGCACACGGCTGGCAATTGCAATCAAAGGCTCTGTTTAAGTTCATTTACCGAGTATTGAAACCTACCGGCGTCTTGGCGGTAATTGACCACACTGCGGTCCCAGGTTCAGGCGCTGAACATGCCCAGGCACTGCATCGCATTGACCGCGAGTTTGCAATCAACGACATCAGTCAGCACGGATTTGTCTTAAACGACCAAAGTGATTTGCTCGAAAACTCAGACGACGACCTGCAACGCTCGGTATTTCATCCGTCTATTCGCGGCCGCACTTCACGATTTCTTCTTACATTTCGCAAAACGGCGCCAATAAAAAAGGGGCCTAAAGGCCCCTTGTTATGATTAACGGGTTTATTCAACCAGTGCTTGATAAGTCAGCACTTTGAAGTCACCCGCCAAACGTGTGCGATGCGGAATGCTCTGCACCATGAATAAGCCGATGAGCTGCTCCTGGGGGTCAATCCAAAAGCGCGTGCCGGCAGCGCCTCCCCAGTTGTATTCACCTGCGGAGCTGACCTCGCCGACATCACCCGGATTCAAAACCAAACCAAACCCAAGGCCAAAGCCCGACCCACTGCGACCAAAGCCCATCGGCAGGTCGCCCAAGTGATTAGTCGTCATCAGCTCGATGGTTTTTGGCGACAATATGCGCACACCGTCCAATTCGCCGCCGTTGAGCAGCATTTGGCAAAAGCGCAGGTAGTCCCGTGCGGTAGACACCAACCCGCCACCGCCACTTTCGAACTTGCCACCGTATATGTAACGAGCGCTGACAAATGCATCAGCAACTTCAAGCCCGTTACCCGTAGCAGGTGAAAAGAAGTTATTAGCCTGTACGCCTTCTGGCTTATAGAGCTGTGCCAGGCGGTCTTTGTTGCTGTCGTTTACCTGGAAATCTGTATCTGGCATATCCAACGGTTCGAATATGCGCTGCTTTAAAAACTCGCCAAAGCTCATTCCTGACAACACCTCTACCAGGCGACCCTGGACATCTACGGACACGCTGTAGTGCCATTGCGCACCGGGATCATATTGCAACGGCAGTTGACCCAATGCCTTGGTGAATTCAGCCAATGTCGTATCACCCAAAAGCCCTGCTTTTCGATACAGCTGATCGACTTCTGTGTTGCCGAATACACCGTAGGTCATGCCCGCGGTATGGAGCAGCAAGTCACGAATGGTGGGTTGGCGTGTGGGCTTGCGCCACTGGCCTACTAGGCTTTCGTCGCCAGCACCTACCGTACGACTGGTGGTGCCATCGGAGACAATACTGGTGCCCGCAGTTGAGGTCGCAACCTGCAAATTCGCAAACTCTGGCATGTACATAGCGATGGGATCGTTAAGACGGAACTTGCCTTCTTCGTACAGCATCATTAACGCAACGCCAGTAATCGGCTTACTCATCGAGTAAATACGATAAATCGCGTCGTCTTCCATGACCCGGCCCGTTTCGCGATCAGCCATACCATAGCTTTGCTGGTAGATGATCTTGCCGTTGCGCGCGATAACACCCATGCCACCGACCATGGTGCCGTCCTCAACCTTGGCATTCATAAACTCGGTAATTCTTTCCAACCGCTCTGATGAATATCCTTGTCGCTCGGGTTTGGATGTACCAATTTCTTTTGCAGCCACCGATGCTGCAAGCCCTGCGGCCAACACTAATGTGAGGCACTTGTGTAAACGCAATTTCATACCTTCCCCTCTATTGTTTGCGTAGTCTGTTTACCCTAGTTTCCAAACCGATAGCGCAGCTTGGCCACAAACGTATCGATGACAGGCTCGTTAAAGCTGTCGGACAATAGGTCGTTTAACTCGATTTCGTCCGCCGTGGATTCTAGAGCATTGCTCAGCGAATTACCGCGATTGTAGACCAAGAAGAAGTCAGTCAGCGGCGCGATCTCCCAGCGGTATCTGAGCTGGGTGGTCAACAACCCAACATTAAAGTCGTAACTGTCTTCCAGGCGTTGCGCAGGTTGCAGCTTGCCGTCGCCAATGGGTACGGCATAGAAACCGGTTTCAGTCGCACGTACGCCAGCCCACTGCAAATTCCAGCGTAGCTGGTGCCCGGGTGCAATGAACCAATTAATGTCAAAGCTGGGTTGCCATTCATTCGCTTCAAAGCGTCCAAAATTGCGACCCCCTTGGTGCACTAACCAACCGTTACGGTTTCGATACTTAAGATCTAAATCTATGCTCACGGCGTCGAATGGCCGTATGGTGACACCGGCCCCTAAACTTTGACTCCAATCGCCGATGTGTTCGCTGATTGCTGCCGCAGAGAATGAGTAGCTGAACATCTGATTTGCGTCAGTAGACAACGTCAATTCCCACCAACCGCCAGCATCTACCCGATAGGCGCCATTGCCACGGCTGTCAAGATCCTCGTACCGTTGTGGCAGATAACCCACACCCGCGCGCAGCGTATTGCGACCCGGCAAAACAAGGGACGAGCGCCATAAAATCGCACTGTCATTAATTTGTCCTCGGTCAATGTTGTATTGCTGCACCACACTGAGTGTCGTGCGGTAGTTGGTAATAAAATCGCTCAGGCGCTGCTGGTTGTATAACAACACGTAACGCAAACGCCCATAGTTATTACGCCGCAAAAAGCCAAGATCATTAAAGTTGACGTCTTCATCCATATAGTCGACTTCAACCTTGTGCCTTAGGTTGCTGGCGCTGGCATACAGCACGTCAATCATGCCGCCATAACCCAGCACGCTGTCGCGGTCGCTGTTTATCAGTTGCAGGTCCGCTTTGAAATTACCCGAACCGGAGCCGTAGTGAGCATCAACACTATGAACCATTGCGTCATACTGGGCGCCGCCCACAAATGTGCCCATATAACCTAGGGCTTTTCGCGATGCGCCAACGTCTTCGTACACCAAACGGGCGACCGCAAAATCGCGTCCAGCGCCTTCTATGTCGACTGCTAAGTCATTAGCGTCGCGGCCTCGCCAACGGATGTCGTCTTCCATCGCGGCCAGAAGACCATAGCGTAGATCACCGACACCGCCAGTAACCTTTACCGCACCCAATAAATCGGTAGGCGTATCACGCTGTCCAGGTTCGGGGGTCACGCCATCGGGCAATGTCAGTTGATTGGCAGTACCACCGATACGCCGAGTATTGAGCAGCGAAACCGGTACGGGCACAAAATCCTTCAAATAGATTTGGCGCGACGTCGTCGCGTAGTCCTCGTTCACGGCCATACGATAGATACTGCTGAAGTCATCTCTGGGCATGATGCTGAAGACTTCATTACCCTCGAGAAAAAACAGCCGCTTTTCTGGAAAAAAAGTTTCACTGGCCGTCAAATTCAGAACCACGTCATCCGCCTCTACCGCCCCAAAGTCAGGGTTAGCGGTAGCGGCCAGCTCGAGTTTGGGCGAGGGTTTCCAAGAGAAGTCGACACCGACTTTTACATCGGTTTCTTCATTTGCTTGGTCATAGGTGGTGGCGGCAAAAGGGATGACGCCAATCTGGGCTCGAGGCTGCACACCAAGAACTTCTAGCTCGTTCAACGCCGATACAAACCGCGCGGAGGATTGTGGGTATCCAGGCCAGCCATAACTTTGGTCTGTTGCGGAGATGTTGCGCTTAGCAGCAAAACCTATTGTGCGAGGTCCATCAACCTCGGGCATGTTCATCATCGACCAGGGCAAGAAAAACTCTACGCTCCAACCGTTGTCAGTTTCGGCCGACTTGCCGAGCCATGGGCCATCCCAATCTCGCTGGAAGCGCCGTTCAGGTAGTACCTTACCGTCTGACAAGCTGTCCCCTAGCGCAATGAAGAACCAATAAGCCACTAAGGCTTCGCCGGAGGCGTCGATTGTTACTCCAAAGGTGTCGCGATTGATAAAGTCGTCGCGACGCGAGTATCTCTTAACCAGAGAATCCGGCGGTTGCTCCATATCCGAACTGACATACAAACCTTTCTCGGTAGCGAATATACGTATTTGTGTTGCGTACTCTGCAGGCGTCACTAATGCTGGAATCGATACCAGCATGTTGTCGTAGTAAGGCAAGGTCTGCCATAGCGATTCGTCAATCTTACCGTCAACGACGATGTCGACATCGGCTTCAGCAAAGGTCTGAATGCTTAGCCGATGCAGATCAACGCCAGCTTCTTTGCCCACGACGGCTTGCGCCCCAGCACCTGGCCTGGGACGTCTCGGTTGCACCGGTGTTTCCACCACCACTGGTTTTTCAACCTGTTCCTCAACCGCAGCCGCAGGAGTTGCCGCTTGCACGGGTTGGCTTGCCGCCACGCCAACAGGGGCCTTAGTCGACACACCCGTCTGCGCTAGATACCAAGCGTCTGCAAAGCCCAGATTGCGTACTTGCGACAACAAAGACCGAGTCTGTGCGGCTATCGTTGGCACAACTACGACCCGAGCATTAGCCCCTTGGGATACGATATGTATTTCTATCTCGCTGCTTATTGCGCCCAAGGCACGCCGAGCGTTTTCCGCCGCTGCTTGCGCATTCGCACGATCGGTATAGCTGCCAACCACCACACCGGGTGTGGCACTGACCGACGGCGCTATCAAGAAACTTAATACTATGGTTAGAACGAACTGCTTCATTTGCTCGGTTCTGGGCACAATGCTCTGCAATCTTGCTAAACGACTTTGACTCACCGTACTTCTTCCCCAGCAAAACGCGCCATTCTGCGGTACTTCTATTTGGATGGAAAGGTGCCTAACATCGATGCCTCAAAAGTGAGGGGCAATCATCATGACCATATCCGCATCGACAACAGAACAGTTACTAGTCGAACAACACGACCACGTGTTGCTCATTACGCTCAATCGACCCGAGCGGTTGAATGCAATCAGTCGCGCCATGTTGAATGAACTATCTGCCAAGGTTGTGGAAGCCGACAAGGACCCAGACATCCGCTGCATCGTTTTGACCGGCAACGGTAAAGGGTTTTGCTCTGGCTTAGATCTCGTCGATACTAATGAGCGACGTCAACAAGACAACTCAACCGATGCCGCCAAAGCTGGCGACAATCGCCCAAGCCGACGTTTGTTTGATCTCAGAGACGCCCCAATCAATGTGATGTGGCATTGCGACACACCGATTATCTGTGCCATCAACGGTGCGGCCGCGGGCTATGGTATGGACATGACCCTGTTGTGCGACATTCGCATCATGTCGGAAAATGCCAAGCTCGCCGCAGTCACTGCAAAGCGCAACGTGGTCCCAGAGAGTGGCGGCACCTGGCTGTTGCCTCGCCTCGTGGGCTGGGCCAAGGCCGCGGAGTTGTACTATCGCGCACGCACGGTAGACGCTGCTGAAAGCCTGTCGCTGGGCTTGGTTAACGAGGTCGTGGCCGCAGAGGCGTTGCTGCCCACGGCCATGAGTTGGGCCCACGAAATCGCCGATAACGCCCCTATGGCGGTACAAACCACCAAACGCATGATGCGCATGGGCTTAGAGGAATCTTACGACACCGCTGTGGACCATCTCATGGTGCATTTGAACGGTCTATTCCAAAGTGAAGACTTCGCAGAGGGCCTCAGCGCATTCCTAGAAAAGCGCAAACCCAACTTCACCGGCCGGTAAACCCGTTAGGGTAATTTCGCCTCGCGTTTTATGACCTCGGCCCCTGCAGGGTCTACCGCGCGACCGTGTACGATCTCATTGTTCGCATGACCTAACTGCTGCAACGACATGGCCGCCTGTAGGGCCGTATAGAAACCTTGAGCGTCTAAGGCCTGGTTAACGCTCTGTTTCGCCAGACGCAATCCCATGCTCGGGCGCTGTGCGATGCGTGCAGCTAAGTCACTGGTGAATGTGGTTAGATCAGCGCGCGCCACCACATGATTCACCATACCGCAAGACAACGCTTCCTGTGCCGTCATGCGACCCCCGGTAAACAATAGCTCCTTTGCTTTACGCGCTCCAAACTCCCAGGGGTGAGCGAAGTACTCGACACCGTTCACGCCAAAGGCCACAACAGGATCAGAAAAGGTCGTGTCTTCGGCAGCGACAATCAAATCGCAAACCCACACCAACATCAGCCCGCCGGCTATAACCTTGCCCTGAACCTCGGCGATCGTTGGTTTGGGCAAATTACGCCAGCGCCAGCACAGCCCCAAATAAATTTCCTCTTCTAACGCCTGGCGTCCTTCCGCCCCTGGTTTGTCATAACCCCCCCAATTACTGACCTGAGAAAATTCAGTGACGTCAGTACGATCCGCTAAGTCGTGCCCTGAAGAAAAGTGTGGGCCATTGGCAGCGAGCACTATGACTTTTACCTCATCATCACGAGAGGCGAGATCAAAAGCGTCATTGAGCTCATACAACATGACTTTATCCTGGGCGTTGCGCACCTCGACACGATTTAAGGCGATCCGCGCCACACCCTCGCTTACCTCGTACGTGATTCTAGAAAACTCCGACATAACCTACCTCTCCTTCCGCACTTTCCTTATGACCTTTTAATCAAGCCGGCATTCTTGATCTTGCGTCTGTCATCCGAACATCAGCAGAGCACCATAATCGATGAATCGAAAAGCATCTATGTCTGGCTGGCCCCACCTGGAACTGTTCATCCCAAGTGCGCGATGCCGCCTGGGCGTTTTTGGGTCTGCGCTGCTATGAATGGCCGCTCAAGCTATTGAATCCCTCGTGCAATTTACCCGCGAGTTTTACTGCAGTTATCCTTACACTGGGTTCAGCATAGGCAGGAGGGGTTATGCCGGTTTTATCAGTACTCGATCTATCACCCATAGTCGCAGGCGCAGACGCAGCTCAAGCACTGCACAACAGCTTGGGGTTGGCTCAACACACCGAAGCCTTGGGCTACCATCGTTACTGGGTGGCCGAGCATCACAACATGGCAGGTATCGCCAGCGCTGCAACAGCGGTGGTAATCGGCCATATCGCGGCCGGCACCTCCAGCATTCGGGTTGGCTCTGGCGGCATCATGCTGCCTAACCACGCGCCGCTGATGGTCGCTGAGCAATTTGGCACGCTGGCGGCTTTATTTCCTGATCGCATCGACCTCGGTTTAGGCCGAGCACCAGGCACCGACGGCGTAACGGCCCACGCCCTGCGCCGAACCCTGCACAGTGATCCAAATCAATTCCCCAACGACGTACTGGAACTGAAAGGTTATCTCGGCAAAGTTAGGGAAAATCAAAAGGTCATGGCAGTGCCGGGCCAAGGATCGAACGTGCCGCTGTATATTCTAGGTTCAAGCTTATTCGGCGCCCAATTGGCGGCAATTTTAGGCCTGCCTTTTGCCTTCGCTTCGCACTTTGCTCCGGCAGCAATGATGCGGGCCATCGCCCTCTATCGAGAGGAATTCACGCCATCAGAGCAACTCAGCCATCCCTATGTAATGCTTGGTTACAACATCTGTGCCGCTGACACCGAGGCAGAAGCCTGGCATTTACGCACGTCCGGTTTGCGTGCGTTGTTGAATTTGCGTATGGGTAAACCGGGGCCATTACCCGCACCCATAGACAACTTCGAAGCCACTTTGAGCGCCGAAGAGCAAGCAATTCTGGCCCAATCCGATGCGGCTGCCGCTGTCGGCAACGCTGCACAGATTCGGCAGCAAGTTAGCGCTTTCGTCGCAAAAACTCAGGCCGACGAACTAATTATTACGGCACAAATTTTCGATCATGAGGCGCGCTGCAGAAGCTACAGTATCGCCTATGAGGCGTGCAGCAATCTCAATCCCGACACTGTTGCGCTTGCCCAGTAAGCCAATCTGCACCGCTTGTTATATCTTCGAGGCTTGCTAACCTGCCAATAGCGCCGCCGAGGGCTGGCAATTAGAGCGTCGGGTTAATCAAAAATTTCTTGCCCGTAGCTTGTAACGCATAGGCTTGCAACGTCTCAACCTGCAGCGCCTGGACGAGGGAAATTTCCTCGGTATAACCGCTGGCAAAGGTCGTCTTTATCTCGTCTGCAACACGTTGACGCAGTTCCTCTGCTCGCGCCGGTCCTACCTTCTGCAGGAACGGTGTTAACAGCCATCCGCCAACGCTCCACTGCATACCGTAACTGCGGGTAAGTGTGGTGGGTCGCCTTTCCAGACCCCCGTAGATGTAGACCTGTTTGTCTTGGGTAGAGCCGTAGCGGCTGTATTCTGTAGCGGTCTGATTTGCAGCGGCCTCCATAGCGATCAAAATTTGGTTGGCCAGTTCACCGCCCCCGGTTGCATCAAACGCTAAGTAGGCGCCAGTTTCTGCGATGGCAGCGGTGAGGTCCGCAATGAATGTGTCCTGACTGGAGTCACAAACATAGGTAGCACCAACACTGCGCAATAACTCGGCTTGCTCTGGCTTGCGCACGATGTTCACCAACGCAACGCCATCATTAAGGCAAATTTTTTGCAGCATCTGGCCCAAGTTTGACGCCGCCGCGGTATGAATCAGCGCTTTAAACCCTTCGCGGTTCATAGTCTCGACCATGCCTAAGGCCGTTAATGGATTGACAAAACAGGACGCACTCTCCCGCGGTGTCACCCCATCATGCATAACCAGACATTGGCTGACATGCAAGGTACGGTACTCGCCGTACATAGCGCCGCCTAATACCCCTACGGTCTTTCCTACTAGCGCTTGAGCCGCATCGCTGTCGCCAGCGGCCACCACGACCCCACCGCCCTCGTTACCCACGGGCATAGACTCATCCCAGCGCGCTTTCAAAGCGGGGAGGATCTTTTCTGGCACCTGGGCACTGATGGCCGGATTGTTGTCACTGCCCACCTGCCTGGCTGTTGATACATCCGCCATTCCCAACAGTAAGCCGAGGTCTGATGGATTAATGGGCGACGCCTCGATACGCACAATCACTTGTTCGGGTTTAGGGGGTGCGATGTCCACATCCACTAAGCTCAGTTTGAGTTCCCCTGCCGAGGTCACTTCGGTACGCAGCTGACGGCCTGAACTAGGTAAGTTGCTCATTTGTTCCCCTAACTAAGAATTGCTTTGGTTGCGAAGCATACAGCAACCCGTACGGCAACACCGGGTTACTCTGCGTTAGCCCGAGACGTTACTTCGCCGCTATACTCTCGCCTTGATCCCTGAGGATGACACCATACTTGCAGGCTTTAAACCGCGCAGACATAACACAGCTATTTCCTGATTGCTCAGCAACAGAACTGGCCCTGCCTGATCTGACCCACGTTGACTGGGCTGTTTTAGACTACTTCGGTTGGCTGCATCCGTCAGGGCATTTGGGCTATGTAGTGGTGGCATCAGAGCAGGGTTTACAGGGCATGCAGCTGCGGCGCAGTCTGAATCACTCCGCTCGACCGCGCACCCGCATGTGCTCTTGGTGTCATCACGTTTACCGCAGTCGTGGCACCGCTCTGTTCAGCGCATCGGTAGTGGGCAGCGACGGGCGACGTTTCATTGGCAACCATATCTGCCGCAATTTAGATTGCAGTCTGCGCATTCGTAACTTGGCATCGGACCCACCGACTTACCTACCCGAGACAATACATATTGAGCATAAAATTAAGCGTCTGAAAAATTCGCTCCTTGCTTTTATGGCCAGAGCCAATGTGTCCGCATAAACTAGACACGCATTCGACGTCGGAGCAAATCCTAGCCACTGGTTCGCTTATGATCCTGACATCGCTGATATCAGCGAAGACAAACCGCATAATCCGACGAGTTTGAAAACCCAACATATCTACTAAACGTTTATTGATGAGGTCGAGAGATGGATTTAAACGCTTTTCGTGAAGAAGCCAGAGATTGGTTAGAAAGCAACTGCCCTCAGGCTATGCGCCTCGGCGCCGTGCACTTTGAAGACGCCTACGAGCTGTATCAGACCGACGAAGCGTTGGAATGGCGGGATCGTGCAGTCACTCGCGGCTGGACAGCGCCTGCATGGCCCACCCAATACGGCGGCGGTGGTTTGAGCCGAGAACAACACCAGGTACTGGCTCAGGAAATGGCGCGGATAAAGGCATTGCCCCCTGCCACAGGAATGGGCCTGGCCATGATTGGACCGACCATCTTAGAGTTGGGTACCGAAGAGCAACGTCAACGTCACATTCCCCGCATCATTACCGGCGAAGCTCAGTGGTGCCAAGGTTATTCCGAGCCAGGTGCGGGCTCTGATTTGGCAGGGCTACAAACCAAAGCAGTTCTTGAGGGTGACGAGTTCATTATCAATGGTCAGAAAATTTGGACCAGTGGTGCGCAGTACGCCAATTGGATGTTCGCCCTAGTACGCACGGATCCCGAAGCACCGAAACACGAAGGCATCAGCTTTGTACTGCTGCCAATGGATCAACCCGGTGTCACCGTGAAGCCGATCAAGTTGATCTCTGGCTCCTCACCGTTTTGTGAAACATTCTTCGATAACGCCGTGGCCAAACGTGAAGACCTGATTGGAGAAATGAACAAAGGCTGGAGTGTTGGCAAGCGTCTACTGCAATACGAACGCAACGCCACCACCCGCAGCAAGCCAAAAAATGGCGACAAGAAAAAAGCGGCTGCGAAGCCAAAGGCCAATCCATATGCAGAGATTGCTAAAAAATATGCAGGCACTGATGCTCAGGGACGCATCGCTGATGATGCCAGCCGCGAAGAAGTACTGGATCAGGTTATGGCAGAACAAGCCTTAGCCTTGACCACTCGCCGCGTGGTTGAGGAAAGCAAATCGACGGGCGCTCCTGGCGCCGCGACCTCGATCTTCAAGTTGGTGGGCTCTTCCCTGTCACGTTCTGGTTCAGAGCTGAAGTCTCGCCTGCGCGGTACCGCTGGTTTGGTTTGGGAAAGTAATGAGTTCAGCGAGGACGAGTTGGAGTCGACCCGCAGCTGGTTGCGCGACCGCGCGGTAACGATCTACGGTGGCACCAATGAGGTGCAACAAAATATCATCGCAAAGCGCGTGTTAGGACTTCCTGATTAGCTGATAAATAGCACTGATAGACCGCATTCATAGGCTACTGCACTGTTAAGGTAAACGGTGGGTCACTGCTCCGGACCGGATCGTGGCCTGCACCTTGACGTTGGCAACTTGTTTTTTCGCCTCACACCACGGCAGCTGCAAAAGACAAAGGTCTGCATTGGCGCCCACTCTGGTCTCCCGCGCTGGCTCTTTAAGCCCATGAGCATTCAGCAGATAACCGCGTAAGGAGTGATCAGGGCTAACTCTTTCTTGGCCGCCAATGGTCGTGCCGGATTGAGTTGTGCGTCGACTGGCGGCGTCCATGACCTTCCAAGGGTTCACTGGCCCATAGGGACCGTCACTACTTACAACGGTATTCACACCTGCTTCCAGCAGAGCGCGATGCCGGTACAGTACTTCGATCTCTCGCGGTTCCAGATCCTTTAAATACTGGTCTCCGCGTTGCCATAAAAAACCTGGCTGGGTGACCACTGAGATTCCCCGCTGTTTAAGACGCGGCAACATCTCGTCATAGACAATAGCGGCGTGCTCAATGCGATCTCGCGAATCCGCTGGCACTTGTTCCAGCGCAGTTAACGCAAAGAGAAGTTCTAGGTGACTTACGCAGTGAAAAGCAATCGAGCGCCCTCGATTACGAGCACGTTGCAAACGAACGACCAAATTTTCTAAGTCTGGGAGAGAGTCCTCATCTAGTATCACCTTTAACGGCCCGGCATGCAGGCTATCATCACCCATTAACAAGACATCTTGCTGAAGCACACCATCGCTTTGCCATTGCGCAAAGAGCTGTGCAGTTTGTTGCGAGTTAGTCGCGGAGGTATCAGTAAAACCGGTAACGCCATAGCTCGACAACTGTCGAGACAGAGAACTTATATCGGACGTTAAATCAGCAGATAAACGCTCTCTTAACCAGCCATCCAAACGAAACAGTCGACCTGTGACTGCACCGCTGGAGTCAACTTCCACTCCGTCAATGTCGGCATACTGCTGTAGCTGGAGTAATTCAATTGCAGCCGAATTCAGCATCCACGCCTTGCCACTACGATGTTGTATACGCACTGGTCGATTATCCGCCAGCTCATCAAGAGCCCTTACTTGCAGTTCTCCAGCTATGCTTTCGTGATAGTTAACGCCCCGCAACCACCCAGAGCCAGTCTGCTGCCTCAACAACCGACCTAATTCATCAGGACCGGTAATATCAACAGCGCCACAATCCACTGAGTTCGCCCAAGCCGCTGTAGCAAGGAAGTGCATATGGTGATCATGCAGGCCGGGCAATAGAGCGCCACCCTGTGCATCGATCACCGACTCGCCTGGCGCAGGTTGAATGCTCGAACTGAGTTCCAAAATTTTGTCTTGGAAACGCACATCCAACCGCACACCATCAACTTCGGCGTTAACAATTAACATCGCAAAGCGGGCCTTCTTAGCGCAGCGGTGGCTTGACCGTTGTGCTTTTGCAGCCATTCGACACAAAAGCGAGCGGCACGGAACAACGAAAAATCTACCAACCCCGCTGTTTGTTTTTGCCGTAAGTGCAGAATCACCGAAGCCGCCAACAGGCCCGTTAACGGATCAGCAATGGCATCCCCCGTAAATTGGGGTTGATTGGGATCTGACCAATCTACAGCGCCCGCAGCTATAGCCACGTCGTCGCCAAAACCTACCCACTGACCAAACGGCAACTCTCGCCCGTAAGCGGTCAGCGACAGCCACAATTTATCTGGCCGGCCTTGCTCTGTGGAAAGTTGATTGATGCGTGCGTATTCAAGCCCTAGGGCTTCGAGCGCCCTCGGCCGCGATCCCTCAATGACAACATCTGCGCTGATCAACAAATCACGCAACCGCGCCAGGTCCTTTGAATCTGAGAAGTCGCATTGCCGGCATTCCTTATCTTTATGTAACGCTGCAAATAGGTGGGGACTACCTTGGCGAGCACCATCGGGGCGACCAATGGATTCCACTTTAATCACTTCAAAACCACATTGAGCCAGCACATGTGAGCACAACGGTCCGGCCCACAGCGCCGACAGGTCCACTACTCGTGGCGCTGTCGCCGGGTCAGCAGATGCCTGTTGCAAACTATCTCGCCAATTGTCTTGGAGAGGTTCTGCAGGGAAAGAAAGCGCAAGCCCCATAAGACGACCACGCTCTACTACCGCCTCAGTTGACTGTTGCGCAACTGCCTGTGCCACCTGTTCCCAATTTTCAGCCGGTGTTTGTAACCACGCTGGCAGCAACGACCAGTCCTCGATTCGAGCCATGTTCAACGCTATATGGCCGCTCAACGAAGGCAGCAATCGGCAGAATTTATTTGCTGAAAAGTGTTCCTTGGGTGCAATACCCAATTCAGCAGCACGTTCCCACAACAAATCAGAGCCAACAACTCCAGCCAGCAACTCGGGGTTAAATCTGCGCAAACTTTGCAGCACCACATCGGCACATTCGTTGAGATTGCAAACCGGTATACTCCCAGTATCCAACACGCTGTCTGTTATGAGCTCATCACCCAAAATACACACTCCTGATGAACTACGACGCATCGTAAGTTCTTCGTTGCTGATGGAGACCTACAACATAGCCCACGGCTGCAACTATATGATCGTTACAGCCAGCGACCTTGAACCTATATTGCCCTTATCGCCGCTGCCAAATTGCCCAATTATTGCTTTGTGGGAAGATCCTGGGAAGGTCCCAAATGCGATTGAATTAGCGACTTTTGACTGCTGGGCAACACCTGACGAACTGGAACACTTACTTCAAGCCATCACGGCTCAGCCTATTGCCGCTACGGTGTTGTGCCAAACATTGCGGCAAACCTTAAAACTAGGCGTCGAACAAGCCTTGATGAGCGAATCTCTTGCCTACAGCGTGTTGCAATCCAGTACAGGATTTCTGCAGTGGCTAGAGACAAGACCCAAACCCACCCTGAACCAGGAGGAAGGGCCCGCAGTCCTTATCCAGCGAGAAGATAATGCATTGGCCATTACCCTGAACAGGCCCGAACAACACAACGCTTACAATGCTCAAAT
Source organism: K189A clade bacterium (assembly GCA_902565895.1). Classification (GTDB taxonomy): domain Bacteria; phylum Pseudomonadota; class Gammaproteobacteria; order Pseudomonadales; family Azotimanducaceae; genus UBA4421. The sequence goes on from CACFGV010000013.1 coordinate 38,833, forward strand.
GCGCGATGAGCTATGGGCCGCCTTGCAGCTTGCGAGCGTCGACACGAGTATCAATAACGTTACGCTGCGCGGCAACGGCCCATCTTTTTGTTCTGGCGGCGATCTTTCAGAGTTCGGCGCCGTTGACGATTCAGGCATCGCCCACATCGTGCGCACCAGCCGCAGCCCTGGGCTTTTGCTCCACCAACTTGGCAAACGCACAAGCGTTGAGCTGCACGGCGCCTGCATAGGTGCCGGTATCGAGTTGCCAGCCTTTTGCGGCCATATCATCGCCACGCCCGACACTTCTTTTAAGTTACCGGAAGTGGCTTTAGGACTTATCCCTGGGGCCGGTGGCACAGTGAGCATAAGTCGCCGCATTGGGCGGCATGCTACCGCAAAGCTTGCGTTAGGCGGCGAATCCATTGACGCAGAAGACGCATTGAGATTCGGCTTGATCGATGCAATACATTAATTCTGTGCGGGTTTGCCCAGTTCAGTACGCACGACTCGGCGCAGCAGCTTACCAGTTTCGTTGTAAGGCAACTCCTTCCAGACCTGGATCAGCTCTGGCACCCGAGAACTGCGCAAGCGGTCTTTGACAAAGTCCTGTAACTCCGCGACTTCGATCTCAGCTCCGGGCTTTGCCACCACCGCCGCCGCTACGGCTTCGCCCCATTTTTCGCTCGGTACACCAACCACCGCGACGTCAGCAACTGCCGGGTGAGTGAGCATGACGTCCTCGATCTCGCCGGGCGAAAGGTTTTCGCCACCCCGAACAATCACGTCGTCGGCGCGACCCTCTAAAAACAAATATCCCTCGTCATCTAAGCTTCCAGCATCCCGGGTTGGGAACCATCCGGCGCTATCGATCACGGATCCGCGACCCTCGTACTCGCCAGATACCTGTTCTCCACGGACATAGATCTCACCCCGCTCACCCGCAGATACTTGGTGACCGTCCTCATCACGGATTTCGATCTCAACACCAGGCAGCGGCCGACCCACCGACACCAAACGGCGACGTTCTGTGTCTGTGCTGGCCGCAGCAGCTTGTCTGTGTTCTTCTGGCCCTAGCACGCAAATGGTCGAGCTGGTCTCGGTAAGACCATAAGCGTTCGAGAAGTCCGTATCCGGGAATAAAGTCATCGCTTTTTCGATGACACTTAATGGCATTTTGCCGCCACCATATGACAGGCTGCTAAGATGTGGCATTTGCGCATCCGACACGCCCTCGGCTTCTAGACATTCGACGATCCGCGCTAGCATCGTTGGCACCACAAAGGCGGTGCTGATTTTGTATTTGCGCGCTAATTCGATCCAGGCTTCGGCGGTAAAGTTGGGCAACTGCACAACGTGGCGGCCGGAATAGACCGAGCTCATGATCGCCGCAATGCCTGCGATATGGTATGGCGGCACACACACCAGAGCAGCATCGCTGTCTTGTGCGCCGGCAAATTCTACTGACCCCAAAATGTACGAGACCAGGTGCTTGTGTCTAAGCACCGCAGCCTTAGGCTCACCGGTAGTACCGCTGGTGAACAACAAAACTGCAATGTCTTCCGGATCCATCGCCCACGGATCTTCTATGCCATGATCATGCTGGGTGTCGTCAAGAAAACTTTGAGTGCTCGCCGCATTAACGTCATCTGTCGCGCCCAGTTCGGCGACTCGCTCAGCGTCGGTAATCAAATACGCAGGCGTAACCCGTGCCAGCAGCGCCTTAATCTCTGCATCCGTGAGTCGATAATTCAACGGAACATAAGGCACGCCAGCCCACGCACTGGCGAACAAGCTCAGTGGCGTGCCCAAATTGCTGACATCTAATTTCACTAGGCGGCTCGCGCCACTGGCCTGGATAGTACCCGCGCGCAAACGCGCTGCATCAAAGAGTTGTTGATAAGTAAAACTGACACCCGTGCTGCCATCGGTGAATGCCAACCGCTCGGGAAAAGCCGCGCTGGCCATTTCCAGCAACATCATTACGTTCATGGGTTGCCCTAGTCAGTTTTAGGAAGTTTTTTCGTATCCTTCTGCAACAGCAGCGTACCGTTGGCCGCCAAACTGCCGTCGCCTGCCTTAACGCAAAGTACCTCTAAGGTTTCAGCCTCGTCAATGTAGCGCTTGCCCATGACCACACCCACCGCGTGATCAGGATGCACCTCGCCGCTAGGTGTGACCGACTCGCCAGCATCTACCATGGCTGCGCCGCCGCAGCTCATTTCTACCTCTGTATCCGGCGCCATCACCACCATAATTTCGCCTGAACAAACCGTGCTCTTTAAACGTGCGCCCATTTTCAATGCTGCCACTTGATCCCCTCCTAGTTGAATGTGTGCCGATTCAGTAGATGATTCTAGGCACTCTCGCAACCGTTGACAAAGTGCGCTGCGCACGGGATCTTGGCCCGCTAGCTAAAGCTAAAGGAGAGCATCTTGCGTATTTCCATATCCATAGGTTCCGCTTACTACAACGGTGAGGAATGGGATCAACTGGTCGAATACACCCAGGCCGCCGACCACATGGGTGTACACGAGGCTTGGTCAGCAGAGGCCTGGGGCATGGATGCTATTGTCCCGCTGGCATATCTAGCTGCAAAAACCGAACGCATTCGGTTAGGCACCGGCATCATGCAAATCAGTTCCCGCGTACCTTCCATGATTGCTATGACCGCGCAAAGTTTAGACACCGTGTCGAATGGCCGCTTTAACCTGGGACTAGGTGTCAGTGGCCCTCAAGTGGTGGAAGGATTGCATGGCGCAAAGTTCGCTAAGCCTTTATCACGTCTACGAGAATGCGTTGATATTCTCCGTTTGGGTTTAGGCGGCGAGAAACTCCAGTACGACGGAGAACACTACACGTTGCCTCGACCCGGTGGCGAAGGGAAACCCATACGTTTATCCCAACCACCCCGACCTAACCTGCCGATCTACCTAGCAACACTGGGGCCTAAATCGCTGCAAATGACTGGCGAAGTGGCCGACGGTTGGCTCGGCACCTGCTTTATGCCGGAGGCGGGCCATGTGTTCCTGGATGACCTTGAAGCGGGTGCAAAAGATGCGGGGCGCAGCCTGCAGGACATTGACATTCAGACCGGTGGCTACTTCGAGATCAGTGACGACGTTGATCGACTGGTGGCTGAACGCAAGCCCGCCATGGCCTTCACTTTGGGTGCAATGGGATCGGCGAAAACGAACTTTTACAACGACGCCTATTGCCGAGCCGGCTATGAGGATGACGCTAAGGCCGTTCAGAGCCTATGGATCGACGGCAAGCGTGACCAAGCCATCGCTCGGGTACCCGACGAGATGGTTTTGTTAACCAACTTAATTGGTACAGAGACCATGGTGCGAGAACGCCTGAGAGCATTTCGAGACGCAGGTGTTAATACCATCCGCTTGGGTACCGGTGGCGGCAACTGGAGCGAGCGCACCGCCGCTTTGGAAGAAGCCACCGATCTGGTGCTCAACGAATCCGCCAGCTGGTCCTAAGACCAGTAAGTAGCAACCGCGAGGGTGGGCGGCTGGCCACCCACCCTCAGCTTGTACTGTCACCGGATCCGATCGAAGCCATAAATTCCGCACCGGTCATTCGTGAATGCTCACCGGCAAAGTCATAGCCAGATGGTTTTTCGTCGATATAAATTTCACCGCAAAGCTCAAAATCCGGCGAGTCATCGAATGCGCCTACGCACATGATGTAGTTGCCCTGGTCCTTTAGCTGGTAAAACAAGTTGCTTCCGCAGTTTCGGCAGAAGCCACGCTGGGCCCATTCAGACGAGTCGTAACGAGCAATGTTTGATGCGCCAGTAAAATCCACAGCGGCTGTGCCCATGGCGAGCATTGAGGCCCCGCGCCATTTGCGACAGGTCGCACAATGGCAAGCATGAACCTCGCCGTTAACACCTTCCGCGGTGAACGACACCGCCCCGCACAAACACCGCCCTGAATAAGATTTCGTTTCACTCATAGCTTTGGCTCCTTCAACCTGTTGATCTGGTCAACATGCGCCAGTAGGCAGAAAGATCGCAGAGAATCCAGACGTCTGGTGGTTTTTACCCGACAAAAGGCCCGATTACACCGCTTGCTTGCGGCTTAATCAGCCCCGACCCAGAGTCTGTAAATTTTCTTCATGCACAGCCCGATCAACCTGATACATCGAAATGCACAAAATCATCAAAGACCACAGCAACACCACTGCGGGCACATAGATTGTCGCTAGATCGTGTACCACAGATACCGGCACCTGATCCGGTGTGGCGCCCTCAGGGAACTGGGTAAAGGTAAGTAGTAGGCCCGCCGCCACCACGCCGATACCCTGAGTGGTTTTGCGAATGAACGTGACTGAGGCAAAAAATACACCTTCGCTGCGTTTGTTGGTCCTGACCTCAGCGTCTTCAACCAGGTCAGCGATCATCGAAGACCCCAGCGTCTGGTAGACAATAATAAGTGCGACGTCGACAACAATAATGGTCAGGTAGAGAGGAAATAAAATCGGGTCACCGTTTTCCGGCATCAAGCCCAAAAGCCGCAGCACAATGGGTGCTGGGTTTACCGTGAAGGCCAGAATACCTACCGCGATTGCGCCGCGTTTTTTGCCGAATTTTTTTGAAATCAGCGGCGAAATAAATAAGGCCAGCACCGCGGAAATCACCACACTGGCAGAAATAAGACCTATTTGTTGGGCGGTAAATCCCCACAAGAAGGTATAGAGCAAGTAGGCTAACGACGCCACCATACCGGTAGCGACCGCACCAAACATTGCCGACATAAATAATGCAGCGAAGGAACGTGTTGCTAGGGTTTCAAAAATTTCTTTGTAGATCGTCACGACCGAGAGCGATCGCTTCGGCGGCGGCGCCTTTAGGTTGGGTATCAGCGAGTGGGTGCCCAGTGCAGATACCGCGATCGCGGTAAATATGAAACCCGCTGCCACCAATCCCATAAGCTCGTAGCCGGCAACGTTAAACATACCGTCACTGACTTCGTCAGTAGGGACCAATAACATCAGCGTCGCCACCGTTGCCATTAGCGTGCCGCCAGACCAGCCGAAAAAATAACGATAGCTCAATAGCGAAGTACGCTCATCGTAGTCATCTGTCATCTCAGCGACCAAGGCTGAGCTTGGTATCTCGTACACAGTGATCAACGTACGTACCAGGATCGATACCACCACAAGAAAGGGAAAGAGCTCGTCACCTGAAAACTGACCCGGTGGGTTCCACAGCAGAAAATAGCAGAGTGTCACCGGCACAGCGGCGCCGTACATGTAAGGGTGACGGCGCCCCCATCGTGTGCGCGTATTATCAGAAAAGAATCCGATCAGTGGATCACTGATGGCGTCGAACACTAAGGCAATGGCTAAAGCAGCGCTGACCAGAGAAGCGCTAACACCCATCACCTGGCTGTAGAAAAACAATAGAAAGTAGTCGAAGCCATTGTTTTTGACACCGAATGCCACAGACCCAAAGCCATAGGCTAGCTTGTTGCCGAAACTCACTGTTTTTGTTTTCAACCGTCCCCCCTGTGCTACGACTCGTTGGCTTATTCTTTCTTTGCCTTTTAGGCCGCTACCTATGATCGCTGATTTCCCAGCACCCAGAGGTTGCACGTCAACAACGCCTTGGGCAATACCCAATCTGTCTTATCGGCGTCCATAATTATTGGGTGCCCCTGGGACGGCTCGTGTATTGTTGCGGCTCTCACGGTGTCTACCGCGTGTCCGAAGTAACGGGAACACGGGGATATTTAACGAAGTAATTTTAGAAAAGGAGACGGTATGTCTGATCGCTTAGCAGGAAAAGTAGCACTCATTACCGGGGGCACCAGTGGCATTGGTGCGGCAACCGCACAGTTGTTCGCAGAACAAGGCGCAAAAGTCGTCATCAGCGGCCGCTCAGTGGAAAAAGGCAGCGCATTGGCGACAACCTTAGGCTCCGCGCTGAGCTTTTGCGAATCCGATGTTACCCATGAGCCTGATATCGCCAAGGCTATTAACTTTACCGTGGAGCAACACGGCAAACTCGATATTTTATTCAACAACGCCGGTGGCCCGGTGGGTGCGCCTTTAGACGAAATCACCCAGGCGCATATCGACTATGGCGTTCACTTATTGCTGTCTAGCGTTATCCTCGGCACGCGCTATGCGATTGAGCCGATGAAGACTGCTGGTGGCGGCTGCATCATCAACAATTCCAGCATTGCAGGCTTGCGTTATCGCCAAGGTGACCCGCTCTATTCGGCCCTGAAGGCAGCGGTCACGCACTTTACTAAGATGTCGGGCATTGAATTGGGGCCCCACAACATTCGCGTGAACGCTATTTCCCCCGGTGCCATAGCAACACCAATTTTCTGGGGTGGCTCAGGTCGGGCAAATACACTAAGCGATGAAGACAACGCCCGCAAAATGGAAAAGCTGCAAGCCAATCTGGCGCGCTCTGTGCCCTTGGGTAAAACCGGCCTAGCGGAGGACATCGCCGAAGCCGCTTTGTATTTGGCCAGCGAAGCCGGACGCTTTGTTAACTGTCACGATCTGGTTGTGGACGCAGGCCGAACCTCGATGTTCAACGAGCCTGCGAGCTAACGTCGTTCGAGGTCAACTCAAACGACCACCAATGCTCTGCACGGGGCTGGTCCGAGCCACGGCCAGTCTTTGCTGCTCTGGCTTGCCATGCCAGATCGAGTTCTACAGCATCGGTGACTCGACGTAGGTTTACCGGATAGACCTGAAGACCTATAGCTATTCTGCCACGCTGTTCACGCAGTGCCGTGGTCGACCAATATTTGCCTTCACATCGCGCGCAACTGACATACAGTTTGCCGTCGGCGGACATGCAATTCAGATTGATAGACCAAGGAACAACCGCTGGGACTTCGAGTTGACACAAACCAACGTCATTGGCGAATCGCCAATCCGCGACGGGCTCAACGACTTCGGTGTAGCGCAGCGGTCCGCCGGGCGTTCGCTCACAAGGGCAGACATACCAAAAGGTTAAAACAACCGCAGCGATCAACAGCACTGCTGCAAGCGCAAGCATTGTCCAAATTGGTTTTGTCATGGCACTTAGGCCACTCGAGCCTCAGGCCAAAGACGCAGAAAGTTCTCGCTATAAAACGCTTTCTTAACCGACTCATCGACATCCACTAGAGAACGTTCAAAACGGCCAATAGGGTCCTTGGTGCCTTCAAGGTGCGGGTAATCGCTACTGAACAAATATAGGTCAGGTGCCGAATCGGCAGCAAGATTGCCAACATGTTCGTGAGAGAACGGCGTAAAGCCCATTTGTTCTTGCAACTGCTCAGACGGTGGCCTGTCGAAACGTACCGACGTATCAGAGCGACCATAAATGCGGCATACCCAGTCCAGGCGGCGGCACAACTCCGGCACCCAACCTGCGCCAAGTTCTACTGCCGCTCCACGCAGGCCCGGATGCCGGTCAAATACTCCATCTAGCAGCAACATGCTGATGAACATTTCTGGCGTTTGATGCAGCACCGCTGCGTCTTTGGTACGCACATTTTCGCCGCCACCCAACCAGTCTTTAACCGCTCCGCGACCGTTGTTTCCCCAATCTTTAGCGACCTGTAGCGGCGCACCACCCACGTGCAGTACAAACGGCACGCCCGCCTCGGCAAGGCGCGCCCAAAAACCTTCCAGATCCACATGTCCCGGCGAATGGCCTATGGGTGCTCGATGGGGTATCCAAATCGATTCCAAACCGTGATCAATAGCCCACTCAAGTTCAGTGATGGCTGCCGCAGGATTGTCTAACGGCACGATGCCAACGCCCATTAGTCGGTCGTCTTGGGAACAAAACTCAGCCATGTGGCGGTTATGCGCCCGGGTAGCCCCATAACGTAGCTGCACAGGTTTTTTTGAGCTGGGGTGAAACGGAAACGCCACCGAATGGGTAGCAAAGACCAACTGTTTTTTAAAGCCAAGTAAATCCATAGCCACAGTGCGGTCGGCGCTGTTAAAAGCCCCAAGCGCCTGGATCTCTTTCGAATCTTCAATAAGTGCATCACCCATGGCGATCTGGGCTGCCACGTGTTCATCTGAGTGCTTGCCACCCTGGCTCATAATTTGCGCCACTTCTTCGTCGGTCACTACCGACGCGCTGTAGCTCACTTCTGGGATTTCGTCACGCAACTTAGGGTCAGCATAGGCTCTTAAAAAATCCGGCAATTCCATGATGTGACTGTCGGCGTCGTAAAACGCTCGGTCTGCTGGTGCGTAGGCCATTGTGATCTCCTATCCCGTCGCTTTGATGAGGCTAAAGGTAACGGGTTTTATGGATCTATGACAATGTTTTGCGCTGGCTTCTAAGCTCGTTACTATGCCTTTCCTGAACAAACGAAACAGCACATTAAAATGCAACGCAAACTCTTAGATACCCTCTGGCAACTGCAACAAAACCAAAACTTCGAGAGCACGGACATATTGCTCACTAGTGAATTGTCTGCCGACGAAGGCCAGGCGTTGCAACTGCAATTGCTAGAGCGTTGGCTAAATGAAGGGGAAACCCTCGGCGGTTGGAAAATTGGCATGACCTCCGGGGAGTCGCGCGACGCCTTGGGTCCGGGCATCCGGCCATTTGGTTTCGTCCTCAAAAGCCGCTTGTTGCAAAGCGGCGCAACAATCCCACGTCCCAACTTATACCGCGGCGGCGTAGAGAACGAACTGTGTTTTGTAATGAAAGATGCTCTAGGCGCGGGAGCAACCGCAACCAGTGCGGTTACTGCCATTGCAGGCGCCGCACCCGGCTTTGAAATTAATCAAAAACGCCTACCCCCGGGCTGCAACGCCGGCGTGCGCGTGGCGGATAACTTGTCTAACTGGGGTATCGTGGCCGGTGAAATTGTGGCCGCGCCTGCTAACTTGGATGATCTGGCCGTGACCCTGTACCGAGATCCTGCTGAAGCATCACCGCGGCAGGAGCAGCCTGTTGGCTGCGTTGAAAGCCAGGGGCACATAGACGATCACTACGAATCTCTGGCTGTCCTTGCACGGCGCTTACACGACTTTGGACATGAACTGCAGCCAGGCCAATGGGTGATTACCGGCGCCTATGAAAAGCATCCTTTCGAGGTGGGGGATTTTCGCGGTCATTTTAGCTCGGGCATCGGTGATGTTCGCGTTAGCCTCAGCGCTTAACAACAAGGCTTCGCACGCATACCCAAACACAGTGGCTTGAGCTAGTATCGCGCATCAACTTACTGGGGAGTATGTTCATGGCGGAAGCCCAACAAAAGGCTGATAAAGAGCCCAGCTTATTTAGCTTGCTCAGCCGCGACACAATGATCGTATTTGCCGCCCTGACCCTTTGGGCCGCATCGGACGCCTGGTTTCAAGTCACTGGATTGTTTGCGGCAGAATTGCTCAGCGCCGCGGATGGCATTTTCGTTGGTTACATTGTCGCCGCAATTTTTCACGAATGGGGCCATTACCTGGGCGCACGCGTCAGCGGTGCGCAAACGAAGCGAACGTTACCAAAGAGCCTAACTAATTTGTTCCGCTTTAGCTTTGACTTCAACAACAACTCATCACGGCAATTTCACAGCATGAGCTTCGGCGGTTGGATCGGACACTGGGGCATTCTAGTGCTGATCTTTATAACCCTGCCCTTAGACACCCTCGGTCGAGCGGCCTTGGTCAGCTCGCTCTTTGGCTTCGCTATTTTCGCGACATTCATTGAGACCGGTATTTTACGTAAGACCTTTGGCGGAGCAGAACCCGCAGCGGTATTGGGTGAACTATCGACACGGAACTTCCGTCAAGCCGGCGCAATGGGCACCCTTAGCGGTGCACTTATGCTGGCCAGTCTGGCCTGATAGCGACGTCATGGCGGGAGCGTGGCCCACGAAACACGGGGTCGTTCATGGGCGTTCACGCGTCCACTCCACCATTGGCGTTATGGCAATACTCGCCAGCTCATAAACATGCCAAGGGAATCAGACTTTGGTGTCATCGACTCACTAATGGTTACGAGAAACCAATAGACAGCAGGTTATCCACGGGACGATAGAGTTCCTCGAGGTAAACGATGTCCTCGTCGGCTAATTGAATGTCTACCGCAGCAACCAACTGATCCAATTGGGATACCTTGGAAACGCCAACCACGGGGGATGCCACCCCCGGCTTATGCAACAGCCAGGCAACAGCAATTTGCGCCGCGGTTTTTTCGTATTTGGCTGCCACTTCAATAACACGTTCTGCGATTGGGAAGACATGCTCGCCCTTATACAGACCTTCAGTGCGTTGCCGATCTTGTCCTTTCGAGCGATCAGTACTGCCGCCACTGAAACCACCTTGGTAAGACCCCGCCAAGATCCCCCTCGCCAACGGTGACCAGGGTGTTAAGTCAACACCGGTGCTCAAACAATAGGGGTTCATCTCGCGTTCTTCTTCGCGATAAACCAGGTTGTAGTGATTTTGCATGGAAATGAATTTGGCCCAACCATTTGCCTCTGCCGTCATTTGCAATTGTGCAAATTGCCAGGCGAACATCGACGAGCCACCCAGGTACAAAACCTTGCCAGCCTTCACCGCATCGTTGAGCGCTTCCATCGTTTCCTCAATGGGCGTATCTACATGGCCAGGGACCCCATGGGGATGCCTATGAATTACCAATTGGTCGATGTAGTCATGCCCTAATCGTTGCAGGCAGGCGTCGATTCCCTCACGAACATGCTTGCGCGACAGGCCAGCCTGATTGGCACCACGGCCCATGGGCATAGCTATTTTTGTGGTGAGTACATACTCATCTCGTGGCAGAAGCTCCTTGAGCAGGGCGCCCACCACCTCTTCAGAAGCACCAAGACCGTAGACGTCAGCACAGTCGAAGTAGAACAGGCCGTGATCAATAGCGGCTTTCAGGATAGGACGCGCTTCGTCCAAAGTCAGGGTCCAGTCGCCCTGGTGGCCACGACCAGGGATACCGAAATTCATTGTACCCAAACACAGTTGCGACACTCGCAAACCGCTGTTACCCAACTGCACTGACTGCAACATGCACCCCTCCAAATGGTTCAATCGCTTAAGCCCGAGAGGTTAGCCTATTGCAGGGTAGATTGCAGACCCATCTCATCGTGTCGGCGATCCCAATACCAAATCGAACAATGATTAAGCAGCTAGGTAACGAAGAATATCCAGTTCATGATCCGCACCCTCTGCTAATTTGGTTCGTGAACAAAGGCCAGCTCTGTAGTAACCGAATCTATTGGCGTGCCGCAGATACAGCAAATAAGTGGCCCCGAGAACAAAAGATCTACCGCAGAATGCAGTGCTTGTGCTCATCCATGTGTGTAATTTTGCACCAGGTGCCGAACCTTGAAAGGATTCGATTACTAAGAATTCGGCAATTTCCTCCGGTGACTTCCGCATATCGTAGGTTGTATCACCCAAGGCGACCGAGATATCGCTGCTAACCACTTCTTGCACCGTAGCCACGACGACCACATCGGCACTTCGCATGGCCGCGATAACAGCACGATCCGAGTTATCTCCCAACGACCTGCTGCAAGAACACGCCAAAGCTTGCATCGGCTACATTACTGCCACCCATGCAATCCATAAATAAGCCACGCGAATCGCTTTACTTAAATCGATGCAGCGCCACCAAATTACCCTCGGCATCTGTGAACTGAGCGCAATACCCATGGGGACCAATGTCGGTTTCCTGTTGCATCACAGTGCCGCCGTTAGCGGTGACTTGTTGCAGCGCTCTTTGGATGTTTTCGCAGCTCAAATAAACCAATACCCCTCCCGCCATCGGACTGGAGTCCTCGGTAGTGAGGCACCCTGCCGGACCCTCGTCACCCACAAAGGCAAACATCTCAGTAGTGCCATCCGACATTGTCTGCATCTGGGTATCTAATACGGCCTCCTAAAACGCTTTCGCGCGGGCCTCGTCTTTTACCGGTATCTCAAACCAATCTACTGCAATGCTCATCACTCTTCTCACTCAAGGTTAGACGCCAACACCATGACTGACTCGGCTGCGCTTGTGCAGGAATTGGCGCGGAACTAGTTCTCTTTTTGAGCCAAATTTTGCTACCTTTTATCAGCTGTATTTTGAGTAGTAGCTATGACACAAGTCGCCAGTAAAGATCCTTTGGCATCACCGCGTGCAGAAACCATTGCGGTAGTAGGAGCAGGTATTTGCGGGTTGTTCACCAGCCTTGCGCTGTCTCGCCAGGGCTTTGACGTCACCTTATTTGAGCGCGACACTCCACCACCCGAGGGCGATGCCGAACAAGCATTCTTTACCTGGCAACGGCGCGGGGCAGCGCAGTTCCGACACCCTCATGCATTTCTTGGCCTGATGTGTAGCGTACTTGAGCAACATTACCCCGACCTATTAGAAGACTTCTTTAGCGCCGGTGCACGCAAGGTCGCCTTTGCCGATACCATCCCAGATGCACTCAAAGACCAATATCAGCCTGAGCCCGGTGACGAAAAAATGTGGGTATTGATGTGCCGACGCGCCACGATGGAAACGGTAGTCAGACGCTACGTAGAGCGCCATTC
>CACFGV010000014.1 GCA_902565895.1 K189A clade bacterium
ATCTCGTTAACCGAACCCGCGATCGCCTATTTGGTTGAAGAATACAATGCCAAACGCAGTCGGGTGGCGGTCAGTCTTGGCGTGTTCTGTTGGCTGTTAGGTCTGGGCACGGTGTTCTCGTTCAATATTTGGGCCGATGTAAAACCGCTGTTTGGTTTGAACTTCTTCGAGATCGTGGATCAATTATCACAGAACATCATGCTGCCCCTAGGAGGGCTTTTGATCGCTTTATTCGCCGTGTGGGTGCTGCCGCAAAACATTGTGCGTGAGCAGCTGCAAGTGCGCAGTGATCGGATCATGCTGGTGTGGCGGGTTGTTGGTGGCGTGATCGCGCCATTGGGGGTCGCTGCGGTATTCATCTATACCTTATTACCACTCTTCATGGGCTAACAAGATGGCTCGGGTAGAACGTAGCCTGTTGCTATTGGTGCCAGCGTCCGCAGCGTATCAAGTTGTGGCCGATGTGCAGGCGTACGGGGAGTTCTTACCGGGTTGCGACTCGGTGGAAGTGCTTCAAGAACGCACGCTTGAGGATGGTGTGAGTGAGGTAACCGCTCGAGTGACGGCGTCCGCTCGTGGTCTACGACAGGAATTTGTGACGGTAAACCGCTGCCAGCCTTTTGAGCGCATCCAGGTGCAATTGCAAGAAGGTCCATTCGATCGCTTGGATGGTTGTTGGACTTTTAAGCCGGTTGGCGATGAGGGTTGTCGGGTTGAACTCGAACTGGAGTTCATTGCCAAGGGCCTGTTGATGAAAACATTAAGTGGCGCTCTCGGTTCGGTAAGCGATCGTATGGTTGATGCCTTCGCTGAACGTATTCAGTCAGCGTCTTAGCGTTATGCGCGTGCAAGTGATTTACGCCGAACCCGATCATGTGCTGACGTGTTGGCTGGAGGTCGCTGGTGAATCAACTGTGGCTGATTGCTTATTGCTGGCTGCTGCAACGCCGCAGTTCCAAACCTTAGACATGAGCCAGCTTGGTGTCGGTATTTTTGGCGAGCTTTGTGACCCTGATCAACGGGTGCAGGATCAGGATCGAGTGGAACTGTATCGAGGCTTGCGCAACGACGCCAAAACGGCCCGCCGCTTGCGTGCCAAACAACAGGCGACTGCGCGTTAGCTTGGACTATTAGATGCAGCGTCAGCTGCTTCCTCTTGTTCAGCAGTTGCGTCGCTGGGTGCGTAATCGCCGCTGATGACGGTGAGCAAGTCGTTCTCGTCGAAGAACAAGATCAGTCGAGACTCTTGGCTGAATACCCCGGGCACATCGATGGAGTACAAGTAAACCCACTTGGTGTCGTCAAAGGGGTCCTGAATAACGGGTTCGCCCATGACAAAAGCCACCTGCCGCCGAGTCATACCGGGCTTGAGTTTGTCCACCATGTCTTGAGTGATGACGTTGCCTTGTTGGATCGCCACTTTATACAGCTTAGGGATCTTGATGTTAGAGATACCGCAGCCACTGAGCAGGCAAAGGCTGGCAATCATTAGGATTAGAATTCGCATGGCGCGGATACTACCCACGCGCATGGGTGCTGACCAGAGCCAATGCGGTCGGATTGATCAGGTTAGGTGGTTGGAGCACTAACTGCTTGCGACAACAGCTCTTGGGCGTAGTTGCGAGCTTTACTGTTCACATCAGCGCCGGCCAACATTCGTGCTAACTCTTCAATGCGCTCGTCATGGTTGAGCGGCTGAATGTCCGTTTGATCGTCGTTTTTGCTCACGCGCATATGATTCTGGCCCAGGGCGGCCACCTGGGGTGCGTGGGTAACGCAAATGACTTGGGTGTGTTCAGCGAGCTCTCGCAAGATGCGACCAACGGTATCTGCCGTGGTTCCGCCTACGCCCACATCGGCCTCGTCCAGCACTAAGCATGGCAGTGCGCTGTTTGCTGCCGCGACGATTTGAATTGCCAAACTAATGCGCGTTTGTTCACCGCCCGAGGCAATACGGTTTAATGGCCCTGGCGCGAATTTCTCGTTAGTCGTCACATGCAGTTCTACGTGTTCTAAACCCTGCTCGCCTTCATGTTCGAGAAACACCAAACTCAGAGCGCCATGGCCGATACCCAATGCGTGCATGTATTTCTCCACGGCTTGGCAGAATCGCTTGCTGTGCTTGTGTCGGGCCTTGGACAGCTTCTGTGCCTGGCGCAGAAACTCTTGGTGCTGTTTCTCTTGGACTGCCAACAGTTCGTCAAGGTCGCTGCTGTCGGTTGTCATGGCAGCTAATTCAGCTTCTAAGGTTGTTGCGTGTTCGATAAGTTGTTCTGGCTGGACTCGGTGCTTGCGCGCAAGCTCATAGATCGTTTGCAAGCGTGCGTCGACATCGGCCAGCGCTTGGGGGTCGACGACGACATGATCCTGGTAGTGGCGTAAATCTCTAGCAGCGTCATCCAGTAAATTCATTGCGGCGCCTAGGGTTTCTTTGCTGGCGGTCAATTGTGGGTGCTCGTCGTCGATCTCGTCGACGCTTCGCACAGTGCTGCGCAGCTTGTCTAGTGCCTCAAGCTCTACCTCAGCTTGATTTAGTGTGTGCAAAATCTGCTGTGCCTGGGCGAGTCTTTTTTGCTCTTTTTCCAGTTGTTCTAGTTCGTTGGCTTGTAGATTGGCGGTATGGAACTCTTGCAGTTGATAACTTAATAGCTCTTTGCGGTCGTCTTGCGTGGCAACTCTCTGTTGCAACTCATGTATGCGGTGTTCTGTGGTCTTCCAGGCTTGGTGCAACGCTTTAACTTTTGCGCTTTGAGCCCCTTGGTTGGCGTAGTCGTCTAAAAGCGCGCGCTGCACGTTACGGTCCGCAAGACGTTGATGCTCGTTCTGCCCCTGTATCTCGACCAAGGCATCGCCCACATCCTTTAAGTAATTAAGAGTGACCGGTACTGCATTTATGAAGGCTCTGGAGCGCCCCTCAGCGCTGATGACGCGGCGCAACAGGCAGGTATCGGCGTCTGGGTCTATTAACTCGTCATCCAGCAGTTTTCGTTGTAGCGGTGATGTCGGATGCAGGACAAATTCCGCGCTGATGTCTGCTTTGCTGGCGCCTGGGCGTACGGTGTCGCTACGCGCGCGTTCTCCCAGCAGCATGTTTAACGCACCTAGCAGAATCGACTTGCCGGCGCCAGACTCGCCGGTAATGATGGTCAGCCCATTGCTGAAACTGATGTCCAGCTGTTCCACCAGAACATAGTTTTGGATGGTGAGTTGTTTCAGCATGGGTACACTAGTTTGCGAACCATTCCTTGGACGTCGAGCTAATCCTAATCGCCCATGACCTTCCAGACCATCATCAAATGATGCATAGACACGGTTTGGCTGGTATAAAAATTCTGACAGCATATGCGTGGTGCCGAATGTATTTGTTTGTAGGTACAAAAAGCGAGAAAAGAGGTGGGATGTTATGACAGACAATGATCTGCCCACATTCTCGCAACCTGCTGTGGATCCAGACCCTAGGGCCAAGCAGTTACTTAAGTTGCTGGTTGAGCACTACATCGCCGAAGGCACCCCGGTAGCATCAAAAGCGTTGGCCACCCTTCCTGGCGTTGCAGTGTCTTCGGCGACCGTACGCAACGTTATGAGCGATCTGGAATCAATGGGGCTGGTACGTTCGCCGCATACGTCAGCAGGAAAAATCCCAACTCAACAGGGACTGAGGTTCTTCGTCGATACGTTGCTTAGTGTTGAGCCTTGGAATGAGGATCAGGTGCGCGAGGTTGAGGCTGAGCTCGATCCGAATCTAAGTCCTGTCGAGTTGATCAATACAGCCTCAGAGCTGCTGTCGCAATTTACTCAAATGACCTGCCTCATAACGACCCCCCGACGTAACCAAAGCCATTTGCGGCAGCTGGAATTTTTGCGTTTAGACGACGAGCGGGTGCTGGTGATTTTGGTGCTTAATGATCGTGATGTGCAAAATAGGGTGATCCACCTAGACAAGAGCTTTAGCGACCAAGAACTCGTCCAGGCTGCAAATTTGCTCAACCAAGAGTTTGGTGGGCGCCCGCTGGTGGAAATGCGTGAAGCGGTTATGACTAGTATGCGTGCTGATCGCGAGCGTATGGATGAAGTTTTGCAAAGCGCGTTGAGTATGGCCGAGGGCGCTTTGCCGGCAGACCAATCTAATAACGAAGAGCAAGAGTTAGTAGTGAGTGGCGAGCGCCGATTGCTGGACTTTACTGCGGACACTGACATTGCTCGTGCCTTGTTCGACGCGATCTCGCGCAAGGGTCGAGTGCTGCATCTGCTGGATCAATGTCTCAAAAGTAGTGGCGTGCAACTGTATATTGGCCAAGAATCCGGCTATCGACCCTTGGGTGACATGTCTTTGGTTACCTCACCTTACGAAGTCAACGGCCAACTGGCTGGCGTGCTAGGCGTCATTGGGCCAACCCGTATGGACTACAAAGATGTGATCCCGGTGGTGGATGTCACCGCGCGGGTCCTCAGCGCTGCGATGCGTAACGCCTAAGGGCTCACAAGCGTCCCCAATTTGTCGAATTTCTCGGCGCTAAGCCCTTGTTTTCCAAGCGCGCAGCCACATATAAGCGCGACGGATTAGATAGGGGACCCAGATGGGCGACAACGACACCAGCGAGACACAGCAATCGGCGCCAGAGCCTGAGCTAGACCAGGAACAAGCCGAGGTTGTTGATCAACAAACCGAGCCTGTTGACCCAGAAGCAGTGGAAGCAGAGTTGGCTAAGGTAAAAGACCAATTGCTACGCACCATTGCCGAGTCAGAGAACATTCGTCGTCGTGCCAGCCGTGACGTTGAAAACGCTCACAAGTTCGCGGTTGAGAAGCTGTTGAACGACTTATTTCCGGTGCTCGATAGCCTTGAAAAAGCGGTGGAAACCGCGACTCAAACGACAGGTGCCGAGGCGATTGCCGAAGGGGTTGAGTTGTCGTTAAAAATGTTCGTCTCAACGCTAGAGAAATCCGGTGTTGCGCAGATTGATCCCCTGGGAGAACCCTTTGATCCACAGCACCATGAGGCTATGGCGATGGTGCCCAATCCAGACGCCGAACCAAATTCGGTGATGGAGGTCATGCAGAAAGGGTACCTTTTGAATGAGCGGCTAGTGCGCGCAGCGAAAGTGATCGTGGTTAAGGCCGCGGATCAATAACGCGGTGCTAATTAGTGGTTCGGACCTTGAAGTGAGTTGGTCTGACCAAATATAGAAAAAGCAATGCGAGGCCAAGGATACAAGGCTTCTTAGAAAG
Source organism: K189A clade bacterium (assembly GCA_902565895.1). Lineage (GTDB taxonomy): Bacteria > Pseudomonadota > Gammaproteobacteria > Pseudomonadales > Azotimanducaceae > UBA4421. The sequence goes on from CACFGV010000014.1 coordinate 5,230, forward strand.
TTAAGCGGAGACAGAAAATGGGAAAAATCATCGGGATTGACTTAGGTACGACCAACTCTTGTGTGGCTGTCCTCGATGGTAGCGATGCCAAAGTCATCGAAAATTCAGAAGGTGATCGCACCACCCCATCAATCATTGCGTACACCGACGACGGCGAAATTTTGGTTGGGCAAAATGCCAAACGGCAGGCGGTAACCAATCCACAAAACACGTTGTTCGCGGTCAAGCGTTTAATCGGGCGCAAGTTCGAAGACGACGTGGTGCAGAAAGACATAAAAATGGTGCCGTACTCGATTGTCGGTGCAAGCAATGGCGATGCGTGGATCGAAGTCAAAGACGAACAGTTGGCGCCGCCCCAAGTGTCTGCCGAAACTTTGAAGAAGATGAAGAAAACCGCTGAGGAATACCTCGGCGAGGACGTCACTGAGGCGGTGATCACGGTTCCTGCGTATTTCAACGACTCGCAGCGCCAGGCCACCAAAGATGCAGGCAAAATCGCTGGCTTGGAAGTAAAACGCATAATTAATGAACCAACGGCTGCGGCACTGGCTTATGGCCTAGATAAAAAGCGTGGTGATGCCAAAGTGGCAGTCTACGATCTAGGTGGCGGAACCTTCGATGTTTCCATCATCGAAATTGCCGAGGTAGACGGCGAGCACCAGTTTGAAGTGCTTTCAACCAACGGCGACACCTTTTTAGGCGGTGAAGACTTTGACCTGAAGATCATTGATTTCTTGGCAGATGAGTTCAAGAAAGAAAACGGCGTGGACCTGCACAACGACCCATTGGCGTTGCAGCGGTTAAAAGAAGCCGCAGAAAAAGCCAAGATCGAACTGTCTAATAGTCAACAAACCGAAATTAACTTGCCTTACATAACGGCGGATCAAAGCGGTCCTAAGCACCTGGTGTTGAAACTGACACGGGCTAAATTGGAGTCGCTGGTAGAAGATTTAGTGAGCCGTACGATTAGCCCCTGTCAGGTTGCATTGGACGACGCGAGCCTGACTACGAGTGACATCGATGATGTTATCTTGGTTGGTGGCCAAACGCGTATGCCGTTAGTGCAGGAAAAGGTCAAAGACTTCTTTAAACAGGAAGCTCGCCGTGACGTAAACCCCGACGAGGCGGTGGCGATGGGTGCGGCGATCCAAGCGGCGGTTTTGTCAGGTGATGTAACCGATGTGCTGCTGCTTGATGTGACCCCGCTGTCTTTGGGTATTGAAACCATGGGCCAAGTGATGAGTGTGTTGATCGAAAAGAACACCACTATTCCATCGAAGAAGACCCAGGTGTTCTCGACCGCAGACGATAATCAAACGGCAGTAACCATCCACGTGTTGCAGGGTGAGCGCAAACAAGCGGGTCAAAACAAGTCGCTGGGTCGCTTCGATCTCAGTGACATCCCACCAGCGCCACGTGGCACCCCGCAAATTGAAGTGGCTTTTGATATCGACGCCAACGGCATTTTGAATGTGTCAGCGAAAGATAAAGCGACCGGCAAAGAGCAGTCGATCATTATCAAGGCATCCAGCGGACTGTCCGATGAAGAGATCGAAAAGATGGTTCGTGACGCAGAGGCCCACTCTGAGGAAGATAAGAAGTTCGAAGAGATGGTGACCCTTCGCAACCAAGCCGATGGGCTGGTGCATGGCGCGCGCAAGGCTGTGGAAGAAGCCGGTGACAAGGCCACAGAAGAAGAAAAAACCGCGATCCAGACAGCTGCTACTGAGTTGGAAGAAGCCTTAAAGGGCGACGACAAGGCTGATATTGAAGCGAAGATGCAAACCTTGTCTGAAGCGTCGGCTACGTTGGCGCAAAAGATGTACGCCGAGCAAAGCGAGGGCGCAGCGGGCGAAGCTGCGGCCGATGACGATCTAGGCGATGCTGTAGATGCTGAGTTTGAAGAGGTCAAAGACGATAAGAACTCATAAGACATAACGTCGGTTGGTTTACACAACGCGGTGGTCGCCCGAAAGGCACCGCCGCGTTGTACTTTGAGCGACAAGGTTTTAGCAACGCTAGATCGTGGGGCTTGATGGTAAAGAGTTAAGAGCGCTAGGCGCATTAGGTAGGCTGAGCAGGTATGGAAAAACGGGATTATTACGACGTATTAGGTGTCGAACGTGGCGCGTCAGAGGCTGATCTAAAGAAAGCCTACCGACGCTTGGCCATGAAATTCCATCCAGATCGCAACAGCGATGATCCAAAAGCCGAAGAAAAATTTAAAGAAGCCACTGAAGCTTACGAAATACTTACAGACGATGAAAAGCGTGCGGCCTACGACCGCTTTGGGCACGCGGGAGTCGACCCTAATCAGGGCGGTGGGTTCGGCGGACAAGGCAATTTTGGTGACATTTTTGGCGATGTCTTTGGCGATATCTTTGGCGGTGGCCGTGGCGGTCGCAGCGGCCCAGCTCGTGGTTCGGATCTACGCTACAACATGCGTTTGAGCCTCGAGCAAGCGGTCAGCGGCGACACTATGGAAATACGCGTCCCGGTGCTGGCCACCTGCAGTGACTGCGGCGGCTCCGGCGCCAAGGCAGGCACTTCTGCATCCACCTGTCCGGACTGCAATGGCGCGGGCCAGGTGCGCGTCTCCCAGGGCTTTTTCTCGCTGCAACAGACGTGTCCGAGATGCCGCGGTCAAGGCAAAGTCATCACCGACCCATGCCGAACATGCAATGGCGCTGGAAGGGTAGAGCGAAAAAAAACATTGTCCGTGAAAATTCCTGCAGGGGTCGACAACGGCGATCGAATCCGACTGTCAGGCGAAGGCGAAGCCGGCCCCAATGGCGGTCCATCAGGGGATTTGTATGTGCAGATCGAGGTCAATGAGCATCCGATTTTCGTGCGAGAGGGACGCCACTTATATTGTGAGGTACCGATCTCCTTCGCCGACGCCGCATTGGGTGGAGACCTAGAAGTACCCACCCTAGATGGCCGTGTCAGCCTAAAAATCCCGGCAGAAACCCAAACAGGTAAAGTGTTCCGCTTGCGCGGCAAGGGCGTCACCCAGGTGCGAGCAGCTGGAGTGGGGGATCTGCTGTGTAAGGTTTTAGTGGAAACGCCAGTCAAGCTTACGGATGAACAAAAGCAATTGCTCGAGCAGCTAAAGCAATCCTTAGGCGACAGCGATAAGCACTCACCTAAGGGCAAAACCTGGTTTGATGGTGTGAAAGATTTTTTTGAGACGTTAAAGTCCTAAAGGCGAATTAGCGAGCGTTCTGTTCGTTGGGGGAAACATGATTCGAGTTGCCGTTGCAGGCGCAGCCGGAAAGATGGGTCGGGCGCTGATCCAAGCCATTGATGCTGCTGACGAATTGACGTTAGGAGCTGCATTCGAGCATGCCCAGAGCCCTGCGCTTGGCCAGGACGCTGGAGTCTTGGCGGCGGTAAAAGGCTGTGGCGTGGCTGTTGGCAAGGATGTCGTGGCGGCCATAGACAGTTTCGATGTGGTGATCGACTTTACCGTTCCCGAAGCGACCCTCGCCTTAGCCCAAGCATGTGCTCAGAACAACAAGGCAATGGTCATTGGCACCACTGGATTCTCTGAGCAGCAGTTGCAAATCTTGCATGGCTACCAAGATAAGATGGCGATTTTCACCTCACCGAATATGAGTGTGGGCGTCAATCTAATGTTGCAACTGGTCGCGCGGGCGGCCCAAGCCTTAGGTGATTCAGCTGATGTTGAAGTTATCGAAGCGCATCACAAAGACAAAGTAGATGCCCCGTCTGGAACCGCTGTGCGCATCGGCGAAGTACTTGCTGGTGCATTGGGCCGAGATCTTTCCAAAGATGCGGTATACGGGCGACAAGGCATAACCGGCGCACGTGAGCGCAGTACTATAGGGTTTTCAACCATTCGTGGTGGCGACATTGTAGGCGAGCACACGGTCATGTTTGCTGGCGATGGAGAACGCTTAGAGATTACACATCGGGCACAAAGTCGCAGTAATTTTGCTCAGGGCGCGCTGCGTGCGGTGTCTTTTGTGCATGGCAAACCGCCCGGTCTTTACAACATGAACGACTTGTTAGGGTAAACTGACACGGCCTCAATCGCGGACGCTGTTGTGTCAGCTGACTATAAAATCCACCTCTTTGGCGCCTCGGGTTCAGGTACCAGCACCTTAGGCGCAGCCTTAGCCCAAAGATTGTCGCTGCCCCACTTGGACGTTGATGACTTTTATTGGCGTCCGACAAATCCTCCATTCGTTGAGAAACAACAACCGGCGCAGAGGTTGCTTGATCTCAACGAGGCGATGACGGAAAGCCAAGGTTGGATCCTGTCTGGGTCATTGTGTGGGTGGGGGGATGAATTGATTCCGCGCTTCAGCCATGCGGTATTTTTGTTTTTGCAGCCCCATTTGCGCCAGCAACGATTGCGCTTGCGTGAGCGCCAACGCCACGGCGACCGAATTTTGCCGGGCCAGGATATGTACGAAATTCATACCGAATTTATGGCCTGGGCCGCGCGTTACGACAGCGCCGGATTGGAACAACGCAGTAGGCGCCTACACCAACAATGGTCGCAGAAGTTGCCTTGTCCGCTGCTGCGGCTTGATAGCGATCAGTCGATAGACCTGCTTACAAACCACGTTGTTGCAAACTTGCAGCAGCCTACGTAGTCATACAGTTTTTCTTTATTTGCTCTTCGCCCTGCGGATTGTGCTGCTTTTTTGATGGCGCTTGAGTATACTTTTGCCCCCAAGCTAATCCTTCAACTCTGCCGCTATCGAGCTTGGTTCCACCTTGATTAAGGTACCCTGGGGAAGGGAGTGAAAATCTGATTTGTTGATCATTCCTGCAGACCCTTGATGGGCTGCATGGACGAGTGCAAGCGACACATCAGTAGGCTGAACAGTCTCCTGCGCTGGAGGTAGGGTGAATAGGGAAATTCTTTGATACCGGCTCTTTTAGTTCTTGAGGACGGTAGTGTTTTTCACGGCCAGTCCATAGGTGACACCGGTTCAACCACCGGCGAAGTGGTTTTTAATACAGCGATGACTGGGTATCAGGAAATCCTTACAGACCCGTCTTATCGTCGTCAGATCGTTACACTCACCTACCCACAAATAGGTAACACGGGCGTCAATCCCGAAGACTTTGAATCGGATCAAGTTTGGGCTGCGGGTTTGGTGATTCGCCAAACCCCTAAGCGGCTCAGCAATTGGCGCAGCCGTCAGAGCCTGAACGACTTTTTACTCGAACAAAATACCGTTGCCATAGCCAATGTAGATACTCGCCGCCTCACTCGATTGATTCGCGAAAAAGGTGCGATGGGCGGTTGTATTGTTGCGGGCGAAGCCGCTGAACACGACAACGCTGCGGCTGAAGCCCTAGCCCAGGCGCAAGGATTCCAGGGCCTGGCGGGTGCGGATCTTGCTCAAGAAGTTACAGGTGTGCAGCGTGCGTGGACCGAAACACCCTGGGATCTTAGCGCTGGCTACGGGGAGGCGACTAAAACAACGCGTCATGTGGTGGCGTATGACTTTGGGGTTAAGCGCAACATTTTGCGAATTCTTTCGGGTAAGGGCTGCCGTATAACTGTGGTGTCAGCCCAAACCAGTGCCGATGAGGTTTTGGCAATGAACCCAGACGGCGTATTTCTTTCTAATGGACCAGGTGATCCAGAACCTTGTTATTACGCCATAGCCGCCATTACGCAACTACTCGGTACGGGTATTCCGCTGTTCGGTATTTGTTTGGGTCATCAGTTGCTGGCGCTGGCCAGTGGTGCGAAAACGATGAAGATGAGCAATGGCCATCATGGTGCTAACCATCCGGTGCAAGATCTGGCGGACGGTACGGTCATGATCACCAGCCAAAATCATGGCTTTGCCGTGGACGCAGACAGTTTGCCGGAGCATTTGGAGTGTACGCATAAGTCGCTGTTTGATGGCACGGTACAAGGGGTTGCTCGGACTGACGTGCCTGCATTCGGTTTTCAAGGTCACCCTGAAGCCAGCCCTGGCCCCCAGGACTGTGAGCATTTGTTTGAGCGCTTTATGCACATGATCGAAGAGCGCAAAGCGAAGTTGTCAGGAGGCGAAGATGCCTAAGCGCTCGGACATAAAAAGCGTACTCATTGTTGGCGCTGGGCCTATTGTCATTGGCCAAGCCTGCGAATTTGACTATTCCGGTGCACAAGCGTGTAAAGCGCTTAAAGACGAGGGTCTTCGAGTGATCTTGGTGAACTCGAATCCGGCAACGATCATGACTGATCCGGCTATGGCCGATGCTACCTACGTAGAGCCAGTGGAATGGGGAACGGTTGCAAAGATCATTGAAGTCGAGCGCCCTGATGCATTGTTGCCGACCATGGGCGGACAAACGGCTCTGAACTGTGCCCTGGACTTGGTGCGAGAAGGTGTGCTGAAAAAATTTGGTGTCGAGTTGATTGGTGCCAGCCAAGATGCCATCGACAAGGCAGAGGACCGGGAGCGCTTCGACCGCGCGATGAAGTCCATTGGTTTGGAGACACCAAGATCGGCGATTGCCCACAGTTTAGAGGAGGCGCTCCAGGTACAGAGCCAATTGGGTTTTCCTTGTGTCATTCGCCCGTCTTTTACCATGGGCGGCAGTGGTGGTGGTATTGCTTATAACCGCGAGGAGTTCGTTGAAATTTGCAATCGGGGCTTGGAGCTGTCACCTACCTCAGAGCTATTGATAGATGAATCGCTGTTGGGCTGGAAAGAGTTCGAGATGGAGGTGGTGCGCGACCGCAATGACAACTGCATCATCATTTGCTCCATCGAAAACTTAGACCCAATGGGTGTTCACACTGGTGACAGCATCACCGTTGCGCCAGCCCAGACTCTGACAGATAAGGAATATCAGCTGCTACGCAATGCCTCGTTAGCGGTTTTGCGCGAGATTGGTGTAGAAACCGGCGGGTCGAATGTGCAATTCGCTATAAACCCTGATGACGGTCGAATTGTAGTTATTGAAATGAATCCGCGGGTATCACGATCCTCAGCGCTGGCTTCGAAAGCCACCGGATTCCCAATAGCAAAGGTGGCGGCCAAGTTAGCCATTGGGTTTACGCTGGATGAACTAGCCAACGACATCACCGGCGGGGTTACACCAGCTTCCTTCGAGCCCACCATCGACTATGTGGTGACCAAGGTGCCGCGTTTCACCTTCGAAAAGTTCCCCCAAGCGGACAGCCGCCTAACCACGCAAATGAAGTCCGTGGGTGAGGTCATGGCCATCGGTTCTACCTTCCAAGAATCGCTGCAAAAAGCGCTGCGCGGTTTAGAGGTGGGCTTTGTGGGGCTTGACAGTGTGGTGGATAAAAACGACGCCGAGTGGAAGAGCGTACTCAAACGTGAACTGAAAAATCCCAGTGCCAATCGGTTGTGGTACGTCGCGGATGCCTTTCGTAGCGGTATGAGTGAAGAGGACTTGTTCGAGCATACGAAAATTGATCCCTGGTTTCTTGCAGAGATCGCCGACCTTGTGGCTTCCGAGCAAGCTTTGCAGGGCAAGGCGATAAAAGATCTGGACGCGGAGCTTTGGCGCCAGCTAAAACAAAAGGGTTTTTCTGATCAGCGCCTAGGCCAGTTGTTAAACGCGACACAAGATGAAGTGCGTGAAGCTCGCCAGGAGTTTGGTGTTAAGCCGGTCTATCGTCGTGTCGATACTTGCGCTGCTGAATTTCCGGTAAGCAGCGCCTACATGTATTCCACCTACGAAGAAAGTTGTGAGGCGGACCCGTCATCACGCGAAAAGATCATTGTGCTGGGCGGTGGGCCGAATCGAATCGGTCAGGGTATTGAGTTCGATTACTGTTGTGTACATGCAGCCCTGGCCATGCGCGAAGATGGTTACGAAACCATTATGGTTAATTGTAATCCGGAGACGGTCTCAACGGATTACGATACGTCGGATCGTTTGTACTTTGAGCCGGTAACTCTCGAAGATGTTTTGGCGATTGTTGAACTCGAACGACCCAAGGGGGTAATCGTTCAGTTTGGTGGGCAAACTCCGCTTAAGTTAGCCAGGGATTTAGAGGCCAGAGGCGTGCCGATCATTGGAACGACGCCAGATGCCATTGATCGTGCGGAGGACCGAGAACGCTTCCAAAAATTGGTACAGAAGTTATCGCTGCGCCAGCCCTCCAATCGCCTTGCATCAAATCTTGAACAGGGCCTCTCCCAGGCGGCAGAGATTGGTTATCCGATTATTGTTCGGCCTTCTTACGTTTTGGGTGGTCGGGCGATGGAGATCGTTTACAACGATGACGAACTCAGCCAGTACATGCAAAGCGCTGTAGATGTCTCGAACGATGCGCCGGTGCTGTTGGACAGTTATCTGAACCAGGCAGTTGAAGTCGATGTGGATGCGGTGAGTGACGGCCAGCAAGTGGTTATCGGTGCGATCATGCAACACATCGAACAAGCCGGTGTGCATTCTGGCGACTCCGCGTGCTCCCTGCCGCCCTATAACTTGCCGTTACATATCCAAGACCTTATTCGGCAGCAGGTAAAAGATATCGCAATCGAGTTGCAGGTCGTTGGTTTGATGAATGTTCAAATGGCGGTGCAAGGCGAAGACGTCTTTGTCTTGGAAGTGAATCCTCGGGCCTCACGCACCGTGCCTTTTGTGTCTAAGTGCATAGGCGAGTCGTTGGCAAAGGTCGCTGCTCGTTGCATGGCTGGACAAACTTTAGAAGAGCTCGGCTTTACGCACGAGATCGTGCCCGAAACTTTCCACGTCAAAGAATCCGTATTCCCCTTCAATAAGTTTCCCGGTGTGGACCCCATTCTTGGTCCCGAGATGAAATCGACAGGCGAAGTCATGGGCATTGGCGATTCGTTCGGAGAAGCATTTGCCAAAGCCTCTTTGGGTGCCGGCGACATACTGCCGCGTGGCGGCAGAGCTTTCTTGAGCGTAAAAGACTCTGATAAAGAGAAGGTTTTAGCAGTAGCTAGGGATCTAGTAGATCTTGGGTTTTCTTTGGTTGGGACATCAGGCACTCAGAGAGTTTTGCTTGCCGCAGACATTGAATGCAGCAAGATTCAGAAGGTCAACGAAGGCCGACCTGACGTTTCCGACATGTTGAAAAATGAACAAATTGATTTGATCATCAATACGACTGAGGGACGTCAATCCATAGCGCATTCTGCGGTGATTCGTCGTCTCGCGTTGCAAAATAAGGTGTGTTACACAACAACGCTAACGGGTGGAGAGGCGTTTTGTATAGCCATCCGCCAAGGTAAGGGGGAGCAAGTGCGTAGCTTGCAGGATTTACACAGTAGACTTAAGCAGGGGTAGCCAATGCCTACGCCCATGACAGTAGCCGGTGCAGAAGCGCTGCGGGAAGAACTTACTCACCGCAAGGGGACGTTGCGTCAAGAAATAACCCAAGCTATTGCAGAAGCGCGTGCTCACGGTGATTTGAAAGAAAACGCTGAATATCATGCGGCTCGGGAACAACAGGGTTTTAACGAGGGGCGTATTCGAGAAATTGAGGGCCGTCTAGCGGACGCTCAGGTAATCGATATAACCGCAATTCCACAGGGTGAGAAGGTCATTTTTGGTGTAACGGTTACGCTTTATGACGCCGAGGCTGATGAAAGTATTGGCTACCAGATTGTCGGTGAAGACGAAGCAGATCTTAAGCAGGGCAAAATTTCTGTGATGTCACCCATAGCAAGAGCCCTGATCGGTAAAAGTATCGATGACGTGGTCAACGTAGTGACGCCAGGTGGCGAAAAGGAATACGAAATCAGCAACGTCGAACATAAATAGACACGCTGAATCAGACCGAAAGTCGTCTAACTAAGAAACCGCGAAACGTTAGAGAGTTTAGGGTTCGCGCGTTCATTCTTGCGGTATAGCACCGCGACCTTACCAATGTTTTGTACCACCGTGGCTGCCGTTTGTTGGGCCAATTTTTGGGTTAGAGCTAATCGGTCAGATTTTTCGAGTGCGTCTAGTTTAATTTTGATCAATTCGTGATCGCTTAACGCCCGTTCAGTTTCAGCGATGATGCCGTCATTAATTCCTCGGTCGCTGATTGCTACCACAGGATCTAAATGATGAGCGACGCCTCGAAAGGCCTTTTTCATTTGGCCGCTCAGCGGGGTGTCGGCTGATACGTTACTATTCATTCACAAAGTGTAGCGGTTTTGCCAACGACCAAACAGTAATGAACGTTGCGCAATCCATTCGGTAGGTAAAGTTATGCCCAAACGCAGCAAATCCAGTGAGCGTTGGCTGCAACGGCAACGCAAAGACTATTTTGTGCGAAAGGCGCAGGACGGCGGGCAGGTATCGCGCGCCCATTACAAACTGGCGCAAATCGATCAGCGCTTCCACATTTTGAGCGCGCGCAAGAAGGTATTGGAATTGGGTGCGGCACCCGGCGGTTGGACACAGTATCTAGAGAGCAAGATCACCCGTGGATTTTTGATCGCGGTAGATCCTTTACCGATTACCCGCGGCGGGCGTTGTCGAGTTGTTGAAGGTTATGCGGGTGAGCCTGAGGTGAACGAGCAGATCATAGAGTTGCTCCAGGGGCAAAAGTTAGACCTTGTTTTATCGGATATGGCCCCAAATATTTCCGGTATCCGCGCAGTAGACCAGGCGCGGGCTATGGAACTAGCCGACGTTGCCCTGCAAGCGTGTGAGGATTGGCTCATTCAAGGCGGCGATCTGGCCATAAAGGCTTTTCAAGGCGAAGGGTTAGACACATGGGTCGCAGATTTGAAGAAGCAATTTGGTCGGGTCAATATGATGAAACCGAAAGCGTCGCGACCTGAATCAAGGGAAGTTTTCGTAGTGGCCAGGGACTTTAATGCGGCGGGTCAATTGTGATTTCACACGCGCATGGTGCAACGGAGCAAAGGTTAGAGTCAGCTTTGGTCTAATTTGTGGTTTTCGCCCGGCGACGTTATCTTCACAATACTAGAAATAGCGTAACGTTGTTGGGCGATGATAGGCGTAATGAAGTATCGTCGACGGCAAAGACCCGACCGACATTACCGGCGGCGAGATCGCTGAATACTGAACACTGAATAGAGGTAAAGGCCTTGTCAGACATGGGAAAGAACATCTTACTTTGGCTCATTATATTGGCCGTGTTGCTTACGGTTTTTAATAACTTTGAGGTTGAGCCAAAACAACAACCAATGGCGTATTCAGAGTTCATCGATGCTGTCGAACGCGGCGATGTGCGAGAAGCAACCATACAAGACAACAAGATCACCGCGACGGATGGCGCGGGCGAAACCTTTACGGTCACTGGGTTTCAGTACGACCCGCGATTGGTGCAAATCCTTGATGAAAACCGCGTTCGTATTGATGTGAAACCGCCAGAGACCCAAAGTATTTTCACGCAAATTCTAGTGGCTAGCTTTCCAATCCTAATCATTCTGGCGGTAGCGATATTTTTTATGCGGCAGATGCAAGGCGGTGGTGGCGGCCGCGGCGGGCCGATGGCCTTTGGTCGCAGCAAAGCAAAGCTGCTGTCTGAGGATCAAATTAAAACAACATTCGCTGACGTTGCTGGAGTGGACGAGGCAAAAGAAGACGTCCAAGAATTAGTCGAGTTTCTGCGCGACCCTGGCAAGTTTCAACGTCTGGGCGGCCACATACCCCGTGGGGTGTTAATGGTAGGCCAACCAGGAACGGGTAAAACCTTGTTGGCAAAAGCGATCGCCGGTGAGGCGAAAGTCCCCTTCTTCTCTATCTCAGGATCGGACTTTGTAGAGATGTTTGTCGGTGTCGGTGCTTCAAGGGTGCGTGACATGTTCGAGCAGGCTAAAAAGCAATCTCCCTGCATTATCTTCATCGATGAGATTGACGCTGTGGGTCGTCACCGTGGCGCCGGGTTAGGTGGCGGTCACGACGAGCGGGAACAGACTCTGAACCAACTGTTAGTTGAGATGGATGGTTTCGAAGGCAATGACGGTATCATCGTTATCGCCGCAACGAACCGCCCTGACGTTTTGGACCCAGCGCTGTTGCGTCCTGGACGCTTCGACCGACAGGTCGTGGTTGGTTTGCCGGATATTCGCGGTCGTGAGCAAATCGTTAAGGTACACATGCGCAAAGTACCCTTAGGCGATGACGTTGATGCAAGCATCATCGCTCGAGGCACGCCAGGGTTCTCTGGCGCTGACCTTGCGAACCTTGTTAATGAGGCTGCGCTGTTTGCTGCTCGCGCCAGCAAGCGTCTGGTTGGCATGGATGAGTTTGACAAGGCCAAGGACAAAATCATGATGGGCGCTGAGCGTAAATCCATGGTGATGTCAGATAAAGAAAAGCGAAACACCGCTTATCATGAGGCCGGGCACGCGATTGTGGGTAGGCTGATGCCCGATCACGATCCAGTCTACAAAGTGACCATCATTCCCCGTGGCAGAGCGCTGGGCGTCACGATGTTCCTCCCGGAAGAAGATCGTTACAGCATGAGTCGACAAGGTATTCGCTCTCAGATCTGCAGCCTCTTCGGTGGCAGAATTGCTGAAGAAATGACTCTAGGCGCTGAGCATGTCACCACAGGTGCCTCTAATGACATCGAACGAGCGACTCAGTTGGCGCGTAATATGGTTACCAAATGGGGCTTGTCGGAACGCATGGGACCGCTGATGTACGACGAGGACGACGGTGAGGTCTTTCTTGGAATGTCAGCGAGCGCCAAGCCAAAATTACATTCGCCGGAAACATCTAAAGCGATTGATGAAGAAGTTCGTCGAATAGTTGACGAATGTTATGCCCAAGCAAGCAAGCTGTTAGAGGACAATGTCGACAAGCTGCACACGATGGCGGATGCGTTGATGGAATTCGAGACGCTGTCGTCTGAGCAATTGGATGACATTATGGCCGGAGCGAAGCCGCGCCACCCCTCTGATCCTCCCTCCTCCTCAGGCAGCTCTAGTTCGCCCAAGGGCGAAACGCCCATTGGCGGTCCGGCGGAAGAAAGTTAAGGGCGCGTTTTGGGCCGGCATTGGCTGTGCCGCGACCAAAGGTTAGCCCTTTCGGAACCGGTAATTATGGGGGTGTTGAACATCACCCCCGATTCTTTTTCCGACGGCGGAAACTTCCTAGAACAAGAAGAAATTCTATTGAATAAAGTACTGGCCAGCGGTCAGTATATGGTTCAAGAAGGTGCGCGCATATTAGATATCGGAGGCGAGTCCAGCCGTCCTGGTGCAGAACCCGTTGGTGACACTGAGGAAATGCGCAGGGTAATACCCGCCATCAAAGCCCTCACTAAGCTCGACGTATTGATATCGGTAGACACTTACCACGCGGTGACTGCGCGCGCTGCGGTAGAAGCAGGTGCGCACATTGTCAACGACATCAGTGGCGGTGCGGATCCTGCGATGTTGGACCTGATTGCAGCGAGTGGTGTCGGGGTGTGTCTGATGCACATGCAGGGGACGCCTGAAACCATGCAAAATCGCCCTTCATATGATGATGTAATTGCCGACGTCGCAGGCTTTTTGCAGCAGCGCGTACAGGCTTGTATCGCAGCTGGTATTCGACCAGAACAAATTGCCATAGACCCTGGTTTTGGTTTTGGTAAAACCCTCGAACACAACCTGCTGCTATTACGCCATCTCCAACAAATCCGTGTAGCACAACATCCCGTGCTAGTGGGGTTGTCGCGAAAGTCGATGTTAGGGAAAATCACCGGAAGACGAGTAGAGGATCGCGAAGCGGCAAGTGTAGTCGCTGCGGTATTGGCGGCGCAGAACGGCGCTGATGTTATAAGGGTTCATGACGTGGCAAAGACCCATGATGGTTTGCAGGTGCTAAAACACTTTAACTCTTCGGTCTAACATTCGTTGTCTGTCTCGACATAGTTTCAATACGGATCTCCATGACAAAGAAATATTTCGGTACCGACGGTATACGCGGGCGGGTCGGCGATAGCCTAATCACACCTGAATTTTGTCTGCGACTGAGTAATGCCGTTGGAAGAGTTTTCGCTTCGAATGGTCAAAAAACAAAGGTGGTCATTGGCAAGGACACGCGGATCTCCGGTTACATGTTGGAGTCGGTCTTACAGTCTGGACTTATCTCAGCCGGAGCTGACGTGAGCTTACTTGGCCCAATGCCAACACCGGCAATAGCATACCTCGCCAAGACGTTGCGCGCTGACGCAGCCATTGTCATAAGCGCATCGCACAACCCTTACTATGATAATGGTATTAAGTTTTTTGATGCTGAGGGCAGCAAGTTGGGGGATGCCAAAGAACTCGCTATCGAAGCGGCAATGGAAGGACCGTTGGTTTGCGAGGATTCAGAGAATCTTGGTAAGGCGTCGCGGGTTTCCGATGCCGCTGGCAGATACGTAGAATTCTGCAAGAGCACCGTACCAGATGGCTTTAGTTTGCGTGGGCTTCGCATTGTCCTTGACTGTGCCAATGGAGCGACCTACCAGGTCGCACCCCAGGTGTTTTCAGAATTAGGTGCCGACGTCGTTGTAATGGCGGCAGAACCTGATGGCTTCAACATCAACCAGGCCTGTGGATCCACAGAACCACAAGCGCTGCGAAAAAAGGTGGTTGAAGAAAAAGCGGATTTTGGAATTGCCTTTGATGGTGATGGAGACCGCTTGGCCATGGTGGACAGCCACGGGGCATTACTGGATGGTGATGAATTGTTGTACATCATTGCACGCGATCGCCAGCGGCGAGCAACGCTTCAGGGTGGTGTTGTCGGCACGGTAATGAGCAATCTAGGGTTTGAGCAGGCGCTAGACCGGCTCGGTATCCCCTTTGGACGGGCGAACGTCGGCGATCGCAACATTCTCGCTCAATTGCAGCAAAACGGATGGCAATTGGGGGGTGAACCTTCTGGGCATATTCTGACCTTAGACTTGGCAACTACGGGTGACGCGATCATTGCAGCGCTACAAGTGATCGTGCCCGTTGTCGAGCAAGGTTTATCGCTGCGAGCGTTGGCGGCGGGAATGGATAAATTTCCACAAGTTTTAGAAAACATAAAAGTTCCGTTTCCCGGTACGCTTTGCAACGACGAACGACTTGTCGCCGACATCAGAGACAGTGAGTCGCGACTGGCAGGTCGCGGACGAATCTTGGTCCGACCGTCTGGTACCGAGCCGCTATTGCGCATCATGGTGGAAGGTGATGACCTAAAAGAGGTGAGCCAGATCGCTCGAACCTTGGCCATTCGGGTGCAAGAACTTAGCACCTAAGAGGGCCGCTTGCGGCCGGGTGATTACCGCTGTTTTATTGGTCAGGCTGAGAACTGCGGTTCGGGCACGCGCTTGGCAACGTTGGGGAGAGCGTTTACCATTGCGCGCCCAAAATTGGCACGAGTTATGCGTAAATCTCTGATTGCGGCAAATTGGAAATGTCATGGGTCGTTGCTTATGGTTGATGATTTCGCCAACGCTCTTACTCACCATACAATGGCCGATGTGGTGGTTTTCCCGCCCGCGGTATTTGTCGAACGTTTCGCCAACCAAGCACTCAACACAGTGGATTGTGGAGTGCAAGATATCGGCGTCGCAGAGTCTGGTGCGTATACAGGGGAAGTTGCTGGAGAAATGGCGCGAGAAGCTGGCGCCAAATGGGTGATTATTGGGCATTCGGAACGTCGAAACGATCAACAGGAAAGCGATGAACTAATCGCACAAAAGCTTTTAGCGGCGACCCGGGCTGAGCTTCGTCCGATCTTGTGTGTTGGAGAAACTCAAAGCCAGCGCGAAGCCGGCGATGCCTTGGCGGTTGTGGAGCAGCAATTGTTGAGCGCTGTTGCGAAACTGGACGTATCCCAAATCAGCATCGGGGCAGTCGCTTACGAGCCGGTTTGGGCTATAGGTACTGGACTGACCGCGACGCCGCAACAGGCTCAGGACATGCATAAGGGCATCCGCGAGTTGCTCCGGCAGATCGATGAACGCACAGCTGATGAGACAAGAATAATATATGGCGGCAGCGTGAAAGCGGACAACGCAGCATCGTTGTTCTCGCAACCTGATATTGACGGCGCCCTTGTTGGGGGCGCGTCATTGCAGTTGGACACATTTATGGGGATCATTGCTGCCGCATAATTAAAGGGTGCCGGAAATCGGCACTAGACTGGAAAAGAACGATGAGTACATTAGAAACGGTATTGCTGGTCTTATTGATCGTTGATGCGCTGGCGTTAACGACTTTGGTGCTGTTGCAGCAGGGCAAAGGCGCTGACGTAGGTGCTGCGTTTGGTAGTGGCTCATCTAACACCATGTTTGGTAGCTCTGGTGGCGCAACGTTTATGACCCGCGTGACGACCTGGCTTGCCGTTGGCTTTTTTGTCATCGCGTTTGGGTTGGCTTATACCGCTAAAGAGCGAGCAGCTGCCGCGGGTCAAATCGGTATTCCTCAGGTTGTTACGCCAGACTCAGAACCAGAAATTCCAGTCGTGCCTGAAAATCAGTTAGGCGATGACATCCCGCAGCTCTAGCTGCGAGCGCCCATGCCGAAGTGGTGAAATTGGTAGACACGCTACCTTGAGGGGGTAGTGGGCTTATGCCCGTGCGAGTTCGAGTCTCGCCTTCGGCACCATTCCAAAACCGATCTGAAATTGCCTTGCAGGGAGGCAGACGCGTCCCTATAATTCGCGTCCCTATTGATGCGGGGTGGAGCAGTCTGGTAGCTCGTCGGGCTCATAACCCGAAGGTCGTGGGTTCAAATCCTGCCCCCGCTACCATCTTAGGAAAGCCCCTTACGAGGGGCTTTTTGTTACCTCGGCTGACAACCAGCGTGGGTCAAGGTAAGTGGGGGCGCTCTTAAGAGCGCCTAACGTGTGGAGTCTAAGCGTGAACGACTTCTTTGCTTAAGCCCATGGGGCTAAAGAGCAACTAGGGTCACGTAAACGAGGTGGGCTTAAGGCCCATTTTTTGTGCCAGCAATAAAGCAAGGCGTTGCTGATAGTGCTTTTACATAGGGTTGTAAGCGTTTGAATAGCCGGGAGAAACAAATAGAAGAGCTTATCGCGCCGACGGTCGAGTCGCTCGGTTGCGAAGTGTGGGGTATCGAGTACTTAAGCCAAGGAAAGTACAGCAAGCTACTGATCTACATTGAGCGTACGGATGGCATCGATGTGGATTTATGTGCCACCGTTAGCAAACACGTCAGTGATTTGTTGGACGTAGAGGAGCTAATAAGCAGTCGTTATACCTTGGAAGTCTCTTCTCCGGGCATGGATAGAGTTTTATTTAAGGAACAGCATTACCTAGACCATGTGGGTGAACGCGTAGAAATACGTCTTAACTACCCCTTCGAGGGGAGAAAGCGAATCAGCGGAATTTTGGCTGGTATTGAGGACCAGATGGCGATCGTGCAGGAGGCAGAAGACGAGTTTCTGCTGCCGTTAGAAAACGTGCAAAAAGCACGGTTAGTGCCAACTTTTGATTGAGGCAAAGAAATGAGCAAAGAAATACTTTTGGTGGTTGAGTCTGTATCGCATGAGAAGGGTGTTTCTAAGGATGTTTTGTTTGGAGCTATCGAGTCTGCCTTAGCGGTAGCGACTAAGAAAAAATACGGCGAAAACGCGGAATTTCGTGTTGCCATTGATCGTGAAACTGGCGAATACGAGACCTTTCGTACCTGGGCGGTGGTGAATTTTGATGAGATAGAGGCGGACGAAGAGGCTGAGGTAAATCCAGAAGCACAATATTCTGTCGACCAGGCGCAAAGCTTCAAACCGGGTGCAGTGCTGGGTGATGTTATTGAGGAGCAGGTCGAGTCAGTTGCTTTTGGACGTATTGCTGCGCAAACAGCCAAACAGGTCATCGTGCAAAAAGTACGAGAGGCTGAACGCGCTCAGGTCGTCGAGGCTTATACATCGCGGGTAAACGAATTAGTCAGCGGCACGGTCAAAAAATTAGGCCGCGACAGTGTCATTGTGGATCTGGGCAATAACGCTGAGGGCATTTTAACTCGAGAGCATTTAATCCCCAGAGAGATCTTCAGAGTCGGCGACCGTTTGCGAGCCATGTTGGTAGAAATTCGCCCCGACAATCGGGGCCCGCAATTAGTTCTGTCGCGAACGGCTCGTTCGATGTTAGTTGAACTGTTTAAGGTTGAAGTGCCAGAAATCTCAGAGGACGTTATTCAGATTTTGGGTGCAGCGCGCGACCCTGGTTCTAGGGCAAAAATTGCGGTTAAAACAAACGATGGTCGTATCGACCCCGTAGGCGCTTGTGTCGGTATGCGGGGGTCCCGGGTGCAAGCGGTGTCCGGTGAGTTAGCTGGCGAACGCATTGACATTGTTCTTTGGGACGATAATCCGGCGCAGTTAACGATCAACGCCATGGCGCCAGCGGAAGTGGCGTCTATTGTATTAGACGAGGAAACCCACGCGATGGACATCGCGGTAACCGAGGAGAATCTAGCTCAGGCTATTGGGCGTGGTGGCCAAAATGTTCGTTTGGCGAGTGATTTGTGTGGTTGGTCCTTAAACATCATGACCGAGGAAGAGGCGGCTGAGAAACTCGAGGCGGAATCCAGCAAATTCATCAGCGAATTTATGGAAGCCCTTTCGGTAGATGAAGACGTCGCTGCGGTGTTGGTCGAAGAGGGCTTCACCACGTTAGAAGAAATTGCTTACGTGCCGTTGGAAGAAGTCATGGCTATAGAAGGTTTCGACGAAGAAATCGTGACTGAGCTGCGTAATCGAGCCAAGGACGCGCTGCTCACGCGTGCAATAGCCAGCGAGGAAGCATTAGGGGATAACAAACCCGCAGATGATTTGTTGGAGATGGAGGGCATGGAGCGCGAGTTGGCATTCAAGTTGGCAGCGCACGAGGTGATCACCATGGAGGATCTTGCAGAATTGGCCGTGCCGGAGCTGTTAGAGATTGATCCTGAACTGAGCGAAGACAGGGCAGCGGCTTTAATTTTGAAGGCTCGTGAACCCTGGTTTGCAGAAGAAGCACAAGACGCGCAAGCGACGGCGGATTAAGATAAATGTTGGCTGCGTAAATGCGAGTCAGCTGGAGTGATCAATGGCAGATGTAACAGTTAAACAACTTGCAGACACAGTGGGTGCACCGGTCGACCGTTTGCTAAAGCAAATGCAAGAAGCCGGCTTGAGTCATAAGTCTGAAGCAGACTCCGTAACCGAAGAGCAAAAACAGGTACTGCTAGGCTTTTTGAAGCAGAGTCATGGCGCAGCAGCAAAACCTGCCGAAAAAATAACTTTAAAGCGCAAAAGCACAGGCACTTTGAAATCAGGTCAAGGTCGTGCCGGTAGAAGTGTTACCGTCGAAGTGCGTCGCAAGCGAACCTACGTTAAACGCAGTGAAATCGAGTCTGCCGAGGCGCCAGCGCCGCAAGAAGACGCGGTGTCACAAAGTGAACTCGAAGCAAAACGCATCCGTGACGAAGAGGCTGCACGCATACAAGCCGAAGAGGATGCCCGATTAGCCGAGCAAGCACGCAAAGAAGAGACAGAGCGTAAGGCTGCTGAGGAAAAGCAGCGTGCAGAAGACGAACAGCAGCGGCTGGAACAAGAGCGTTTGGCGGCTGTAGAGAAAGAAACGGCGAAGACTAAGGCAAGTGAGCCTAAGGTCGTTTCGGCAGCTGATATTCAAGCCAAAGAACAATCTGAACAGCGTGGCGGTAAGCGCGCCCGTGGGCGCGAAAGAGGCGCTGGTAGCCAAGGACGCGGTGACGACCGGCGTCGCGAACTCAGTCTAAAGTCCGAGCGACGCACGAAGCGCAAACAGCCGCAGCGTGATGCGCCGTTGCAGGTGGATCAACAGGGTGGCGAATTCAAGCCAACAGAGTTTATCTCTCGCGAAGTTGAAGTCGGTGAAATGATAACGGTAGGCGAACTTGCCCAGCGCATGGCGGTCAAGGCTGGTGAGGTAATTAAGACGTTAATGGGTCTTGGCGTCATGGCGACCATCAATCAGACCGTCGATACCGACACCGCAACCTTAGTTGTTGAGGAAATGGGTCATCGAATCAAATTTGTGAGTGACGACGCACTTGAGGAACAGTTGGAAGCGTCACTTGTCATAGAAGGAGAAACAGAAACTCGAGCGCCCGTGGTTACCGTGATGGGGCATGTCGACCACGGTAAGACCTCGTTACTTGACTATATTCGTAATACACGAGTTACCAGTGGCGAAGCCGGTGGCATTACTCAGCATATTGGTGCTTACAGTGTGTCCACAGCCAACGGTGATGTGACCTTTATTGACACGCCGGGCCACGCTGCGTTCACATCGATGCGTGCGCGAGGCGCAAAAATTACTGACATCGTCGTGCTGGTTGTGGCGGCAGATGACGGCGTCATGCCGCAGACTGAAGAAGCAATCCAGCACGCCAAAGCGGCCGAAGTGCCTTTGATCGTAGCGATCAATAAGATTGATCTAGAAGGTGCTGATGCTGACAGAGTTACTAACGAGTTGGCGGCCAAAGACGTAGTACCCGAAGAGTGGGGTGGTGAAACTCAATTCATAAAAGTTTCAGCGATCACCGGCGAAGGAATCGATTCGCTGCTCGAAGCGATCACCCTGCAAGCAGAACTGCTAGAAATCGGCGCGATCGTGGAAGCTCCCGCGCAAGGCGTGGTAATCGAATCCCAGCTAGACCGTGGACGCGGCCCAGTGGCAACGGTGCTCATTCAAAACGGCACATTACGACAAGGCGACATAGTGATCGCTGGTGAATTCCATGGGCGGGTTCGCGCGATGCTTGACGACACCGGTTCTGCCACCAAAACGGCCTTACCTGCGCAGCCCATAGAAGTCTTGGGCATAAACGGTACTCCGGGTGCTGGGGACGAGTTTGCGGTGGTAACGGATGAAAGATCAGCAAGAGAGTTGGCTGAATTCCGTCGTGATAAGACACAAGAACGCCTACAGGCCATGCAGCAGGCGGCGAAGTTGGAAAACATGTTCGCCAATATGGCGGAAGGCGAAAAGCGTATTCTGAAAGTTGTCATAAAAGCCGACGTTCGTGGAAGCTTGGAAGCTATCATCCAAGCAATGGCAGACATTGGTAACGATGAAGTTTCAGTACAAGTCCTCGGATCCGGTGTTGGTGGAATCTCAGAATCTGACGCCACGATGGCGGTTACCTACGGCGCTGCCGTTTTTGGTTTCAACGTGCGTGCGGATAAGCGCGCTAAGACGCTGCTAGAAAGAGAAGGTGTAGACCTTCGCTACTACAGCGTGATTTACGAACTCATGGACGACGTAAAGAACGTCCTATCAGGTATGTTGTCGCCAGAGGTGCGTGAAGAAATTGTGGGCATCGCCGAGGTACGTGATGTGTTCAAGTCGCCTCGCTACGGACAAATTGCTGGCTGCATGGTTGTAGAAGGTGTGGTCTATCGTAATAAGCCCATTCGAGTATTGCGGGATAACGTGGTGATCTATGAAGGGGAGTTAGAATCGTTACGTCGCTTCAAAGATGATGTGAACGACGTTCGAAACGGTACTGAATGTGGTATCGGTGTACGCAATTACAACGATGTACGTCCAGGCGACTCTATCGAAGTCTTTGACACCAAGGAAATCGCGCGCGAGCTCTAGCTCGAAGGGCATTGTCGAATGCGCACCCATGTTGCATTGAACGGAGCGGCCGGCTATGTCGCGTGACTTACGAGTTGCCGACTTTGTTCGTGATGAGATCGCGCGAATTTTACAATCCCAGATGCGTGACCCGAGGGTTGGGGCATTTGTTAGTGTCAGTGATGTTCGAGTAAGTAAGGACCTCTCTTACGCTGAGATCTACGTATCATCTTTGGACGCTGAAACTGCGGAACAAAAGCAACAGTTGTTAGAAGTGCTGAACAGCGCGGCCGGTTTTTTTCGTTCTGAGCTGGCGAAGAGGCATAAGATGCGCACGACGCCCAAGCCGCGGTTTCACTACGATGAACTACTGGAATCTGGACCACGGCTGGAAAAACTCATCAGTGATGCGGTAGCGCGCGATACAAGTCGGCGGGATCAAGATGGGTAGAGCTCGGCGCGGTAGAAAGGTGAACGGCGTGCTGGTGCTGAACAAACCGGCGGGTATGACGTCTAACGATGCTGTGCAGCAGGCGAAGAGAATTTTCGCGGCGCAAAAGGTTGGTCACACTGGCAGCCTTGACCCGCTGGCCACTGGCGTGTTGCCACTGTGTTTTGGTGAGGCGACCAAGTTCTCCAAGTATCTGTTGGATGCAGATAAAAGATACTGCGCGCTCATAAAGTTGGGCGCAACTACAGATACCGGTGATGCGGATGGCAAAGAGATTGAGCGCAAAGACACTGTTGGCGTCACCGCCGATGATGTGCAAAACGCGCTAACAGCGCTTCGAGGCAAGATTCGACAGGTACCGCCGATGTACTCTGCGCTCAAACATAATGGTCAGCCGCTTTACAAATTGGCCCGCCAGGGAATCGAAGTTGAGCGAAAAGTTCGCGAAGTCACTGTGTTCAGTAACGAATTGAGCAACTTTAATGGCGACGAGTGCACTCTTGAGCTGCACTGCAGTAAAGGTACTTATGTACGAAGTATTGCCGAGGATTTAGGTAATGCGTTAGGGTGCGGCGCCCATGTTAAGGCGTTACATCGGCGTGCGGCGGGTCCGTATCACGAAAGTAGCATGCTTGATCTAGAGGCGCTGCGCCAGATCGACACACAGCAGGGCCTTGATGCCTTGTTGCAGCCCATGGCCAGTGCAGTAGCGCATTGGCCGGCGGTAAAGATGGTAGAGACCACGGCTCTTTTTGTGCGCCAAGGTCAGCCAGTACAAGTGGCACATGCGCCTCTTGAAGGGTGGGTGCAGCTGATGGAAATTGCTGAGAATGCGGATGACCGCTTTCTTGGCGTTGGAGAAATTTTAGCCGACGGTCGAGTCGCGCCCCGTAGATTGGTGGTTCACGACTAGAGCGTTGGTTAGAAGAGAGAGCCTTGGGACTGTAAATATGCGTGGTTCCATTGCTAATTGAGTAGCGTATTAAGGAGAAAAAAATGGCTTTAAGTGCCAAGAGCAAAGCGGAAATCGTTAAGGAATATCAGCTTGAAGAAGGAGACACAGGCTCTCCAGAAGTACAGGTTGCGTTGCTGACGCACAACATCAACACCTTGCAGGGACACTTCAAGGAACACCACAAAGATCACCACTCTCGTCGTGGTCTGATCAGAATGGTTAATCAGCGTCGTAAATTACTCGACTACCTGAAAAACAAAGACATCGCTCGTTACAGTGATTTGATCAAGCGACTCGGACTACGTCGCTAAGCAATATCGAGCAATCATGAATAAACGACCGCCCCAAATAGCGGCGGTCCGACTCGGAGAATACAATTTGAATCCAATAACCAAACAATTTCAGTTTGGCGATCAGCAGGTCACTATTGAGACCAATAAAATCGCCAAACAAGCGACCGGTTCGGTCGTTGTTACCATCGGCGATACCGTCGTGTTAACAACTGTGGTGGGAGCCAAAAGTGCACGCCCTGGCCAAGACTTTTTCCCGCTAACGGTTAACTACCAAGAAAAAACTTATGCTGCAGGCAAAATCCCTGGCGGATTCTTCCGCCGAGAGGGTCGGCCCAGTGAGAAAGAAACGCTCACCTCTCGCCTGATAGACCGTCCTATTCGTCCACTGTTCCCTAAGGGTTTCATGAACGAAGTGCAGATTGTCTGCACCGTGGTTTCTACGGATAAGAACCAAGATCCGGATATTGCTGCGATGATCGGAACATCAGCAGCATTAGCAATTTCTGGTATTCCATTTGATGGGCCAATAGGTGCCGCGCGAGTGGGCTATGTCGACGGTCAGTACTTACTTAACCCAGGTTACGATGTGCTGGAAACCTCGGAACTGAATATGACCGTTGCTGGGACCGCTTCTGCGGTTCTGATGGTGGAGTCTGAAGCTAAAGAACTGTCCGAGGACCAAATGTTAGGTGCGGTTTTGTTCGCACATCAGGAAATGCAGGCAATTATTACCGCAGTTGCAGAGCTGGCGGGCGAGATTGGTAAGCCAAGATGGGATTGGCAACCAGAAGCGAAAGACGAAAGTTTGTTTGCTCAAGTTGAGGGCGTCGTTAAGTCTGATCTTGGCGATGCCTATCGCATCAGCGATAAAATGGAACGCCAGGAACGTGTTAGAGAATTGCGAGATTCTGCCGTTGCTAAATTGACCGGTGCAGAAGATGCCAGCCACAGTGCTGACGACGTAGCAGGTGTGTTCAGTAAGGTCGAAAAAGACCTGGTTCGACAAAGGGTGTTGAACGGTGAGCCACGTATCGATGGCCGAGATCTGCGCACCGTGCGCCCAATTGAAGTCGAGGTTGGGGTATTACCCAAAGCTCATGGCTCGGCATTGTTCACCCGTGGTGAAACCCAGGCTCTCGTTGTTGCGACATTAGGTACGTTGCGTGACGCAGCGCTGATCGACGCTTTAGAAGGTTCGTATAAAGACACCTTTATGCTGCATTACAACTTTCCTCCATACAGTGTGGGTGAAGCGGGTTTCATGAGCGGTCCTAAACGACGTGAAATTGGCCACGGAAAGTTGGCTCGTCGTGGTGTTAGTGCCACGTTGCCAAATTCCGAAGACTTCCCATACACCGTGCGCGTGGTTTCAGAGATTACCGAATCTAATGGATCAAGCTCCATGGCCAGTGTTTGCGGCACCTCGCTTGCACTTATGGACGCAGGCGTGCCCGTGAAAGAGCCGGTTGCGGGTGTTGCCATGGGACTGGTGAAAGAAGGCAATCGCTATGCGGTCTTGACCGACATCTTGGGTGATGAAGATCATCTAGGGGACATGGACTTTAAGGTGGCCGGTACCGCTGCAGGTGTTACCGCGTTGCAGATGGACATCAAGATTGATGGCATCACGGAAGAGATTATGGAAGCGGCATTAGCTCAGGCCTTTGAAGCGCGTGTACATATTCTTGAAGAAATGAACAAGGTCATCAGCGCATCTCGTGAAGAGTTGTCTGCCAACGCACCAGCCATGGTGACTCTGAATGTTCATCCCGACAAAATCCGCGACATTATCGGTAAGGGCGGCGCGACCATTCGCTCTATCGTTGAAGAGACGGGTGCAGAAGTGGATATCAATGACGATGGCAGTGTACGTATCTACGCTGAAGACGGCGCAGCTAAGGACGCAGCGGTCAATCGCATCCAGGAAATCACTGCAGAAGCGGAAGTGGGTCGTATTTATAAAGGTAAGGTTGAGCGCATCGTAGACTTCGGTGCCTTTGTAAACATCTTGCCAGGTAAAGATGGCTTACTACACATTTCTCAAATCGCTGAAGAGCGAGTTGAGAACGTCACCGATTACTTGTCCGAAGGTCAGGAAGTCGAAGTGGTTGTGCTAGATGTGGATCAGCGCGGACGCATCAAACTGTCTATCAAGGAGTTGGAAAACTATCAGGAAGCTCAAGATTCCTAAGAGTTATGCGCGACGACAGTTGAGTGAAAAGCCGGCGAAAGCCGGCTTTTTTATGCCTGAGTGATTCGGTTGGCGATTAAGTCGTCCACTACGCTTGGATCCGCGAGGGTCGAGGTGTCTCCAAGGTTATCCAATTCGTTTGCAGCAATTTTGCGCAAGATCCTGCGCATTATCTTGCCCGAACGTGTTTTTGGCAGACCTGGTGCCCACTGTATGGCATCTGGTTTGGCAATCGGTCCAATTTCTTTTCTTACCATAGCGATCAGTTCTTCTCGCAGTTTTTCGGCCTCTTTGTTATCGCCTTGCATCAACGTGACGTAGGCATAGATGCCCTCGCCCTTGAGGTCGTGCGGGAACCCTACAACGGCTGCTTCTGCGACGCTTGGATGAAGAACCAATGCACTTTCTACTTCCGCTGTGCCGATACGATGACCGGATACGTTCATCACGTCGTCGACGCGGCCGGTAATCCAGTAGTAACCGTCTTCGTCTCTTCGAGCGCCATCACCAGTGAAGTAATAACCCTTATAAGTGCTGTAGTAGGTGTCGATGACGCGCTGATGGTCGCCGTAAACCGAACGAATCTGTCCTGGCCAGGAACCGGTTATAACCAGATTGCCTGATGCTGCTTGCTCTTCTATTAAATGGCCTTCTGCGTCCATTAACGCGGGCTGCACGCCGAAGAAAGGTAGGCTTGCCGAACCGGGTTTGAGGGCGGTAGCGCCAGGTAGCGGCGTGATCATGATGCCGCCAGTTTCAGTTTGCCACCAAGTGTCCACAATTGGGCAACGGCGTTCCCCAACTACACGGTGATACCAATCCCAAGCTTCCGGATTGATGGGTTCGCCGACACTGCCCAACAAATGCAGCGATGCTCTGGAGCTGCTGGTTACGTAATCGTCGCCCTGAGCCATTAGTTGTCGTAGTGCCGTTGGTGCGGTGTAGAAAACATTTACCTGGTGTTTGTCGATGACCTGCCAGCAGCGTGACGCATCTGGATAAGTAGGTACGCCTTCAAACATAAGGGTTGTGGCGCCGTTGGCTAAAGGACCGTAAACAATATAGGAGTGTCCGGTAATCCAGCCGACATCGGCTGTGCACCAATAAATATCGCCATCCTGATAATCGAAAACGTATTTATGCGTCATTGCTGCATGCAGCAAATATCCAGCGCTGGAATGTTGTACACCCTTGGGTTGGCCTGTGGAACCAGAGGTATACAGGATGAAAAGCGGGTCTTCGGCATCCATAACCTCTGGGTCGGCGGTGGTCGCTTGGTGAGCGGTTAAGTCGTCATACCAAACATCACGATCGGCATTCCACGGTATCTCGTTGCCGGTGCGCTTCACCGTAATTACGCTGTGAACATTTGGGCAGCTTCTTAAGGCTTCGTCGACATTCTCTTTAAGCGGTATTTTTCGGCCGCCACGCACACCTTCGTCAGCAGTAATTACTGTTTGACAGTCAGAATCCAGTATTCGGTCTTGTAGGGATTGGGGTGAAAAGCCGCCGAAGACAACGCTGTGAATGGCGCCAATACGTGCACATGCGAGCATTGCGTAAGCGGCCTCTGGAATCATTGGCATGTAGATGCAAACTCTGTCGCCCTTCTTGACGCCGCGTTCGCGTAAGCCGTTAGCAAGTTGGCAAACTCGTTGGTAGAGTTCCTGATAGCTGATGTGGGTATCGTCGGAAGGGTCGTCGCCTTCCCAAATGATGGCGGTTTGTTCGGCTCGGGCCGGCAGATGACGGTCGATACAGTTAACGCTAACGTTTAAGGCCCCACCCTTGAACCAGGCGATTCGTCCCTGTGCCATGTCGGCCTCAGACACCTCGCTCCAGGGTTGAATCCAATCTAAAAAGGCGTCGGCTTGCTCAGACCAAAAAGCATCGGGGTCGTCTATGGAGCGCTTATACATAGCTTGGTACTGGGCCGGATTGATTAAACACCGTTCGGCTATTTTGGCGGGGATGTCGAATAAATCGCTCATGATGCTTCCCTCTAAAGATTGAAATGTAACGCTATGGCTTTGAATGCTTGCGCAGTCTCGTGATCAATTGATCTGTGACAGTACTGCTCGCGGTGTTATTTGCTTCTATTGCACTCAAACTTTGATAGATCGGCCCGGCAAGGGCTTTGCCAAGTTCCACGCCCCATTGATCAAACGAGTTTATGTTCCACAAAGCGCCTTGGCAAAACACCTTGTGCTCGTAAACTGCCAGCAGAGCACCCAGTTGTTTCGGTCCGAGATTGTCCAACAGCACGATGGAAATAGGCCGTTTTCCGTGCACTGTCTTATGAAATTCTTGCTGCGATTCTGGCTCAAACCCTTCTGCCAGAGCCTGGGCTTGCGCCAGGGCGTTTGCATTCAACCAATTTCTATGTGTGGATAACCTAAGATTGTCGTTGGCGACCATGACGATGTCGGCAGCAAAAGCCGCTGTGCCTTGATGTAACAATTGATGGTAAGCGTGTTGGCCGTTAGTGCCGCAGCCGCCCCATAGTATCGGCATGGTGCTGTGAGAGAGGGGTTTGCCATGGCGATCAACAGATTTGCCGTTACTTTCCATCTCTAGCTGTTGTAGGTAGTCGGGCAGTAGGCGCAAACGCTGGTCGTAGCTCAGCACTGCTAGGCTTTGGCAGTTCAGAACGTTGTAGTTCCAAATACCCACGAGGGCCCAGGTCAGTGGCAGATTTTCGGAGGCCAGGCTAGCTGAGAAATGACTGTCCACCCGAGCTGCGCCCTCGAGCAGGCGATCAAAATTTTCGCTGCCAATCGCAATTACCGCGGGCAAGCTCATGGCCGACCATAACGAATAACGGCCTCCCACCCAGTCCCACATTGGGAAAATATTATCGTTAGACAGTCCAAATTCTATTGCGGCGCTGACGTTGTTTGTTATACCGACAAAGTGCTTGGCGATGGCTTCGGTATTGCACGTTCGCTCTAGAAACCAAGCACGCGCACTGCGCGCGTTTTCCAGGGTTTCTAATGTTGAGAAAGATTTAGAGGCCACAATGAATAAAGTGGTTTCAGGATCTAAGCTTTTCAGTGCACGACTCAGATCATAACCGTCAATATTCGCCACAAAACGAATATCAAGGTTTGTAGTGGCATATTCGTGCAGAGCCTCGGTAACCAACTCTGGGCCGAGGTGGGAACCGCCGATGCCAATATGTACTACGTTGCGGATCGGCTTATTAGTGTAGCCGCGCCAAGTACCCGAGCGAATACTCTCTGCGCAGGTATAAAGTTTGTTGCGCACCGACTTAACGTCAGCAATCAGAGCAGGGTCAATATGTGGCGCACCATCACGTAACGCCATGTGCAAAACAGCTCTGTCTTCGCTGAGATTGATTTTGTTGCCAGCAAACAAGGCGTGTCTAAGACGGTCGAAATTTGCACGATCTGCCAGCTGAAAAAGCTGGTCGAGGGCATCTTGATCGATGCGTTGTTGCGTTAAATCGAAGTGGCAGCCGGCCATATCGAAGGTCAAGCGATCGTTGCGCGAAGCGTCTTTACACAGGCTTGCGGTCGACAAATTACGCAGGCCTAAGCTATGGGCGTGCAGTGTTTTCCAGATGGTCAATACTATGGCCCTGAAGGTTATAGAAGCGTTGGGTTGGGGTTAAAAAACTGCCGACTCCCTTCCATATTTAGAACGTGCTCAAACAGGTGGTCGAAATGTATGTCGTTGTTGGCAAAGTCGATTTCCGCCGCGTTTACCACCAGCAGCGGTGCGTCGTCGTAATAATGGAAGAACTCGGTGTAGCTCTCTGATAAGGATGCTAAATAGTCGGCATCAATCTGTAGCTCAGATTCGAGCCCTCGGCGTTGGATTCGTTGCAGTAATACGTCGGTGGGTGCTTGCAAATAGATTACAAGATCGGGTTTGGGTGGTTGCAGCTTCAAGCTGGTGTGAATTTGTTTATATAGAGAGAATTCATGCGCATCCAGAGTCAGTTTGGCAAATAACTCATCCTTCTCCATCAAAAAATCCGCCACTAAACTTTGATCAAGCAATCCACCTGAAGGCATATCCGCCAATTGTCGTGCTCGGTGTAGTAGAAAGAACAGCTGCGTGGGAAGGGCCTGACTGGCGCCCTCGGTATAGAAGCGGTCCAAGAAAGGGTTCTCGGTCACTGGCTCCAGCATTAACGGGTAACCCAGGGAGTCAGCCAAACGTTTTGCCAGCGTGGTTTTGCCGACACCGATTGGTCCTTCCACAGCAATAAAGCCGGGCAAAATACCGCGTTGATTACTAGGCACTAGCGGATCAACGGGCGGTTCTGGTCGACCTGAGCTTGAAGTTTCAACGCTTAAAGGCACGGTGTTACCAGGCTAATGGACAAGGGGTAACTATGTACAAGGGTCGACAGGTGTTCAACCATTTGTAGCGCATAACGGCCAAGGGTGCAGTCAGGAGTCGGCTTACTCTGGGCTACGACGTTTGCTACGTCGGCGTCTTTTACGTTGAGGCTTCGGCAAGGCAGCAATCATGCTTTGTTGGGTCGCCTCGTCTTGCTCTTGAAAGGTTGTCCACCACTGTGCACTCTCAGCTAGGTCGGTCTCGCTCTTCGCCCGCAGACACAGGAAGTCAAAGCCAGCTCGGAATCGCTTGTGTTGAATGAGGCGGCTGATGGTTCTGGGGTTGCGTTTGATTAAGCGATCCTGGGTCATCCAGGTTTCTTTGGCGAAACTACCAAAACGTCTTGGAATTGCGATGGTTTGTTGTTGGTTACGCAGTGTCGCGAAAGCCGGGTCCTCATCGTTCAGGCGCTGTTCCGCTGATCTCGCTCTAAAGTCCTCCCACAGCAGTACTGCCACTAAAAACCCCGGCGTAACTGAAAGACCGTTTTTGATCCGCTCGTCAGTATTGCGCATCGCGGCGCTGATCAAGTGGCTGTTCGGATTGCAGGTAGGAAACAGCACTCTAGCGATCCCGGTATGACGGATGTGCTGCCAGATGTTCTCTCCGTAACCGGTCAAAAACATTTTTAAAAACTCATCAAAAAGACGCGCTGGCGGAATTGCAGTCAGACGCCGAGCACTATCCTCGAAAAGCTCGATAATGCGTGGGTCGAGGCTAAATCCAAGTTTGTTAGCGAAGCGCACAGCGCGCAGTATGCGCACAGGATCTTCTGCCAGCCTCACGGTTGGATCACCAATGAGTTTTACTTCGCCTGCTGCAAGGTCCTCCAGTCCGCCCACGTAGTCGATGATTTCATTGTTGTTGGGGTCGAAATACAGTGCATTGATACTAAAGTCGCGTCGAAAAGCATCTTCTTGCAGAGTGCCGTAGGCTTTATCGCGCAGAATCATGCCTTGGGCATCGTGCTCGATATTCTCTGATACGGACTGACGGAACGTCGATACCTCGATGAGGTTGCGCCCGTATCGAACATGAGCGATCGGAAAGCGTCGGCCAACTATTCGGGACCGACGGAATATTCGTTTTACCTCGTCCAAGGGTGCATCTGTGGCGACATCAAAATCTTTAGGCTGCATGCCACACAGGGCATCGCGGATGCAACCGCCAACCAGTAGTGCCGTAAAACCGTGGGCGTTGAGTTGTTGGATAACATCCAATGCATCGTGATCCAACTGAGCGTAGTCAATGGCGTGCTCGGTTGTACGTAGTGCCGTTACTGAATTCAGTGGTTGGCTCCGGTGTCTATTCTGGGGCCGCGTTTGCGTGTCTTCTTGCGTGGGATATTCAATCTTTGGCGGCGTTCCCACAGACTTTTACGGCTGATGCCTAATTTTTCAGCCAGTTCTGTCTCGGTCAGTTGATCCTGGTGTTCTTGAACAAACCTCACGAAGTAATCCTCCAATGAAGTTTGCTCTGTATCAGGCTCAGTTGTGCTCGAGACAAACTCGGATATCGGATCTGCTTCGATCGCCAAAAGGCTTGGCGTAATCTCGGTATCGTCGTCTGACAAGATTACCGCCCGTTCGATGGCGTTACCTAGCTCGCGCACATTGCCGGGCCAATGGTAAGAAAGCATGGTTTCTTTAGCCGAGTCGCCCAAGGTGAGATTACTTTTGTCCAGCCGCAAGCAGGCTTGGTTTAATAACCACTCGCCGATTTCTAAAATGTCCTCATGGCGGTTCTTCAAAGGGGAGAGTTGAAACGTCAGTACATTCAGGCGATAGAAAAGATCCGATCGGAAATCGCCGGATTCAGTTAGGGCTTGTAGGTCTCTATGAGTCGCCGCGATGATTCGTACATCGACAGGGCTGGATCGAGCGCTGCCCACTTTTCTGTTTTCGCCTTGCACCACGTGAATAAGTTTAGCCTGTGCACTAGGACTCAGTTCCGCTATTTCATCCAAGAAAAGCGTGCCGCCGTGAGCTGCTTCAACCAGGCCTTTACCGCCTGTTTGAGTTGTGCCGAAAGGCTCAACACCAAACAGTTCGGTCTCAATTAAATTTTCCGGCACCGTTGCACAATTCAGGGTAATCATTGGCGCACGCGCTCGACGACTGGCTGCGTGTAACGCCCGAGCCACCAACTCTTTGCCGGTGCCCGATTGGCCGAGTATTAACACAGGTGAATCGCTTGGGCCGACTTTCTCTATGCGTTTGCGAAGGGTTTGAGTGTTTTCAGAGGACCCAATGAGCTCCATACCAGCTGCAGACACGCTGGCCGTATTGGGTGGATACGCGCAGGCGCGTTCGATCGCCGCCATTAATTCATCCAATTCTATGGGTCGTTGCAAGTAGTCTTTGGCGCCGCGGTGCATGGCGCCGACGGCATCCGCTATGTTGCCGTCGTCAGCGATCACAACAACGGGCAACTGCTCAGTAACACTATAAAGATCCTCCGGTGCGGCAGCGCGATCCAACAACAAACAGTCGAACTGTCCCAAAGCCAAATTACCCAATTCAGCCGCCTCTTTAACTTGCATACCCTGAGACGCGAGCTGCTCTGAAAGTGAACTGCTGCGATCTTGGTTGGTGTCAATGAGCAAAAGATCAGTCATACGCTGAGATGGTAACAAAGCTGTGCGTCGTCGTCGCCGTCTTGGGCGTGCACGCAATTAGACTCTAGACGAGCGGTATTTGGGCAGGCGCTTTGGAATCGCTGCCGGATTAAAGTGCTCTAAAGCCCAGTTTAAAATCAGCGGAACGCTCTTGGTGTCTTCGGGAACACTAAAACCCAGATACCACAAAGCATCGACAAGATTTTGTGCAGCGGTTTCGTCCTTAAGGGCAGGCGCATGAGTTTGTTTTGACAGTTTGCTTCCGTCTTCGAATTCCAGGCACGGAATGTGAGCGTATTCGGGTAGTGGTAGATTTAGCAGCGTCATTAGGTAGCGCTGTGGTGCCGTCACAGGCAATAAATCTTGACCGCGCAAAACGTGAGTAATACCGCGACCGTCGTCGACTGCCGTGGCTAAGTTATAGGCAATAAGGCCATCCCTCCGGCGGACAATAAAATCCCCCAACTGAGTCGCAAGGTCGATATTCAAAGGTCCCAGAAAGCCGTCATCAAAGCTTTGCTCGCCGTCCTGCATGTTGATGCGTACCGCACTGTTTTCAACAAAGGTCTTTTGGTTCCGACACGTGCCAGGATAACGACCGAGACCTCGCAATTGCCGACGACTGCATCGGCAATAAAACAGATGCGGTTGGAGTTTCTTTAATGCCGCATCGTAGTGCGTAGCGTGGTTGCTTTGAAATTCGATGGGTCGATCGGATTGCAGCCCGTGTACGGTCAAAGAGCGGATAATGGATGCGACTGCATTGGGGTCTTGTCTCGGTGGGTCTAAATCATCTATGCGCACCAACCATTGGCCACCAGCTTGCTTGATGTCGCAGTAGCTGGCTAATGCGGTGATCAAACTGCCCATGTGCAATGGGCCGGTAGGGGAAGGAGCGAAACGGCCAGTGAACAAGGCACGAAGTCAGCGATTCACCTACGGGAGCGAACCCTAGCCGTGGAGCTGACGCTCCTTGATCTCATCTAAGGCTTTGCAATCCACACATTGCGTCGCAGTGGGCCGAGCTTCCAGTCGGCGCAGGCCGATTTCGATGCCGCAGGTGTCACAGTAGCCATAGTCGTCCTGGTCAAGACGCTCAATAGTGCCGTCGATCTTCTTTATTAACTTGCGTTCGCGGTCGCGGGTACGAAGTTCTATGCTGAACTCTTCTTCCTGGGTGGCGCGATCGGCAGGGTCGGGAAAGTTCGCGGCTTCATCTTGCATGTGATTCACCGTTCGGTCGACTTCCTCCATCAGGTCGCGTCGCCAGCTTACAAGCATTTCGCGAAGATGGGCGAGCTGACCTTCACTCATATATTCTTCGTTGCGCTTCGGCTTGTAAGGGGTGAAGTTGCGAAAGGGAGAGTCTATTGCGGTTGCCGCTTTTTTCTTTTTCGCAGGTGTTGTAGTGCGTTTTTTGGTTGCTGTTTTAGCTTTAGCGTCAGCCGCCATAATCGATCCTCAGTTGGGCCTTGGTGCAGAACCCGTAAATACGAAGGGCGCGTAACCTACCAGAACAAAGAATGAATGACCATAGTATTTTCGCCGTGTAGCCTCATTTGTGAATGCGCGCTTTTTGGACAATTGATGCACACTCACTTTTCATTAAAAAGCAGGTCTTTTCATGTATTCGGTACGTAGTTCAGAGATCAATCCCTTCACCGTCATGCAGTTGTTGCAGCGTGCTTCAGAGTTCGAGGCCGAGGGAAAACAAGTAGTCCACTTTGAGGTGGGGGAGCCGGATTTTGTAACCGCGGAACCGATAGTTAAAGCAGGCATAGCCGCGCTTCAGGAAGGAAAAACCAAATATACTCCCGCCCAAGGCGTCTTACCCCTGCGAGAAAAGATTTCAAAGTACTACGCCAAACAAGGTCTGGATATTGCTGTATCGCGAATACAGATCACCAGCGGCGCCAGCGGTGGATTGGTTTTGCTGGCCGGATTGTTGCTGGATCCCGGTGATGTCATGTTAATCACGGACCCGGGGTACCCGTGTAACAAGGTGTTTGCTCGACTAGTCGGAGCTGCAACTAAAGCAATCCACCTCGAAGCTGAGCATGGTTTTCAACTGACATTGCCAGATGTTCAAAACGCTTGGGAAGACAATACAAAAGGTATTTTGTTGGCGTCCCCTTCGAACCCGACCGGCACCATGTTGGCTGCTAATGAACTTGCGCGAATCAGTGACTGGGTTAAGCAGCAGCGTGGTTTTGTGATTCTTGACGAAATCTATCAAGGCTTGGTCTACGGTAACTCACCCTATAGTTCTGGCCTGCAGGTCAATGACGATTTACTTG
This sequence comes from K189A clade bacterium, assembly GCA_902565895.1. Lineage (GTDB taxonomy): Bacteria > Pseudomonadota > Gammaproteobacteria > Pseudomonadales > Azotimanducaceae > UBA4421. The sequence continues at coordinate 39,898 of CACFGV010000014.1, forward strand.
TGTTGAATAGCTTCTCCAAATTTTTTGGTATGACGGGTTGGCGCCTAGGTTGGGTGGTGATCCCGGAAAATGCGCAAGAGCGTTTTACAAAGCTGGCTCAGAATCTAGTGATCTCACCGAGCTCCATTGCCCAGAACGCGGCACTGGCTGCATTCTCTAGGGAGGCTATGGTGATTCATGAACAACGAGCAACCGAGTTCGCGCAGCGTGCGCAGCGATTGGCTAAAGGACTTATAGATTTAGGTTTCAAAATTCCCGTGATGCCGGAGGGTGCTTTCTATTTATACGTTGATGTATCGCATACAGGTATACCAAGTGAAGAATTCTGTTGGCGGTTGATTGAGGATCATCAGGTGGCGGTAACGCCGGGCAAAGACTTTGGGGCGTATCGCAGCGATCAGTTTGTAAGGTTTGCATACACCACAGGTGACGACTCGATTGATCTTGGGCTTGAACGCATGGCGATTGCATTGCGAGATTGGGGTGTGATGCGTTGAAACTTCCTGAGATGCAAGCCGGCACTTTAGTGCGTCGCTACAAAAGATTTTTGGCAGACATCACAGACATCAATGGAAAACAGTTAACCATTCATTGTCCCAATACGGGAGCCATGACAGGATGCGCTGAGCCTGGGAGTAAGATTTACTACTCGCGTTCGGATAATCAAAAACGCAAATATCCCCATACCCTTGAGTTTGTTGAGACTGAACATGGATTGGTAAGCGTAAATACAGGGCGCGCGAACAATTTGGTGGCGGATGCACTGCTCAATGGGCGTATATCAGAAGTGGGGTCTTTGACCATAGATCAGGTCAAACCAGAGGCTGCAATTCCTGGTGGCGCAGGGCGATTCGACTTCCAGCTTGCCCAAGGTGGGCGCACCACGTTTGTCGAAGTGAAGAGCGTCACATTGCATCTTGAAGATGGTTTGGGAGCATTTCCAGATGCGGTCAGTACTCGGGCACTCAAACACGTAAAAGAGTTACAAACTCAAGTGCAACAGGGTGCTCGGGGCATTCTGCTCTTTTGTGTACAACATATGGGCGTGCATAGAGTCTGTCCTGCCTACGATATCGATCCGGACTATTCCAAGGCTCTGAAACTGGCAGCGCAGCAGGGTATGGAAATTCTCGCCTATGGTTGTCAAACGGACCTGCAAATGATGACATTGAGCCATCGTCTGGATTTCATGTTTGACGATTGACTAATCGCTATTGGCCGAATGACTTTTTCAATTCTGCGTAAGCTTGCAAAGTTTTCAGTCTGGCGCCGTACTGAGCAATCAGGTGCGCTGCTGCATGATTGGCGAATCGCGCAGCGTCTATGCTTTCAGCACCTTGGCTGCGCGCTGCCAAACAGGCTCCGGCGTAGATGTCGCCAGCTCCGTTGGTGTCAATAGGAGTAACCGCTAAGCCTGGCGCTTGTTGCTGGTGTCCGGCTTGATCGATCACTGCAGATCCGTTGGCGCCGAGGGTGATGTAGACCTCTTGGGCGATGTCTTTAAGTTCTGCAATGGCCACATCCAAGCGGTCAGTACTGGCCCAACTCAGCGCTTCTTCCTCGTTGCAAAATAAACTGTGGACGCCGTTTCCGAGAATCCGTAGCAGATTTTCTTTAAATATGGTGACCATGGAAATATCGGATAACGACACGGCGGTTTTTACGTTGTGCGCGCTGGCAACGGTGTGTGCCGCCATTGCTGCTGCTGTGCCCTCTTCGGAGGAGCTTAGATAGCCTTCCACATAATAGATCTCAGCTTTGCTGAGTTGCGCTTCGTCCAAATCACGCGCAGCCAGACTGGCAGAGATACCTAAATCAGTGCACATGGTGCGCTCGGCGTCATCACTGATCATGACCAAACACTGCCCTGAACTGGCGGTAGTGTCTGCGGTCAAACAACTGGAATTCAGAGTGATGCCGGCAGCGCCCATTTCCTCGGTGAAGTAGCGGCCATTCACATCGTCGGCGACTTTACAGGTGTAACTGGTTTTTAAACCGAATCCTGTTGCTGCGAAGACTGTATTCGCTGCGGATCCGCCACTGCAACGATGCATCTGTAAACCCTCAAGCGCAGAGGTAAGGGAACGAATCTGATCTGAATCGACAAGAGTCATTTGCCCTTTTGGCAGATTTTGGGCGGTTAAGAAGGCATCCTCGACATTCACTTCTACATCTACGATTGCGTTGCCAAGGCCAAAAAGTTGAGTCATCTTTGCTCCAAGAGGTTTTAATTTGTAGCCAAGTCGGCAAACGCGACTTCGGCGGCGGAAAGTGTGGTTTCAATCACATCATCGGTATGTTTGGCGCTGATAAAACCCGCCTCGAAGGCAGAGGGTGCCAAGTAGATGCCGCCATCCAGCATCTTGTGGAAGAATCGATTGAAGCGCTCAATATTTGAGCTCGATACGTCTTCGTAGTTGTTGGCATGATCGAGATCGAAGAACAAACTGAACATACCGCACACATGATTTTCGCAAATATGGATGCCAGCACGATGCACGCTTACTTGTTTCTGATGAAGGGCATGCACAGCATTAAACGCCCCTATGAATGGGGCAAATCCGTTGTTTTCAAAATGCTCCAGGTAAGACGTCACCTTGCCGACCACGTCGATCAAGAGGTCGTTTCTTGCTCTCTTTATGCCGCAGCTGACCAGATCAATCACGGGTTGGTCGATCTGCATCCGCTCTGCGTCCGTGAGCGCGACATTTAGACCGACGCCGATGACCACTAGCGTGCCAGCCCCCGAATTGATCAGTTCGACCAGCACACCAGCCAATTTATTTCCCTCCATCCACACATCGTTCGGCCATTTCACATTCGGATTGGATAAGCCTAGATCGGCAAGCGCATCAGTGATTGCTAAACCAACCACGCAACTCAAGCCTCCAAGCTCATGCAGGGCTTTTTCCGAGCGATGACCAAAACTAAAGGCTAGATTTCGTGCGTAGGGACTGATCCAGTTACGACCTCGCCGGCCACGTCCTGCGTGCTGATAGTCGCACGTCAACAGTACATTGCTCAGTTCCTCCGAACCGGCCCTCTCAACGAGCATACGGTTGGTAGAACCCACAACGGGGAAATACTCTATTTCGACCTCTAAGCTAAGGTCCTTGGCGATACGCCGAAGATAGGCAAGATCGAGTTCCTCTACTTGATCAACGCGTACCCATTCGCCCCTGCGTTCAACCAGATCCAGATCTCTGGGAGTGACTGGCGCGCCTTTCGGCCATTCTGTAAGAGGCAGAGCACCGTTTCGACGGAGGGATTCAAGCGCTTGATTTATCTCGGCATACATAAAGAACCCATAAAAAAACGCCCCGAGCCTGCGCGAGGATCGGGGCGTTTGATATAAAGCCTGACGATGTCCTACTCTCACATGGGGAAACCCCACACTACCATCGGCGCTAAACCGTTTCACTTCTGAGTTCGATATGGGATCAGGTGGTTCCAGCTCGCTATTTTCGTCAGACAAACCGTTCTCTGCTATGCAGAGCCTTGCAGCTGTGCCGCAAGTGTTCGGGGAACATCTGTGTCAACAGATGAAACAGTTCGGAGATAGCTCAGAACACCAAGGCTTACGCCATAACTGTTCTTCGGTTTGATTCTATTTTTCTAAGCGGACCACCTAGGTGACCACTTTCTGATATGTCTTAGCGGCTTTTTGACAACTTGCTACCTAGATACCCTTAAGCACAGTATTTCGGCTTAATTTGGCTCTAGGGTGATGCGTTCGCATCGGCTTGAATACATTTGATTATATGGTCAAGCCTCACGGGCAATTAGTACAGGTTAGCTCAACGCCTCACAGCGCTTACACACCCTGCCTATCAACCTCGTAGTCTTCGAGGGCCCTTTAGAATCGCTAGATTAGTGAGATCTCATCTTGAGGGGGGCTTCCCGCTTAGATGCTTTCAGCGGTTATCCCTTCCGAACATAGCTACCCGGCAATGCCACTGGCGTGACAACCGGAACACCAGAGGTTCGTCCACTCCGGTCCTCTCGTACTAGGAGCAGCTCCTCTCAAATCTCATACGCCCACGGCAGATAGGGACCGAACTGTCTCACGACGTTCTAAACCCAGCTCGCGTACCACTTTAAATGGCGAACAGCCATACCCTTGGGACTGGCTTCAGCCCCAGGATGTGATGAGCCGACATCGAGGTGCCAAACACCGCCGTCGATGTGAACTCTTGGGCGGTATCAGCCTGTTATCCCCGGCGTACCTTTTATCCGTTGAGCGATGGCCCTTCCATACAGAACCACCGGATCACTAAGACCGACTTTCGTCCCTGCTCGCCCCGTCGGGCTCGCAGTCAAGCACACTTCTGCCTTTATACGCATTCCATGATTTCCGACCATGGTGAGTGTACCTTCGTACTCCTCCGTTACTCTTTGGGAGGAGACCGCCCCAGTCAAACTACCCACCACACACTGTCCTCGATCCAGATAATGGACCTAAGTTAGAACCTCAACGTAATCAGGGTGGTATTTCAAGGACGACTCCACAACGACTAGCGTCGCTGCTTCAAAGTCTCCCACCTATCCTACACAAATTAAGCCAAAGTCCAGTGTGAAGCTATAGTAAAGGTGCACGGGGTCTTTCCGTCTAGCCGCGGGTACACGGCATCTTCACCGCGATTTCAATTTCACTGAGTCTCGGGTGGAGACAGTGTGGCCATCGTTACGCCATTCGTGCAGGTCGGAACTTACCCGACAAGGAATTTCGCTACCTTAGGACCGTTATAGTTACGGCCGCCGTTTACCGGGGCTTCGATCAAGAGCTTCGCCTCTTACAAGAAGAGACTAACCCCATCAATTAACCTTCCGGCACCGGGCAGGCGTCACACCCTATACGTCCACTTACGTGTTTGCAGAGTGCTGTGTTTTTAATAAACAGTCGCAGCCACCTGGTATCTTCGACCGCCAACAGCTTACGGAGCAAGTCCGATCACCGTCGGCGGCGCACCTTCTCCCGAAGTTACGGTGCCATTTTGCCTAGTTCCTTCACCCGAGTTCTCTCAAGCGCCTTGGTATTCTCTACCCGACCACCTGTGTCGGTTTGGGGTACGGTCATTTATAGCCTGAAGCTTAGAGGATTTTCTTGGAAGCATGGCATCAACTACTTCCCAAGCGTATAAGCTCGGTTCGTCATAACATCTCGGCCTTAGAAACCCGGATTTACCTAAGTTCCCAGCCTACGTGCTTAAACCTGGATAACCATCACCAGGCCAGCCTAGCCTTCTCCGTCTCCCCATCGCAGCTACAATTGGTACAGGAATATTAACCTGTTTCCCATCGACTACGCCTTTCGGCCTCGCCTTAGGGGCCGACTAACCCTGCGCCGATGAACGTTGCGCAGGAAACCTTGGTCTTTCGGCGAGGAGGATTTTCACCTCCTTTATCGTTACTCATGTCAGCATTCGCACTTCTGATACCTCCACCGAACCTTACGATTCGACTTCACAGGCGTACAGAACGCTCCTCTACCATGCATACAAAGTATGCATCCGCAGCTTCGGTATACAGTTTTAGCCCCGTTACATCTTCCGCGCAGGCCGACTCGACCAGTGAGCTATTACGCTTTCTTTAAAGGGTGGCTGCTTCTAAGCCAACCTCCTGGCTGTCTGGGCCTTCCCACATCGTTTCCCACTTAACTGTAATTTAGGGACCTTAGCTGGCGGTCTGGGTTGTTTCCCTTTCCACGACGGACGTTAGCACCCGCCGTGTGTCTCCCTCGCTGCACTCATCGGTATTCGGAGTTTGCATGGGGTTGGTAAGTCTAGGTGACCCCCTAGCCCAAACAGTGCTCTACCCCCGATGGTGATACGAGAGGCTCTACCTAAATAGATTTCGAGGAGAACCAGCTATCTCCGGGCTTGATTAGCCTTTCACTCCTAACCACAGGTCATCCCCTAATTTTTCAACATTAGTGGGTTCGGTCCTCCAGTTGATGTTACTCAACCTTCAACCTGCCCATGGCTAGATCGCCCGGTTTCGGGTCTATTCCTACCGACTAAAGCGCCCTATTAAGACTCGGTTTCCCTACGGCTCCCCTATACGGTTAACCTTGCCAGTAAAAATAACTCGCTGACCCATTATACAAAAGGTACGCAGTCACACCCCGAGAGGTGCTCCCACTGCTTGTATGCATCCGGTTTCAGGTTCTATTTCACTCCCCTCACAGGGGTTCTTTTCGCCTTTCCCTCACGGTACTGGTTCACTATCGGTCAGCTGAGAGTATTTAGCCTTGGAGGATGGTCCCCCCATGTTCAGACAAGGTTTCACGTGCCCCGTCCTACTCGATTTCATCCATAACTTGTTTTCGTGTACGGGGCTATCACCCTGTATCGCGCAACTTTCCAGAAGCTTCCACTAACAAGATATTGACTTAAGGGCTGCTCCCCGTTCGCTCGTCGCTACTGAGGGAATCTCGGTTGATTTCTTTTCCTTTGGGTACTTAGATATTTCAGTTCCCCAAGTTCGCTTCTACACCCTATGTATTCAGGTGCAGATATCCCACAAGTGGGATGGGTTTCCCCATTCGGAAATCCCCGGATCAAAGTCTGTTTGCCGACTCCCCGAGGCATATCGCAGGCTACAACGTCCTTCATCGCCTTCAGCTGCCAAGGCATCCACCAGATGCACTTTTATGCTTGACCATATAATCCAATGTATCGCCTGAACGATGCGTTTTTAACCAACTTCACGGTTTAACACCTGACTTTGGCGTGGATTAATGGTTCTTCCATTCATCATATTTATTCATCAATAACATACTTAAGATTTACGCTGTTCAGCGTCTTTCCAGCATTCACAGAGTGATTGCCGGTGGTCGCCTAAACTAGGGCTCCTTAAGTACGTTTTTGGCCTTCTTTTTTCAACTTTCACAAAACAATCACCCATGGCGCTTGTCTCGATTACGTTGATGCGGTTCGTTTGGTGTTTCTATGACCCACCTAACTTACCGATAAAGAATACTAAGACATATCTAGAAAAAATTTTTGTACCCGCGTCGTTACAACAATTTCCAAAATAGGAAATGCATAACTTCGCGGCTATCTCTGAATTGTTAAAGAGCAAGAATTTGTGCAAGTAGCAGCAAACCTACATCTGAACGCTCCAACATGCTCGAGGCACAGGAAGTCTCAGATGTAGCTTCGGTTCATAGCAGCATAAGTAACGGTTAGTAATGGTGGAGCCGAGGAGGATCGAACTCCTGACCTCCTGCGTGCAAGGCAGGCGCTCTCCCAGCTGAGCTACGGCCCCAAATGAAGCGCCGAGAGACGACCCTTACGTGAGCGTGCTTCGCAAAATTGCGCATCACCAAAACGGCTGCGGGCTCGTCTATCTCATATTGGTGGGTCTGGGTGGATTTGAACCACCGACCTCACCCTTATCAGGGGTGCGCTCTAACCAACTGAGCTACAGACCCAGCGCTTTTTTGCAGCAACAAACCATTCGTGTGGGAACTCGCAAGTGCGAACATTTGCTACGCTTTTCGTCGAGTTGGACCTGATGTTTCCGGCTTCGGTTGAAGCTAGATCAAGGCCTTTAGTTTTTAAGGAGGTGATCCAGCCGCAGGTTCCCCTACGGCTACCTTGTTACGACTTCACCCCAGTCATGAACCACACCGTGGTAACCGTCCTCCCGAAGGTTAAACTAATTACTTCTGGTGCAATCCACTTCCATGGTGTGACGGGCGGTGTGTACAAGGCCCGGGAACGTATTCACCGCGACATTCTGATTCGCGATTACTAGCGATTCCGACTTCATGGGGTCGAGTTGCAGACCCCAATCCGGACTACGAGAAGTTTTTTGGGATTCGCTTACCATTGCTGGTTCGCAGCCCTTTGTACTTCCCATTGTAGCACGTTTGTAGCCCACCCCGTAAGGGCCATGATGACTTGACGTCGTCCCCACCTTCCTCCGGTTTGTCACCGGCAGTCTCCTTAGAGTTCCCGACTTTACTCGCTGGCAAATAAGGACAAGGGTTGCGCTCGTTACGGGACTTAACCCAACATCTCACGACACGAGCTGACGACAGCCATGCAGCACCTGTATCTCGGTTCCCGAAGGCACCAATCTATCTCTAGAAAGTTCCGAGTATGTCAAGGGGTGGTAAGGTTCTTCGCGTTGCATCGAATTAAACAACATGCTCCACCGCTTGTGCGGGCCCCCGTCAATTCATTTGAGTTTTAACCTTGCGGCCGTACTCCCCAGGCGGAGAACTTATCGCGTTAGCTGCGCCACCAAAGCCTTAAAGGCCCCAACGGCTAGTTCTCATCGTTTACGGCGTGGACTACCAGGGTATCTAATCCTGTTTGCTCCCCACGCTTTCGCACCTCAGCGTCAGTGTTGGTCCAGGAGGCTGCCTTCGCCATCGGTATTCCTTCCTATATCTACGCATTTCACCGCTACACAGGAAATTCTACCTCCCTCTACCACACTCTAGTCTGACAGTTTGGAATGCAGTTCCCAGGTTGAGCCCGGGGCTTTCACATCCCACTTATCAAACCGCCTACGCGCGCTTTACGCCCAGTAATTCCGATTAACGTTCGTACCCTCCGTATTACCGCGGCTGCTGGCACGGAGTTAGCCGGTACTTCTTCTGTCGTTAACGTCAGTACGCTGGGGTATTAACCCAACGCTTTTCTTCACGACTGAAAGTGCTTTACAACCCTAGGGCCTTCTTCACACACGCGGCATCGCTGGGTCAGGCTTTCGCCCATTGCCCAATATTCCTGACTGCTGCCTTCCGTAGAAGTCTGGACCGTGTCTCAGTTCCAGTGTGGCTGATCGTCCTCTCAGACCAGCTATAGATCGTCGCCTTGGTGAGCCTTTACCTCACCAACTAGCTAATCTAACGCAGGCTCCTCTAATAGCGTGAGGTCCGAAGATCCCCCACTTTCCTCCTAAGAGCGTATGCGGTATTAGCTCGAGTTTCCCCGAGTTGTCCCCCACTACTAGGTAGATTCCTACGCGTTACTCACCCGTCCGCCACTGTACTCACACCGAAGTGCTTTCTCGTTCGACTTGCATGTCTAAAGCGTGCCGCCAACGTTCAATCTGAGCCATGATCAAACTCTTCAGTTTAAAAAGGTACTAGCTTTCAGCGATGCTTACGGACAAGGGTCCGGTTGCTTCGCCATGATGCTAAAATCATTTACTCAAAACGAATTACGTGTTCCCACACGAATGGCTTGTTTGTACTTTGCTACAACTTATTTCTATTTTCCTAACCCCCAGATTTTTCAATTTCCAAACCCTCAGATTTTTCAATTTCCAAACCCTTGGGATTTTCAATTTCCCAACCTCTGACTTTTTAGTCGATAGACGCTTAACCTTTACGGATTGGCACCTTGAACAGGACTAAGACCTCGAACAGGACTAAAACCTCGCGATCAAGGCGGCATAAGTTGCGCTATGTACTTGCTATAAATTCTTAAAGAGCAGCCTCTCAAGCAGTAAGCTTGGCGGCAAGGGAGGCGTATAATACGGATCTCCAAATTTGGTGCAAGCAAAAAATAGCTATTTTAAAAAACTTTCTTTTGCCCTCAGTCGAGCTGGCTTTTTACCAACAGAAAATGCTGTTTTTTTCCCTTCCGTAGCAGAAAAAACTCCCCAAAATACGCGTCGTCAAAAACCACCGCTAGCCTAGGATCCTCAACTTGCAACCCATTCAGTCGAACGCCTCTTCCTTGTATCAGTTTTCTTGCCTCTCCTGAGGACTTGGCCGCTCCAACCGCGACCATCGTGCTCAGCAGGCCATCACCAGGCGATACCGCGACAGACGGTACACCATCTAGCTGCAACTGCTTGAGATCTTCCCGCTGTAATGAGGCTTCATCGCCCCCAAATAGACTGGCGCTGATGCGTTCGGCTGATTTCACCGCATCTTCTCCATGCACAAGTTCGGTAACCTTCCGAGCCAACTCTCGCTGAGCTAGCCTCTGCTCTGGCGCTTGTTGTGATCTCGCAACTAGATCGGCAATGTCAGCCTCACTCATAAAGGTGAACAGCTTTAAGAACTTTTCGATGTCCGCATCAGCGCTATTCAACCAAAACTGGTAGAACGAGTAGGGCGACGTCTTGTGGGCATCCAGCCACACGGTGCCGCTGGCGGTTTTGCCAAACTTACTGCCGTCCGCTTTGGTAACGAGGGGCATCGTTAATGCGAAGGCCTCTTGACCTGTGTGCCGACGTATTAGGTCTATACCGGAAATAATGTTGCCCCATTGGTCGCTACCGCCAATCTGCAATAAGCAGCCTTCTCTTCTCGCTAACTCGAGGAAGTCCATGGCCTGCAGCAACATATAACTGAATTCGGTATAGCTGATTCCCTGATCTTCCCTCTCTAAACGAGCTTTGACTGAATCACGCTGCACCATTGCGTTAACAGAAAAATGCTTGCCGACGTTCCTCAGAAAAGAGATGACGTCCAATTGCTGGGTCCAATCGAGGTTATTACAAACTGTGGCAGCGTTCGCGCCATCAAAATCGAGGAATCTTCCTACCTGAGTTCTAAGCTTTTCGACCCACTGCGCCACCGTGCCTTGTTGATTCAAATTACGCTCGTCCGCGCGACCTGAGGGATCTCCAATAAGGCCTGTCGCGCCACCCAACAACAAAATTGGACGATGTCCCGCAAGTTGAAAGCGTCGCAAGGCAAGCAGCGGCACCAACGACCCTATATGCAAACTGTCTGCAGTAGGATCAAAGCCACAATAAACCGAACGCGGCTCTGACAAATGAAGTGCCAATTTGTCTTCATTCGAGATTTGAAACACCAGGCCTCGCCAGCCAAATTCCTCAATCAAATTTTCGCGAATTTGTTCCATTGAGTAGTTTTACCCTCAAGTTTTCTGGATGCGATTTATCAGCGCGGCACCATAGCAAAATCTCTTGGAGGTTGCTTTC
>CACFGV010000015.1 GCA_902565895.1 K189A clade bacterium
TTTTAGAAGTGGTCGCCCCTACCCAGGACAACACTGCGGCTGGCCGCTACTTACAACGCCGCGGCGGCGATGGGGGCTATATGGTGATCACGCAAATAGATACCCTGAATGAACACCAACGACTGCGTCAGCGGGCATTGGATCAAGGCGTGCGCATTGCCCATGAGCACAGCAGCGATCAGTGGCATCTAAGCCAACTCCACCCTAGAGACATGCAGGCGGCTTTCTTAGAACTTGAATGGAATCGCGAAGAGGACTTCACGGGTTACTGGAACCCAGTAGGCGGACTAGGCTGGGAAGACAAGGTACAACAGGGCACCACGGTCGACTTTATTGGGGTTGAATTACAAAGCGACGACCCGGTCGCCTTGGCCAATCATTGGGCGAACGTTACCGGTCTGAGCATCGACGCGAACGCGGCTGATCCCGCCGTCAAATTCAACAATGCGACGCTGCGTTTCGTCACCGCCACAGATGGTCGCGGCCCAGGATTAGGCGGTTTAGACATTCGCGTGAATGACCGCCAAAGCATTCTGCAAGAGGCCAAAAAACGAAATTGTTATGTGAATGATCAGCAGGTCAATATCTGCGGTACGCGTTGGTACCTCCACGACAGCTAACTAAAACCAGGAACACTTATGACTGACATGAGTTTGGAAGCGGCCGTTCGCGCGCGCCGTTCAGTGCGCGGCTTTTTACCTGACCCGGTACCTCAAGAGACCCTAGACAAAGTCTTTGATCTAGCCCGTTGGTCTCCATCTGGCACCAATATTCAACCATGGCAAGTCTACGTGGCCTCGGGTGCCACGCGAGATCACTTACGCGAGCAATTTATGCAACGCGCCAAGGACAAACACCCACCCAGCGTTGACCACAAAGACTCTCGCGGCCCTATTGGCGAGGTCTGGAAGACCCGCCGGCGGGAATGTGCGGCCGTGTTGTACGACGCGATGGGTGTGGCTTGGGAGGATAAGCCCGCGCGCGCCGAAGTGGCTTTTCGTAATTTCGAGCTATTCGATGCCCCCCACGTGGCTTTTTTGTGCATGAACGAGGTGTTCGGTATTGGCAGCGCCTGGGATGTGGGCATGTACGCCCAAACCCTGATGCTCGCCATGACCGCAAACGGGCTCGCTTCATGTGCCCAAGGCACTATGGCCCATCATCCAGACCTGGTGCGTGAGGCCTTTGGACTAGGTGACGAAGTCAAAGTGTTGTTCGGTCTTAGCTTTGGCCTTGAAGATACCAGCATGGCCGTGAACAACGCTCATACCACCCGGGCAACATTGGCAGAAACAGTGACGTTTAAGAGTTAAACGCCGACCACGCCGCTATCAATAAAGCCTTGTACTTGAACATTGTCATAACCCAGCTGGGTCAGCACCGCTACCGAATGCTCACCGATCTTGGGCGCCCTAGTCGATTCCGCCGCTGTCTCGCCGCGAATGCGAAAAGGCGATGCCAACGACTGATAGTCGCCTAGTTCCGGATCGCTGTGACTTTGCAGCCATCGACTAGACTGCAACTGCGGGTCATCAACGAGGTCTTTAAGATCATTAACCTGAGCGCACGGGATGTCGTGCTGACCTAATAAAGCCAACCAATACGCCGTATCGTGGCTTTGAATCACCTCACCAACGAGACGGTACAACTCATCAATGCGCTCAGAACGTTGGGCCCCGTCTATGACCCAGCCCGCTTGGCTTAGCTCGTCTCGGCCAATCAGCTGCAAAAAACTGACCCACTGTTTGCTCGTATAAGGCATTACTGCAATGTAGCCATCGGTGGTTTGGAAGGGTTTACGGTTGGCCGAAAACAACCGTTCGTAACCCAACTCCCCTTCTGCCGGAATCAACGTGTGCCCCGCCAGGTGCTCGGACATCAAAAACGCGGCCATACTTTCGAGCATTGGCACTTCAATGGCGCTACCTTGGTTTTCCCGCTGTTGCTTAATCACGCCTGCACTGATCGCCAACGCCAAATGCAGGCCCACAACTTTGTCACAGGCTACCGTGCGGACGAACTGGGGCGCACCGTTGGCGTCTTTGTTTAACGCCGCCAAGCCAGATCGCGCCTGAATAATATCGTCGTAAGCAGGCGCATTTGCATCCGGACCATCACTGGCAAAACCAACACCCGAGCAGTACACCAAGCGCGGATTAACCGCTGCCATAGATTCATACCCTAGGCCCAATTGAGCCGCCGCCTTACCACGCATGTTGTGTACAAAAACATCGGCGTCAGCGATCAGTCGATCCAGTATTTCCTTACCTTCGGGTTTCTTGAGGTCCAGCGCCAACGCACGCTTGTTGCGGTTAAAGTTCATAAACCCCACGCCCAGCTCAGCGTGACGCCCAGGGCGCACGGCACGAAAACCATCACCCGTCAGTGGTTCTACCTTCACCACATCAGCACCAAAATCCGCCAACAGTTGGGTCGCGTAGGGGCCTAAAACTACCGTGGTGAGGTCCACCACTTTCAGGCCGTGCAGCAAATCAAACACTTATGTGCTGACCTCTTCGACTTTCTCACCCAAGGCGCGAGCGCGGTCTAACCTTGTCGCTTCGTCTCTAGGTAAATTTTTCCACGCCAATGTGAGCAGCACCACGGTCGCCACAAAAATCAGCAGCGTGCACGCTATGGCAGTTCGCAGTGACTCTGCGGAGTCCATACCGGTACTGGCAAAACTGTCGGACAGCTGACCCATCACGTATGGTCCTAGGGCGAGACCAAGCATGGTATTGATCAAAATATAGTAAGCGCCAGCCACTGCACGCATCCTGGGTAACACCAAGTCTGCTGCGGTGCTGGGTGGAATGCCTACCCATGCCGCGCTGAACAAGTGATGCGCAAAATTCAATGCAAAGGCCATATACAGGCTGTCGGTATAGACCATCCATAAAACCAGGGGTGCGGTGCCAAACACTGCAATGTAGCCGATCAAAAGCCGTCCGGCTGGGTGGCGCTGCTTGAATTTGTCGCCAAATATTCCACCCAAGGTAACGCCCAACAAACCGCCTAGGGCATTACCCAGACCAATGTACATACCAACTTCAGTCGCAGACACGTCGTGTAACCGCATCAGCAGCGGTGCCGTCCAGTACCCTACGCCATAGGACACAAACGAAATGGTGGGAAACGCCAACATCGTGTAGATCATGGCCTTGGACTGAAAGATCATGTGGTAGGTGACTGGATCGCGCGCTTTAAGAGACTGTACCCAGGAATAAACCACGTAAACCCCTATGCCTAACGCTACCCACTGAGGCACATTGCCGGTGAGTTCAATCAAACCCCATGCGATAACGGTAATAAACAGGCCCGCCACCAAATTGTCGCGAATCGAAGCGCCTTCCCGGGCCAAACCGTACAGGTTCAAAATCGGTGTCATGGCTGCCAGTTCCGTGCGCAACACACCCAGTGGGTTAGGATGCTCAGCGCTGACCAGACCTTCAGAGGCGCCACGTTTTGGTTCACGCAGTGAGCGTACCCACAGCGCCATGAAGATACCGGGAATGCCCACAGCCAAGAATGCTGCGTGCCAGCCTTTGAGGTTGAGTGGTGCGGTCGTAGGATCTGGGAAGGAGGTGTTCCAGGTCTCCATAATAAAGCCGCCCAAAAACAATCCGATGCCGCCACCGATGTAAACACCCGACGAGTAGATGGCAAGCACGGTTGCTCGCAATCGTTGGGGATAATAGTCAGAAAGCATCGAGTAAGCCGCTGGCGAAGCACTGGCCTCGCCAATGCCTACACCAATCCGGTACGCAGCCAACACCGGGAACGACCGGGCAAAGCCAGACAGAGCAGTCATAGCGCTCCAGAACACCAGCCCTAGGGAAATGAGGCTACGCCGCACCCAGACATCTGCAAAACGAGCAAGGGGTATACCGAATACGGCATAAAAGACCGCGAACACCGTGCCGTAGAGAAAGCCCATCTGCGCATCGGTAACGCCCAGATCCGCCTGAATGTCTTGGGACAAAATTGACAGAATGTTGCGGTCGATAAAGTTGAAGACGTAGACGATCACTAAGACAAAGAGCACATAATGAGCGTAAGCCCCGCCGACCTTAGGCGTCTTTTCGCCCAGACTGCCTGTCGGCGCATTCTCCTTCTGAGGGTCTTTTGGCGTCATTTCATCCTGCATGCTTTTGCCTCCTAAAAGCAGACGCTGCTTTTCTTTGGCGGTGCTTTAGCCATCGCCTACTTAGTCAAACTGTTCTTCGCCAGAGGCAAACAACAGGTAAAACACCATGCCAAACAACGTTACCCCGGCGGTGGTGATAAAAACCAAGTCCCATGATTCTGTGACCTGCAATATGTAACCTGTTACATACACCGCAATAATGCCAGGTAGTGTTGCAAAGGTGTTGGTTATGCCCATCAACGTACCGGCGTACTTAGGCCCAATATCCATGTGATTCACACTGTGACCACCAATACCGGCAGCACCAAATAACTTGCCCAAACACAGCAAGCCTATGGCCGACCACACATCGTCCACAGTGGTAATCAAAAGCAAGCACATGGCTAATCCACCAAAGCCGATGGTCTGCATCAACTTGCGCACGAACGTTACTGAGAGCCCCCTGGCAATTAGACGATCCGCTACGTTGCCGGCAATGTTCAAACAAAAGAAAGACGTAACGTGGGGCAACATGGCGATCAACCCGACCGAGGCAAAGGCTACCCCCAATCCATCGTTCACGTATTTCGGCAGCCACGACAAGATCACGTACAGCGTCCAGTTATTACAGAAGTGCGCAACGATGATCGCCCACAGCGCCTTATTGCGCAGAAACTCACCCATGGGAGGGGTCGCTATGGCACCTGCAGCTGGCGCGTTGGCCGCAATATACTCCAGCTCGGTCGCATTGATTCGCGGATGCTCTTGGGGCTTGTCCGTAACCAACCAATGCCAAGCGATGTACCAAACCACGCCTACAAGCCCAAACAGGTAAAACGCCCACTCCCACCCCAGTTCCGTAACGATGATGGGCGTAACCACCAAGGCAAATACCGTCCCGATCGGTATGCCACTGGCGTTCAAGGCAACGGCTTTAGCTTTTTCATGCACCGGAAACCACCGTGTAACCAAACTGTAAACCGAAGGGAAAGTGACCGCCTCACCCAAGCCCATACCGATACGTGCTATCAGCAGACCGAGCATCCCAGAGAACGCGGCCCAGGGTGTAACGATGGTGAAGAAAGACCAGAATAAAACCCCCAGTCCGAGCACGATTTTGCCGCCAAAGCGGTCGGCCAAAAAACCGCCCAGCACTTGCATGATCATGTAGCCGACGTAAAACGACGACAAAATGATGCCCTGAGTTTCTAGGTCCCACTTGAATTCTTCCGCCATAGGAATGATGGCGACCGATATATTGACGCGATCGATGTAGCACACAAACGTCGCTGCAAAACACATCAAGATGATGCTGTAGCGCGTTTTCCAGAACCCACCCTTGTCCACGGCTGCTTCTGCCATACCCCCCTCCTTTACTCCCACGGGTTTTCCGCGACGCTAACCTGTCGACTCTACTTGGCTCTACGAGCCAGTTCCCCTCCCTAACCTTAGCCGAAAAACGGTCCACCGCAACCAACAAACCATGATTTAGATCTTTTACCCAAGACTGGCATCGGCTTACACTGCTTTTAGATCACTAGGGGAGACAGGCATGCAAGAATCCATTGATATGGCCGAACTGCTGGGAGATCTGGATTTTGATCCAGCCGCGCTTAAAGCCAAGTACTTAGAAGAGCGAGACAAACGCCTGCGCGACGACGGCAACGAGCAATATGTCGAGGTGACCGCAGAATTTTCCCACTACGTTGATGATCCTTACGTCGAGCCCGGATTTAGCCGGGCGCCTCTGCACGATGAAGTGGAAGTCGCCATAATCGGCGGCGGTTTTGGCGGACTTCTGATGGCGGCTAGATTGCGCGAGGCGGGGTTCGACGACATTCGTATGATCGAAAAAGCAGGTGATTTTGGCGGCACCTGGTATTGGAATCGCTATCCAGGTGCGATGTGCGATGTAGAGTCTTACTGCTATCTGCCGCTGCTTGAAGAACTCGATTACATGCCGAAGCACAAGTACTCCTTCGCGCCGGAGATTTTGCAGCACAGCAAGCGCATTGCGCATCATTACAACCTATACGAAAACGCGTGTTTACAAACTGCGATCACCCAATTGAGCTGGGATGTTAAAGATAATCGTTGGATTATCGAGACTGATCGCAACGACCGTATGCGCGCACGCTATGTCGCCATGGCGAACGGCCCCTTAAGTCGACCAAAACTGCCAGGCATTCAGGGCATTAACGACTACAAAGGACATACTTTCCATACCAGTCGTTGGGACTACAACTACACCGGCGGTAACTCCTTTGGCAACTTGAGTGGCCTAAAAGACAAGCGCGTGGGCATTATTGGCACCGGTGCTACAGCAGTGCAGTGCATCCCGCACTTAGGCGAATGGGCAAAACAGTTGTATGTTTTTCAGCGCACACCCTCGTCAATTGATGAGCGCAACAACCACGAGACCGATCAAGCTTGGGCAAAAAGCCTTGAGCCCGGGTGGCAACAAAAACGCATGGACAACTTTAATGTTCTGGTGAGTGGCGGCGATCAGCCAGAGGATCTGGTGGCAGACGGTTGGACCGACATCATGCGTAACTTGACCGGCATTGCCGCTAAGTTGGCAAGCCGCAAGTTAGGCAGACGTCTGACCAAGGGCGAACGCGCAGAGCTTATGGAACTGGCCGATTACAAAAAGATGAACGCTGTGCGGGCTCGCGCCCAGAAAATCGTGAACGATGAAAAAACCGCCGAGTTGCTGCAACCGTGGTATCGCCAATTCTGTAAACGCCCCTGCTTTCATGACGAATACTTAGACACCTACAATCGTGGCAACGTCACATTGGTCGATACTAATGGTCGAGGGGTGGAGCGCTTAACCGAAACCGGCGTGGTGGCCAACGGTGAACACTTTGAGGTCGACTGTTTGATTTTCGCCACCGGTTTCGAGGTTGGCACGTCCTATACCCGGCGATCCGGCTACGACATCATCGGACGCGGCGGACAAACGTTGAGTGAACACTGGCAAGAGGGCTTGCGCACGTTTCAGGGGTTGACCAGTCATGGCTTTCCCAACTGTTTCTTTCTTGGCTTTACCCAGACCGCCGTCACCGTCAACGTGCCCCATGCACTGAACGAACAGGCGAAACACGTTGCGCACATTTTGCAAGCAGCACGCGACCGTGGCACCCCTACGGTAGAGCCAACAGCCCAGGCTGAAGAAGACTATGTTCAAGAGATCGCTAAATCAGCCAATGTAGGTGCGCGTTTTTACGCGGAATGTACACCTGGCTATTACAACAGCGAAGGCAAGCGCGGAAACCGCAGCGGCTTCTTTTCAGATATGCACAGCGCGGGCGCAATAAAGTTTTTCAAGCTACTCAAGGATTGGCGCGACGAGGGCAGCCTCGAGGGCTTGGATTTAAGTTAGGACAGCGCCCTTGAGGTCATACGAAGTCGCGAGCCTGGAGCCTGATGTCCAGGCGCTGGCCGGCAACGATGTCTACCGCGCATTCGTACGTGAGACTGCGCTCTAGACTGTAGCGTCCGCTGCCGTCGTATTGAGCCTGCTGGCTGATCCAATGGATTTGCAAAGTATGCTGCCCAACGATCGGACCGTTTTCCTTGGCAATGAGAAACTCTCCACCTTCACGTTTGTGGAGAAAGGTGCGCGCTATGGGGTGTTGGGCGTGCTTCGGGATCAACGTCAACCAACCCAAACCTAAGGGCTGTTCTGCGCACAACACTGAACCTCTGACTGCACACCGCTCTTCGTGCGCCAACAAACCTCTGCGCCGTAACCAGCGCAGCAGTAACTTAGGCCATTCGGCTACATCAGGATCGCCAGCTGCAAGTCCAACGCCGTGCTCTCCATCGTTGAAAATATGCAACTCCGCCTTAACACCCGCCCGCAACAATGCGTCGTAGATCAAAGTAGCCTGGGAGGCAGGCACAATGGCATCTTCGTGGGTGTGCACAATAAAGCACGGCGCGGTCTGCGGGTTCACCGATTCGTCCGTTGGGGTGTACTCATCGGCCTTGCGACCTCGTTTAGCGCCATTGGTCACCGCATAGACAGGCACAGCAAAATTCACCTGACTACTTTGCTGTTCTATAGGGTCTTCGGCTTGGGCATCACCTTGGTCGACTTTAGTGGCTACCGCTAGGGCTAAATGACCACCTGCTGAGAATCCCAGCATTCCAATACGATTAACGTCCAAGGCAAACTCTAGCGCGCGACTGCGCACAAGGCGTACAGCGCGCTGAGCATCTAATAGCGATACCGACGTAGGATACGTTGGGCCCACTCGATAACGCAGAACAAAAGCGGCAATACCGTACTGGTTTAGCCATCGGGCCACCTGCAACCCCTCATGATCTGAAGCCAAAATACGATAACCGCCACCGGGATTAACAATCACCCCACACCCATTTGCTTGGGCAACGGGGGGCAAATGCACGGTCAACTGTGGTTCATGCAACACGCCAGAGCCTTGAGCTTGGGGTGCACCGGTGGGCCAAAGCGCCAGCACGTGATCAGGCTGCCAAATTTGTTCCGATAATATTGAATTACTCATAGACGCTCACTTTTGCGTATATCTTAACCACTTGCCTATCTTCTCTATCTCACTCACCACGCTGTTACAACAAAACCACATCCGCGCCAGTAAGCTGTGGCAAACTCAGATCTTGAGCAATCAACAACCCTAATCCATGCAGTACAACAACGTCATTTTGCGCGTAATTGACCCCGCCAATATCCAAACCGTCAGCGAGCTGCTGCAACACCAAGCTGAAGTATCCCTCACCGAGCCTGGCTGCAAACGTTTTGAGGTGTACCACTCACAATCCGATCCACAAACCTTTCTGCTCATTGAATGGTGGGCAACCCCTGAGGATCTGGAAACACACCGAAGCAACAAAAATTTCGTAGAGGTATATCTGCCTAAGGTTGTACCCCTTGTTGAGCGCCTACCCCACCCCTCGAACCGACTGATTTAGAGCAAACCTTGTAGGGGTATTACACTCAAATAAAGAACAGAGGGTGCGAGCAGACAACCTACACCGGTATAAAAGGTTGCGGTCATGGCACCATAAGGAACCAGTTTAGGATCCGTTGCCGCCAGACCCGCTGCCACTCCGCTCGTGGTGCCCATAAGACCACCGTAAATCAACGCCGACTGGGGGTTGTTTAAGCCAATGCGTTTAGCCACCAGCGGAGTAGCAACCATAACCAAAATCGCTTTCACCAAACCCGCCGCCACGCTCAATGCGATCACCGCAGAATCAGCACCTAGCGCGGTACCCGTTACGGGGCCGACAATATAGGTGGCCGCACCGGCGCCGATGGTGCTTATCGATACAGCGTCGGTGAACCCAAAAGCAATGGCCACCACCGCTCCGATTACAAAGGACAATACGACACCCAAGACAACCGACAACGCACCAACCCAGCCCGCCCGCTTCAGGGCGTCCATCTCTGCACCGAAGGCGGTGGCTACAATGGCGAAGTCACGGAACATCGCCCCACCCAAGACACCTAGCCCAGAGAATAAGCTGACGTCGGCAAGACCTTTACTGCCGCCAGCGGTCAATCCGCCCCAATAGGCGAGGATTAACCCCAGGGTAATGGCAATTGCAGAACCGTGAATTTGGCCACGGAATAATCGCGCAGCGAGCCAATTGGAAAAGCCCAAAATCAACGCCACCACGACGAATGCAGTGATTAACGCATTCTTCTCAAGCAGCGCCACGATCGTTGTCACGACAAATCCTCTGACTTGCCGGCTAAACGAGACAGCATTGGGATCATGGCAAAGCTGATCGCTACGGCGGCCACTCCAGCTACAATTGCCAACCAGCCACTGGACACCGCTGCCACGACATTCTGTTTGGCCGCCATAGCGATGACGATGGGAATGTACATGGCGCTCCAAAAATTAATGCCCGCCGCAGTGGGCGGTTCGAGCAGTTTATTGAAGCCGCTCACAGTCACTGCCCATATCAGCAGCAGCATGGCAATTCCCACACCACCTACATTGGCCTTAACTCCAATGAGCTGACCCAGTAGATCGCCTAGAATCACACCGGCCAGCATGCAGGCGGCCAGTATGCCGACGCCGTAAATCACCACGGTTAGAGCACCCTAGACTGAACCCCAACCAATACGCCTTGTTGCTTCGGCACGGCTGGTGGATTGACGGGTTTCGGCCACAGCACCGGCATGCCTTCGCCGGCGATAAAATCGCCCACCTCGACTCGATCTCGATCCAACGGAAATGTTGGCCAAGGTTTTAATCGCTTGCTGCCATCGGCAATGAACACCACGGTAAATACCCTACGGGTCGAATCGCTGTGGTTTGCTGCGGCTTGATGAATGCTAAAGCCGTGGTGCCAAATCATTGTGCCAGCGTTCACTTCCATCCAGCGAGGTGTGCGCTCACTGAGTTTGGGGTCATTTAAAATATCGTAGGGCTCTGTTGTGTGAGTAATATCGACTGGCCGCAGGCCACCGGCGAGATGCGACCCCGGCACGTAAGCCATTGCGCCGTTGTTGCGGGTAACCGCATCGAAGGGAATCCATACGCTAACCAAGGGCGCATTGCCGATGGGCCAGAAAGTCTGGTCTTGGTGCGGATCGGTCTCACGACTACCGGACTCTTTATACAACGCCTGGTCCTGCCAGAGCCTGACTGACGGCACCTGTAATAACTGCGCAGCCATGCCTGCAAGACGGCCATCACAAACAAACTCGCGCACGACCGCATTGGTTTCCCATAAACGCATGCACTGGATGAAAGACTGTTCGTAAATAGTCTTTTGCGTCACCTCGCGCGAGTCGTGGGCCGTACGCGCAGCTACTTCCGCATCTACCGCCCGGGTCAAAGCAGATAATTCTTCAACAGAAAACACATCTGGCGTAGCCACGAAGCCGTCTGCAGCGAACTGCTCTAACACATGGGGATCTAATGCGTGTGGATAGGCTTGTGGCGTACTCAAATCTTGTACACCTTTGCCGCTGTGCCATAGAACATAGCGTCCTGCTCGCTCTCAGAATACTGCGCTGCGATTTTCTTCAGGCCGTTCCATAACACCGGATATGAAATAGACAGTCGGTCTACTGGGAAATTGCTTTCGAACATACAACGTTCGGGACCAAAACACTCTATGGTGTGCTCGTAATACCGACGCTGAGCAGCAACAAACTCATCCGAGGTTGGCGGGCGGTCTTGGCTGTCCCAACCAAAGCCGTTGTCTATCATGGCCAAACCACCGAGCTTCGCATAGACATTAGGGCATTGGGCAATGGCAGCAATGTCTTCACGCCATTGCTCAAAAATGGCTTCTCGTTGGTCCGCATACACACCAATGCCCAGTGGGGTCCCAAAGTGATCAAGCACCATCGTGGCCTCCGGGACAGCCCGGGCCAGTTCCAGAAATGCTGCGTTCTGCATATGGAAATGCCAAGTATCGTAGCTATAGCCCATCGCTGCGAGCTTACGTAAACCAGTCTGGAAATCGGGTTCTGCATAAGGACAGGGCCGACCACCACCTGCATTGACTAGACTGCCGCTGTCATCATACGGACCGGCGTGGCGTATACCCCGGAACAAGCCCTGGCCTGCCGCTTCATGGGCCTGCAATACCTCCTCAACCGCATCACCGAGGAGTAAATTTGCATGACTGACGATGGCTGCAATCGTCGCTTGCTTGGGATCATTGCGGCTGGCAGCAGCCACACCTGTCACATACTCCGTTTCACCAATGGGCTTCATACGCCCTGGGCCATCAACGCTATAATTGGCATGACAGTCGATGAATACGGTTTTTTCTATGTTGTGACCGGACCCCGTATCTGCCCACAAGTCTGCTAATTCATACCGACCGAACGCTAGCGGTTCGGACCAAAGGTGATGATGAGGATCAATGATGCGACGACCAGGGTCGATTATTTCTTCCTTTACTTGATCCAACCACGCTGCAGTTTTTGGTTCTAACCTATCACTCATCCCTGTCTACCTCTCCTATCCCCTGTGTTTTTGTTCTGTAAGGTTGCATATCCATACTAGGAAAGCGCGCCGCAACTCCGGCAAGAGTTTCCTCGCTCCAATAGTCGTCACCAGGCGCAGGGAAACCCAATAGTTCCCGTTCCTCCAGCGTGGCTTGAGCCATCCATGCCGAAAACGATTTGTACACCCCCTGTTCCGGCCACCCGACAATTCCTAACCACTTAGGGCGTTTCGGTGCGTAGCTAATGAAGTGGCCGACCCTTGCTCCCTCAGCCTGAAATGCCGTGCCTCTATGAAACGTGCGCATACTGTAGGCAAGAACAGAGCCCGCTGGCACAGTTACTTTGACCTCGTTGTCGTAGAGTTCTGGGCGCTGGGACGGCTCGTATACCGCGGGCCAAAGAATCTCATCGCGGTAGTGTTGCCAAGAGCATACCGCCGTAGGTGCTTGATGAATCGCCACATCGGTATAGTAGATGAGAAAGGCAGTCTGCCAGTACCTAGGCGAGTCTGGTGGGTACGCCAACGTATGATTGAGGTAGTCCAGGTGGATGTGCTGCTCAACATCACCGTAGTGACCTGAGCATTTGTACGTCAGGTCTGACTGTTCACAAAATAGCGGCTCGCCGTCACACATCAGCGAGGCAAAGCGCCTAAGTTCTGGATGCAATGTGTTGGCGTTTAGCTGTTCGCCGCGGAATGGAAACCGCACACCTCGACGCGATCGTTGTGGCTCATCCCAACCTACGGGTCGGCACCCCGTCGGGTTCGCTGCGTAATCTAACCAACCTGGAATAAAAGCTTCTATTTCGTGACGACTGCGGCTGAGCTCCTCAGAGGTGAGAAAATTTTCGACCACCGCATACCCATGCTCGCGGTAATGTTGAATATGGCTCTCGTTAAAACCCATGACCCTCCCGATCTTACGCCGCACATGATTACGGCGCGCTATTCGTGCGTTCGATCATAGCAACAGTTTTTAGCAATTGAGAGTCGCAGTTACTTATTGATCCAAGTCGCGACTGCTGGGTAATCTTGCACCAACACTTGGGGAGGACATCAGCATGAACTACGAAGAATTCCAACAGATCGAGTTTAAGGTGCAAGATCGAGTTGCCCTGGTCACACTGAATCGGCCAGAGCAAATGAATACCTGGACACCGATCATGAGCCGCGAACTCAGCGACGCCATGTACGAGTGCGACGAGAATGATGACATACGCGCGGTGGTGGTCACCGGTGCTGGGCGAGCATTTTGCGCCGGTGCCGATCTGTCTGGCGGGGAGGAAGGCTTTACCAGCAAAACCACCATCACACGGCAACAACTGTGGCCCTACCAAGTACGCAAACCCGTGATTGCGGCGATAAACGGTGCTGCGGTGGGTGTCGGCATCACCTATGCAATGCTTGCTGATATGCGCCTTGCAACAACAACTGCAAAAATCGGCTTTGCCATGGTGCGACGCGGCATCCTGCCAGAACTGGCTTCTCACGTTACCGTCAGTCAAGTAGCTGGATTCTCTCGCGCAGCAGACTTGCTAATGACCGGGCGACTCATCTCTGGGCAGGAAGCAGCTACCATGGGCCTGATAGGCGATGCTGTAGAACAAGAAAGCTTATTAGCGCGAGCGTTGGACATTGCCCAGGACATCGCCACCAATACAGCGCCGGTTTCAGTAGCTCTAACCAAGGCGCTGATGTGGCAAAACTTAAGCGCGAATATCCCGCAACTGATGGAAACAGAGGGCAGACTGATCAACTGGTTGGGAGATACACCTGACGTTAAAGAAGGCGTATCGGCGTTTATGCAAAAACGCGATCCAAAGTGGCAAATGAGTCCGACTAATGACATACCCGAGAAATTCGCAGAGCTGACAAGACGATCTTAAGGATAAAGACGCCGCACTGCCGGGCACAACCAGAGGTTAACGGACATGAAGAAGGGCAAGTGGCCTACATCATTCTCATGTCCTAAGGCTTAGATTGGCGAACAACGCGCGCGAGATAATACTTGGCAGCGTACAACAATCTGTTCATGCTAAGGGAGTTCACATCAGCAATGCAGCTATGCCTCTGAGCGATCAAGACCTTGAACAAATTAAGCATCATTTAACCGACTGGATGGACAGCAAACTGCTGCAAAGCCAATGGGTCCCAGGACCTGAACTGTTGGAGCGCTCTGTTCGGGTCGAGGAAGAACTTAAGCATCAGCGATTGCTTATGCGGGAAAGCTTCGAGCAGTTTGAGAAGCGCTTTGAGCTGATAGAGAAACGTTTCGAGCAGGTCGACAAACGCTTCGAACAGGCCGATAAGCGCTTTGAACAGGTCGATAAACGCTTTGAACAAGTCGATAAACGTCTGGAATTACAGCAACAAGAAATCCGCCTCATCGCCCGCAAACAAGACCACATTCTGTGGAGCATCGTAGCGGGCATGGCTGGATTGTTTACCAGCCAGTTTGTGCTCTTTGCCTAACTAGCGCCCTGGCCTTAATGGCCATATTGGTCAGAGTTACGCAACATGTAGGCCGGTCCATGCGGGCCATTAATTGCTGCGTTTTCGCCATACAGGGTCTCTTTTTGGCCACCATAGTTTTCTCGGTTCGCCCCTAAGGGCGCAAGTTCCTGTGCTTTTGCTTGAGCTGCTGCCAATAAGTCCTCGATGTCGGCAACCTGCTGCACAATACCTGCCTCCAGGGCAGCCGGCGCAGCCCAGCGTTTCGCCAACTGCACCGTTTCGAAAAATGCACTGCGGGACATCTTATGGCGGAACAGAGCCAGCTCTGGCTGGGGAATTCGCATACCTAACTGCATCTCGTTAGCGCACAGAAAGCCTCGATCTGCACGCATGATACGTACGTCGTGGCAGAGTGCCGACATGAATCCAGCTCCAAAGGCATGTCCATTCACAGCGCAAATGGTAGGCACCGGGAAGGTGATGATACGACCCATCAGCGCCATGAATTCGCCGCCGAAGGCATTGCGGTCTCCAGCCTCGGGATGAGCCTCGGGCTCTTGCACCCAAGCCAGATCCAGGCCGTTGGAATAGAATTTTTCGCTGGCCGAAGCCGTGACCAATGCCACCGGGCCCTCCGAGGCCTCTACCTCTTTGAGCGCTTCAGCATAAGCGCGCACAAAAGTTGTATTCCAGCGATTCTCCCCAGCATTCATAGTCAGGGTAAACACATCCCCTTGGCGTTCTAGCTTGATTATTTCGCCACTCATAGCTCACTTCCTTTTTCTTCGTAAATCAACGGACAGCCCTATCTGTCCACCACTCTATAAAAGGGTTGACGTCGTTTGACAGTCTCCAATAAATCCCATTCTCCAGTGGGCACATCATACCCTTTGGGAAACGGCGCTCGCGCTTCAAGACCTAATGCACCAAGTACGCGATCGTCACGAAAGTAACACTGCACCACCAAACTGACAAAACCGCGCACCTCTGGAGCATTGGAACCTGCCAGGTTGTTCGCCAACTCATTTTTCTGATCGAAATTCGCCCGGGCGAAATCACAGCCCAAGACGTTATGCGCCAGCCTATTAACGTAGGCACAAATGGCGGCTAGTTCGGCAGCCACCGCCGTTTGTAATATGTCGCGCAATATGCGCGGGTGGTCAGCGGCTGGCATGTTACGGGACGCATCTGCCGGGATCATCGCAGCAGCAACAAAGGCCACCAACTCTTTTTGCGCGGCATCAAACGGTGCATCACTGGCGATGTTATTCGTCATAAATCAATCACACTCAATCGAATAGGTTAGCTAGACGTTTCTTCATACAGTCGGTTATGTAAAGAGCCAATGCCTGAATGGTACGCGTTGGATTTACGCCCGCGGACGTGACAAAAATACTGCCATCGATAACAAAAAGATTTTTAACGTCGTGAGCGCGTCCCCATTCGTTGACCACTGATTTAGCTGGATCAACCCCCATTCGCGCAGTCCCCATGAGGTGCCAGCCACCTACCCCTAGAGGTGCCTCAGACATGATGTCAGTGGCTCCACCGGCGCGCAGCGCCTCAGCAGCACGCGCCATTGCATAGTCGAGCATTTTGCGACTGTTGTCGGACAGGGTGTAGCTAATTTTTGGCGCTGGAATACCATGACTGTCTACTAGGGTATCGTCTAACGTTACCGTGTTGTGGAGCTCTGGAAGATCCTCGCAAATTGCAACCATACCCGTGACGCGTTCATGCAACCGGGCATACATTCGGTGGAAGTCCTCACCCCAGGGAATACGCCCATGTCCCAGACCCAGCATCGCCGTCGCCGCAGGCCCCATGCCGCGATTCATTTCAAAGGTGAAGCCTCGAACGAAGCCGCGACTTAGATCTGTCTCGTAGAATTCCTGACTCCAGATACAGGCTCCAGGCCCGCGATGTCCGTCCAGCGCTTCTGGAAACACGCCACGGATCATGGCGTAAGGATGGAACATCAAGTTCTTACCCACCAGGCCACTGGAGTTAGCCAAGCCGTTAGGGAAGCGCTCGGACTTTGAATTAAGCATCAAGCGCGGCGTACCCACGCCGTTAGTAGCAAGAATAACAACAGCAGCCTGCTGAAATTGTTCTGCGCCATCTTGATCGTAGTACCACACGCCATTCGCCATGCCCGCATCATCCAATGTGATCTCGCGCACACGGCACCGAGTCCGTAACTCAACGCCCTGGCGCATTGCGTGGGGCCAATAAGTAATGTCAGTACTCGCCTTGGCACCTTGAGCACAGCCCGAGAGACACGCCCCCAAATTGATGCAAGGCGCACGCCCGTCATGTTCCTGAGTAGCGATGGCTGCATCAGACGGCCACCAGTGCCAACCCTGGGCGTTGAAACCACGTGCCATTGCACTCGCCGACTTACCTAACGGTAACGGTGGCATCAGCACATCGTTATCAAAATGCGGCGGATTCGCGGGGTCTCCAGCCAATCCAGCAATGCCCATCATCTGATCATTTTGTGCGTAAAACGGCGCAAGAGTCGCGTAGTCAATAGGCCAGTCATCCGCGACCCCATCTAACGTTTTGACCCTAAAATCAGAGGGGTGGAAGCGCGGAAAATGGCCGTTGTAAAGAATAGTGCCACCGCCTACACCGTTAAAATTAGAAACAGCAATTGGCGAATCTGTATCATTTACCGGGTAGTCCGTTGCGCGACCCCGCCGATTCGGTGAAACGCTGTATTCGCCCCAACTGCGCGCCTCCCAATCTTGCCCAGTGCTAGGGTAGTCCGATGGATTCACCCAATCGCCTTGTTCCAGACACACTATTCGCATACGCGTCTCAACAAGATTCCAGGCCGCCACAGCACCAGATGCGCCCGCACCGATGATCAATACATCCACAGGTTGTTGCGACACGCCTCCTCCTGTTGTGTCTTGGACAAAACTAGTGTCCGCTCCGCCAGAGCGCTAGATTATGCCCCTTGGATCAACAACCCACCACTGATGGAGCCAACTATGATCGAGATCTACCACGTACCCGGTACCCGAGGAGTGAGAGCGATTTGGTTATGCGCGGAGTTGAAGATCCCATATACCGTGATTGATGTAGATTTCAGCGCGAGCTACCGCAGCAGTCCAGAGTGGCGACGCATGAACCCGGTAGGTAAGGTCCCTGTTTTAGTCGACACCGACGCAGACAATCTAAAACTTTTTGAATCAGGGGCTATGGTCCAGTACCTGCTAGATCGTTACGGCCAAGGCTTGCTGCAACCCGACCCCGGCACCCCGGAACACGCGCTGTATCTGCAGTGGAGTTGGTTTGCTGAGGCCACCTTTGCCCGACCCTTGGGCGAAATCGTGAATCACCTACGCGAGTTTCCTGGCCAGCTTGCAAACGAAGCTGCCCTGGAGGAAATGCGCAATCGCGGCCGTCTGTGTTTAACAGCGCTAGAGCCCGAGCTTACCCAACGTGACTATATCGTTGGCCGCCGTTTCAGCGCCGCTGACATCATGCTCGGCTACACCATCATGTTGGCAACGAAATACCTACCAGAGCCGTTGCCTCCTGCGGTGAATGAATATTGGCTACGGTTAAACACGCGTGCGGCCTACATAGAAGCGGTAAGCGGGACTACCTAAACGGCGGCAACAGGTCTAAGATCCAAGACGCTATTGAGGACTCAGTAATGTCAGGCGAAAACCTTTATTCAAGCAAGGCGCATTGGCTGCCCTTTACCGCGAACCGCCAGTTCCACACCGACCCTCGAGTCATCGTTGGCGCGCGGGATTGCCACTACATTAGCCACGACAACCGCGAAGTGTTCGACTCATTATCAGGACTGTGGTGTTGCGGCTACGGCCATAATCGTCAGGAGATTACCGATGCTGTAAGTCAACAACTGACAACCCTCGACTATGCTCCCGCTTTTCAGTACACCCATCCTAGCGCTACAACTTTAGCCGAACGGCTGCGTGAGCTGGCGCCAGGGGACTTAAATCATGTGCTCTTTACCAACTCTGGATCCGAGTGTGCTGACACTGCATTGAAGCTGGCTCGCGCGTATTGGCGTATTCAAGGCCAGCCTAGCAAGACCCGTTTTATCGGTCGCATAAAGGGTTACCACGGTGTGAACTTCGCAGGAACAAGTCTGGGTGGTATCGGTGCCAATAGAAAACTGTTCGGACAACTTGGTGATGCCGATCATCTACCCCACACCTTGCAACCTGAATTCGCCTTTACCCGAGGGCAACCCGAACACGGCGAGGAATTGGCTGATCATCTTGAACAACTGATTTTGTTACACGATGCCTCAAACATTGCAGCGGTCATCATTGAACCGGTATCCGGTTCAGCCGGTGTGATCGTGCCACCCAAGAACTATTTACAACGCTTGCGCAAGATCTGCGATCAACACAACATACTGCTGATCTTTGATGAAGTAATCACTGGCTTTGCGCGTATGGGCGATACTTTTGCTGCCCAAACCTTTGGTGTTACACCCGATCTCATGAACATCGCCAAAGGCCTCACCAATGGTGCCATACCGATGGGTGCGGTGATCAGTTCAAGCAAGCTATACGACGCTTTCATGGAAGTAGAACAAGCCGAACACATGATCGAACTGCCCCATGGCTACACCTACTCCGCACATCCTGTCGCCTGTGCCGCAGCTCTTGCGGCATTAGATATCTTGCAAGACGACGGCATGGTTGCAAAATCTCGGGCTTTAGCACCGGTTTTAGAGGATTCGTTGCACAATTTGCAGGGCACTAAACACATTACCGATATCCGTAACTTCGGTCTCGCCGGCGCCCTACAGTTGGCCCCCCGCGACGGCGACCCAGTGGTTCGTCCCTTTGAAGTGGGCATTCGCTGCTGGGAGCAAGGCGTATACGTTCGTTGGGGAGGCGACACACTGCAATTTGCACCGCCCTTTATTGCCCAACCGGAGCAAATCCACGTCATGGCCGACACCGTGGCTGAGGCCATCGCACAAACTCCTTAATGCGACCCGGCGACAACACGTGTAGATTCCTCAACAAGCTAAACCCTATTTTTCAACCAGAACGCGTTAACAAACACCAAACCCATACTAGAGGTGATCTTATGAATAAGTCCGTAACCTTCCTGCTGACCAGCCTCCTGATGGTGCTGGGCTTGTCCGCTTGTGACAGCAGCACCCAAACAAGCAGCGCCGAATCGAGTACTGGTGCGCCTGAGCAGTCGATGACTGATCAGGCAGAAACAGCAAGCACCGAGGCTGCCATGCCAGCTACATTGGCTGACATTCTTGCGGCCCAGCCCGATGACGTTGTTGCGCGCTATACCTACCGCAACCCAGAGCAAACACTAAACTTTTTTGGTATTGAACCTGGCATGACCGTCGTTGAAGCCTTACCCGGTGGCGGATGGTACAGCAAACTTTTGCTCCCATACCTCGGTAGCGACGGTGAACTCATTGGCGCGAACTATCCCGTGAGCATGTACGAACTGTTTGGTTGGAGTGAGGAGCGATTGGCTAAGGCCGCCTCTTGGACAACCGATTGGCCCATCACCGCTAAAGGCTGGGTCGAAGGTGACACAGCAAACGTTTCTGCCTTTGTGCTGGGCGACCTGGCCGAGGAGCAAAAAGGCACGGCAGATGCGGTCCTACTGATTCGCGCACTGCACAACCTGGCACGATTTGAGGCAGACCACGGTCATTTAAGCGCAGCTTTAGGTAACGTTTTTGACGTCCTCAAACCAGGCGGCATTGTGGGTGTCGTTCAACACGCCGCACCAGACAGTGCCGACGACGCTTGGGCGAATGGCTCCAGAGGTTACCTGAAGCAAGCCTTTGTCATAGAGCAAATGCAAGCGGCAGGTTTTGAATACGTAAGCGCCAGCGACATTAACGCCAACCCGCAAGATTTACCTGGCGCCGAAGACTCAGTCTGGCGACTACCTCCCACTTTGGCAGGCAGTAAGGACGATGCAGAGCGAGCTGCTGCCATGCAAGCGATTGGCGAGTCCAACCGAATGACCCTTAAGTTCATGAAACCAACCGCCTAACTTTGACGGTGCAACAGGAGCAGTACGTCTGCTCCTGTTCGCTGTTGATTTTATTTAAGCAACCTTCTCACTTTCGCTACCGTGATTGCGACGTACCAAATTGACTGAGATCAATGCCGTCTGGCTCACCCTGCAATTGGCAGGCACAACAACTGCGCTGCTGCTTTTAGTCGGTACCCCACTGGCCTGGTGGTTAGCCCACAGCAAAAGCCGGTTACGGCCATTAATCGAGGCCATCACCGCCATGCCGCTGGTAATGCCACCCACCGTGATCGGTTTTTATTTATTGTTATTGTTCAGCCCGGACGGCGTCTTGGGTGAATTCTGGTTCACTTTGAGCGGTTCAACGCTGGCTTTTTCATTCTCAGGCTTAGTCATAGCCTCGATGCTCTATTCGTTGCCATTCATGGTTCAGCCTCTGGTTAACGCCTTTGCCAGCATTGATATTCGCTTACGCGAGGCCGCGGCCAGCTTGGGCGCTAAACCCGCCGACATATTCCGCAACCTGGTGCTACCTCTGAGCAAGCGTGGGTTTATTA
This sequence comes from K189A clade bacterium, assembly GCA_902565895.1. Classification (GTDB taxonomy): domain Bacteria; phylum Pseudomonadota; class Gammaproteobacteria; order Pseudomonadales; family Azotimanducaceae; genus UBA4421. The sequence continues at coordinate 21,123 of CACFGV010000015.1, forward strand.
GCGCGTGTGTACTGACCTTTGCCCATACCATCGGAGAATTCGGCATTGTATTGATGGTCGGTGGCAATATCCCAGGTGAGACCCGGGTCATATCCATCGCCATTTACGAACAAGTAGAGACTCTGAACTACGCCGAAGCCCATATTTTGTCTGGTGGTTTGATTGCACTGTCATTCATCGCGTTGTCCACGGTCTACTTAAGCAACGGCCGATCTGTACTGCGACTGAACTGATGCTGGAAGCGACTCTAAACCACCGCATTGGCGACTTTACCTTAGCGGTAAATCTGCGATTGCAGAGCTCAGGGGTTTGCGCGATCTTCGGCCCGAGTGGTTGCGGAAAGACCACGCTGCTAAAAGCCCTTGCAGGCCTGCTGCGAACTCAAGGACACGTTAAGTTCAACGGTCAATGTTGGCAGGATCCAAATACCCACGTGCCGGCATACGAACGCGCGGCAGGATTTGTATTCCAAGACAATCGACTGTTTCCCCATTTGGATGTTGCCGGCAACCTAGACTTTGCTCGCCAAAGAGCAGCAAAGGGCCGCATTGAATACCAAGAGGTAGTCGATACCTTGGGGGTCCAATCGCTGCTATCCCGAGGGATCACCGGCCTGTCGGGCGGCGAGGCTAAGCGCGTGGCTATTGCCCGCGCACTAGTGAGTCAGCCAAAGATCTTACTTATGGACGAACCGTTGAGTGGTTTGGACCACGCCAGCAAACACGACATTCTTGGCTATCTGCGCCGCTTAAACCAACACTTTGCACTGCCGACACTGTACGTCAGTCACGATATTGAAGAGGTCGCGCGACTGTGCGATCGCATGGTTATGATGCGCAGTGGTCAGGTGGTCGACATGGGCCCCACGGCTGAGATCATTCAAAAGCTGAATCAAACTTCGGACCAGACCGCGCATCCTGGGGGGGGGCCGTAATTCACGCCAAAGTGAGCGCCCATCGCGCCGATTTTTCGCTCACCGAACTCGATCTAGCCGGCCATAAGCTGTTCGCACCAATAAGGAGCGATCTATCGATCGGTGAGACCATGCAGTTGTTCTTACCCGCGCGGGACGTTGCGTTAGCCACGCAAAAACCTGAAGGCTTGAGCATACGCAATACTGTTCCTGGCATCGTAGATACACTGCATGCAGATGCAAATGACCGTATTAGAGTGGCGATCAAGGTGGCCGACCAGATGTTGTTTGCGCAAATCACGCGACAGGCCAGCGAGGCGCTGGCACTAAAACCTGGCCTACCGGTATTTGCGCTGGTTAAGAGTGTGGCGTTAGATTGACGAACTCGGTTAATACGCGTTACGCCAGTTGCCGTGAAAGCCAAAGGGAATCCTATGGTCCAGGTAAGCGTTAGCGAGAGGACCCGAGCTAACATTCTGAGCGTCTAGGACAATAAGGTGACTGGCCTGCCGATTCGCATCATAAACATAAGCTAGAACATAGCCCTCGCCTTCAGCGGCGGCTTCAGATTTTGGTACGAAAATCGGTTCACTCACCGCGCAACCAGGGCCAACGTCGAATACTTCGATTTCACCCGATTGATGATCTATCCGGGCCACCTGATTGAAACCACCGACTTTGGCGTCAGGTTTGGAATCCGCCGCGAAATAACCATACCGATAACTCAACCCCGTTCGACGCTCATCCAATCTCGGGAACTCGCAGACTATGTCATGGAGTCGCTCGTGACGATAATCGTCGGTTGCACCGCTCATGTCGAACGTCCAACGAACTAGCCTGGCCAGCGCTTGTTTCGGATCACCGGGGCTACCATCAACCATCGGGAAAAGTGGCGCTTGGGGGTATTCACAGACGTCGCAAATGATTTTTGCGCCGTCGTTGTGTGCATTCATAGGGTGGAATACGTAGCTGGGATCACCGACAAACCAGCGCATGTCTGCAACACCGCCGTTGCGGGGCATGATGCCTATATGTGTGCCTTTCTCGGGCTCCCATGCATACACTGGGCCGCCAGCAAACGCCCTGTCCATAGACCCGGTCAACGGCATGATCGGAAACAGCACGTAGTCCTTGGTTACCATAAAGTCATGGACCATGGCGGCGTAAGGAGCTTTAAATCCTTCACTGCTGGTCAGAACACCGTCACGATTCACCACGTTGAATGTCATCTGCGACGAAATACCGCCATCAGCGTTGTATCCAAAGAACAACATTTCACCCGTCTCGTGGTCAATTTTCGGATGCGCTGTCATTGGTCCCTGTAACTTACCTGCGTAGTCGTGAGTTCCACGGGACTCAAGCGAAATCGGATCCAATTCAAAAGGCGCATGCCCCTCTTCCAAGGCCAATAGCTTACCGCCGTGCCAAATAATGTTTGTATTGGCCACTCCATCCGTCTTTAGCCCGGCAACACTTGGATCCTGCTCCATTGGATTAAAAATGCTGAACAATGCCCGACCGGCCTCTCGTTCGAGTAACCACTGCTGGGTTTGCACCCAGCGATTGCGGTAACTCACACGACCATCTTCAATATGAAAGGCATGCACCATGCCGTCGCCAGCAAACCAATGATAAAAGCCGCGGGGCGCAAATTGCGGGTTTGGGCCGTTGCGATAAAAGCTGCCATTAAGATCAAGAGGCAGTTCACCCACGACCACGACATCGCGGACATCGCACTCCATTTGAATGGGCGCAAAGCCACCTGTTAAGTTCGGATGCTTAGGAAAGGGTTGGGCCATGATGCGGCTCCTCGATTTAGATCACTACAGGCCGGTATAGATTAGGATGGTTTACTGGCCGCTTAACGGCAAGCTCACAACAAGTCTACGCCCACCGGGCAATGATCTGAACCCATAATCTTCGGCCAAATAAAGGCATTTTTGACTCTATGGTTAGCGGTCTTCGAAGCAAACACATAGTCGATACGCCAACCCACATTGTCCTTGCGCGCACCCCCGAACTGCCGCCACCAAGTGTAGTGATCTGGCTCGTCTGGGTGCTTATGACGAAACGTATCAACCCACCCAGCTTGCTCCCAGCAGCTGAGTTCGTCCCTTTCTTCTGGTAAGAAACCACTTGCTTTCAAATTAGATTTTGGTCGCGCGATGTCTATCGTATGGTGTGCCGTATTGTAGTCACCCGTTACAAACACAGGGCCAACCTTGCGCTGCAATTGGATCCGCTCAAACACCGCGCGGTAAAAATCCATTTTGTAGGGGACTCGACTATTATCTCGATCCTTACCACTGCCTTTAGGAAAGTACACACTGGCGACGGACAAGCGCCCAAACTGAGCCAACAAAAACCGTCCTTCATCATCAAAGCGCGCCTCGCCAAGGCTGGTCTCTACTCGGGTCGGTTGAACTCGGCTGTAAATCGCCACGCCACTGTATCCCGGCCGTTTAGCAGGAGAAAACACAGTGTGCCAGCCTCTGGGGTTGAGCACGTTGTCAGGTAGTTGTTCGGGAAACGCCCGCACCTCTTGCAACGCCATGATGTCAATCTTTTGCCGTTGCAAGACCTGTAAAAAACCTTTCTTTGCGCATGCACGCAGACCGTTTACATTCCAGCTAACTATTCTCATCCGAGCCTTCACCACTTGCTACGAATCATCGACAAAACCTAGTGTAACTCTTTGAGCACATGCCGAGTTCCCCGATAGACGGTAGGTTTTTCTCTACAGCCGGTAGTACTAACCTTGGATTAGCGCCGCAATAGTACTGCCCAACGCGCTAGATTCAGCACATCAGCCAAAGCCGCGGCGACGTAGGTAAACGCTGCTGCTCTGAGAATTCTGGCAACCGGTGCCTGTTGAGCTTTGGGTAAATAATTCCCGGTGCTTAAAATGGGCAACGCCTTGCCGAAACTTGCATCCCATTCCAGCGGCAGAGTCACCAGGTGTAATAGCATGCGCCCGAGCAAACCCACCAACCCCAGACCCACCATCAATGAAAAGGGCACCGGGTGGCGCGTGACCAGACCGATGATCGGAGCCACCCAAATCGCTGCTGCACTGATTCGTGCAAGGCGGTCTGCTACGGTGACCAGCGCCGTTCGCGCACTCATGCGTTTATCACCCTGGTGATGCTGCACCGCATGTCCCACTTCATGTGCAGCTATCGCTACCGCAGTCAACGACCTACCGGTAAAGTTCTGCTCACTAAGACGAACCTTGCGGTCTGTGGGGTCATAGTGATCGCCGATCTCCGTCACTTCCACCTCGACGCCAGTCAAGTCCAGCTTTTTAACCAAATGCTTGGCCAATTCGCCCCCAGTCCCAGGCATTCCATCCATGTCTTGGGCGTAGCGGTTCATTACCCAGCGCACCCAAAGATTCGGGCCAAAAACCAGTGCGAGCAGCAGTACTAGAAGCCAAATCAATTGGTGATGCCCTTAGGACTTAGAGTGCAGCGTTTCAATAACCGGTACTTTCCCGCTGCTTTTCTTGAGTACCGCGAGCCTCTGCGAGCTCTTTGGCCGCAGCTTTCATCATATGCCCCGAATCACTGCCCATAGCAATGAAGTTACAGCCCAGTTCTAAATACTTTTGTGTGTATTCTATACCTCCGGTATGGATACCCACCGCGACACGGTGTTTTTTGCACAAAGCAATGAGCCGTTTAACCTCCTCTAGGTGCTCCGGTTGTGGCTGATCGCCCATGGCCGGTAGCCCCATAGACAGAGCTAGATCCGCAGGACCGATGTAAATTCCGTCGAGCCCAGGTGTGGTGATGATCTCCTCAGCTTTTTCGCGACCCTCGGCTGTTTCGATCATGGCAACGCAGGCCAAATGGGTATTAGCCTCTTTGGCATACCCGCGACCACCGTACAACGCACCACGAATGGGACCAAAGGAACGATAGCCGTCGGGTGGATAGCGACAGGCCATAACTGCCTGTTCCGTTTCCTCACGGTTATTGACCATGGGCACAATAACGCCGTAGGCACCGGCATCCAGCGCCTTCATAATTTCGTAGGGTTCATTCCAAGGAACGCGGACCAGTGGGGTCGCTTGTGACGTGGAGATTGCGGGCAACATGGTGGCTAAATCGGCGTGGTCAATCAGACCATGTTGCAAATCTACACACACCCAGTCAAAACCCAAATTAGCGATGGCTTCCGCAGAATAAGCATTGGCTAGGCTCAGCCAACAGCCAATGGTTTGTTCATCCGCACGCCAAGCGCTCAGCGCCTTGTTCTCCCTCATATCAGTCCTTACTATTTGCCTCAAAAGCCCATAACTTTACGCTAAATTAGTTCAGCGAAGCAGCACTAAATATACGCGCTCCATTGCTGCACTCAACGAAGGACCTTTGATTAATACTCTAAGTGAACAATTTGACGAACTAGAGCAAGCAAGCCGAGAACTCATAGGCTTACTAGACGAAGCGGACGAGAAGTATTGGAAATTCATGCTTGAGCGCGCATTGCCCAAGGTAAACGCACATGAGCTCGCTGGGGCAACGCTTATACTAGGCTGCTATGGCGGCATGGACACCTTCTCTGACCTCATCATCGGCAAGCGCTTTGAAACTGAGGCGCCGTTGCGATATCAGAACTTGAACGCCAGGCTTATGCACCTTCGTACCCGAACCTTTGAAGCGGCTAGACGCATCGCCGCGCGTCAGACTTGGTGAGCGTTAACACCTACGCATTAATTACACATTAGGATCAGTAGCAGAGTTTACACATCAGGTTTAGTGGCAGAATTTATCGCCCGATTGATGCTGAGCGACCAATAAAACGAGCCCGCATCAGATCAAGTGGTGGCAATCGGATACGGGCCCGCCACTGGCCCAGACCAGTATTACGTCTAAGCCAGCACCCCTTACCCTGAGAGAACTCTACGCAAGAGACTGCATAAAGATAGTTTTGATATCCTAGATACAGATCTCAAAATTATCATTCTCACGCACCATCACCATGGCTAACCTTTGGTATATGCCTAGCCGTGTACCAGCCATATCTGCACGCATCCAGCGCGCTCGCAAAACCAGGGGCTTGACCCAAGAGGTCCTCGCTGAGCGTGTGCATGTCACCCGCGGCGCAATTGGTCATTGGGAACAAGGTGTCACTCTGCCCAGTACTGCTCATTTGAACACGTTAGCAAAGGTCCTGGGGGTGCCTATGGAATGGCTTGTCAACGGCGGTGCCAACCCTTTTCAAAAAACACAAAAAGCTGGGAAAGACAGCAATTTCACTGGTATCGAGGAAGCCAAAGGCCTGTATACCGTGAACCAGGAGATCTTCGATAAGGAAACGCTTTTAACAGCGCGCAAGTTTTATAGGCTGCCCAAGAAGCAGCGCAGAATTATCCGCGACTTGCTGGATCAGCTGCTACCCACTTAACGCTGTGGCCACTATCCAGCAGTGCAACAAGCGGCGGGCAAGCCGCGTCACAGACACATGCCTAGGCATGACCTACAACGTAAAGCCGCATACCAAAAGTTGATAGATCAATCATGGTTGGCCAGCCAGCGCAACGTATCCGCGAACAAAGCACCGCCTTGACGCAAATTATGCCCGCCAGTGCCAAATTCAAAACGATAGTCGTAGCCAGCAAATTCCAAAGCCGCCGCCATCTGCTGGTTGGCCAGAACCCAACTGCCAGTCACGATATCGGCATCTAACTCACCACTTTGCAAAAATACTTTCATCGCCTTGCGTGGCGTACTGCGGATGAGGTACGGGTAATTGTGTGCACCTCGAATATTAGTAAAAGAGCCACAATGGCTGATCACTCGCCCAAAGCACTCCGGCCCATGCCATGCAGCGTTGAACGCACAGATTCCCCCGCTGGAAATGCCGCATATTGTGCGGCGAGCCGGGTCGTTTGTGAGCTGCACAGCAAGTTGGCCGGTAACAAAAGGTAGTATTTCGTCTTGTAAGAACGCCAGATAGCGGTCATGACAACTATCGTACTCGACGCTGCGCTGTTGCATCGCCAAAGGGTCTGGGCGCTGACCAGCTGCCGGCAGTTCTACACCTGGCGGCAATCCAGGATTTATAAACACTGCGAGCGTAGGCGGCAGTTCCCCAGCATGGATCAAGTTGTCCAACACCGTAGTTGCGCGCACCGCTCCACTTCGCGCCAAATAGCCAGGGCCGTCATTGAATACCATTAAATTAAGCGGCTGATCAGCACTTGCACCGTTAGATTTATACACCCAGAGATCACGCCGCGTACCCGCATAGACTGTGCTTTGATCCCAGTTTTTAAATCGCACCACGTCGCCTTGTGGTACATCGGCCTGAGGGTATGCTTCGGCGCAAGGGTGATATTGAACATCGCCTGGGGTATCCAGTACCTGCAATATCTCCGCATTAGACCGACCGTTTACCGCATAGTTCTGCGGGTGCAAATCGCCCCAGGCTTGGTCAAGCCCATGCTGCTTGAAGGTCTCGATATCCATAACGTTCCTACTCCACAATGGCTTGGTAGATCCGCGCACGTAATTCGCGACGAATCGGATAGGTCGATGACGGCATCAGTTGCGTAAAAAAGACCACGAAAAGATCTTCTGTTGGGTCAATCCAAAAGAAGGTACTGGCTGCGCCGCCCCAATGATGCTCTCCTTTGGAGGTGATTATCGAGGCCTTAGGTGGGTCAATCACCACGGCAAACCCCAAACCAAAGCCAACACCATCGTAGCTCGTCTCGCTCCAAACAGGCTGTCCCATGGCTGCCATATCTTGGCCGTCGGGTAACTGATTCAATCGCATAAAGTTTACGGTAGTAGGACTCAACAAGCGTGCGCCGTTCAGCTCGCCCCCGTTTAATAGCATCTGACAAAACTTTGCGTAATCACCTATGCTGCCTGTTAAACCACCACCACCGGAACAAAGCTTGGGCTGCTTGAAGTAGCTGCTTTTGAGCGACGACTCCATGAGCTTCAAACCGCCCCGAGGCGCATCAACGGTCGGCGAACTCTTACTGCCTACCGAACTCATGTCACCACCGCTTAACGGTGCATACAGGGCAGCGAAACGCTGTTGTTTTTCCGGCGCCACGGCAAAGGCGGTATCCGTCATACCCAACGGCCCAAAAATACGCTCGCGAAAAAACAACGCCAATTCCTGACCCGACCAAACCTCAACAAGCCGACCCAGCACGTCGGTCGCGACGCTGTAATTCCATTGGCTGCCAGGCTGACAAATTAACGGTACCGATGCCAACTGCTCGACCCATTGGGCCAAGCTGCCCGGCTTACCGGGGAACTCCAAACCCATGGCTCGATATTGCGCATCGACCACATTAGTGTTCATAAAGCCGTAGGTCAGTCCAGATGTGTGGGTAAATAAGTGCTTAACCAACATCGGTGAGGCTTGCGCCTCGACCTCATTTAGCGCGTGTGCGCCACCTTTCCATACCGGCGTTTGCGCGAACTCCGGCAAATACTTGGCCACTGGATCATCCAGTTGAAAGCAACCTTGTTCGTACAACATCATGGCAGCCACCGAGGTAATAGGCTTGGTCATCGAAAAAATGCGCACCAGGGTGTCTTCAGTAAACGGCTTCGCTTGTTCGACGTCCGCCAGACCCGCAGCGTGCAGGTAACCGATGCTACCGTGCCTTGCAACAAGTACGCTGGCGCCAGCAAGACGCTGACTTTCTATCTGCTGATCGAGCCAATCAGTGACCCGCTCCAAACGCTCTTCGCATAGCCCGACTTTAGATGGGTTTATACGTTCCAGCATCGCTTGATCTCCTTTGGTTAATGTCCATACCTTGGCAAACTGTTGAATGGATTAGCTACCGCATAGGTTAGTCTGGTGGGCGCTCGGCGATAACCTCATCCTCCAGCAGTTTTTGCGTTTCCTCTGCCGACAGCCCTAACCACTGCTGCAACACCATTTGACTGTGAGCACCAAGAGGTGGGCAGGGCGTCCAATCTTCTTGGGATAAACCCTCCATGTGAATCGGATTACCCGGTATAGGGGTCTCATAACGCTCGTAGGTCGCAAAAAACTGCCGCGCTTGAGCCTGGGGCTCGGCCAACATGTCTGGCGCGGTAGCCACCGGACCCGCAGCTATACCGCACTGCTGTAAGCGTTCAGCGGCAGCGTCCTTATCGTATTGCCGAGTCCAATTACTGAGCGCTGCATCAATGACTGAAGAGCGTTCCATGCGTCGCTCAAGGGTCCATTCAGGACTCAATTCAGCCTCTAACAAAGACGCCAGTGCTGCCCACGCTTGTTGATCCTGACACGCTACGGCCACCCAATCTGCATCATCATCTGCCCCACGCGTAAGACAAGGGTAGACACCATGGGGTGACATCTGTGGATGTGCGTTGCCTAGCGGCGCTAAATCGCCGCCAAGTTGTTGCTCTAGCAACCAAGGCCCGTTAAAGGACACCCCGCACTCATGGAGGGAAAGCTCGACCAAACTGCCTTGTCCAGTTTCCTGCCGCCGGCGCAATGCGGTCACCAACGCCGTGGTTGCCGTAGTTCCAGCAATAGGATCCATCAGCGCCATCGCGCTGTTACGCGGTTCCTCATAACTGTACCCAAGCATTTGACTCAGACCCGTCATTGGCTCAACCGTCGGTCCAAATGCGACCCAATCTTTATAGGGCCCAAAGGTTCCGTACCCCGGCATGGTGACGTAGATCAACCGTGGATTGTGGGCTTGCAACACGTCATAACCTAAATCCATCGACGGCATCGCCCGAGCGCTAAAATTCTCAATAACCACATCCGCCACTGAGACCAAGCGCAGGAACAACTCGCGGCCCGCCGGTTGCTTTAGATCTAAGCTCACGCTCTTGGCGTTCCTCGCTAACTTCACGAAGGCCGCGTTGTTGTTCCAAGGCTCATCCCCTGGCGCACCGCCAATCCATCCCGCAATGGGTTCAATGGCAGCAACACTAGGACCGCGCCCTAAGGCGCGCTCAACCTTAACCACCTCGGCACCCAAATCGCTGAATATCCGCGTAGCTAAGGGGCCAGCCCAAACATGAGTTAAATCTAGGATGCGAATGCCATTAAGCGGCCCACGCACATGACTTCGACCGTTCATAGCGACCCTTCGGCGACAACATCCTGCAGATGCGCCTGGGCTGCTCGGCGAGCGTCGATACAAAATCCAAGCCCGGGCGAGCGATAACTTTGGCCCTTTTCATCGTGCACCGTTTGCCAAAAACCCCGTTGCACCAGATGCTCGTCTTGCAGCACCTCATCAAAGGTCAGCACCACACCGGCCGGAACCCGCGCTTGGGTCGCCCGGGCGCGTACTTCGTCCTTACTTAGCGTTGCCATAGCTTGGGCAATCAATTCATGAAGAGCATCGCGATGTTGCATACGCAGATCGTTATCTGCAAAACGCGGATCAATCGTTAGTTCTGGCAACCCAATAAACGTCGTCATGGCGTCCCAAAAAGTGGGTACGGTATTTAAATACACCCAACCGTCTGCGCACGCGAAGAGATTACTGGGCACCACCCAGTAGAAATCAGAACCGTGGCGCGAACGCACCCGCTGTGCGCAACTCCACATAACAGTGGTGAATTGACTCAGCGCCAACAGCGACTCGTACAAACTGATGTCTATAACATTCGACTCACCGGCAAACCGACAGCCGTTCGCAGCGGTGTAGGCAAATTGGCCGCCTTGAAATTCCACGTAGTGGCCAGGCAACGACAACGGCGCCCTACCCTCATCGCCTATAAGTTGGCTGTAACCACCCATGGCGAGCAGCGTGCTCGGTGTAGCACGCCAATTACGTTTGGGGCCAGTCAAGCCGAACGGTGTAATGACCACCTTCACCGGTGTTGACCAATCGTTAAAACCCAACGCGTTGGCCGCATCAGCGGTCTCTGCATCGACAATCACCACGTCTGCCTGATCGGCAAGGTCGGGCAACTGCGCAGTTGTCGCCTGCACTCGGCGTTTGTTCCCGTGCAAAAACAGCGACATCGCCTGCTGACTCGTCCACGCCGGCGGAGGCTCAGTTTCCACTCGCGTGACTTGATGGCCGTTCTGAGCAAACAACCGGCCACAGAAGCCGGCACCGAAACCACCTATCTCTAATATCCGATCAGTCATCTGGCGCAATGAAATAGCTAGTAATGGTCAGGACAATGAGGCGCAAAGCGTGTACGCATCATTCGATCAAACTGCGCAAGCGCCGCATCGCCAGCAGTGATCAATTGCGCATTTGCCAAGTGTCGCGCAACGCTGTGGCCACTGTAGAGACTGCTCAGGGCGCGCACGCTAAGGTTCACATCTGCAGGTGCACGTGTAGTCTGCACCTCGGCACCTTCTCGGCTGTACTCTACGCGCCAATTGCCGACGTTCCAGGGCGCCAAGTCGTCTTCTGCTATCCCCAGTACCAAAACGCCCTCAGTGTCATAACCGCGTTGAGCGAGGGCGGCGGGTACATCGACCAATCGCCACCACGTGCCTTCGAGATCCTGGGCATGCAACAGCCGCGGTTCAATGAATAGGTCAGGCGCAGGGTCATCCACCGGCGCTGTACTCCAAACCACACGACCCACCAAATCATGCCTGGCAAGGTACTGCCACAGCGCAGCATAAGCCGAGCGGTCTAGCCACGCGAGATCGCGTATGCGTATTTCTTGAGCACGCGCACGATGTTGAACCCGCTGCGCGCGCAAGGTGTAAACCACATAGCCCGTAGGCGCGGAAACAGAACCCACCAGGGCCACATAAACAGGGCCATCTTCTACTGGAGGAGCGAACACATTGTTTAGCCACAGGCTCTTGCTGCGATGCAAATAACCGGTACGTTGAGCAATGAAGTCTTTATACAGAGCCCTTACCGCCTCGAAAGCCTCAACGCCTTCAAAACGTTGTACCGGCAGGTCATCACTGTCCATTAACAAGCGGATGTCCGTCGTATCCACTCGGTACTCACGCAATGCACCTGCTGGTGCAAACCCGTAGCGCTGATATATGGCCGCTTGAGACGCCCACAGTCCGGCAATACTCTGACCACGTTCACGTTGCTCAGCAAAGGCGCGGGTCATAATTTTGCGCACCAGCCCCTGGCGCCGATACTCAGGTCGCGTGCCCACTGTGGATATTCCAGCCATGGCCACACCCCGGCCATTCACTCTTACGGTAAAGGGAAACGCGCTGAAAGACGTCGCCATGGTGGCCTGGCCGTCTGCCTGGGGACGACTGTTATCAAACGCGCACAACGTCCATTCTGGACGAGTGCCCGTTGCCACCTGGTTATCTGGGCCATCACCAAAGGCACCGCCGTAAGAATAGGCACCCATAAGTCCAAGCTGGCCCATTTCATGAGCGGTCGCGGGCCGAATATCAAAGGTCATCGTATCCCTCTAATACCTTCGTAATTGCTCAGTTTTTGGCTTGAGCAGCCCGGGCCTCGCGCTCCAGTAGTCGTGCACCACGCAAAATATTCCCCATAGCGTAGTTACCTTCATGGCAGGCGTATTCGTAAACCTTGTCTGTGCTGGACTTCCATACGTATTCACCACTCCAGGGCTTGGTCCAAGCAGTGGGGTCGTCGACGGTGAAGTTGTACAGCAAATTACCGTTATCGAGCTTGGTAAAGCGCTCGGTTAAATGAAGGTTTTCATCTCCACCGTACAGACCGGTTTTTTCCTTAAAGTTTTTTGTCTCTACCACAAGGGTGTCGCCTTCCCAGCGCCCGACTGAATCACCTAACCATTTTCTATTGGTATCAGGTCCATGCTCACTGTTAAGCCTAATGATGCGCGCATCGTGCACCATCTCTACCAAAATCATTACGTGATCATCGGTCTGCACAATGCGTTTAAAGTTATTGTACAACCCCGGCATGCTCGGCGGTCCGGCACTAAAGCCCAACAAACAACGTTCCGCTAACGCGACGTCTTCTGGTCCATCAAAAGGACCTGGCTCGTCTGAATCTAACCAAGATGCAGTGCCATCATTTTGATAGGAGAAGGAGCTGAATTCGTCGGCTATTCGGCGCATCCCAGCAGGCGTCATGGGTGGACGGCGACCGTTGGGCGGATCATAAATAATGGACGTTCTGATCTTGCCATTGACCTCAGAGACCCCACTACCAGGCTCCACCCAAAAAGAGTTGTAACCCCCAACGCCACCAGCCCCATAAGCCTGTTGACCGTCACCGCCAGCTTGCGGTGCGCCTCGATTGGGGTCACTGATTTCGTTCGCATCATTTTGAGTGAAGGGGTGGGTCTTTAGCAGCAGATCCGCTTCTTCGCGACTCATAAATTGTTTGTCGCCAAAAACCTCGGGGCGTTCCTCCGGCGTGAGGGTGCCGCTATCATACGTGCCAGTTAAGTCAGGATGTCCTGCCGCAGTGCGCTTGAGTTCTGCAGCAGCCGACGCCGTGGCTAGCACCAGTCCTGTGCCAACCAAAAAACGAGTAAAGCCAACTAGGTACATAAATCCTCCCAAATCGAACGACCAATTATTGACGCCGCGTAGCTTCTCGCAAAACATCCGCGATGCCAACTTTCTGGGCCTCTTGATTTGCGGTAGCAGGCAAACCCAAACTAAGACCCAGCACATCAATTTTGGAATTACACCTATGCTCAAGGGACCCCATCTGATCAGTTGCTTGTTGATATTGCTGACTCCTCTGGTCGCCAGCGCAAATATCAGCCAACAAAGTAATGCACAGCGACCTGCACAAATAGTGTACGAGCTACGCACCTATACCAGCCACCCTGGCAAACTTGAGGCCCTAGAAAATCGCTTCCGCAATCACACGATGGCGTTGTTCGAAAAGCACGGCATCATCAATGTGAGTTACTGGAAACCGCTAGAGCAGCCTAATACGCTGATCTATCTTGTCGCCCACCCCAGCGAATTGGAGGCTGCGAATAACTGGCGAGCATTTGGCGCGGATCCTGAATGGCAGGCGGTTTATGCGCAGTCCATTGCAGAGGGTCGATTAGTAGCAAACATCCAGCGCGTATTTATGACTACGACCGACTATTCGCCCCAGTAGTGGCCGCAGCAATCTCTAATTTGAATCCACGCTGCCGGGCCAAAGGCCCAGCAGCGTGGCTATCAAAAGCAGCGCTATAAAACTTCAAATAAGCCCGCAGCACCCATGCCGCCGCCGATGCACATGGTAGAGACCACGTACTTGGCACCCCGGCGCTTACCTTCGATGAGCGCATGGGCCACCATACGTGATCCTGACATACCGTAGGGGTGACCGATGGAAATAGCGCCGCCATTCACGTTCAAAAGTTCATCAGGAATACCCAACTTGTCGCGACAATATACAACCTGAACAGCAAACGCTTCGTTAAGCTCCCACAAACCAATGTCGTCCATAGTGAGGCCGTTCTTTTCCAACAGTTTAGGAATAGCAAACACCGGACCAATGCCCATCTCGTCAGCCTGGGTACCCGCAACGGCCATACCGCGATAGGCACCCAAGGGTTGCACACCACGTTGTTCCGCCACCTTGGCTTCCATCAATACACAAGCAGATGCGCCATCAGACAGTTGAGACGCATTACCTGCGGTCACATGTTTGCCTTCTTTGATGACTTGACCTCCACTGAATACCGGTTGCAGACCTGCCAGACTCTCGTAGGTAGTACCCGGCCGGTTGCCTTCGTCTTTATCCAGGGTCATTTCGATTTCGTTGACCTCGCCAGTCTCTTTATTCATGAGCTTCATAACCGAGGGCAGAGGAACGATTTCGTCGTCAAAGGCCCCAGCTTGTTGAGCCGCCGCTGTGCGTGCTTGAGATTGCGCTGCGTACTGATCTTGGTCATCACGACTTACGCCATAGCGCTCGCCCACGACTTCTGCGGTTTCTAACATCGCCATGTAAAGACCCGGCTGATTTTGCAGCAACCAAGGACTTGGTGTAGTGAACATATCGCCGGTTTGGTTGGTAGAAATGGACTCAACGCCACCACCAATAGCCACATCCATGCCATCACTAATGATTTGTTTGGCCGCAATGCCGATGGCCATCATGCCAGAGGAACACTGGCGATCGATGCTCTGGCCGGGCACTGTATCCGGCAGACCCGCTTCCAGCAAACACTGCCGGGCGGTGTTGAAGGCGCTGCTGCCCATCTGTAAGGCGGCACCCATAATGACGTCTTCTACCTCACCGGCCTCTACGCCCGCACGCTCAACAGCATGCTTAATGGCATGAGCGCCCAGGCTCTGACCAAGAGTGTTATTGAATGCACCACGATAGGCTTTACCAATGGGTGTACGAGCGGTTGAAACAATGACTGCTTCGCGCATAGGAACCTCCAAATAATGATTAGTTTTCTAGGCCGCTGAAAATTGCGTCAGGCGCTGAGTAATCAGGGCATCCGCTTCACTCATAATGCGGTCAACAAGTTCTTGCACCGTTGGAATGTCATACACCAACCCAGCAACCATGCCGCAAGACCATGCTCCTGCTTCCATGGTGCCGTTCTGCATAATCTTCGGATACACGCCAGCAACTTCGCCGGCAATGTCCTCAAACTTCAGATCAGCCCCCATCGCTTTTTCTTTCTCCAACAGGCGCTCTACTGCCTCGTTGGTCAGTACTCTTTCAGTATTGCGCAAGGGTCGCATCACTAAACGAGTATCTAATTCTGATGCCGCCAAGATTGCCTGTTTAACGTTCTCATGCACGGGCGCTTCTTTCGTAGCAATAAAGCGCGTACCCATATTCATGCCTTCCGCGCCCATGGCCAGCGAGGCAACCAAAGAACGCGCATCCGCCATGCCCCCAGACGCGACAAAGGGAATCTCCAATTCGTCGGCGGCTCGTGGTAGTAGGATAAAATTAGGAATGTCGTCCTCACCGGGGTGACCACCACACTCAAAACCGTCAACGGATACGGCATCGCAGCCAATATCCTGAGCCTTTAGCGAGTGTCGTACGCTGGTGCACTTATGAATCACTTTGACGCCTGCATCTTGTAACTGCGGCAGCCATTTCGCCGGATTGTTGCCGGCGGTCTCAACCACCTTGACGCCGCTGTCGACAATAGTCTGCACCAAGCCCGGGTAGTCTGGTGGCGTGACAGAGGGCAAAAACGTCAGATTCACTCCGAAGGGTTTGTCGGTCATATCGCGGCAGCGCGCAATCTCATTTGCCAATTTTTCCGGTGTGCCCTGGGTTAAGCCTGTAATGATGCCCAGCCCGCCAGCATTCGAGACAGCAGCGGCCATTTCAGCCAAGCCAACATAGTGCATGCCACCCTGAATAATTGGGTGTTCAATACCAAAGAGTTCGGTAATCCGAGTTTTCATCGTGACCTCTTGTGTCGAAGTGTTAAGTAGTGTCGTGTAGCGCGCAGTCGAGGGATCGCAGATTTTGATAGTAGTCATTAGTCGCTTATGACTTATATCTGTCATCCCTTACCAACGCGCCGGACACGTTAACCGAATTAGCCCACAACTGCATCGTTCTGGATCTGCACAGCAAAGGCCGGAAAGAACTGCGGCGGTTGACTTAGTCGACGAGTAACTGTCGCATCTGCACATCCGTCATGGTCACGCCACCACATACGATGACCAAAATCGATTCCGCGCTTTGCAGATGTTTCGAAGATTCAGTTACAGCAGCCAGCGCGGCACCACAGGCGGGTTCAACCAGCAGACGGTGGTCCTGCAGTAAGCGCTCACAGGCAATTAACGCAGCGGCGTCGCTGACCACCTCGCTGATCACCGGATGTTGATCTGCCCAAGTCAGGGCTTGATCGCAGACCTGCCGCGCACCTAGGGATGATGCAATGCTGGTTATCGCGGGTAAGCGTACCGCCCTACCCGCAGCGCGGGCAGCGGCAAAGGATTCGGCACCCTCGGTTTCCATGGCCAATACCGGTACATCGTGCCAACCGACTCGTTGCATGCCCTCAACTGCGCCGCAGAGCAGACCACCACCGCCTACGGACAACACAACCACACTGGGTTTAATCCCGCACTGCACCACTTCGTAAATCAAGCTGCTATGACCCTGCCAAAGCAACGGATGATCAAATGGATGAATAAATGCCTCATCCCAAGCAAGGGATTCCTGCACATAGGCATTGGCTTCAAACCAGGATTCGCCGTGCACAATAAGCTCGGCACCCTCGGCACGTATAAGTTGCCGGGCCACTTCTGATGTCGTCTCTGGCACCACCACCCGCACAGGAACACCCAACTTACGGCCGACATAAGCAACAGCAATACCCGCATTACCACCAGAGGAAGAGACAAAACCACGCGCGCCTCTGGCTAATTCTTGTTGGCACAGCAATGACACACCGCGCAATTTAAATGAACCTGATGGCTGCAATGCCTCCAGCTTCAGCCACACGGGCTTACCTGCCGTTAATGACAAAGGTTCAGACAGGAGCGTTGGCGTTTCAATATACAGATTCGACATATACATATTCAGCAAAGTTGGAAACGATAAGCATCAGTTGCAGCAAAGCCCATTGTCTGGCTTGCATTAACCAATTCCCAGAACTATTTCGTTTTTTTAACCGAGATCGCGTCCCAGTTACCGAATACCAGCGCTGGACAAGCAACCTCATAAATGAGGATTATTCGCCGTCCGATCCGACTCATCACAGCAAGGAATCACCATGGCCGAGCAAGACAGCTATATCCCCCCCAAAGTTTGGAAGTGGAACAAAGAAAGCGGCGGACGCTTTGCCAACATCAATCGCCCGATTGCCGGCCCCACCCACGAGCAAGACCTTCCGGCGGGTGAGCATGATCTACAGCTACATTCACTGGCCACTCCGAATGGGGTAAAGGTCACGGTATTGTTAGAGGAGCTTTTAGAGCTGGGTATTGAAGCCGCGGAATACGACGCATATACGATCAATATTGGCGAAGGTCAGCAGTTCAGCAGCGGTTTTGTTGAGATCAACCCCAACTCAAAAATCCCAGCGCTTTTGGACCGCGGCACCACACCACCCACACGAGTGTTTGAATCTGGCGCCATCCTGGTTTACCTGGCTGAAAAGTTTGGTCATTTCTTGCCAACCGAGCCCAGCGCCCGCGCTGAGTGTATGTCTTGGTTATTCTGGCAGATGGGCAGCGCGCCATACCTCGGCGGCGGATTCGGCCACTTTTACGCCTACGCACCTACGAAAATCGAATACTGTATTGACCGTTATGCCATGGAAGTAAAACGCCAGTTAGATGTATTGGATCGGTGCCTGAGCGAACGCCGCTACCTATGCGGGGACGAGTACACCATAGCCGACATGGCGAACTACGCTTGGTACGGCGCATTAGCTCAAGGCAAACTGTACGGCTCGGGGGAGTTCTTGGACGTCGCCAGCTATACCCACGTCATTCGTTGGGCCAATGAGATTGAAGCACGGCCAGCTGTTGAACGCGGCCGTCGAGTGAACCGACCTTGGGGACCTGAAGAAACTCGCGTTGTTGAACGCCACAGCGCCAAGGACTTTGAAATAAAAGGCGAGTCCTAGCGCCGCGAGATCAGGTGGCCGAGCCAGCCCACCGCTAACCCAAATACAACCAGTGTCATGGTGCCGTTGTACAGCATCGGCACCGTGGCGCGAATTATCGTACCCACGTACAAATCTACGATCACGTTAACGTTGTCCAAAAGATAAACCCCAGGCACTAACAACAGCGCGCAACCCACAAAAGGCCCTCTGGCCACTGCTCAGCGAGGTAGCAGAAGAAACCTTCGAGGTAGATGGTCGTCTAATTCGGACAATCAAACTGTTATTCAGCAAACCGGGATTTCTGGCAGCGGAGTTTTCCGCTAACCGGCGCGCTAGGTATCTGTCGCCTTTTCGCCTGTATCTGTTCAGCAGTCTGCTTTTCTTCTTCCTAGCCCAAGTTTTTACAGATGGCTTTAGCCAAGAAATTCGCATTTCACAAGACGGCGACCCAACAGCTCAAGCAATTGTAATCAGTGACCCGATAACGAACCAGTTTAAGAGCATGGTCAGTCCAGAACTGCATTATCAAGTAGACACAGTGCTTAGCCGCGACACTGCCGCTGCTAATGTACTTAAAGAGGTGATCGTCATCGCGACTGAGGAACTGGGGTTTTTGAGCAAACAGAGCGCGACAGCACAATTCATCCGCGATCAGATCGTCATCATTCTTTATGACCCCAATGAACTGGCTCAGGGCTTCTTACAAAACGTTCCTTTAGCAATGGTCTTTCTACTCCCTGCTTTCGCGCTGCTTGTTAAACTGATTTTCCGCCGTCCTCACCGATACTTTGTCGAGCACTTGGTATTTGCATTGCACGTGCACAACACCGCGTTTTTAATGTTCATGCTCCTCACACCTATACCCCAGAGCATGGACCAGACGCCTGTAGGCGATGTTGTTGAGACCGGGTTTTACCTGGCTTTTTCAGTGCACGGCTACTTGGCTTTGCGCCGTTACTATGACTACAGCCCAGGCCATACCCTGTTCCGTTATGCGCTTCTACTGCTCGCTTATTGGGCCGCGATGATCCCAACGCTGCTCAGTATCGGATTGATCACGTTTATAACGTTGTAAGCGTCAGGCTGGCTTCTTAGGCTGTGCCAGCCTCTACTAGTCGGTAATGCTCTACCGTTGGGAACGGGTCGTAAAAAGGATGTAAGGCTTTGCGCCAATGCTGGTATTGGGGTGAGTTGCGAAAGCCCTCGGTATGATCTTCCAGTTTGCGCCATTGCACCAACAAGATGTAGCGGTTGGACACCTCCATACAATGACGAAGCTCATGGCTCAAGTAACCGTCAATGCTACGCAGGTAACGCTGAGCGTCTGCAAATGCCGCTTCAAATTCAGACTCTCGCCCAGCAACGACATTCAGTATGGCCACTTCCAAAATCATTTTGGGTTAGTTCTGCTGAGCGGCTTGAAGACGAGCGCGCAACAGTGGTAAGTGCTGACGACCCTGAAAAGGTTCTTCGCCCAGCAAATAAGTTGGGCTGGTAGTCACCCCTTTTGCCCGCAGTTCTTCAAGGTTTGCTGCAGCGCGGTCTGCGCCGTCAGCGGCCGCAAAATCTCTGAAACCGGCAACGCTAAGCTGCAACTCCTTTAGCACGGCTTCAATGTCGTCTAAATCATCGATACCTTGTTGCTGCTGCCAATAGCGAGCGAATACCGCCTGCACATACCCATCACATTCTGCCTGGTGTTGCCTAACCCATAGCAGGCCAATGGCAGCCGCATCGCTACGATGGCTATCAAATAAATCGTGCAACAGATGCGGCGCATAGCGCTGCAGGTCATCCGCCACATAACGACCGCGAATGTACTTATGCAACGCACCTCGGTCAGCTTGCGCACCCGGATTTTTGGGTTCGCGCAGTGCTGGGACCTGCACAATCTGCCAATCCACATGAATACCGAGTTCCTGGGCCATGTCTATAGTTGGTGCTAACGCCAAATAAGCACCTGGGCTCTTAAAGTCCACGCACACCGTCAACTCACTGACACCCGCATCTGCTTGCACGGCTCCACTTTCGTATTCCACATCCGGAGCTGGGCCTCGCTCGCCGGATAAATGCCAGGCAATACGCGGCAAGTGTTCACGACCAAAATAGCGGTGGGTCGACTGACCCTCTGGGGTTTGTACTAAATAAGTTGGCACCCCATATACCCCAGCAGCAAAGGTCGCTTGTTGGAATTCAGTGTTGAATGTTTGACCCAGCCCAGTGGCATACTCGCGAAAACCGGTCACCTCAGCGCCGATGTCTTCGAGGATCGCTTCCACTACGTCCAACTGTTCAACATCTAACTCACGCTTCCAAAACGGTACATAAACGGCATCGATATAGCGCGCCAACAGACTGTCCGGCTGGCATTGTTCGACCAAACTTTCTTGTTGCTTTAGCCAAAACATACCAATGGCCGGCAAATCAGTGTTCCAAATTTTCACCGTGCCGCGCACTGTCAAGGCGCGCAGATTGGCGTAACGGCGACAATCAAAATAGGCGTATTTGACCCCAGACCATTGCTCGGCCGAGCGCTTTTGCTCTTTGACCTCACCCGTCTTCGCGAGTTTGGCAGTGCCCAAATAACTGCCAATGTTTAGAACGAACGGGCGCCAATCGGCAACAACGCCCAGTTCGGCCAGCAAGTTACGCGTAGGCTCGATCGCAAGGTAAGCGTAGGGGCTTTTGAAATCGATATAGATGATAAGCGGTGCTGCAGATTCCAATGGCTGCACTATTCTTCTTCCCCTGGTTTGTAAGCTCGAGCTAAGTTCGCCAACAACGCGTCTTCGGCAAACAGCGGATCGTGCAAAATTTCTTTGGCGTAGTCGTCGGCCTGGTCGGCGTAATGGGGCGAGGCTTCGTCCAAGGTAGCACTGCCAAATTGATGAATACCTTGCACCTTTTGAGTGCCATCCGCCTCCCAAGAAACCAGGTAGTACAGACCATCGCCCGCCACGTTAGTGAGATAACCGTTTTCTTCGAGCCCGCGACCGTATATCGCCCGCAATATGTCGGGCCCACCAGCTACGGGCAAGTTAAGTTCGCCGCGCACATGACGATTCACCTCGCCCCAAGGCGGATCGATACGGTCAAAAGCAGCCATAAGCTTTGCAACGCAACCGCTCAGCAGCTCGGCAATCTGCTGCCCACTGTGATCCGACCGGTCATCATCGCGTTCTGCCGCCAACAAGACACAGGTGCCTAGCGCCGCAGCATCGTTCTCTAGGTCTGTGCCAAAATCCCAACGCGCCAGCAATTGTTGCGCTTGAGTGAGCTGCGGCTCACTAAATTGCGCATCAGCAATCTGCTGTAAGTAGCTCACATAGGGTGTGTTCGGCGAATAATACTTATCGTGTTTAATCGCTGAAAATTCAGCCTCGGAAATTGGCCCTAGCTCGGCAAACAATTCTAATCCGCGCTGGGCACGGTTGGTCATATCCATCTGGAAACCATGCCCAGGTTTATAATTCTCCAGCTTCGGGTTATCCGCTTCGGCAGTGACATTAAAGGGCGTTTGATTCGCGCTGTGCACATACCCAGAGGCAGGATTAACAACCTGCGGCAGTTGGGAAAATCCCAAGGTCTCCTTCCAGATCAGTGACGAATCATCACCGGGAAGATACTGACTCCAGTCATAACGAGGGTCGCGACGCGGCGTTAAAGAATTATGCAGAAACATGATGTTCCCTTCTTTGTCAGCATAGGCGAAGTTGAAACTGGCAAAGGACTTCATCGCCATCGCTTCTCGCCACTCGGAAAAGTTAGTGGCCCGATTCATGCGATACCACTGCTCAACTTGTCGCAGTTCTCCCATACCGGCATAACGAATCGCATAGGTTCCATGCTCAGTGCGCAATACCGGACCGTGTTCAGAGGCCAAAACTTCACGGCTCACCGTCCAAGGCAAGAACCCCCACAAGGTGAGCTTTATATCGACTTCGTCGCGCTCCAAATCACGCCATTCGCCATCCAGCCGGTACTGGTACTCGTTGTCCGGATTAACCTCCAATACATAAACATCTACCAGGTCGGGGCGATTTACCGTAGCCCCCCAAGCTATATTTTCAGTAAAGCCAACGCTGATGGATGGACTGCCGGGGAATAGCCCCCCCATGACGTTAAGCCCAGTTTTGCTTTGAATATGCGCTTCGTACCAAGCGACGGGACCGGTAGTGGGTTGATGAGAGTTGATGGCCAATCGAGTCGCGCCTTCTTCAGAAAAATGTGGCGCAATAGCGAACGCGTTAGAGCCGATAGGCAATCCACCCAGGGTAATTTCCTTCGCATCAGCCGGCACCGCCACCGCCTCACTTGGCGTGCTGATATCACGTTGCCGCTCGGCCTTGTTGACCTCGCGTACCACACCATCAAAGCCATAGAACAGCAAATGCCGCAGCATATGACCAACCACGACATCTTTTGCAGTAACCGGCAATTTACTTTCATCTACCTTGTCCGGATGCGTTGCAGCATAAAAATTTAAGCCGTCCGCGTAGGCTTCAACATAGGCACGGGTATCTGGACTCAGGTCCCACTTGTAGTTTTCATGTACGGTCTCCCAAAGACCTAACCACTTTACAAGATAGTCGGTCACCGCACCGTCCATACCCGAATAGACCGCGCTGTTACCACGATAAAAAGGCATAGCGTCTTCAATGAGCTGCCAGTTGTCCTCAGCTTGAGCGTAGGCAAAACCAAAAGCAGTGTCTGGATCTGTAGCACCCAAAACATGCGGCACACCGCGCACGTCGCGACGAATCACCACGTCATAGCGCTGATCTAGCTCGGCATAACTTTCGGCGTTGAAGTCATTTGTTTGGCAACCAGCAAGCGCCAAAAGCGCAAACCAACACAACCCAAGCCGAATCACAAAAGCCATACATCACTCCACAGCAACAAACCAATAAGCCGGCTAGCGTGCCATACCTGAGACCTGCTGGGAATGCGCCCCCGCCTTCGCAGGGGACCTTCCTCCGCAGGTCCTCTCACGAATCACTTGGTGCCGGAGCTTGCCCCGCAGGTCCTCTCACGAATCAGTTGGTGGCGGGGGACAGGCCCCCGTTTTCAGGGGGACAAGCTATAAACCAACAGGTAGTCACCGCGCTTCATATCCAGTTGATCATGCCCCCCTGCTACCACGGCGATGTATTGCTTGCCGTCTATTTGATAGCTCATAGGTGTAGACATGGCCGCTGCGGGCAACTTGGTTGACCAAATCATCTCGCCTGTTTCTGTTCGAAAAATACGCAACACATGTTCAGCGGCCGCGCCGATGACCACCAATCCAGAACCCGTCATTAAGGCTCCGCCTAAGTTTGGTACTCCCCAATTCAGATTCGGCACCACCGCCGGGGCCAAATTTTTGATCGACCCTAGTGGCTGTTGCCAAAGTACCTCCCCTGCGGTCAAATCTACCGCCACCAACTTGCCCCAAGGCGGCTTGGTGCAGGGTAGACCCATTGGCGAGAGCAAGAATCGTCTTGCCATGTAGTAGGGTGTGCCTTTTTGCTCGGCTATGCTCCACCCTTTGAGCGCTCCGGATTGCTGTAAGGTTGCGAGCTGATCGCGCGGAATCAATCGCACCAGCGCCGGTGTTTGAATTACATTGGTCACCGCGATTTGCCTACCCGCATCTACTGCCACACCACCCCAGTTGGATCCACCTGCGTATCCTGGGTTCATCAAAGTGCCCTGCAAACTGGGCGGGGTGAAAATACCCTCAGAACGCGCGGCTTTAATCTGCTTCTTGCAACTGCGCTTATCAAAAAACGCCACACCAAAAGCATCTTCTGGCGTAATCGCCGACTGATCTGCTAAGGTTGGGATAGTGGAAAATGGTTGGGTGGGCGAAGTGACCTCACCGGGCACATCGGTTTGTGGCACAGGTCTTTCTTCAATTGGATAAATAGCCTCGCCAGTTGCTCGATCAAACGCAAACAACATACCGGTCTTGGTGACCACCACCACCGCCTCATAGGTCTTACCCTGATAAGTAATGGTGGTTAGGGTAGGTTGTGCTGGAAGGTCGTAGTCCCAGACATCGTGATGCACCAATTGCCGAAACCACACCACCTTGCCGGTCTGGCCATCTAACGCCACCAGGGAATTAGCGTAGTGGTTATCACCCAATCGCTCGCCACCGTAAAAGTCAGGACTGGGCGACGAGGTGGAAACAAACACTAAGTCGCGCTCGATATCTGCCGACAGAGGTGCCCAGGCATTCGCTGCACCCGTGTCTTTGTGGCTGTCACCGCGCCAGGAGGTCGTTGCGGGGTCGCTAGCAGACCTCGGCACCGGATCCCACAACCACAGCACTGCACCTGTACGCGCATCCAAGGCGCGCACAATACCCTTCTCCAGATTGACGCCGCGATTATCTCCAATGGCCGAGCCGACAATGATCCGGTCCTTTAGCACCGCCGGTGGCGAGGTAACGCTGTAATCCCCTAGCTCAACAGCGCCGACGCCCTTACTCAAATCTACTCGACCATCAACACCAAAACTGCTGCAAGGCTCTCCGGTTCGTGCATCCAGTGCGATCAACTCACCAATCAAGGTGCCGAGCAGCACCCGATCTGGGCACTCCGCCGCCTCGCCATGCCACAAACTTACACCTCGGGAGCTACTCTCCGAGTAGGCGACGTCTTTCGGCAATTCGGCATCATAGCGCCACTTTTCGGCACCGCTTACCGCATCCACGGCAACCACCCAGTTGGCGCTGGTTGAAACGTAGAGGGTGTTATTCCAAAGCACTGGGTTGGCCTGCATGGAATGGCCCTTACGCCTAAAACCCTGGCCAAGATCTCCGGTCCGAAAGCGCCAGAGTTCTCTGAGCTCCTTCACG
This sequence comes from K189A clade bacterium, assembly GCA_902565895.1. Lineage (GTDB taxonomy): Bacteria > Pseudomonadota > Gammaproteobacteria > Pseudomonadales > Azotimanducaceae > UBA4421. The sequence goes on from CACFGV010000015.1 coordinate 46,336, forward strand.
TTCTCGGCATCAATCTGCGTAACCGGGGTGTATTGCTGGCCACCTTTGCCGCCGTATTGAGACCATCCTGCCGCCCAACTCGGTTGCGCACACCACACCCATAACAGCATCAGCCCGGATATTAGACCCTGACGCAGACTGACGTGCTGATGAATCCAATGGCTAATTTGTGCGGCCATAAAACACCTCCGAAATCAAAACAGTACACAAAACATAACCGGGCCTTGGCTTCACGGATCGCCCGTCACGACCAGCG
>CACFGV010000016.1 GCA_902565895.1 K189A clade bacterium
GCCAGTGCAGCGACCATGGCGTTATTGGCGGTGCGGCGGCTCGGTAAGGGGCAAGAGATCTTCCTCGATATGTTTGGCGCCAACGCCTACGCCAACTTCGATGACTTTATCGATAATGGCAACGGGTCTCAGCGGCAGCCCTTGAACGGGGACTACACAGGTCTTGGTGACTATCAGCGCCTGTATCCATGCCAGCAGGGTTGGTTGTATGTGTATTTACCCACTGCCGAGGATCAAACTGCCTTTCATCAGCACGTACCCTCTTTTGCTCACTTAAGTGAGCAGTCCGCAGAAGCGTGGGAATCGCTGCTTTTGCCCCAGGGTTTATGTTGTGTACAAGCCGATGTTGAGGTGCCAGGTCTGCGCATTCAGCAATCGATGTTTGCGCAAAGCGGTGTAACAGCGCGATTTACTCACGCCAAACACGGTTCAGGACTGCGTCATGGGGCCATGTCGGAGTGGCCTGAAGTCACGCGAGAGTTGCGCGGGCCCTGTGAAGTGGGTGATGCCACAGAACAATTGCTAGCCGAGCTAGGTTATACCAGCCAGGCGGCGGCAGAGCTTGCGGCCAGCGGCGTCGTCAGAGTGGGTTAATTCTTAAAGTTGCGACGGCGGCGTGCCTCCTGGTGTTCCCAATTAAATAATGCAACAAAGTAGCCACCTAACGCGCAGACCAGGGCAGTGATGACGATAAGGCTTGGTTCAAAGCTGATCTCGCGCCAGCCAAAGTCGGCCCTGTCCAGCAGCAGGTAAACGCTCAATACTAAAAACAAACAGCCGCTCCAGTACATCACGCCGTACTTATACGCATAGGTCTTGCGTCCAAGTCGGCGTAAACGCTCCCAACGTCGTAATTCTTCAGGCGGTATTGGCGTAATTTTTCTCCATATATCGGGATTCCTGACCCTCTTCAGCAAAGCTAATGATCATAGATTTGCTGACACTAGGCCATAGACCAGTGGTGTCATTCTTGGGACTGGCGGTAGTTTTGCCGGGATGCGAGGAAACTACCTAGACAAATCAGGGTTGCGGAGTCGTTATAGCGCGCTAAGATTGCGCCATGAGTGAATTGCAACGACCTAGCGATTTTTTTTCGCCAAGCGAAATCGACCAGCTACGTGAAATTTCGGATTGGCGTGCGGCAGCGTCGGTAGCGCACTGTTGGGGCGTTATTCTGCTGACTTGGGTAGTTGTGTCCATCTGGACCAATCCGCTGACGGTACTGCTTGGTATTATGATCATCGGCACTCGTCAGCTGGGCTTATTCGTACTCACCCATGATGCGTCTCATATGGCGTTGTTTAGCAATCGGAAGCTTAATGATTGGGTGGCGCAATGGGTGTTAAACCGACCTCACACTGATGCCTCTATTGATGTTTATCGCCGCTACCACATTCAACACCATCTCCACACCCAGCAGTCGGACGACCCCGACCTCGCACTGTCCGCGCCATTCCCGATAAGTAAGAAATCGTTGCGGCGCAAGTTTATTAGGGACCTGACTGGGCAGACTGGTTGGAAGCAATACAGTCGTTTGATTAACAGCGCCTTTAGCGGCGATACCTGGCGTCAAAAGTTAGCAAATGGCTTGGCGCGATTAGGCCCGAACATTGCTATCAACCTGATTTTTTTAAGCGCTTTCAGTCTGGCCGGTGTGTGGTATCTATACTTTTTGCTGTGGGTTGTGCCTTCACTGACCTGGTACCGCTTGGTGGTGCGTATTCGAAATATCGGCGAACACGCGGTGGTACCTGACGACGATGACCGTTTGCGCAACACCCGCACCACTACGGCTAATTTGTTAGAACGTGCGTTTATTGCGCCTTATAACGTGCAATATCACCTGGAACACCATCTGATTGTGAATTGCCCACACTATAGGCTGCCGTTGGCGCACAGGTTACTGTTGAACAAAAGTTTGGGTGACAAAATGGAAATCCAGCCTGGCTACCCCACGGTATTACGACTCGCAACCGGCGCAAGCGCCTAGGCCTCTAGTTCGCCAAAACTCCACGCTCTGGTTGGAGTACTAAAATAACGATTCAAAATTGCGTGCTTCGTTGCTGCCTCGGCAGCTGCGAATGCACCGCGCCAATATAGGCAGACCGGTGGTGATTTGGTCCGGCGTTAAGTGACCAAACGCCAAGCGCAGATAAGGCACATCCTGTCGCTGATAATGAAAAGATTGGCCCGGCAGATAGGCTACACCTTGTTCCCGCGACATTGACCAGAGTTTGCTGCGATCGACATCGTCGGGTAAGCGAACCCAAATAAATAGACCGCCCACTGGCACTGACCAAACGCAGGTATCTCCCAGTTCTTCTTCCAATCCCTTCAAGGTCAGATCTCGTTTGTCTTGCAATACAGGGTTCGCAACCTTGGCGTGTGCGGCAATGCCGTCTTTATAAAACTCGGCGGTAATGGCTGCGGCCAGAGTGTTGCTGCCGGCATCGCTGCGTCGTGCTAACAAGCGATCCAGCATAGGCGGTTTTGCGTAGATATAGCCCAGGCGCAAACCCGGTGCGAGAATCTTAGATAACGAGCACAGATAGATAATGTTTGGATCATCGTCGAGTGCGTAAAAAGCTGGCTCCAGCGGCCCTTCGTAGTGCACATCTGCGTAGCAATTGTCTTCGATAATAGGTACGCCGTAATGTTTGCCGAGCTCAATGATTTGTTTGCGGCGCTGGGCAGGCATAACAAAGCCGGTAGGGTTTTGATAGGTGCTGATGGTGTAAATGAATTTGGGCAGTCGCTGGGCCTTGCTCAACCGATCGAGTTGTTCTTCAACTTTATCTGGGCGCATGCCGCCCTCGTCTAATGGCACGCCGACCATGTCTAACTTTAAGTTGCGGTAGGCGCTGAGAGTTCCGGGATAGCTGTATTCTTCTACAAGAATCGTATCGCCATGATTTTCCTGCAAAGCCTCAGCACTTAATGTCACGCCCTGCATAGAGCCGTTTGTGAGCATCAAGTGATCCGGATCTACCGACACCCCCTCGCGCTCGCACTCGCGTTGCGCCATGGCCTGGCGCATGCCTAGGTGGCCTAGATTGCCCGGATATTCGGTGAGTTCTTGTGCCTGCTCGGCAATGACCTTTGTTGCCGCAGCTTGCAAGCCCGCTACCGGAAAGGTGCTGGGGTCAGATCGGCCACTGCCGAAGTCGTACTTTATGCTAGACATTGCCCTTCGCCATATTGTTTTCGGTCAGATATTTATAGCTCATGGCTACGGCCGTGAGCATGTCTGTTGCGCAGTTGTCCAGTTCTACAACGGCCCATTCAAATACGTCTGGGTCCACCGCGGCAAAAATCGGTTTGAAGTCCATCTTACCGCTGCCAACAGCAACATGGGGTTGGTCTCTGACCAACGGGCCATCCTTGATGTGCGCCAATGGCATGCGTTCGCGTACTCGAGTCACCTCTTCTACGGGATCGTTTTTGCCAAAATTGGCGGCCCAGTACGTGTCGATTTGGAACTCCACCTCAGGCACCGCATCCTGCAGGTAGTGGTAGCCAGTTCGACCATTGATAGGCTCGTATTCCCAATGATGATTGTGCAGGAACAGGGTGAGATCGTAGGGTTTAAGCGCGTCGACGACTTTTTGGGTGGTATCGATTGTGCGGTTAAGCGCATCCATGTCTTTGAAGTCGTCCGGCCCAAAGCCGCCAGGTACTCGGTTCAGCCCTAAGGTTTTTACGATATCAGCAACTTGGGAGATGTCCGGGCTGCGGGTCACCCAGGGAAAGTGAGTAGACGATACTTCCATGCCCAAATCGTTCACCTGCTTTTTGAACTCGGTTGGGCTTTTACCGAATAGATTGAAAGGCTCGACGCCCTTAAAACCGATCTTGGCGATCAGTTCCAGGACTTGATCAAAATTTTCAAGCGAGGCTTCGCGCACGCTGTACAGCTGAACTGAAATCGGCGGGGTCGTGGTTGTCATAAGCTCCTCCCTAAGCGCTATCCTAACCCGAACATTGGTCAGACATCATGATCGGTGCGGTGTTAAATTTGCCCTCTCAAGCATACTTTCAGGGGAAGGAGAGCTGTGGCGAAACTCAGGTTCGGGCTGGTGGGCGGCGGTTATGGTGCCTTTATTGGCCAAGTACACCGCATGGCCGCCGAATTGGATGGGCTGGCTGAACTGGTCTGCGGGGCATTTTCTTCTGACCCAGAGCGTTCCCAGAGCGCGGGTGCACAGTTGTACAAGCTACCCAAGGCTCGATCTTATCCGTCCTTCGAGGCGATGTTCGCAGGTGAACAACAGTTACCTGCCCTACAGCGCATGGACTTTGTCATTATTGCCACGCCAAATCACATGCATTACCCCATCGCTCGCGCGGCGTTAGACAGTGGGTTTCATGTGATGTGTGACAAGCCGGTGACCTTTTCTTTGAGCGAGGCTTTGGCGCTGCAACAGCAAATTCAAAACAGTGGCTTGACCTTCGGCCTGACTCATAACTACACCGGTTACGCCATGGTGCGTGAAGCGCGTCAACTAGTGCGTAGTGGCGTTATTGGTGAAATACGTAGGGTAAATTGCGAATACCTGCAAGGTTGGTTGGCACAAGCCGAACACGACAACAAACAGGCCCAGTGGCGAACCGATCCTAACCGAGCCGGTGTGGCGGGATGTTTTGGCGATATTGGCAGCCACGCAGAGAACTTGCTGAGCTTTGTGACGGGTTTGCAGATTGAGGAACTGTGTGCGGATCTGACCACTTTTGTCGATGGCCGCGAACTGGACGACGACGGCAATGTATTGCTGCGTATGCAGGGGGGTGCAAAGGGCACGATCAGTGCCAGTCAGATTGCGTTGGGTAAGGAAAACGACTTGCGCTTGCAGGTATTTGGCACCAAGGCGAGTTTGGAGTGGCAGCAATCAGATGCGAATTCGTTGATCGTGCGCTACAGCGACAAGCCCATGGCGGTGCATCGCAGTGGTTGGGCGGGCACCAGTGCCGTGTCGGTAGCCGCTACGCGCTTGCCGGCCGGGCATCCAGAGGGCTACTTGGAGGCCTTTGCGCAACTGTACAAAGACTTCTGTCTTACTCTATTGGGCGATGAGTCTGCCGAGGTTTTTCCGACCATTGATGACGGTGTGCGCGGTATGCGTTTTATTGAACAAGTGGTCGCCAGTTCTAAAGCCGGTGGTCAGTGGGTGTCCTTTGTGGCGCCAAAAAAGGGAGGGTGATATGCGAACGTTAAAGGGTCCCGCGATATTTCTGGCTCAGTTTATGGCGGACGATGAGCCATTTAACTCAATTGATGCGATGGCGCAGTGGGCATCACAGCTGGGCTTTGTTGGTCTGCAAGTGCCTATTGGCAATCCGGCATTTATTGATGTGGCCGTGGCGGCTGAGAGTAAGGACTATTGCGATGAGTTGCGTGAGCGAGTGGCGGCTCACGGCGTAGAGATTACCGAGTTATCGACCCATTTGGAGGGGCAGTTGGTGGCTGTGCACCCTGCCTATAACGAGATGTTCGACGGCTTTGCGCCCGCAGAGCTTCGTGGTAATCCCTCTGGGCGAACGGAGTGGGCAATTCAACAGGTGAAACTCGCGGCCCAGGCCAGTCGCAATATGGGTTTGAGCGAACACGCAACTTTTTCTGGCGCGTTGTTGTGGCCTTATATGTATCCCTGGCCCCAACGGCCTCAGGGGTTGGTCGAAGAGGGTTTTACCGAGCTGGCTAAGCGTTGGCGGCCTATATTGGATACTTTCGACGAGCAGGGGGTAAACGTTTGTTACGAGATACACCCCGGCGAGGACCTTCACGATGGAGTAACGTTTGAGCGCTTTTTGGCTGCGGTAGATGACCATGCCCGGGCCAACATTCTTTACGATCCAAGCCATTTTGCACTGCAGGGCATGGACTACTTGAGCTTTATCGACCATTACCACGAACGCATTCGCATGTTTCATGTCAAAGACGCGGAGCTGAATACCAACGGACGCAGCGGTGTATACGGTGGTTATCAGGACTGGTTGCAGCGCCCTGGCCGTTTTCGCTCCCTTGGCGATGGGCAGATCGATTTCAAAGGCATTTTTTCAAAGCTCGCAGGTTATGACTTCGAAGGGTGGGCGGTGCTTGAGTGGGAGTGCTGCTTAAAGCATCAACAAGACGGTGCCCGAGAAGGCGCTGAATTTATTCGCGAGCACATTATTCGGGTTACCGATAAAGCCTTTGATGACTTTGCTGCGGCCGGCACAGACGCTGTTGCAAACCGCAGAATACTGGGCTTGGACTAGAGCATACAGATGCAAGAGATACTGAATAGGCCGGCAAAATTTCTGACCCAGGGGCAACGCGAAGCGTACTTTGCTGATGGCTTTATTGGAGTGAAGGGTTTGGTGGATGCGCATTGGCTCGAGCGCCTGAATGAGGTCACCAACGAATTTATTGAGATAAGCAAAGATTATTCAAGCGAGCGCAAAGACAAACGCTTTGATCTTGAACCAGATCACAGCGCTGAAAATCCGCGTTTGCGTCGCCTGAACTCGCCGGTTGATCACCATGAGGCCTATTGGGATTTTGCGAGCACCGGACCCTTTGTTGACATAGCCGAAGATTTGCTGGGTCCGAACGTCAAATTTCATCACGCCAAATTGAACTTCAAATGGGGTGGCGGCGGAGAAGAGGTCAAATGGCACCAGGACATACAGTTTTGGCCACATACGAATTATCAGGTGCTGACGCTCGGTGTGTATCTGGACGATGTAACAGCAGATATGGCACCGATGAGGATAATCCCTGACAGTCATAATGGCCCGCTGTACGATCTTTACGATAACGACGGTAATTGGACCGGTAATATCCGCGATGCCGAAGTGCCTAAGCTGGGCACCGAACGCGCGGTCTATTTGGGTGGCCCAGCAGGCAGTATTACTGCCCACAATTGTCGTTGTGTGCATGGTTCGCCGCCCAATAACAGCCCTAGGCCGCGGCCATTGCTGCTATGCGCTTACTCCGCAGCCCACGCCTTGCCCATTACGGATCTCACCAAAGGTGGCAAATACGCAGAAACAATAGTGCGCGGTGAACCCGCACGGTGGGCGCAGTTTGACCCTCGACCAGTGCTTATGCCGCCGGATTGGTCGAAGACTCGGTATAAGTCGATTTTTGAGCATCAGCAGGGGGATGGCTGATCGTTGCTGTCGCACCGCGCCATGTGGACTAACTTTAAGAATAATTTACGGCTGATAATGGCTGTTAGTGTTGACTCTTTGGTTAAGCATCGCCATTATGCGCGCCCTTGTCCGAATGGCTATATCAAACGCGATTAAAATCCGTTAGCTATAACGTTCAGAAAAGAATTAAGCAATCAATCAAAAGTTGCGAAAGCAACCAAAAAGCAATTACTCGTTATGAAATTCGCCATGACCACATATTCATCTTCTACCGCTGTGTGTAGAGCAACACTGCGTCGCGTCGCAGTGGGCGGCGTCGTGTGGGCGATTCAATCGCAAATGCACCTAGCGAGCGATGTTCATCAAGCAGGAGGCTATGACGGCTAATTTGATCTTTTTAATACGATTCAAAAAACCCCGAAGAGCCGCAAGCCTTCGGGGTTTTTTGCTTCTGGGTTTAACGATTTTCTGCCAAGGAAATGGCTATGACCGATAGACAAAAATTACAACGCAATATCAGCAGAGCACTGTATTTGCGCTTTTTTCAGGCCTTCATGGTGTTGGTGCCTGTTGCTGTGCCGTTCTTTCAGAGCAAGGGTTTAACCATGCGTGATGTCTTCACCCTGCAAGCTTTGTTTGCCGGTGTGGTGCTGTTGGCAGAAGTACCGTTGGGATACATGGCGGATCTGTTTGGTCGCCGTCGGGTGCTGTTGGTGGGCGCATTGTTTTGTGGTCTGGGTCACTCTTTGTTGCTGATCGCCGAGGGGTTTTGGACGCTCGCGCTTTATGAGCTGCTCTTGGGAATCTCTTTTTCGTTAACTTCTGGCTCAGACTTGGCGTTGTTGTATGACTCGGAATTAGCGCTGGGCGCCAGTGCTGAGCGACAGCGCCGTGTGGTTGGCAAGATCTACAGCTTAGGCACATTGTCTGGCGCTTTATCGGGGGCGGTTTGCTCGTTGATATTCCTTGGCGGCTCCTTTGTCGAAGTCATCTGGGTTCAGGTCATTGTGGGCTGGATACCTTTCATGGTCGCGTTGGGGCTTGTTGAAGCACCGCGCCAGAGTTTGGACCGCGAGGCGGGTCATGGTCGCGAGATGAAACGCATTTTGCGCTATCTGTGGAGTCACTCGCTGTTGCTTAGACAGGTCTTTGTGACTGCCTGTATCTGGCCTTTGACCACATTCTATGCGGTCTGGTTGCTGCAGGAAGTTTGGCGGCTGCAACACATTCCCCTGTATCTATTTGGTTGGATTTGGGGCGGGCTCACCTTATTAACCGCACTCCCAGGTCGCTATGCTACTGCCTTGGAAAAACATTGCGGTCCGCGTGCGCTGTTATTTTGTATCGGTGTGTTGCCCATTGTTGGATATCTGGGGCTTGCGGTTGCCGGGCCGCTTGCGGGGATCGCGGTTGCAGCGCTGTTCTTCGTTGCCCGAGGACTGGGCCAAGTGCTGTTGGCTGATGCCTTGAACCATCGGATACCCAGTCAGTTCCGAGCGACGGGAAATTCGTTGGTTAGCTTTGGGTTTCGTGCCTGTTTTGCGGTGACTGGGCCACTGGTAGGTTACGGTCTAGATAGGCTTGGTATGGATGTGATCCTAGGGCTGCTGGCAGTACTCAGCGCGTTGATCGTCTTGGTCTGTTTGTTGCCGCTGTTATTCAGCGTGGCTTCGCGCAAAGTCTTCCGCCGCAGCTAACTTGGTTCGCTTGGGCTGTTACAGCAGTTTGGTGAGTGTGGTCATTGCGCCAAGAGCGATGACCACAACAGATCCAAGGCGTAGAGTCAGTCTAGTTTCCGAGGCTTTCACGTCGCGCTGTAACCCGGTTTCTAGTTTCTTAATGGACCACCGTAGATCCACGTCCATGCGTTTCATATCCCGCTGTATTCCGGCGATATCGATCTTGGTAGCCAGTTCGTTTTCAATCAGGCTGCGCTGGCGTAGTGAAATCACCTCAGCCTGCTGTTGTGGCACGCCAGCGGCGATCAGTTCCTTAGCGTAACTCAGTGTATCGAAGGTATATGAAGCCATAGGGTCGTTTGACGATTCAGACACGTTGAGGCTACTCCTTCATCCAGCGAACAGCAATTGTTTGGCAAAACTACGATGTGCGCCAGCAGCTAAGGATGAAAGTTCTGTAGGTGTTTTGCTTTAGGCCTGTGCTCAAACCGACTAAGGCTAAATGTACATATAGTTAGAGCGCAGTCAGCGCACAGCGGCTGCTGGCTCCGCCTTCACTAAAGCTATCCCACGAGTTCGGTCTGATTGTCATTCAGCTCAGGTACTGGTGGTAACTTGAACGTTCTCACTTTGCTCGCTTCTACGACATTAGGGAATTCGTCGGCGTTGATAAAACGGTCACTCCAATTTGTCGTGGACACCAAGTTTTCTACCGCAGCGCGGCGTTTAGCTATGACTTTCTCGTTGGACTTGCTCTTAGGCATCATGCAAACAAGGCTGATGGCTCGAAACAGCCGGTCATTAAATGACGGTGTTGCCAGTCCAGGACTGCTGCAGTGAATTGTGCGGGAATCCCACAGCAGCAAATCACCGGCTTCTAGGTGACAGATGATTGGCTGGGTGTCGGCAAGCAGCTCGTCATCGTTTGGAAAGCGAAAGTGGTCAATGGTCGGGTGAATACGCGCTAAGCGCTCTGGATATTTTTCTGGAATTGACGCAAAACGTTTATGGCTGCCGGGCACCATGACATTGCCACCACAAGCAGGTGAGGTTGGGATCAGGTTTACTAAACCTTGTACGCAGTGTTTGCCGGGGCGACCAATAGGATGTTGGTCTATGTGCATCCAGCTCGGGCCATCATTCGTGCGCCAGTGGGCATGGCGAGTCCATGGCCGCCAGAGCGCAACGCCATCAAAACTGGTAAGTAGATCGTCGTCTTGCCATATCGAGGCAAAGGCCTGTTTCACTCGAGCTCGGTCGCGAATGTACCACTGGGCAGCACAATGCCCAATGCCGTGGCTGGGTAAAATCCCGCCATGAACCGCAGTTGGCCAACGGTCATCATCCCAGGTCTCAGGATCATTACGATCTATACCGGTGCCCAGCTCTTCTAGGTAATCCCACAGCAGGGCAAGGGCATGATCGGCTTCTTCTGTGGTTAACGCATTAGCGACCACCACGTAGCCATGTTCCTCTAAATAGTCGAGGCCGTCTTTATCCCCAGCTGCGAACCTCGGCACATGGCTGTAGGTGATGTTGATGTTGCTCATAGTATGCATCCTCTCCCCGATAAGCCCGGTCGATTAAACCACTTTTATAGAACGGGCGTGAGATGATATTTTCCGCCGAAATTTTGCACCTCTCAGCTGTAACCGGCTGAAGTGGGCTTGATCTAACATTCGCCGATCAGAGGATTTTACAAGCATGAGTGCCCCAACGACCCAAAAATTGCAGATATTTTTCGATCGTATTCGTTCCAACAAAGTGTTCGAAATGTTCGTGGTCGGGGTGATCTTGTTTTCGGCGGTCATCATAGGTATTCACAGCTACGAATTAGACAGCCGGGTAGTGCAAATCATGGCGGTCTTAGATCTGGCCATTACCTTGTTCTTTTTATTCGAGTTAAGTGTGCGTTTTCTCGGGGAACCAGAAAAACGCAGATTCTTTCGTCAAGGTTGGAATGTATTCGATACCTTGATCGTTACTGTGAGCCTGATACCCATTGATGAATCGGAGTTAGCTTTACTCGGTCGTCTAATAAGGATATTCCGTGTTCTGCGTATGGTTTCCATCATTCCGGAGTTGCGTATTCTGGTGAATTCGCTTCTACGCGCATTGCCGCAAATGGGCTACGTCTGCCTGCTTATTTTTATCATCTTCTACATTTATGCCGCGGTGGGCACCAGTTTGTTCGCTTCAGTAAATCCGGTTTTGTGGGGTGATATCGCTCTGGCCCTGCTGACCCTATTTAGGGTTATGACCTTTGAGGATTGGACTGATGTCATGTACGAAACAATGGATGCGGGTTTCGGTTGGAGTTGGATCTTTTATTTGTCGTTTATTTTTCTAACAGCATTTGCCTTTCTTAATATGATAATAGGCATCGTAGTGAAAGTGTTAGAAGAAGAGCACCAGCGCGAACGTGATGCGCTTAATGAGTCCGAAGCAGACGGCGCTGAGCCGAACCTTCGTGACATTCAGCAACAATTGGTGGAGCTTCGAGCGCTGGTAGAAAAACGTTAGGTACCTGTAGTGCCGGATGATCTTGGTGCATTCGTCTCCACAGCCAGTGGTTCGTTGCGAATGAGTTCGTCACTCGAGCGCTTGCGCTCGTACTTGCGCGCGGGCGTATTGACGATTTGCACTAACTCAATTTGTCGCATGCCCGCGTTTATTCGTTCTTGGTTCACATCGGCGTAATTTGTGGCGCGTTGGCGTGGATTGCGATTAAGGGTGCGAATAATCTGATTCATTTGTTGCGGCGATGTTTCTTCACCGTGCAGGGTGCCTGCGGCGCGGCTGATTGATTCATTCATTAAGGTACCGCCAAGGTCATTGCAGCCAGCATTAAGACAGCCTTTTACGCCCTCGTGGCCCATCTTCACCCAACTGGTTTGAATGTTGTCAATTTGACCGTGCAAGGCCAACCGAGCCACTGCGTGCATCAGTATGGCCTCGCGGAACGTTGGTCCCTTGCGTGCTTTGCCCTTTAAGTACATGGGCGCTTCCATGTGCACAAAGGGCAGTGGGACGAATTCGGTAAAGCCACCGGTTTGTTCTTGCAGTGTTCGCACGCGCATCAGATGGCGCGCCCAATGCACCGGCTGTTCGACATGGCCGTACATGATAGTGGCGGTGGTTTTAAAGCCCAGGTCATGAGCGGCGCGCATGACGTCCAGCCATTGCTGGGTATTGATCTTGTCGGCGCAGATTACTGCACGCACCTCATCGTCGAGAATCTCTGCGGCGGTACCGGGCAGGGTATTCAGGCCAGCTTGTTGCAAGCGCCGCAAATAGTCACTGAGGCTGACATCCAGGGTTGCTGCCCCTTGCCACACTTCCAAGGGCGAGAACGCATGCACATGCATTTCGGGTACGGCTTGCTTTACTACTTCTACAATATGGACGTAGGTATCGCCGGTATATTCTGGGTGGATACCCCCTTGCATGCAGACTTCGGTGGCCCCGCGTTGCCAAGCTTCGACAGTGCGGCGCTGAATTTCCTCATCAGATAAGTCGTAGGGTCGGCCACGCAAATTTTCTGACAGTTTGCCTTTGGAAAAAGCGCAGAACTGGCATTTGAAATAACAGATATTGGTGTAGTTGATGTTGCGATTGACCACAAAACTGACGCTGTCGCCGTTAGTTTTACGGCGCAGCTGATCAGCGCTTTGCACCACGGCACTGAAGTCGTCGCCGCGGGCGCTGAACAGCCGCACGATTTGCTGCTCGCTGAGAGCCTCACCCTTCTTGGCCTGTTGTATGGCCTGGCGAATGTCTTGGGATACCTGGCGAGGTGGATTGATAATGGCGTTCATGATCGAGCTAGGTGGCGCAATGTCTGGATCGCCAGGGCACCACTCATCAATGCGAGGAAAGCCTTCGCTGTCGATCATCTCCAATATGCGCTCGTGCAGGTCGGTGTGTGTCCACTGCTCTAGATCTACGGCGTATGCGGGGTAAACGGTTAGGCGCTCGGTCAGAAACTTTCCGGCCGCCGCAGTCTCTCGAGTCAGCTCGTCCAAGTGGGGCCACGGCGCCTCGGGATTGACAAAGTCTGGTGTCACCGGCGACACGCCCCCCCAATCGTTAATGCCGGCATGAACAATTTGCGGCAGCACTCCGGGACTCAGGTTTGGAGGGGCTTGAACACTCATCTGTGCGCCAAACAAAATCCGCGCGCAAGCGATGGTCCACAGCAGCTCGCCCAAGTCGGGCTCCGGCGCGTTGACCATTTTAGTTTCTGCCTTGGCGCGGAAGTTCTGCACGATGATTTCTTGAATGTGCCCGTACTGTTGATGCACGCGCCGAATTGCGAGCAGGCTCTCAATGCGCTCCAGGCGCGTTTCACCAATACCGATCAAAATACCGGTAGTGAACGGCACTTGGGCTTTGCCGGCCTCAGCAAGAGTCTGCAAACGCACGGCAGGAATTTTGTCCGGCGAGCCGTAGTGAGGCATGCCTTTTTCGCACAACCGCTCGGAGGCGGATTCGAGCATTATGCCCATCGACGGCGATACACTGCGCAATCGGGACAGTTCTTCGGCGTCGAGGTTGCCAGGATTCAAATGCGGCAGTAAGCCGGTTTCTTCAAAGACCGCCTTGGCTGCGGCGAATAAGTAGTCTGTGGTGCTGGCGTAGCCCATTTCAGCCAACGCATCACGTGCAGCCTTGTAACGTAGTTCCGGTTTTTCACCCAGGGTAAAGAGCGCTTCTTTGCAGCCCATACGTTGGCCATGTCGCGCCAGCTCTAAAACTTCGTCGATACTTAAATAAGGCGCCTGCACTTTGCGCGGCACTTGGGCAAAGGTGCAGTAGTGGCACACATCGCGACACAAGTGGGTCAGCGGAATAAACACCTTGCGGGAGTAGGTCACGACGTTATTAAAACCCTGGTCGCGCATCTGTGATGCAGTATCAGCCAGGGCTCTTGTGTCGGTATAGTCGGCTAAGGCCAAGGCTTCTTCGTCCGTCGGCAAGATGCCGGCAACAGCGTTTTCGAGCATCGTTTTCATGGCCTATCCTGAATGAGATTGGTGAGTAGCGTACAAGCGGCGTGCTATGCCCGACCGGTTTAAATAAGAAGCGGTCTGACTACCGGGTTGCTGTTGGTATACCGCGCTGAGGTCCTCCGGCAGATCAACGTCCAAGGCAAACTCGCTGGCGGGAACAATTCTTGGCGTAATACCTGCGGTAAATGCTGCATCGGCGTGTGGCTTGAAGCTTTGGCCATTAAATACATAGGGAATACTAAGTGGTGGCGCGCAGATAAATCCATTAGTGCCTTTGTGCTCGGCGTCAGGCAGTAGGGTAATACCGCTGTTGTTGCGAATTAACTCATCCACCTGCTCGGGGTCTATACCCGGTACGTCTGCGGGGACTACGAATATCCCCTGGGCATTGAAGTGGGCGACTAAATGTTCCGTAGCTTGGGTCAGGGCTTGGGCAAGATCGGCGTCAGGACTTTCGGCAAAGCGCTCGGTCGCGAATGCGGCGGCCAGAGAATCAGCTTCTGTCGTGCGCGAAACGATTAGAATACCCGTCAGTTCGGTGCACCGAGACAGGCAGGTCAAAACGTCTCGGGCCATGGCGAGCATTAGGGCTCTACGCTCTTCTTCGCTTAGAACATCAGCTAAACGCTGTTTCGCGCGCTCGAACGTCTTGATGGGAACAATCGCCCACATATCCTACCCCTGTAATGCTCGTTGTCGTTGCGACCTCGGCCCCTATTCGCACTCCTTCTTTGTGCGACTGAGTTGCCGAAACCGTTTTGCCAGCGCTGTGCTCAGTTGCTGCTCAGCGACGCCAAAAAGCTTACGCATGTCCTTGCTAGGTCGATGCGATCTTGCAACGTTACCATGACACTGGGGGTACTGATAGTCGGGACATTGAACTGCTCAACCAGTGCCGCATCGGTCTGGTCTACAACAAAACCATCAATGAGGCCTTGGTAGTGATCCGCAACAGCTAGCGCTGTCGCTGGCATGTTCAGCTCATGCATCATTTTTGCGGCTGGGCCTTTAATAGCAATACCGCCGACGATGGGTGAAACGGCAATTACCGGCAGCGACTTCAAGGCTTCGCCAAAACCGTCTAGATGCAGCATTGGGTCCACCGATACGAAAGGATTAGACGGGCAAATAATGACGCCGTCGCAGTCGGCTAACCACTCGCGAATGAGAGGATTCAATTCGGCGTTTGCTATGCCGTCGAAACTAAAGCCGCTGACCTTAGGGCCGCAACCTTCGCGTACAAAGTAGTGTTGGAACGCCAAGTCGCCTTGATCGCTGTGCACAATGGTGCGTACCGGGCTGTCGCTCATAGGCGCCACAGTGTGCTCAATTCCCATACTTTGGGTGATCGCTGCGGAGGCTTGACTGAGTGTTGCGCCACTTCTTAGCATCTGGGTGCGCGCCGTGTGCAGTGCCAGATCTTTGTCGCCTAAGCGGAACCAGGCTTCGCCGCCAAGGGCACCCAGAGTTTCTATGAAATTCCAACTTTCGCCAGCTCGGCCCCAACCGGTTTCGGTATTGTTCTGTTGCGACAAAGCATAGGTCAGGCTATCGAGATCAGGACTGATGTGCAGACCCAGATGTTCAAAGTCGTCACCGGTATTCACGGCAAACAGCAACTCATCGGGCGCCAGGATTTGACTCAGTCCTAAGGCTAATTTGGCGCCACCGACGCCGCCGGTTAGAGCAAGAATTCTGCCCATCAGCGGAATAAGTCTTCTTCCAATGGCCGATTAATCAGCGCAGCGTTTTCGCCTTCGGCCATGGTTTGGTTTGAGTTAAGGCCGCGCACGATAACTACCGGGAGCTTCTCTGTGGTCTCACCCATAACCAAAGTGGCGGCGGACGCAATCGCGTCGGCGCGATTGATCAACGTAGCTTGCAGGGTACGGCCATAGATGTCTTGGCCGCCCACTTGATTATCTAGCACGCGGATACCAGCAGAACCGATCGCGCAGCCAATGGTGCCCATGCGCCAAGGCCGGTTATGACTGTCGGTAATCACCACGCCGAGTTCCGCACCGGTCTTTTGTTGCAAGTGGTCGCGCAGCCGCGCTGCTGTGGCGTCTGGGTCTTTTGGCAACAGCAGAGCTTGCTCTTGGTCCTGATGGTCGATATTTGATTGGTCTATGCCGGCATGGGCGCCGACAATGCCCAACTTGTGGCGAACGATTAATACATTGGGTTTGTGGCGTAACACTTCAGTGGATTCGTCCAGTATGAGCTGCACCATACGCGGATCTTTGTGCGTGGCCTTGGCCAGGGCTTGCGCCTCTGGATTAGGTTCAACGGTTGCGAGGGCGCGCATCTGACCTTCGGCTTTGGAAACAATTTTCTGGGCCAGACACACCACATCGCCATCGCGCAATGACTGTTCTGCTTCTGCCATAGCGTTGAGAATGATGTCGCCTAGAGAATCACCGTGTTCGATCATGGGTATGTCCGGCACGCCGAACACGGAAAATTGCGCGGTCATTACGAAGCTATTTTGATCTAGTGCTCTTGACCGATGATCTTGATGCCAGAATGCGACACGATGCCGCTGCGGTTGATCTGGATCAGGATCGAAGTCAGTGCCTCTGCCGCTGCGGCATTGGCAATCGGACCGGCGTGCCAGCCGTTCATGCCAGCCTCACTGATCAGATCAATGACGCGTTGGCGCGCTTCTTTATTGTTGCCCGCAACCAATACATCGCACTCGATGACTACATCCTGTTGCAGGAGGTGCGCTGCAATGTTTTGAAATGCGCTGACCACCATGACGTCATCGCCAAGGTGATCTTGGGCCCGCTTGCCCGCGCTGCCCTCTGCGGGCATTTGCACGGTGCCGACCTTTGGCGGCACTAAAGGTACCGTCACATCGATCAGAATTTTGCCCTTAAGAGACTCTTTAACCCCATCGAGCGTGGAGATTTGATGATCAGCAGGCACGGTGAGCACCACGATGTCGCCGGCAGCGGCGGCAGCGGCATTTTCCATCGCTTGGGCTGGAGTATCAGGGCTGATTTCAGCCAATGCAGCGACGGCTGCGTCTGCTTTTTCTTGGGTCCGTGAGCCAATAACGATGTTATAGCCGGCTTTCGACCAACGAATGGCTAAGCCGGTGCCGAGGTCCCCGGTGCCGCCAAGGATCGCGATGGTTTCTTTTGCTGACATGAATGTTCTTCCGTCGAGTGGGTTAAAGCGTGAGATTATGCAGCTTCTAACAAACACTGTGAACACGTCGTGAACTTGTGTTCGCGCAACGGCCCAGGCAGCCTTGGGCGTCGCGAACTATACTTGCGCAAAGCAACAACAATTTAGGGGAGGCGGGAATGAGAATAGGTGCAATGATTGGCGCCGATGGCACTAAAAGCTCGATAAATGCCGTAGTCCAATTGGGCAAAGATATTGAAGCTGCCGGACTGGATCATGTCTGGTTAGCGAATATCTTTTCCTACGATGCGATTACTGCTTTGGCGCTGATTGGTCGCGAAACCGAGCGCGTGCGTCTGGGCACCGCAGTGACCCCAACGTATCCGCGGCACCCAGCTGCGATGGCTCAGCAGGCGCTGACCACAGCAGCGGCGACGGACAGTCGCTTTACGCTGGGGATAGGGCTCTCTCATAAGGTGGTGATAGAAGACATGTTTGGTCTTAGCTATGCCGCACCGGCAAAGCATATGCGCGAGTACTTGACTGTGTTGATGCCACTTATTCACGGCGAAACGGTCAGCCACAACGGCGAGCACTATCGGGTCAACGGTGTGACTATGGATATACCCGGGGTGGAATCCTTGCCAGTAGTCGTAGCTGCCCTTGGGCCGCAAATGATCAAACTCACAGCTGAACTGGCAGATGGCACTAACACTTGGATGGTTGGCCCCAAAACTATGGAAGAGCACATCATCCCCAGTTTCAATGCGGCGGGTTGTACCGATCCAGACATTGTTGCCGGTATGCCCATTGTGCTGACCACAAAAATCGACGAGGCCAAAGAAGTTATCGCAAAACAGTTGACGGTATACGGCCAGCTGCCAAGTTATCGCGCCATGCTGGACCGTGAAGGCGCCGCAGGACCAGCGGATCTAGCCATTGTTGGCGACGAGAACCAGCTGCGGGGACAGATCAAGCGGTTTGAAGACATGGGTGTGACGGATTTCAACGCAGCGATTATGGACGTGGAAGATGGCGCTTATGCGCGCACCTTAGAATTTCTCGGCAGCCTGAAAGGCAGTTAGCGGCACGGGGGCAAAAGCCGAACGGGATTGTCAGTAATGGGGTGGTGGAGGCTCCAAGGAGGTGTCCTGTTTGGCCTGAGCTGACTTCAGGTGGGCGATGAGTTGATGTTGACGTTTTTCTAACTCGTCTAAGCGTTTTTGTTGTGCCACCAAGGCATCGTTCAATCGCGCGATAGTTTCGTCCTGGAATTCCAAGCGTGTTTCTAATTCACTGATGCGTTCTGCGGTGTTGTGCAAAATAAAGCTGCCTACAAAGACTAAGGATTATGGGTTAGAGAATTGTTGGCTCTCGGTCAAACTTGCAAGTCCTGGTGACTCTAGGCCGCGAGCGCGTCGACCTTGGTAATCGGGATCAATCAAGCGCTTTGGATGCACGCCATCAACATAACCCATAAAACCTGGATCAATGGTGGCATAGCCCAGCATCTCTTGAATCCTCGGGCTGTACTGACCGGCAACGCTGGGTGGCACAGCTAACGCCATATTCTCGATCTGGCGCAAACCAGGCATACAGTATTGCGGCGTAATGGCCAGGCGGTCGCTGGCGCTGCGATTGGCACCGCCGCGGTGCAGTAGCGTGCCGAGAAATACGATGACAGAACCCGCTGGCATGACCACTTGGGTAATCTCGTCTTCTTTGGCTTGCCGTTCTTCTGGCCAGCGATGACTGCCAGCAACGACCTCGGTGGCGCCGTTGTCGGCAGTGAAATCGTCCAAGGCCCAGATTGTGCTCACGCCGAAATGCGCGCGAGGGCGAGGAAACGGTAAATTGCCCGCGTTGTCATCTATGTGCATAGGTTGCGGTGTTTCACCGGGGTGCACGTCAATGGCCAAAGCAGCAGATAGCAAAAAGCCCGGCGGCAACAGTGCGTCCAGAATGGGCAACACAGCAGGGTGCTCAATGATCTTTGCAATGCTTGGAGCTTTACTCAGCAGTGCATAGACCCGTTCGCTGTACAAACCCTCAAAGTCGTTGCGACCCGGATGTTGGCCTTGTAGAAAAGGCGAGAGTTCATGTTTGATCGCGGTTATGAGTTCGGTGTCGATGACCTTAGGCAATATGGTGAATCCATCCACCTCAATGCGCTGGAGGTGCTGAGCTAAGTCTCTAGCAGGTGCATTGGCCATAGTATTTTTCCGCGAAACAGTGACAAGATATTACGTCATTTATTAGCTGGAAAAAGGGGTACGGGATGTTGCGAGATTTAACCGATAAAGTGGCTTGGGTTACCGGTGCGGGCACAGGTATTGGCGAGGGTGGTGCGGTGGCTCTGGCCCAAGCCGGTATGCATGTGGTGTTGTCCGGACGTCGTGAAGATAAGTTGCAACAGGTGGCGGAACGTTGCGAGGGTCGAGCAACGATTGAAGTGCTGGATGTTGCTGACAACGCTGCTGTGAGCGCCGTGGCCGAGCGGATCATTGCGCGATTCGGTCGCATAGATGTCCTGCTTGCCAGTGCCGGTATTAATGTAAAGGATCGCAATTGGCATAACGTGAGCGTTGAAGATTGGGATTCGGTGATTCGTATCGACCTAGATGGCGCGTTCTATTGCTGCAAGGCGGTGCTTCCTACCATGAAAGCCCAACGCGAGGGGCTGATCATTAATATTTCCTCTTGGGCTGGTAAGCATGTGAGTGTGGTCACCGGCCCAGCCTACACTGCCGCTAAACATGCGATGAATGCGATGAACGAAAGCATCAATATGGAAGCGTGCTCCTACGGTGTGCGGGCCTGTGCCATGTGTCCGGGTGAGGTAGCGACACCGATTTTGGACAACAGGCCAATTCCGGTGCCGGATGAGGAGCGGGCGCGCATGGTTCAGGCAGAGGACTGTGGGGAGGTGATTCGTTTTCTCGCTCAATTACCGAATCATGTCTGCATCAACGACTTAACGATCAGTCCGACTTGGAACCGCGGCTATGTGGCTGGAGCTAAAGCGCAGATCCCGCAACCGGACTAGGCTCAGTGCTTATTTAGCGCGGAAATTTCCGGCAGTAACAACTCCACCATAAGGCGGGTCTGTTCGAGCATATCTTCTGTGCCTGCCGCGATGGGCCGAAGTACGAATTTGTGTACGCCGGCATCATGGAAGTCTTTGACCAAAGCCATCATGTCTTCGACGTCGCCAATGGCGCTGTAAGCGGCTGGATCTTTGCCTAAGCGTTTTTCGAATTGCTCGTTGTATCGAGCAACCAGCGGCTCGTCGTGCTTGCCGAAGCGAAAGCCAAAGCCCGCACCGAAGTGATCGTCATCAATTTTTCGACCAAGTTCGGCGGCACGCTGTTTAATGGCGGTGATCACCGGCGCGACCTCTGCGGCAGATTCTATGCCGGCCTGCCAACCCGTCCCCCATCGTGCCGTGCGTTCGATGGCTGCCGCGGCTGAGCCGCCCACCCACAGTGGCAGCGGCGATTGCACGGGTTTGGGAGCAATGGTGGCATCGTCCAGGGTGTAATAGTCGCCACTAAAGCTAACTCGGTCTTCACTCCAAAGGCGGGCCATGATTTCTAAACCTTCGTCGGTGCGCTTACCACGGCCCTTAGTGGGCGTGCCAGTTGCGACATAGTCTCGTGATTGGGCGCTGCCTACACCAAAGGCTGGGAGCAGTCGGCCATTGGACAGGTAGTCGATGGTGGCGCAAGCCTTGGCCATGACCACGGGGTCGCGCAGCCCCATGCTGGCTACGTTCATACCAAATTTAAGCCGTTTACTGCCCCCGGCGAGCGCCGCCATTACGCTCATGGTCTCTAGATTCGGTGAGCGCTCAATGATGCGGTCGCTTTGCCAAATAGAATCCACACCACCGTTGTCGCAAAGGTCTACCCAGCGCCAAAAGCCGTCGGCGTCGTCGAAGGTAAAATTTGCCATGCCAATGCCTGCGCCGATGGTCATAGTTGCTCCCGTTTTTACTGCTGGATTTGTCCGTGGATGGATTATCGGCGATTCAGACGATCGCGCAATCGGTCGCCTAGGGTGTTAATGCTCCACAATGTCAGCATCAGCAATCCCGCTGGAAACAGCAGCTGCCATGGCGCAGATTCCATGCTGTAGATCCCATCTGCTATGAGTACGCCCCAACTGGTGGCGGGTTCTTGTAGACCTAAGCCGAGGAAGCTGATGAAACTCTCCGCCAGAATGACGCCAGGCAGGGTTAGGGTGGCGTAAATCAAAATAACGCCAGCGACATTCGGCAGGATATGTCGCCAGATAATTTGTCGCGTATTGGCGCCCAAGCTGCGTGCCGCCTCGATAAATAATGATTGGCGCAGGGCCAGGGTTTGGCCGCGCACTATGCGCGCAATATCGAGCCAGAAAAATGCCCCCAGCGCAGTAAACAATAAATATGGATTGCGACCGAAAAGTACCACTAACAACACAACAATAAGTATCAGTGGTAAACCGTACAAGCCGTCAACAATACGCATCATGATCAAGTCGGTACGTCCGCCGAAGAACCCAGCTACAGCGCCCCAGGGCACGCCGATCGTCACGCTGACAGTGGTTGCGACGAGCGCGATGAACAGCGATGTGCGTGCGCCTTCTAGGGTGCGGACAAATAAGTCTCGGCCTATCAGATCGGTACCGAACCAGTGCTGTGCTGAGGGTCCTGTCTGTATGGATTGCCAGTCTATGTCCTCGGGTTGCCAAGAGCTCAAGCTGGGGCCGACAAGGCACAACATGAGGATTAAGGCCAAGCTGACCAGGGCAAAGCCGGTGCTTCCGAATAACCTGGTGCTAGTGAGCATGTTCACTGGGCTATGACCAAGCGTGGATCTAGCCAGGCATAGGCCAAGTCGACGAGCAAGTTAAGGCTGGCGATAAACGCTGAGTACACAACGACTACGCCCATAACCAAGGTGTAGTCATTGTTTAGGGCGCCCTCGACAAAGTAGCGCCCAATACCGGGCATAGCGAAGATCTGTTCCACCACCACTGAGCCGGTGAGCAAGGCTGCGCTGGCGGGGCCGAGGTAGGACAGTACCGGCAGTAACGACAGCGGTAATACATGACGCATGACAAGCTGGGTCCGGCCCAAGCCCTTGGCTCGGGCAGTGCGCAGGTGATCGGCCAGCAGAGTATCCACCACGCTGCCGCGACACAGTCGCGCAATGGCACCGCTGAAAGGTAAGGCCAAGGCGATCGCGGGTAATAGAAAATGCAGCCACCCATCGGCGCCGCCGGCGGGTAGCCAGGACAACATGACGGCAAATAGCAGCACCAACAGCGGTGCGGTGATCAACGTTGGGGTGGCTAAATTAAGGTTATTGAGGGCCATCAATAAACGATCCGTCCATGAATCGGGGTGCAGGCCCGCAAAGGTGCCAATCGTGACGCCACTGATCAGAGCGAAGGTCATGGCCAGCAAACCGAGTGTTGCACTGGTGGGTAATCCGGCGGCAATGAGTTCGTTTACGGTGAAGTCTTTGCTGCGAAAGGACGGGCCGAGGTCGCCAGTTAACAAGCTGCTTAAGTAGCGCAGGTATTGTTGCAGAATGGGCTCGTCTAGGTGATACGCAGCGCGTAGATTTTTTTCCACCGCCTCAGGCAACTGCCGTTCGCCGTCGAAAGGGCCGCCCGGAGTAAGGCGCACCAGCACAAACACCACGGACACTAAGACCAACACAGTAACGCCGGCAAAGATGATCCGCTGCAATAAATAGCGAGCTGGCGGTAACCTCATGGCCTTGGCTGATCTGTAGCGAAGTGCAGATAGCGCAGCGGATGTATGTCCCGCGGGTTGTCATACCAGCCACCAAGGCGTGGATTAACCAGTCGTCGACTGGCCAGACTGTACAGTGGTACCACCGGCGCTTCGCGTAATGCGACGGCCTCGGCCTGTTGCAGAAGTTTGTTACGGCTTTGAACATCTGCGTGGGTGCGCGCTTGTTGAATGAGTTGATCGAATTCGGCGCTGTGATAAGCGCCGTAGTTGACGTCGCCAACATCGGAGGCTAGCAAGCCCAGGTAATGCTCGGCGTTGCTCTCACCGATCCAGCCCGCCCAAGCCACATCAAACTCACCTTGGCGCAAATCTGCAAAGTGGGCGTTCATAGTGCCGTGTTGCAGTTGAGTCTGAACCCCAAGTTGCCGCCACATGCCGGCAACGGCCAGATTAACGCGCTTTTCTTCGTTGCCGCTGACATGGCGCAAGGTGATGCGCAGCGGGCGCTTGGCATCGTAGCCTGCCTCTGCGAGCAACCGCTTCGCGCGTTCGATCAGGTCACCAGGCATGTGGCTGTGATCCATTGGCGGCGCTTGGTAAGCGGTAATCATTTCTGGTGTGAAGGTTTTAGCCGCTCTAGCACCAGAGCGCAGCACCTTATCGGCAAGCAGGTTCTGATCCACGACCGAAGCCAGAGCAGTGCGCACACGCACATCATCAAAAGGCGGGCGTCGAGTGTTAAAAACCAAGTACATCATCGACAACAACGGCGACTGGCGCAGACTTGCTGCATTATTTTTTTCGACGCGCGCAAGCTCGTTTGCGGGAAAACTCGCGATGGCGTGTAGTTCACCATTGCGATAGCGGTTGTAGGCGGCCTGCTCATTGGCAAATGGCAGATAACGAGCGCGTTGTATCGCCACAGAATCGACAAAGTGTGGGTTACTGTGCATTTCGATGAAAGCCTCGGGTTGCCAATGGGCCAAGGTATACGCGCCATTCGATACCCAATGCTCTGGTTTAGTCCATGCCGCCCCCACTTTGTTGATGATGTGTTGCGGCACCGGGAATGCTGTTGGGTACAGCAGTCGCTCTGGTAGAAACGGATACGGTGCTGCGAGTTGCATAACCAGCGTATGCGGCCCTTGGCTGTATACCCCTAGATCGGTCTCGGGAAGTTTGCCCCGATTCACCGCCTCTGCGTTGTCCAGCATGTACATAAAATAGGCGAGGCTGGCGGCGGTCTGTGGATTCATCAGTCGCCGTAACGAGTACACAAAGTCATCTGCTGTGAGTGGAGTACCATCGGACCAACGTAAGTCTTTGCGCAAGTTAAAGGTCCAAGTCAGGCCGTCTTCGCTTACTGTCCAACTGGTTGCGGCACCTGGAACAATTTGACCCTGGGCGCTGAACGTTGTCAGCCCCATAAATAGATCGTTCAGCAGTGTTTCTTCTAAGCGCAGGTTGTAACGGTGAGGATCTAGGGTGCCGGGTTCACCGCTGTTGCCGAGGTAGAGCGTTTCCTCGGTGCTTGAGGCTTGGAGGCTAAAAGCCCATGCGATTAGCAGGGTGACGCTGATGTAGCGACAACAACGCTTCAGTGAAAACTGGCGGTAAACGAGGCTGAGAGGCATGCGGGGTTCCTGTATATTGCGCGCACCATACCAAAATCCAGATCGCTGTTAAGTCCCAATCGGAACTGCGCATTGGGTCTTTAGCGGATGACCACGAGTAGGGGAAGTACGTGTCTGAATTGGTGTATTTAGTCGCTGACATAGGCGCCACTCACGCGCGTTTTCAATGTTGCGAAATAGCAAGCAACGGCGCGCCGAGTTTGCTGGCAAAGCCGTTCATTTTGCCTACTCAGAACTTCACCGCCGCTACCGAGTTATCTGCTGCGGTAACAGCGCAGTGGCCTCACTTGTCCTTTGCAGGAGCGTTGTTTGCGGTCGCCGGACCCATCGATTTGGTCAGCGGCGATGTGACGGTTCTAAACACCGGCTTGCGGTTACCGCGGCAGCACCTGGAAGCGACGTTTGACTGCAGCGTGGTGTGCGTGAATGACTTCTATGCGCAAGCTCACGCCGTCCCCCATCTTTCGGAATACCGCTCGGTGCTGAACAAAGATGCACAAGAAGGGTCACTGGATGCTAAAGATCAGCCCCTTGCATTGCTTGGTCCGGGCAGTGGTCTAGGTATGGCGACGCTGATTCCACAGCCGCACAATCAGTGGCGGGTTCTCGCATCTGAGGGTGGCCATGCGGACTTAGCGCCCGGCAGTTTCCTAGAAGCGGAACTTTGGTCGGTGTTGGCTCAACAGCATCAGCATGTGTGCTGGGAGACGGTCCTTAGCGGGCCGGGTTTGGTAAATCTATATCGCGCCATCAGTAGTATTTGGGACAGTGCGGCTGAAGATCTGTCACCGGCTCAGATCTCTGCTGCCGGCGTGCAGATGGCAGATCCGGTTTGTCATCAGACTTTGGAAACTTTCGCGGGCCTACTGGGATCCGCAGCTGCTAACTTTGCGCTTATGGTTGGTGCGCGCGGCGGCGTTTACCTAGGCGGCGGCCTAGTCGCCAAGCTTGCTGACTTTTTGCACACCAGTCCGTTGCGTCGGCGGTTTGATGAACGGGGTGATCTTAGCGCCTATGTCAAAGCCATTCCTGTACATCTCATCACCCAATCTGAACCCGGTCTGCTCGGCGCCAGTCATTGCTTGGCCAAGCGTTTTGCTTAGTCGCTCTGAGTTCGACCACGCTGCTGGATTTGCACGCGACGCGACGCGACCTTTTCTGGCCTGACCTCCGTTTTTGCATGGAGGCGATTGGCCTTGTGTTCAATGTCTAAACCCTCTGCAAGGGAAGCATGCCAACCTCGGTCCATGATCTGCCGCACGGCGTTGCGGGTGACCGGCTCGGTAGAAACAATGTCTGAAGCTAATTGCTTGGCCGTAGACATGAGTTCGCCAGCGGGCACCACTCGATTCACCAAACCCCACGCGTACGCTGTTTCTGCATCTAAGTAGTTACCGGTTAGGCTAAGCTCCTTGGCCCGATTGATGCCGATTAATCTGGGCAGCCGTTGGGAAAGGCCCCACCCAGGAACTACACCGACGCGTGCATGGGTGTCGGCAAATTTGGCGTCTTCGCTGGCGATCATGAAGTCGCACATAAGCGCTAGCTCAAAACCACCGGTTATGGCATAACCATTTATGGCGCCGATTATGGGCTTGTTGAGGTTTAGCATTGCTTTGCCGAGGTCCTTTTTGATCACAGTATCGGCCGCTTTTTCGCCACCCAATTCTTTTAAGTCTAAACCGACAGTGAACGCGCGACCGGTGCCTGTGAAAACCACCACTTCGGTAGCCTCTTCTTGAGCCAACTCAGTGAATACCTCAGCCAGTTCATTGCGCAGTGCGGCAGAAAGGGCATTGAGCGCTTCGGGTCGGTTCATGGTGACGGTCGTGACGCCGCCCTTGGTTTCAGTAAGTACCAAATCTCTTGCTACAGACATGTGTTTCCCCTCGATTTTTGCGGTTAAGTATAAATTGCTTAGTGAGCTCGCGTCAGGGTGGAATGGAACGTGGTTGAACTGCGCGGTCGGTGTCGATTAAATGGCGGCACTCAACACAACGGCGAATTTAAATTGGACAGCGAAAGAATGAAAACAGTGACCTACGGATGGCCTCTTGGCTGGCGTCGGACGGGTCGATCTCTGGCTCTGTTGTCGGCCCTGTGGGTGCTGCAAGGCTGTGCTTCGTTGGTGGGTTCGGTAACCCAGAATTTCGCCAATGACTTGGGTACTGCGATTCTGGAAAGCGATGATCCAGATATGGTTCGGGATGGCGCACCGGCCTATTTGATTTTGATCGACTCGCTCCTGGCCGGAAACTCCGAAAACGCCAGTTTGTTGGAACAGTCCGCAGAGCTGCATTCAGCCTATGCCGGTGCTTTTGTTGCCGAACCTGAGCGTGCGAAAAAACTCCATCTGAAGGCGAAAACGCAGGTTTTGCAGGCGGCTTGTTTGAGCTTAGAAGATGGCTGCGGTTTAGATCAGCGGCCCTATGCCGAATTCGCCACCTGGGTGGATGCCCAGCAAAAGGACGAAGTGCCGCTGCTTTACAATGTTGCCAGCATCTGGGCCGGTTGGATCCAGGCTAACAGCGATGACTTTATGGCGATCGCGGAATTGGGCCGAGTAAAGGCGTTGATGCAGAGGGTCGTGGAGCTGGACGGCGGCTATGCGAACGGCAATGCGCATCTATACATGGGTGTATTTGAGACCTTGGTGCCGCCGGGCATGGGTGGCCGACCAGAAATAGGTAGGCAACACTTCGAGCAGGCGTTGGACATTTCTGGCGGGCTTAACCTTATGGTCAAGGTAATGTACGCAGATCAATATGCGCGACTGATGTTTGAGCGTAAACTACACGACCAGCTGCTACAGGATGTGATGGCCGCCGAGGTTAAAGCCCCCGGCCTTACGCTGATGAACACCGTCGCGAAAGAACGCGCGCAACGTCTACTGGATACTGCCGATGACTATTTTTAACCGCCTGGCTCAAATTTGCGTGTTGATGGCCGGCGCGCTCATGTCGCTGACATCAACTCACGCGACGACGCTGAAGATCGCGACCTTATCGCCAGAGGGAACCGCTTGGATGAAAATGCTGCGTCAAGCAGCCAGCAACATTGAACAGCGCACCGACGGCTCGGTTAAGTTGAAAATTTATCCCGGCGGTGTGATGGGCGACGACAAGGCGGTGTTGCGTAAATTACGCGTAGGGCAATTGCACGGGGCTGCTTTAACGTCTGGTGGGGTTATGCAGCCTTATCAAGACATTGTGCTTTACAACCTGCCGCTCACTTTTAGAAGTGCTGAAGAAGCGGACTATGTGCGCGAACGCATGGACAGTAAATTAATGGCGGGTTTGGCACAGAATAAGTTTGTTGGTTTTGGTATCGCCGAAGTTGGTTTTGCCTATCCGATGATGCAAAAAGCCGTGACCTCGGTTGCTGGCTTCCAAGACCTGCGCGTGTGGGCGCCGGATAACGATCCGGGTGCAATGAAGGCTTACGGTTCATTTGATCTCACCCCCATTCCTTTGCCCATAGCCGATGTGCTTACGGGTCTGCAAACGGGCCTCATAGACACTATTGGTTCGCCACCCATAGGTGCCATCGCGCTGCAATGGCATACCCAGGTCAGCCATGCTCTGAATTTGCCGTTGCTTTACGTATACGGGACGTTTGCCATAACTGAACGGGCCTTCAAGCGCTTAAGCGAGTCTGAGCAACAGATCGTCACAGAAGAATTGACCGCTGGGGTAAAAGCCGTAGATCAAGTATCACGACAAGACAACGATAAAGCCGCAGCGGCGCTGACTAAGCAGGGCATCGTTTGGCTTGATCCTAAGCCTGAGGAAGCCGACGAATGGTTTGCGTTGGCTGCCCAAGCAAACGTCAAGCTGATTGACGAGGGCTATGTATCTCGCGCTATGTACGATGAAATGATGCAGCACCTCAGTGATTTCCGTGCCGCAGCCAAGACCGATTAATTTTGCACTGACGTTTCTTAAGCGGTGTGAGGACGCACTGCTGGTGCTGCTGTTGCTGGGTATGATCAGCATGGCAGCGGGGCAGGTATTACTGCGAAACTTTTTTGACGGTGGTGTGTATTGGGGCGACAGCGCGGTAAGAGTCATGGTGCTGTGGGTCACCATGCTTGGCGCTATGGTCGCGAGCCGCGACGACAGCCATATTCGTATTGATCTGGTTGGGCGATTTCTAAAGGACCTGGAAAAGCCGTTGCTGGAGGCGACCGTTGCGCGCATCAATTACAGCTTTACCTGTGTAGTCCTCGGGCTCTTTTGTTGGGCAAGTGGGCACTTTGTTTACTACGAATATTTGGATGGCAGCATTGCCTTTGCCAAGGTGCCCGCTTGGATCTGTGAAGTGGTGATGCCGCTGGGCTCGGGCATTATGGCGCTACGCTACGCGTTGCATGTGGTGAAACGGCCATGATTTGGGCCGGTATAGCCCTCATTTTGCTCATGGCCGCCTTAGGCGCGCCGCTGTTTGCAGTGTTGTTGGCTGCTTCCATGTTGGGCTTTTACAGTGCCGACATTGACCTAGCGATCGTTGCCATTGAACTTTATCGGATTGTTGATACGCCGTTACTGGTGGCGTTGCCGCTATTTACGTTCAGCGGTTATCTTTTGAGCGAGGCCAACACCTCAACGCGGTTGGTCAATCTTATGCAAAGCTTGTTTGGATTTTTGCCCAGCGGTTTGGCCATCGTCGCCTTTGTTGCTTGCGCCATCTTTACCGCCCTGACGGGTGCCTCCGGCGTCACCATAGTGGCCTTGGGGGCGCTCTTGTTGCCGGCGTTACTACAAGCAGGTTTCGCTGAAAAATTTTCAATGGGTCTGGTGACCACGTCCGGTAGTCTGGGTCTGCTGCTGGTGCCATCAGTGCCTCTTATTTTATATGGCGTCATTGCCCAACAACTGGATTTAGGTGAGCCCTTCGCAATTGTTGATCTGTTTGTTGCGGGCATCGCACCTATGCTGCTCATGCTGATCATGTTGTCGGGCTGGACACTGTGGCGCCATCGCGGCGGTGAAATACCCAGGGTGCCATTTAAGTGGCGAAGTGTCGGTGCGGCGCTTTGGGATGCACGCTGGGAAGTGCCCCTGCCCTTTGTGGTTTTAGGGGGTGTTTTTAGTGGCTTGTTTGCGATCTCTGAAGCCGCTGCCGTGACTGCGTTGTATGTGGTGCTGGCTGAAGTCTTTGGCTATCGCGAGATCAACCTGCGGCAGCTGGCCAAGGTGGCGAAAGAGTCCATGGTTATGGTCGGCGGTATTTTGCTGATTTTAGGTGTGGCATTAGGGTTCACCAACTTTTTGGTGGACGCAGAAGTGCCGCAACAATTGATGGCGCTGATGCAGGAGCATATTCAAAGCCCCCTTAGTTTCCTGTTGTTGCTGAACATACTGCTGCTGATACTGGGCGCCATGCTGGATATCTTTGCCGCCTTGGTGATCATGGTGCCGCTGTTATTGCCGGTAGCGGTGGGCTACGGCATCCACCCGGTGCATCTGGGCATCATCTTTCTTGCCAATATGCAGGTGGGGTACTTCACTCCGCCGGTGGGAATGAATCTTTTCATCGCCAGTTATCGCTTTAAGAAACCGCTTACAGAACTGTACGCAGCGACCTTGCCGTTCATGCTGATCCTTTTGCTGGCGGTTCTCATCATTACCTACGTGCCGTTGTTAAGTACTTGGCATCTACCAAGCTCCTAGATGCACTATGAATAGAGAATTGCGCATTCCGGTCCAGGGCCAGGGTCTTTACGATGTCACCTCACATGTCGCTGCTGCGATCAAAGAGGCGGGGGCGGCCAATGGGCTGGCGACTCTGTTCATTCAGCACACCTCAGCCAGTTTGTTGATTCAGGAAAATGCCGACCCCGCAGTGCAAGTCGATTTACAAAATTGGTTAAATCGCCTAGTACCGGAAAATGACCCGCTTTATACCCATGTTGAAGAAGGCCCGGATGACATGCCTGCGCATATTAAAAGTGCGTTGACCTCAGTGAGCTTGTCGATTCCTATTATGGATGGCGCATTAGCACTGGGGGTTTGGCAGGGGATTTACCTTTGGGAACACCGCCATCACCAAGGTGCTGCACGGCGACTGATAGTGAACATTCAGTCCAGCTAAACCTATTTTTTGAGGTCGCTGCGAATTTCTTCCATCCAGCGTTTGTGTCCGTCTGGATCCAAGATCATGCTGGAAAAGTACTGCAACAAATCTTTGTGGGTCTGATTCAACTTCGCTTCGATCATGGTTTTTTCTCCGGCTTTGCTGGATACAAAGCGGTAGACGGTCTCTAGATCTGTGCCCTCACCGATCACATCGACAAGCTCCGACACGACCAGATCATGGAGGGTGGGTAGATCGTCTTCTCCAATACCCGCCTCCTCTGGCGACAGCACCACGTTAGCCCAGAGGGTCGCCATATAGAGTTGAAAGAGGTTGCGGTCAATAAAGCGCTCCACGACCGACGCCCGTTCACGAATGTCCACAAACACCGGTTCGAAAGCATGTGCGAGTTGTTCTAATGTCAGCATGTGCTCATGTTGCCACAGCTAAATGACCGGCACTAATGCTTCGCGCACTGTGCTTTGGGCGGTTGGCTTGTCTCTATTTTGTACAGCATTGCATCGACTCAGAGCGATCAGTAAGGTGCTCCAGCCTTTTCAGAAAGATGTTGAATGATGTTGCAGTTTGACCGAGTAGAACTGGACAGCGAGAGCGATGCGCTTCGCCACCATGTCCGTGAGTTTATTGCTGACAATAAGGACCACCTACCACAACCCAATTCCGACTTCGTTACGGGCCACGATGCTGAATTTTCACGCAAGTTAGGTGCCAAAGGTTGGATTGGTATGACCTGGCCGGCCCAATACGGCGGTGGTGAGAAAAGTAATTTTGCGCGCTTGGTAGTAACCGAAGAGTTGTTGGCCGCAGGCGCACCGGTCAGCGCACACTGGATCGCCGACCGCCAAAGTGGGCCCTTGCTTCTGCGTTTTGGTACTGAGCAGCAACGCCAACAATATCTTCCAGGCATAGCTAGCGGCGAAAGCTATTTCTCTATTGGTATGAGCGAACCGGATACTGGTTCGGACCTGGCTTCTGTACGTACCACCGCCACAGCAGAGGGCGACGCTTACCGAATTAATGGCACTAAGATTTGGACCACCGATGCACATCGTAACCACTACATGATTTGTTTGGTTCGAACCGAAGCCGCGACAGAGAACCGACACGCGGGTTTGTCACAGATCATCGTCGACTTGAAAAATGACGGCGCTCAAGTTCGGCCCATTGCCAATATGGCAGGCGGTGAAGACTTTAACGAAGTCGTATTCGACAACGTGTTGGTGCCCAAAGATCGCGTAGTAGGCGAACCTGGCAACGGCTGGGCTCAGGTCACCTCAGAATTGGCCTATGAACGCAGTGGCCCGGAGCGATTTCTTTCAGCGTATCGAGTATTTGTTGAATTGGTGCGCATTTGCGGCGGTGAGCCCACGCCGGAACAGTCTGCCGCCATCGGCCGTATTGCTTCGCACTTTATGACGCTTCGACGCATGTCCATTTCTGTCGCCGGCATGTTAGAGCAAGGCAAGGATGTGGTGGTTGAGGCGGCACTCGTGAAAGAGCTCGGTAACAACTTTGAAAAGCTGTTGCCCGAAATAGCGCGCACTGTGGCGCCAGACTTGAGTCTGGAAAACCCTGATGCGCAACGCCTATTTCGACAAACCTTTGAAGAAACCATGTTGTTGTCGCCGTCATTCACGTTACGTGGTGGTACCCGAGAGATCCTGCGCGGTGTAATCGCGCGTGGACTGGGGTTGAGATAAGACATGGATACACGACAGCTCATAGAAGATACCGCCAGTAAGATATTCACCGATCACTGCGACAAGGCGTTGCTCGATCGCTGCGAGCAAGGCGACTTTGCAGAGGATTTATGGCAACAAATCATTGCTAATGGGTTCCATCAATTGGGCGACGCAGCCAGTGGCACTACTCCTGCAGACATTTTTGCGTTCTTAAAAGTTTGTGGGCGCTTCGCGGTGCCCCTGCCCATGGCGGAATTGTTGTTGGGGCACAGTTGGGCGGTGGCTCAACTTGCTCCTTGCGAAGGTCTGGTGAGCATCGGTAGACAGCACGGCAAACAAGCCATTCAAGTCCCATGGGGCCGCCGCGCCCAACGCGTGTTTGGCGTAGCAGAAAATTCGCAAGTGGTTTGTGTTGCAGATGCACCGGTCTGTGTGCAGGAAGGCAGCAATATGGCAGCAGAAGCGCGCGACACCATAGAGCTGGGACCAGACACGCAACAAATCACCCTCAGCGATGATCCGTTTGCGCAGATGGCGCTAGCGCGCACTAATTTGATGGCAGGCACGTTGCAATCGACGCTAGATTTGGGGCTGCAATTTGCCGCGGAACGCGAACAATTTGGCCGCTCGATTAGCAAATTCCAAGCAATTCAGCACAGTTTGGCTGTGGTTGCGGCAGAAGTCGCCGCGGCCCAACGCGCGGCAGATGCCGGGGTCGATGCGCTAGGCACTGATCGTTTCATCGCCGAAGTGGCGGCCAGCAAAGCACGCGTCGGTGAAGCGGTGGGCATCGTCGCTGAGCAAGTCCACCAAGTACACGGCGCCATGGGTTTTACCCATGAGCATCGGTTGCATCATTTCACCCGCCGACTTTGGGCTTGGCGTGACGAATGGGGTAATGAAACTCATTGGCAGAGAGTATTAGGTGCAAGAATAGCTGGCCTTGGTGCGGATCAGGCTTGGGGTTTTATCGCTACAAGGGGCTGACGCAAAACTGGGATGCCGTCTGTCGGCAAATTAGCGCCGTTGATCCATATATGAGTCGTTGGCACTTGGATGTTTGGATAACAGCGCGATCGTTGTCCTACAGAGACGTTAAGTGGATTGGTTCAGCAAATGTTCGTCTTTCAGTGTGGTTGCGGTGGTGCTATGCGTAAGTGCTTCTGCATGGGAATTGAATGACGAAAAAGCGACGGCTCTGAATAGCTTTGAAACTCTGGCAGTTGGAAAAAAGCATTTTTTGATCCATGGCAAGATCGCGTCCCGTTTAGTAACTACGTTGGAGGCTATTTGTAGCGGCTTCGAAAGATCAACCTGTAACAAACGCCTAAAGCCATACAACGATATGCGCGGTGCGCTGCTAACAGATCATCCTACTTACCGAAGCAGTACGTACCTTGGTTACCCCGCGATGTTGGAAAACGGCGAGCAGGTTGTTTTGCGTGTGCCCCGATGGCAACAAGTCGATCACCCATTCGATGCCTCAGATTTTATCTATGACGCAGAAGACATCGCCCGAGCTGAAGCTTTCGTTGATAAGGAGTTGTCGCCAAATATCGGTATCCGAGCCGGCGGGTTTGAGTTGATGTCCGACGACGTGCTTCTGAAGTTGGACTACGGTTCTAGACTGCCTCTGATCGCAGTGGATGACCGTCTGCGGTTTTTAGAACGCTTTGTGAGTGCTAATGATCAAGAGCGAGCATTTTTAGCACTTGATCAGATTGCGCTGGAGCCAGTGGGCGAAACGTCTTGGTCTTTAAGCCCTGCTGATGCACGACATATGCCTTTATACGGAGAAGCCGTTGTCGGGCGCACCAAGCAGTTAAATATGGTTGTAAGTTATCAAGGCGCAGGTGGTATTCGCTTCAATGAAGTTGAAGTGGCGCTTGCAGATAACATCACCCAACCGGTCTACAGTAGAAAATTTGCTCACAGTGAAATCGATATTTCATCTACGAATAGGGGCGGGGTAGTCGAGCAAGCGGTGGTTCAGGTGGTAACGCAAGAGACTGACCTGCTGGGCGTGTTGATAGATGCACCAGCGCGAATCAGCTTAAGAGGCCAGTACGCGTTTGAAGGGGCGCTAACCTTGGAGCAGGCAAGGCAGCTACGGGCGGTGCTTGATCTATACGCGCTTATTGATTCATCGACATCAGACCAGTTGGCGTCTAAGTAATGCGTGGTGCTTTAGAATCTTCTTTGCTGGTTGCCCTCTGCCTTTTTTTGGGCGGCTGTATAACAGCAGATTCGTCAACAGCGGAGCACTCTCTTGAGGCGGCAAAACCGTCTTTAGGCCACATGATTGAACAACCACAGTTTTTCAGCGAGCCAGGTTTTGAGCTACCGGTTTATCAACAAGAAAGCCATGAGCTGTTGGAAACGGCAGAACAAACACTTGTAAAACCTTGGCCGATTTTTGAATGCGGTTTGGTGGGTTTTGACTCGCTGGCGTGGAAGTTCCACTCGGGTATGCGCCTGAGTTTGACGAGTGCGACGTTAAGTTGGGTGCCGATTGAGGGCCAAGTGAACACCGAAATGTTGCACTTGGTCCTGCATCCGCCGTTTGATCCGTCCCGGTAGTCTTAGAAGTTGACGACCATTTTGCCGGTGTTGGCACCGGTAAAGAGCCCAATAAAGGCCTCGCTCGCCTGCTCAATGCCTTCGTATACGGTTTCTTTCGAGGTGATTTGGCCGCTTGTTACCCAACCTTCCATGTCTTTACGGAATTGCGGGGCCAGATGATTAAAGTGGCTGACTATAAACCCTCGTAGAGTTAGGCCCAAACCAATAGCCATAGACAGATTGTTTGGTCCGGGTCTTGGCTCGGTGTCGTTGTAAGTGGCAATGGCGC
The DNA here is from genome assembly GCA_902565895.1 of K189A clade bacterium. GTDB lineage: Bacteria > Pseudomonadota > Gammaproteobacteria > Pseudomonadales > Azotimanducaceae > UBA4421. The sequence goes on from CACFGV010000016.1 coordinate 34,973, forward strand.
CGCACAGGGGGATGCGTCCGAATGGTCGCATGCACATGATGGCTGCTTGTAGGTGTTCAGCGCCGACATTGTCGAAATAAACATCCAAGCCCTCTGGTGCGCCTTCCTTGAGATGGCCGATCAGGCTGCCGTCGTTGTAGTTAAATCCGTGGTCGAAGCCCAACTCGTCAGTCAGCAGCTGTACTTTATCGTCTGAACCCGCGCTGCCAATCACGCGGCAGCCTTTGAGTTTGGCGATTTGACCGACGATACTGCCCACAGCACCCGCAGCGCCTGAAACAAATACCGTTTCGCCGTCTTTCAAGGCACCAACCTCTAACAAGCCTACATAAGCGGTCATGCCCGGCATACCAATGGTGCCGATATAAGCGGAAGGCGGTGCAACGATTTCGCCCAAGCGCTCTATGCCCTTGGCTGGGGCGGTAAACGCCTCGCGCCAACCCCAGGGGCTAGAAACGTAGTCCCCTGGTTGGAAGTCCGGGTGGGCAGATTGGGTGACTTTTCCGATGCTGCCGCCAGTCAGTGCTTCGCCAATTTGAAAGGGCGGTGTATAAGATTTGCGATCGTACATGCGCCCCCGCATATAGGGGTCTACCGACATGCAAACATTTTCGACCTGAATTTCACCGTCCTGGGGTTCGGGTACCTCAATGTCTATGATCTGAAAGTTGGCCGTAGTGGGCATACCCTCGGGTCGGGTCTTCAACGCTACTGCGCGTGCCTGCATGGTGCATTCTCCTGCTAAGTGGTTGTGTTATTCGTTGGAAATAGTGATTTCTTGGTCGGTAATAAATTCCAGCAGAGCGGCTTGGCCCCGTTCAGTTGCCTCGATACCACGCTTTAAAGCGGCAACGATTTCGTTCGGGTCGGTGACCCGTTCGCCGTAACCACCAAAGGCTTTGGCCATGTCTGCGTAGTGGCCCGAGATGTCCGTGGAACGATATTTTTCCGTAGATACAGGCATGATGGGTAGTTCGATGGCCATAGAGAAGTTATTGAACAAAATCGACAAGATCGGAATGTTCTCGCGCACGGCGGTCTCGAAGTCCATACCGGTAAAGCCTATGGCCGCGTCGCCCCAGACGTTGATGCAGAGTTTTTCTGGAGCGGCTAATTTGGCCCCCATAGCCAAGCCGAGGCCGTAACCTAACTGGGTGGTCTTGCCCCAGCCGATGTAAGACAACGGTGTAGTTGAGGTCCAAAAGGGTGTGGTTTGGTCGCGCGGACTGCCTGCATCGTGGGTGATCACCACGTTGTCTTTGTCTACTAAACTATCCAATTCAGCCACTACTCGGTAAGGATTAATGGGTGCTTCGTTATTGGTGAGTTTAGGCAACCACTCGCTCATCCAGGCATCGCGTAGGGCCGCTATTTTCGTCGGTTCGTCTGCTCGCGCTTTGGCAGGAGATTTATCAAAACTCGCCATTGCACTGTTCAGCGCATCAAGGCTCAATTTGGCATCGCCAATCAGACCGTATTGGGCGGGCACGTCTTTATTCAGGTCCATAGGGTCTAAGGTCGCGTGAATAATGGTCTTATCTTTTGGCATGGGCACGCCAAATGCGGTCAGGGCAAAGGATACGCCGACGCCAAAGATAACGTCCGCCTCGGCAAGATAGTGCTTTACGGGCCGCGGGTTGGCGCGACCACCGCTCCCCAACGACAAGGGGTGATCTTCGGGAAAGGCACTTTTGCCCTCGATGCTGGTCGTTACGGGTATGTTCCACGCTTCAGCTAGGGTTTTCAGTTCGTCCCAAGCTTTAGCGTAGTGGACCCCCTGACCGGCATAAATCACTGGCCGCTCGGCCTGGGCTAAAACCTCGGCTGCGGCGGCAACATCTGCGGGATTGGGTGCCGACTTAGCGCTGAACGCCGGTTCGTAGACCCAGTTGTCGGGCACCTCCTCATTCATCACGTCCAGGGGCACCTCAACCATCACCGGTCCGGGGCGCCCGTTGCGCAACTGAAAGAAAGCGCGGCGCATGATTTCAGGTACGGCCTTGCCCATGGTGATGGGTTCTGCCCACTTGGTCACATGCTGCATATTCAAGGTGGAGTTAAAGTTTGGGTAATAATGTGCCAAACGTCGTGGATAACCTGCTGGAATGACCAAGATAGGCACCGATTCTGAGTAGGCTTGGGCGACGCCACCAAAGGCGTTCTCGGCGCCAGGGCCGTGTTGCATACAAAATACGCCTATCTTGTCTCCCGAAGATAAACGCGAATAAGCGTCTGCCATATGTAAGCCAATACGCTCTTGACGCACAATGACCGTGCGGATATCGAGTTTGGCGGCCGCCTCAATAAGTGGATTAACTGGATAAGCGAATAACACATCAATGCCCTCAGCCTTCATGGCGTGGGCGATGGCGTCAACAACCTGCATAGATCTTTCTCCCCAAAAAGCTGACGCTAGTTTGGCAGCAAGTGGCGACGCTGTCAGGTGGAATTCAAATCTCGACGGTCAATTTGCAGCACCCGGTTCAAGATGGATTTTGCCGATGCGGTAGTCGATTGTGACGACAAAGTGTTTAAGAACATCATAGCCAAGGATTCCCTTGGACTTGCTCTGGATGCGTTTTAGATTTGAACCCGTGCGGGTTTCTTTGCGAAACAGTTCGAGTTTTTGGCCAGCAGCAGGGACGCTAACTAATGTATCGGCGATTTCGAAATCCCCGATTTTTAGGGATTGCAGTCGAAATCGCTCAAGCTGCCCGGCGGAAATTACGCCGCGGCCCAGAACCACCTCGTTAGGGAATTTATTCAACCAACCGCGTTTTGTGGCAATACCTCTGTCCAAGAGAGTGGACCCCGTCGCTCCGGTATCAACCATGAGCCAAGTATTGTGTTCGTCGTTCAGCCGAACTTTGGCGAGCACGCTGCCAGTCTCCTGATCAGGTTTAGACTTGACATTGCTAAGCTTTTTCATATCAGCCATATCACGGGTTAAAAGGCGTATACGTTGGTTCGGATAGTCGAACTGAACGATAAATTGGCGCAAAAATCCTGCACCGAGAATGAGTTGCAATTCTGGACGACCAAGATTGAGGTCCGCGACGTCATGCAGTTCAGTGTCGAAACCAAACAAATTTGCGCTCACTCGGTGATAAAGCGGGCGTCTTTCTCTACCGTATACGCCGATGATGTCGATGCTTCGGCGCGAGCCGAGATCAAGTTTATTGGCGCGGACGAAACGTTGATTGATGCCATTAATAGACGCGCCGGTGTCGATAAGTGAATAACCGTCAGTGCCGCCGATGCGCGTTTCAATAAGGAAGGCTCCGTTTTCTACTTTTATAGGGATCCATTGAGTTGCACCGGCGTGGCTTAATCCAGTGATGGCAGCCATCGAGGTGGCGAGAACTAAAAGCATTAGATTTCGTAACAGCACGCTATCCCCCACATTATTTTTTAAGCGACATTAAAAGACGGTTTACTACGTTGGGAGTGTTTGTGAACAACAAAAAAGACCAACGGTATTAATGAGCGGATAATCAGTCCATATCGTTGTTTCGCTTTGTTTTAAGAGAACGGCAATAGGACGCTAAGCTGGTGCTGAAGGTTCAAGGTGAATTTTGCCAATTCGATAATCTATGGTTAAAACAAAGTGTTTCAGCGCATCCCAACCCAATAAACCGCGAGATTTACCCTTGGGCCGCTGCATTTTTGAACCTGGCCGAGTGCTGCGTTCGAATAATTGATTTGGCTGGTCTGCCGCAGTAACGCTGACCAGCGTATTGTTGGTTTCGAATTCGCCAATGTTTACCGTGGGCAAACGAAATTGTTCTATGTTGCCTTCTGCATTGGCACCCCGCGCGCGGGCAGATGTGGCGTGATGTTTCTTCAGCCAACCTCTCTTTGCAGCTAAGGATCGGTCAATCCATAGGCCTGATGCCGCGCCTGTGTCCACGGTAACCCAAAGATCTTGTTGGTTGTTCAGATTTACCTTGGCGATGACGCTCTGGGAATGTTTATCGATTTTCGACGGCACATTGCTGATTGTTTTTAGATCCAAACTGTCGCGAGTCAACCAACGCATACGTTGATTGGGGTAATCGAATTGGAAGATATTTTGCTTAAGCAAATCGCCACCAATCAGCAGTTGGGTGGTGTCTGAGGTCAGCGTGACCTCTCCTAGATAAGCAAAGCGGGTGGGGTTGCCGAAAACAGTGGCAGGGATATTGGTGTAGAACGGCCGCTGTTTGGATTGAAAGAAACCGCTGACTTGAGTTTCACCAGTGGCGTTTAAATCGATACGGTGCTTTTCTAAGAACCGGGTATTGATGGCACTCCAATTAGAACCGGTATCGATCACTGAGTAGCCGTCGATACCGGCGAATGTGGTATTCACCAGTATTTTTCCGTTGTCGATCTTTATCGGTATCCACTCGCTGGTTTGTGCTGCGTTGAATGGCGACATTGCTACGAGCAATAACGCCAGCAGTATCTTGGTAACCCGCGTTCGTCTTTCCTCTATTCAAGTCTTAGACGTGTGGTTTAGACCTGCAGCCTGGGAGTGAGACAGTAAGGACGGACGAGCGGTAGTTTTTCGCCGATCAAAGCGCCTTTGTGGGGGTTTATGCAGGTGAAACAAAAAAACCGTGGCGCTCGATAACTTGTACACTGCGCGCTCGGTTTTATTCGACACCAGGGGAGAGCATGGCAAACGAAGCCCAACAGAATCCGTATACCAGTATGTCTGCGCGGTACTACGCCGTAGGTTTGCTGACGGTGGTTTATACCTTCAACTTTATCGACCGGTAGTTGTTGTCCATCCTGCAGGAGTCGATAAAGGCGGATCTGTTGTTGTCAGACCAACAATTAGGTCTGTTAACCGGCATTGCCTTCGCTATGTTTTACGTCACTGCGGTTATACCCATCGCACGATGGGCGGACCGCGGTAATCGTCGCAACATTGTGACGTTGGCTATTGGCGTGTGGAGCTTTATGACTGCGATCAGCGGGCTGGTGCAGAACTAGGTACAACTACTGCTGGCCCGCATGGGCGTGGGCGTGGGCGAAGCCGGTGGCAGTCCACCAGCGCACTCCATTATTTCCGACATCTTCCCGCCCGAGCGTCGGGCCAGCGCCCTGGCGTTTTACTCTATGGGCGTAAACATCGGCATCCTGTTCGGCTTCTTAGCCGGTGGCTGGCTGAACGAGATATTCGACTGGCGTACTGCGTTTTTCGTGGTGGGAGAGCCGGGCCTCATCATTGCGCTGATCGTTCGCTACACCCTGCGCGAGCCTATTAGAGGCCTCTCAGAACAGCGGCAAGTGGAAACCCGAACCGTGCCGTTCAGCAATGTATTGAACTTGCTGATGAGTCGGCCTGCTTTCAAACACATGGCATTTGGCGCTGCACTGAACGCATTTGCGGGCTACAGCACCAGCAGTTGGACAGCGTCTTTTATGATCCGCAGTCATGGCATGAGCACCGGAGAGTTAGGTACATGGTTAGCCATGATCATGGGATTTGGTGGTGCGGTGGGGTTTTCGCGGGCGGCGTAATCGCAGAGCGACTGGCGCGCAAGGATGTGCGCTGGTACATGTGGTTACCAGCACTTACCGGATTGATCTGCGTACCCTTTATGGTGGCGAACTACATGGTGGCTGGCGCTTATACCGCGCTGATCGTTTCCATCATTCCGGGCATCCTTTTCAACGTGTACCTAGGTAACACTTTAGCCATGACCTATGGCTTGGTAGGGCTGCGCATGCGAGCGCTGGCCTCAGCGATTTTGTTCTTCATTCTGAACCTAATCGGCCTTGGCCTAGGCCCGTGGGTAATCGGCCTGTTAAGCAACCAATTGGCACCAACCTTGGGTCAAGAATCACTGCGCCACGCCATGTTGTACTTGCTGCCCGCGATGATGACCTGGTCGGTTATCCACTTTTATCTGGCGTCAAGCTCGCTTAAAGAGGATTGGGCCAACGCACCGGATTAGTTGGGATAAGCTTTCCAACAAGCATAAAAAAGGGCGGATAACCGCCCTTTTTTTCGACCCTATGAACCTCGGTTTAGAACTGGTTCATGGTGTTTGCCGCGCCGCCTGCGAGCAGGGCTTTCTCGCCAAGGAAGTATTCCTTGTGGTCGTCGCCGACGTTTGAGCCTGCTAGATCCTGGTGCTTAACAGACGCTAAGTCCTTGCGAATTTCCCGGCGCTGTACGTCGCGTACATAGGCCAACATGCCCAAGTCTCCGAAGTAACCCTCTGCCAGCACGTCAGTGGACAGTGCGGCGGTGTGGTAGGTCGGTAGGGTGATCAGGTGGTGGAAGATCCCTGCTTCTCGGGCTGCGTCCGCTTGGAATGTATTAACCAAGGCATCTGCTCTAGCCGCCAGTTCAGTGTCGTCGATGGCCACATCCATAAGGCCCATTGGGCTTTGCTCTGGGTCTGGGTACGACGATACGTCTTCTCCAGCATCTTTCATTTCCTGGTAGACCTGCTCACGGAACTTCAACGTCCAGTTAAAGGACGGGGAGTTGTTGTAGACCAGTTTTGCTTCGGGGCGCACTTCACGGATTTTGTTTACCATGGCGGCAATTTGCTCAACGTTTGGCTTCTCGGTTTCGATCCATAATAGATCGGCGCCATGTTCCAGGCTGGTGATGCAGTCCAGTACTACGCGGTCGAAGCCGGTGTCGTCTTTAAATGCATACAGTCCGTTGTCCAATCGCTTTGGCTTGGCAAGCTGGCCGTTTGCACGAATAGTGATGTCGCCATCTTTTAGATCGGCAACATCGTTTACCACTTCGGTATCTAAGAAGTCATTGTACTTGCTGCCTAGATCCCCTGGCTGAATAGATACGGGCACCTTTTGGGTTAAACCAGCGCCCAGTGAGTCTGTGCGCGCAACGATGATGCCGTTTTCGATGCCCAGCTCCAAAAATGCGTAACGCACGGCGTTGATTTTCGATACGAAATCTTCGTGGGGTACCGTTACTTTCCCTGCCTGGTGTCCGCACTGCTTAGCATCAGATACCTGGTTTTCAATCTGGATGGCGCAAGCACCCGCTTCGATCATGCGCTTG
>CACFGV010000017.1 GCA_902565895.1 K189A clade bacterium
TTGCCGATGGGTCGCCAGCATCGGCCAACAACGTCAACAAATTCTCGCCAAGCGCTATGTTTTGGGGTGCGCCACGACCGTGCAAGTGTCCAAGCGCCAAAAATAACGCCGCGTCGCTATGGCCCAGCTCATCTGCCTGTGCAAATAGGCTCAGCGCTAGAGCCTCATCCTGATCTGCGCCTCGGCCATCCCAATACAAACGCGCCAGCGCAAACAGCACCGCTGGGTTGGCCGGATTGAACTCAAGTGCTCGATTAAAGTCGCGCAACGCCGAAACGGGCAGATCTTGCGCTGCAAAAGAAAAGCCTCGCAAATAGTAAGCTCTGGACCTCTGACCGGAGGGAAGGCGCGGATCAATAAGCGCGGGCGCTAGGTAGCTGCGAGCGAGGCTGTAGCGGTCATCTTCAATCAGCTGCACGGCCTTTTCGATAAGTTCACCGGCGTTGGCAACCGCCAAAGAAGGACATAGGGCTTGGCAAATCAAGCCGATCATCAGCATTAGGCGTGGCATGCACATGGCGCTCATCATAGCACCGCAGCAACTTCACTACGGGCCGTTTTATCTTTACAGGACCCCTGAGGTCAGTTAGTTTCCCGCCGCTTTAATAAGGTGATGCTCAGTGATCTCACGGAATCGGCACAACTCTGGCGCGCGCAGATGGCTATGCGGCACTCTGTTGCTGGCTTTTTTGTGCCAACAGAGCGTGGCAATCAGTCACGACCATAATCACGATCACGACCCCCGCCTCAAGTACGCCTTTGCAGAACATCTGCATGGCGAGTCTGTAGACGTTGGAAAATCATGCGGACCTTGCACCGCGACTGATCATTCCCCCGCAACGGGATTTATAGACACCGTATTTGCAACCCAAGGACTGGCTGGGATCGCCAAGAGCGCGGTTTTTAGATCGCCGTGGACGAATGTCGACGAGCATAACTACCCTAGAGCACCACCCACGAACCAACTGACTATTTGATTTCCTTTATGAGGGCGACAGACGCCCGCATTTAGTCGCCGCTGTATTGCGGCAGTTAACAGTTGGTAGAACTATGAAAAAACATAATCCTTATGCGCTAGCGACATTGTCGTTGTGCATTTCTTCCCTACCGATCGTCGCACACAGCGACGATCACGCGGAAATTGTTGATGAAGTAATCGTTACTTCGTCCTACGTCCGATCTACTCAGATTGAAAAGCATTCCTTGGTAATTGATGGCGATGCAATTAACCAGGGCGCGACCCAAAGCCTTGGAGAGACGCTAGACGACTTTGTCGGCATTTCAACAAGCGACTACGGTGCAGCGGTAGGACATCCCGTAATCAGAGGTATGTCTGGTGATCGCGTTAAAATAATGGCCAACGGAGTACCCGTAAGGGATGTCTCTGGAATCGGAGCCGATCACCTTAATGAGGTCGATCTATCTAACGTACAGCAAATAGAGATCGCTAAAGGACCCTCGTCCCTCATGTATGCCAGCGGCACAGCCGGCGGCATCATTAATATCGTTGATGGCGCAATTGCAAGGTCGGACATCACCGAAAGCAATCTCCGTATCAGTGCAGAGACTCAGACCGTGAATGACGGCTCCTCTGGATCGCTTTCCTATAGCGGAAACATTAGCGGCCTGAACATCACCTACAGTTTTAAGGATGAGCGTTTCGGCGACTACAAGGTTCCAAGCGGTGCCGTTGTTCACTCCGAAGAAGAGCATGATGACGAGGATGAACATCACGACGAAGATGAACATCACGATGAAGATGATACCGGAATCCTGCCGAACACAGATCTTGCATCAAGAAGCCACAAGTTGGGCTTATCCAAGACCGGAGACTGGGGCCATTTTGGCGTTTCTTACTCAGAAATCGAAAGCACCTTTGGCGTGCCTTTCCATGGTGATGATCACAGTGACCATGACGACGATCATGATGACGAGCATGGTAACGATCATGACGACGACCACGGTGATGATCATGATGACGATCACGGCGATGACCATGACGACGATCACGGCGATGACCACGATGATGACCATGGCGATGATCATGACGAGCACGAAGGCGAAAGAATTTTCTCGAATACGGATTCAAAGACCATTGATCTAGATGGTTCTTTCAACCTAAACCTCGGGATGCTGAATAAGCTGTCCTTTACCTATCGCGACTCTGACTACTCACATACGGAGCAACATGCCGAAGAGGAAGAGCACGGTGATGATCACGGCGACGACCATGACGATCATGGGGACGATCACGATGATCATGGTGATGAACATGCCCACGCTGGCCCAACTACCTTCACCAATGACTCAAGTGAGTTGCGTGTGGTACTCAATCTAGACACCGCAAGCCTTAACCAGAGTTTGGTGCTGAACCTCGTTGATGAGGACACAGCGATCGTCGGCGATGAAGCATTCATGAATCCGGTGGACTCTTCCGAGACCTCGTTCGGTTATTACATGTCCAAAGATTTCGATGCTTTCGAATTCGACTTTGGAGCCCGAATCGACAGCGTGGAACGGAACGGGTCGATTACCATGCACCATGAAGATGAAGATGACCACGAGGAGCATGAGGAAGAGCACGAGGAGGAGCACGAGGAGGAGCACGAGGAAGAGGTAACAAGCCACTCGTACGATACCGATATGACCAGCTTGGCCGCGTCCATCAGCAGAGATCTGAGCGATTCACTGACGCTGAGTGCGGGTGGTGCTTTCGTCAGCAGAGCGCCTTCCTCGTCCGAGCTGTTCATGAATGGCCCACACCTGGCTACTGGTCGATACGAAGTTGGAAATCCAAACCTGGATAACGAGACACACCGAAACTTCGATCTATCTCTGAACTATGCCGCCAATGGCTTTTTCGGATCGTTCACGTTCTTCAGCAACTCAGTAGATAACTACATTTATCTACAAGACGAGACTGAAGAAGAGCACGAGGAGCATGAAGAGCACGATGACCACGGTGGCCTAATCAAAGCTGAGTTTTTGCAGAACGATGCGGACTTCAACGGCTATGAGCTGGAAATCGGCAAGACATTCGATCTAAGCGCGGGTTCGCTGACACTCGCTTTTGCAAGAGACTCGGTCGTTGGCGAGCTGAGCGACGGCAGCGATGTGCCGAGAATGGTTCCCGCTAGGAATATCTACTCGGTCTCGTATAACGGATCAACAATAGGTGCCGAGCTGCGCTTTAAGGATGTTGAAGAGCAAACTCGGGTAGCCACAGGCGGAACCGCAACCGACGGCTATCAGATGTTAGATTTTTCCATGACCAAGGCGTTCAGGATGGACGGCGCGCCAACCCTAAACGTTTCAATATTTGGCAAGAATCTGCTGAATGAGGTTGCTCGGAACCACACATCTTTTGTGAAGAACGAGGTACCTCTACCAGGTAGGAACTACGGTCTGAAATTTAACGTAGAGATTTAATCCGCTGATAACAAAGTGGCGTGCTATCATGCCGCCACTTTGTTTTGACGGAGCCATAGAACAGCAAGTCAAAAACGCGCTCAAAAGTAGCGCCTCAAACCTTGGGGGCGACATGGTTTCGACGCGGATATCAAAACTTGCGGTGCATGCCGAGAGGGTAGTGACTCTCGTAAAACAATCGCTGTAACTTTTATAGTTGCCAACGACGAAAACTACGCACTAGCGGCCTAAAAAACCCGCTTACGTCCATGATTCGTTTCTTGCTAGGAGAAATGGACGGCAAAGCAGCAAGATCGCGCGGATGTCTCGCCCGGGGCTGAACCGTTAAAACCAATCGGGATCGCTGAAAGCACCCTGACCGTCGGGTCGCTGGACGCTAAATCAATAGACGGACTCTAAGCATGTAGAGCCAATAGCGGCGAATCAGCGGACGCGGGTTCAACTCCCGCCGCCTCCACCAAATTCCTTAGTCTTGAGCCAACTTATTGACCGTGATTTGGTCTGTTTTTGGCTTTATTGAGCTTGCTTAGTCAGCAATTGGTCAGCCTTTTCGAGTCAAACAAACAGACTTAATTTTTCGAGAACAGAAGAAGTACAGCACCGCGAAACGGTCGGATTACCTACATCGTCGGTTTACGATCCCATGCTCGAGATAACTAGATCTCGAAGTGTTTCTGGAGGAACAGATTGACCACCTCCATAAAAAGATCGCGATTCTCCTTCTTGCGTAATCCATGCCCCTCGTTTAATGCATTCATAAACCAAACCTCCTGGCCGGTATCTCGAACTGCAGAAACGATTTGACGAGACTCTGAAGCTGGTACCCGCGGATCATTCTCGCCTTGCACTACTAACAACGGTGCCGTGATTTTCTCTGGCTGGTTACTGGGGCTAATCGACTCAAGATGTGCGCGCATTTCCGCATCACGCTCATCACCGTATTCCACACGCCGCAAGTCACGTCGATAGTCTTCAGTGTTCTCGAGAAAGGTGACAAAGTTAGAAATCCCTACAATATCTATCCCTGCAGCTAAGCGATCACTGTAGTGCACCATGCTGGCGAGGACCATATAGCCTCCGTAGCTACCTCCGTAAACCGCTACCCGATCTTTATCCAGGTCAGGTTGAGTTTCAATCCAATCGAGTAATGCACCGATATCACGCACGGAATCCTCACGTTTAAACCCATTATCGAGTTGCACATAGTCTCGACCATAACCAGCTGAGCCTCTTACATTAGGGGCAATGACAGCGGCACCCAAATCAGCTACCCACTGCTGAAATGTGCTCGAAAATCCAGGCCTAAACTGACCTTCAGGCCCGCCGTGAATTGAGATGATTACAGGATAGGGCGCTTCGGATTTGGGCTTGTAAACCCAGGCAGGGATCTGACGGGGCTCTCCGTCGACTGAGTCAAATGTGGGATATTGGATCAACATTGGCTCCACAAATTTACTCCCATCTAGCCCGGCAACCTCGGACGCAGTCCAACGAGTCGCAACACCATGGTCTAGTCCATCTGCGGAGACCGGCAGCGTGTAAATATCGCTGGGTGAGGTAGCCGTATTAAGTGTCATCGCAAGCTGAGTGTTATCCGGGCTAAAAGCACCCAGAGACGCTCGCCCTATAGGTATGCCGCCAACACTTTCATATTGATGGCTGCTGGGGTCAAACAAGTAGACCTGATCTCGTCCGCCTGCATTCACCGAAAAAGCGCCACGACTGCGATCATCAGACATCAGCAATCCCGAGACATCCCAGTCAATTCCTTCCGTCAGTATGGTTACGTCACCACTGTCGATTCTGTAATACGCAAGGCGACGAAAATCAGCATCAGCGTCGGTCGTGAAATAGAAACCTTTCCCATCAGCTGCAAATCCAGAGGGCAAGTTAACCGAGGGTTCGTCAACCTTACCTAACACTAGGTCATACTCCTTTGACCTTAGATCAAGCAGGTAAATTCGGCTGTCTGTGACGCTGACGTATTGAGAAATTAGGAGCTTACTTCCATCAGGACTGAAATCCACTGCACCCCAAGAAGATCCATCGGGAGACGCTAACACTAAATCAGCAGACTCTGGTTTTTCGGGCACCATAACCCACACATCGTTGGAACGACCGTTCCGTCTAGTACTGCGAAATGCCATTAACTGGCCATCATCGCTCCAGACAATTCCCCCATTCCGTGATTCACCATCGGTAAGACGCGTTGCATTACCATTTCTTGGATCCAACAAAAAAATCTGCGCAAACTCGTTACCGCCCTCGTCCATGGTCAAAGCAATAGATCTATCTTTTGGGCGTGGAGTCGCTTGCCCCACCGGCTCTTTGGAAAATGTCAGCTGGTTGCGGGCGCCCAGAGGCATGTCGACTCTATGCAATTGGCTGACTTCGCCGAAACGAGTGCTGATGTAAATACCCATGCCATCCTGGGTCCAGCCGCGAAAGGCTGCTCCCCGTACATTTTGATACCGAGTCAGGCGCTGGCCAATTTCTGGTGGAATCTCAGGTATGCCACTCAGTACGACGTTACCGTTGTTGGCAGTACGCGTGCTTATTTCAGTATTAGCTAAAACAGAGATTGAATTTGCTAATGCAGCGCTGAGGAATGCGATGATAAGGCGATCTCTCATAATCGAGAATCCATAAGGTGCTATGAGGGTAAGAATGCCATAGCAACTTGCTATGCAGGAATTAGATTGAACTTAACTTGATAACGGTAAAAGAGATCAATCGCTTAAACTAAACCGCTGATAGCTTAGGGCGACGCCGCATCAATCGCAGCAGAAAAAATGGGAAAAGAGCAATGAAACTGTTAGAAAATCAAACCAACGTATTTGGTGATCCTCTTCAGTCTTGTTCTACGGATCCAATCACTGGTTTTTTCCGAACGGGGTGTTGCGATGCGGATTCTGAAGACATCGGTAAACACTTTGTCAGTGTCCGCGTGGATGACGATTTTCTACAATATTCGCTAAGTCAGGGTAATAACCTCATAACAGCACGACCGGAGTTTGGTTTCACTGGACTAAAATCAGGTAATCAATGGTGCGTTTGTGCGAATCGATGGTTAGAGGCACTCGACGCCGAATGTGCGTCACCGGTGGTGTTAACCTCCACCAACGCAAAGGTTCTGGAACTTATTGACCTTGCGACACTCAAATCTCGCGCAGTCGATATTAATTGACCCAAGGGGTCACCAAGAGAAGGCACTGAAGGGGCGCCACGTAGGCGCCTCTAGATACCACCCTACTCGAACATCTTCATGAACTCGTCCATGTCAAACTGAGTCCCGAACAACATCGAACTATTGAGTGCTACGTCTGCCGCGATGGCAACAGCAGTTTTAATCTCTTCTTCCGTTGCTCCTGCGGCAACGCCTTATGGTGGGTCACTGGCGGCTTTTTGAAATATGGGTTGTCCGCCATACCCTTTGCAGGATTGAACTTGCAAAAGTGAAATGCTCTGCCGTGCGAAAAGATTTGAGCTGCCACCGCCCTTGTCCTTCGTGCCAATTCTTTGGTGCCAGAGTCGTAAACCTTTTTGAGAACACCAAAGAGATAGGATTCATCAATTGAATCGATAGGAAGCTTGCCAATGGAAGGCAACAAATAGCGGCGGATTAGGCCCGAGTTGCGTTCATAGTGGTGGGTACTCCATGTTTCTCGGTTATGTCTTAGCCAAGCAGCTGCGACTGATTCAAATAACTCTTGAGATGCTGCCGCGTTCTTGGTTTTGGCAACGCGCCGCACCACGACAGGATCCTTACCGGCAGCAACTATCGTCCTAATAGCCAACGCCTTTTGGCAAGCTTATTTTAGCGAAACTTGGGGATACGCCCCAAGGCTCGTGCTTTTTTCGTTGCCGAGTACTCGATATCGGAAGAGCCAATGACGGCTTCCGTTCGGACGTATGCGCAGACTAAGTCCGTCACCATCGTTTAAGTAGTAGAGAGCTTCTTTCGATTTGGCAGCTTTGCACTGCGCTTCGCTCAACAATTTTTCGCCTGACATCGATTACTCTTGGTACCCGCACTGGTACCCAGTTTTAACCAGGACTTGGGTGGACGCTAGTGAATCGCTATGAATAAAAGTACCCGTTTTTATTGATTTAATGGGGTATTTTTTTAATTCCGGTAGACGTCTATAGTCGTCCCTTTGGCGGACTCTCTCTCCGCCACCTACACCCCTTTGTAATCAATGATTAAGCGACTAGGGTTTCGAACCTGATTTACGATAGACCCGAAAAAAGCTTCCGAACCCAGTGAGAATTCACCAAGGTTCGAATCCCTCTTAGATTCGTTACCCTCAGCCACAGCATAGCGATGTTTTACAGATAAAAACCGTGTATCTTGTATAACAATTGCCGTGGCTAACCTTCTATGGATCGAGAAATTACCAACCTGCCGTCAAACACAAATTTTGGGTTCTCTTTTTCTGCTCTGGTTGTGATACTAGCTGGCGTCTTTTTTTTGGTTGGTATGTCGCACGTCGCGGCCCTTTTATTGCTTATTGCGACGATCCTCTGTGTTGTTACAGCGCTCGCGCCAACTAAATTATCTCTTTTAAATAACATTTGGATGCGATTTGGTCTATTTCTAGGGAAACTATTTACACCAGTTATGACCGGCGCGATATTTTTCGTATTGATTAGTCCGATAGCTTTGGTGACAAGGCTTTTTGGCCGGGACGAACTAGCGATTAAACGCTTTCGCACCAAGTCGTATTGGAAGCCGCCGATATCTGTTACTGACGAAAGCGATCTATTTAGAAATCAGTTTTAAAGGGCAAAACCTCATGGAAGAGTTCAAGGAGCTGTTGAGGTTCCTACGTTTGCGAAAAAAGCTCTGGCTTACACCAATAGTAGTGGTACTTTTTGTCATCGGATCACTATTAGTTATCGCACAAGGATCGGCTTTCGCTCCGCTAATTTACACGATCTTTTAGCGAGGGCGCATGCATATTCTCGGAATTTCTGCATTCTATCACGACAGCGCAGCATGCCTCATCGAGGATGGTGAGATAATCGCTGCTGCTCAAGAAGAACGTTTTACTCGAAAAAAAAATGACGCCAGCTTCCCGAAATATTCGATTCAATTCTGCGTTAAACAGAGTGGCATTGACCCGGCAGAGATACGAAGCGTCGTTTTTTATGAAAAACCTATACTGAAATTTGAGCGCATTTTAGAAACGTACTTTTCATTCGCACCAAAAGGCTTTTCCAGCTTCGCAAAATCGATGCCGATCTGGGCGAAAGAAAAATTCTTCCAAAAAACGCTCCTAGCAAACGAACTAGCTGGCACGTTGGGATCATACATCGACTGGAGGTCCAAGTTACTGTTTTCCAGTCATCATTTGTCGCACGGCGCAAGCGCCTTTTTCCCTTCGCCCTACGACGATGCTGCAATACTGACATTGGACGGTGTCGGTGAGTGGGCCACTACGTCATTAGCGATGGGCAACAAAAATAGGATAACGACTTTAAAAGAGATACATTTTCCGCATTCTCTGGGGCTTCTTTATTCTGCTTTTACCTATTACACAGGGTTCAAGGTGAATTCCGGTGAATATAAGCTGATGGGGTTAGCGCCCTATGGGAGACCAAAATACAAAGCTCTCATAGAAGAAAATCTAATAAACGTGGCGGGAGATGGGTCATTCCATATCAACATGGAGTACTTTGACTTCGCGACCGGTTTGAAAATGACCAACCGTAAATTTGAGCGCCTATTCGGAGGACCTGCACGTCCCTATGATTTCCCGCCAACTCAAAGAGAAATGGACATAGCTGCATCCGTTCAGACGGTGATTGAGGATGTCATACTCAAACTTGCACAGGACGCGAGGAGTACGACCGGATCTAAAAATTTGTGTCTAGCGGGGGGTGTTGCGCTTAATTGTGTTGCTAACGGACGGATCTTGCGCGAAAAAATATTCGATAACGTGTGGGTACAGCCAGCAGCTGGAGATGCGGGAGGCGCGCTGGGCGCCGCGCTAGCGGTCTGGCACATGCACTTCAAAGGCGAAAGGTCCAGTGACAACAAATCAGACAGAATGCAAGGATCACTGTTGGGGCCTGCATTTTCCGATCTAGAAATTGAGGAGGAATTAAGAGCTTTGGGTGCTCGTTATGAGAGGTTAAATGATGCAGCTCTTTTTGACAGGGTGGCGTCAGCTTTAGCCGAGGGCAAAGTAGTGGGATGGCATCAAGGAAGAATGGAATTCGGGCCTAGAGCATTGGGCAATAGAAGTATTCTCGCCGATCCTCGGGACCCCGATATGCAAAGCCAACTCAATATGAAAATAAAGTATAGGGAGAGCTTTAGACCATTCGCGCCGAGCGTTCTGGAAGAGGATGCCGGAGAGTGGTTCGATACTGTGAGGGATAGTCCGTATATGGGTCTGGTGGACACCGTTGCCGAGAATAAGCGTTGCAGAGTCGCCGACGAACCCGGACAGAGAGTCAAAGATCTAACGGAGATTGGTTCGGAAATTCCGGCTGTTACGCATGTTGACTTTACGTCACGCCTACAGACCGTAAGTGCAGATCACAATCCGCGTTTTCATGCTCTGATTTCAGCATTCAAGAGCAAGACGGAGGTTGGCCTGATAGTAAACACATCCTTTAATGTTCGTGGCGAGCCGATTGTCTGCACGCCTAAAGAAGCGTTCAATTGTTTTATGAGTACAGATATGGACTTGCTTGCGATTAACAATTTTCTAGTCATGAAGCAAAACCGTACTGCCTGACCATGACAGGTAATCGGAAGTCTTTGTCGTCGCTGAACCCTTTGATCCTGTGAAAAATTTACTGATTAGCATCGTCTTGGGCGCCCTAACACTGTGGACCGTTGATAGGGTATTTTTTTCTAATGATATGTCCGTTGATGAGCAAGGGTCGCCCAGATCCATCAATCTGAGAGAGTACCCTCCCAAATTCGAAGCTACTATCACACCAAATCAATCGTATTTGGAAACGACGGATTCCTTGGAGATCAAACCCTATTCCCTCTCACTGGATGAGATGGGTTTCATATCAAACGGAAATCAAAACTCAGGCACCTTTGGTCCAGCGACGAAGATCCTTTTCTTTGGAGGTAGTACTACAGAGTCTTTGTTTGTTCCGGAAGACATGAGGTTTGTAAGCCAACTCGAAAGAAATTTACGGGAGAGGACTGGCGAGCATTTCGTTACATTAAACGGCGGGCGCTCCGGCAATCACTCGATGCACTCCTGGCTTAACCTGGCTGCAAAAGGGATCCCCGTTGAAGCTGATTATGCTGTGCTAATGAACAATGTTAATGATTTATCGCTCTTGAGGAAGACCGGATCTTACTGGTTAGCTCCTCCAGGGCGCTCTGTCGTAGTCGACAATAAAGATAAGATCGCTTTTTACGCCTTAGCAAAAGGCCTCAAGGACTTGCTGGCTCCGAACCTGTACCGATATCTCAGGCCTAGACTGGTTCCTGATGGACAGGATGAATTTGCTAATTACAGAGGAACTACTTTCGAAATCGAGCAATATGCGCCCCTGTATGAATCGTCTCTCCGAACTTTTATTGGCATCTCTAGAGCCTGGGGAATAGAACCAATATTGATGACCCAGTTTAGTCGCTTTCGCGCATCAGATACTCTATTTCAAAGGAACTACGAAAGTGTTGATCCCAAGGGATACATCAAATTTGCGGAAGAATTTCGAGCGATGAATGAAATAGTGCGCGCAGTTGCTAAAAGCGAAGAATGTTCGCTTATCGATCTTGAGTCCAAGGTGCCGCCCACCAGCGAATACATATACGATGCGATCCACCTCAACGAAAGAGGAAGTACCTTAGTCGCTGATGTCTTAACCGATTTTTTTATGGAAAAAAATGCGAGAAATTGAATACAACAGAAAGAAAAGGTACGAACGTATTAGTTAATTCTTTTTTAAGGCTCCTTTAACTTTTCGACCGCAAAGGGCACTTACAGTCTTAATGGATTAAGTTTGCCGTGGATAGAGGATAAGATTCCCGATTTCACTCCAGAATTTATGGATCCAACGAGCCTAAAAATGGCTTCTTTCTACGACGAAATAAAGTTTCCAAATTTCGATGGTCTAGAGAATTACAGCCCAATATATAGTAAGGGACGCTCTAATACTTTTACCAGTCGTCTCGATGACGAGATCAGGTGGAATGCAAAAATTCTGGGGGTCGGTTGCGGAACAGGCCCTTTGTCCCTTTTTCTCGGCAGAGGCGACAGAGAGGTACATGGTATTGATATTTCCGCTGGTTCTCTTTTGATGGCCGATGAATTTCGAGAACTTAATAAATTAGAAAACAACTTTTTCTTGGCAAGCGATGTTTTTAATATGCCCTACTCGAAAGAAACCTTTGACCTCGTTATCAGTAATGGGGTTCTGCACCACACGATGAATCCTAAAAAAGCTTTTGAGGCTATCGTTAATGTCCTTAAGCCAGGCGGCTTCATCGCCCTTGGTCTCTACCATAAATACGGAAGAGCAGTTACTTTTTTAAAGCAAAGGTTAGCCACTATTCTCGACCAGAAAATCGGATTATTAGACTATCATACAGGGAACTTAAAATCGGAGGGGAAAAGAGAGGCATGGGTAAGAGACCAGTTTTTTAATCCCCACGAGTCATCACATACACCTCAGGAGGTCTTCCGTTGGTTCACTGATGCCAACATAGAATTTGTAAACCTTCTTCCTCATTTTGACCAACCGGGTTTTCTGCTTTCTGAGACACGCCATAAATTCGATGTATCTCGTCTTGCAGATTTATGTCTTGCGCTTGACTTGCAACAAATACGTGAAGGCGGATTTTTTATCACGCTAGGAAAAAAGCCGCTATAAAAAAAGTATTAGTTTTCCTGATAGTTTACATCGCCGTATTTATCAGATACGCAGTCTTTTTATATCTCCACCGGTTTCTAGCCAAAAATTTCACTAAGATAGAACTTCCTACTAGATCCCTAATGTCCAAACGGATTTTGAAGAAGTTGGCTCCACACCTACCTTTAACTAAAAACGCTGGTTTTGTGCGCCTAGTAAGTCCGTAAAGGTCTTCGAAAACCTAACTCAAGCGGGTAAGCACTATAAGGTGGCTTCTGGGCAAATCGGCAAGTGTGCCGCATGAGAAGCGAAGAGCGTGCGATGCGAGGGCAAAAGGTTGCGTTTTGCGTTTACTGATGAAAACGGGCGTCCGATCCTCACTGAAAAGCACCAAGAAAGTCTTGATACGCGGGGCAGTTATCGTCTTTATCTCGTGAGTAGTGGCGGGGTCTTCAACTCCCTTAATGCTTTTTGTCGGGCCACCAAGGTTCCCAAAAAGCGCGCAAAAAGGGCACTAAATGGAGAGCAGGTTGATTTGATGGGGAATGAATTCGTCGTGCTCGAGGACTAGGGTACCTTGTGGGAATAGTCCTCAGTTTTGTATAAGAAAGCAGGTACTCAAACGAGAATGGCGGTAGAAAGTCCCGCAATAAAATGATCAATCTGTTGAGAACAGTTGGTTATCTTACTTATTTGCACAGTGTAGCCCCGCAGCCCGGTCTCCACGGCCTGTCGCCGGCGTCGTTAATCGCTTTGCGCCAATAACCGCCACCACATTTGGGGCAGCTGATCTACACCGTAGCGCTTTAATCCATATTTATTAGACATTTACCTTGAATATTCAACTCCCGCCGCCTCCACCATTTCATGAGGGTCTGTACCGGTCAGATGGTTTACAGATCTTATTCGTAATGATTTTTCCGTGGCTTCGCTACGAAAATAGCCGCAAAAAAATCGCAAAGAAAAAGAAATTCTGCTTTGCAGCACGAACTCAAAGAAACACTCGAAGTAGCGTCTTACTAACGACCGTTAGCTATTGACCAGTATCCTCATCAGCAATCTAACGTTTTGCCTCTTCCAACTGATTCCATACGTCCCAGGGTATTTTTTTCCCGGGAAAAGCAGGCTTTAAAAAAGGCCACTCTTGAGCGACCCAATTCTCCACAGTGGTCATTAGTTGCTCATCGGTCAGATCTGTCTTGTGCTCTGAAGTTCTGGCCCATAAATAAACTTCAGCATCGTGATCTTTTTTAATTGTTGGATTGATATAGACGCAGCCCAGCACTTTCGTTTCGTCTAGCGCTACCACGGTGTAGGCAAATGATCTGCGTTTAGTAAATTCTCGTTGATGCCAACCCAGATCAATTAAATTCTCTTCAAGCGTTAGGCCTGAAGGCCAAGTCGAATCTGGCCAAATCTCCTTTAACTTTTCTGAACTTGAGATCACCGCATCGAAATCTTTAACGAGATCGTTAATGGTGAGCATTCGCAGACGATAGCTTTCAGTTTCAAGTACGCTCGGAATCTCGAAATCAGCAGGCACGAAGGGATAGGTTGAGGACCCCATCTCTTAAACGACCAACATCAAAAGAACTGGGCCTGTCGTAAATCTGAACCCAGCAGACGATGATTCCTTTCTATACAACCAGCTCTTAGCCATCATCTCTTTCTTCCTCTTTATCTTTCTTATCCGCATCTTCATCATCATCGCCTTTGCAGCTCTCCGGCAAATAGCGTTTGTCTAAAGCGTCCACTGTTACCTCGTCTGCAATACAAGCCCATTTGACGGTGTCGTCATCCTGAGCTCGCGCAATGAGCAGAAAGCCGGATTCAATCTCTTCAAACCGTGTACCAAACTCTGTCATATCCACGAGGGCCCGGAGCGTTCCAGTACGCAATTTATCGGCCGCGGGTACTCCAAGTTCACCTGCCCGATAGTCCATGCTGGTTAATATGCCTTCAGCGGTGAAGGCGTTCAGATTGAGGTCCGCTTCAGACTGCGGCATCGCGCCGGTCGTTTTGAAATAGTCCTCGACAACTACCCTCTGCTCCAGCCCCAAACTCACGGCGGCGGATACTGCGTCCTCAATTTTCGAGTTGTGGTAAAAACCAAACGTAACGCCTATCAGTATTACTACCAACATCGGATACACCACCATCTCAGAAGTTTTGAGCCTTCTGTACTGCTTACCTGTTTGCGGTTTAGTCATCGAGCTGAATTCCAATCTTAGAGATCGTAGTGCCCTGAACGAATCCGGACCATGTCACCATGCAACTTTCGCGCCCTTGCGCCGTCTTCTTTTCGTTCGCGCGTTCTGTTGCAAAACAAAATTCATCTTCAGAAGAACTCCAAACCCATACGCCGCCACTCAGCGGTTGCTGTAGGGAAAGCATCAAGGTGAGGGTGAAGCACCACCAGGAAAGGTAGGCACACTAATTGCTTGACCCAAGTATATATCTGCGAGAGCGGCCGTCAGCCGCAGAAAAGCGCACGCAACCAGTGCGCACTTTATATTTGTGTCTCAAAAAGAGGCGTGGTTGACATGGAAACCTGGAACAATCTCATCGACAAATTTGATCTCCTATTAAAGAAGATCAAGCTCGACAGCACCGTCCAAATTGCTGGAAAGACAGTTTCTCCGGTGATCATGGGCTTTGCATTGATCGTCGTATGTATTCCCATCTGGGGCTATCTGGAATTCGAAGGTAAGAACAAACTCGTAGGAGCGCTGGTCGTACTCTTAATGGCGTGGGCCGTTAGCCAGTTGAGCGCTTTGGGATTGGGAGACGCCGTCGGCGAGAAGCCAGGGAGTTCCTCAGGCGATGGATCGGACACATCTAATGGACATGAGTGAGACCTCGCCTGATTCACAACAACGGTTGGCCCGACTCGCTTTCGTGGGTGTTATCGTTTTACTCGTGGTGATTTATCTGGTCAGAAATGTTGACCGTTACAAGGATTTGAATACTGAGTTTCGCTACGGCGAACTCGTGGAGATGGTGGAACCCATTCAAGAAACCGTGGAAGCCGCCATGCTGTCAGGGAACTTCAACAACCTAACTTTTCTCGATAGCGGTAACGCAGGGTTGCCCGCCGAGGTGCTTGCCTCTGAACAGACTCACGGTATTTCTGTCATTGACGGCAGGATCATCGCGACCTGGATGAGAGACAACTCTGACCTGGACAACGTGACCTATATTTTAACGCCAGAGGTAGAGGACGGAGACGTTAAATGGTCGACCACAGGTACATGTGGCAGAAAGAAGGCTTGTTAAACCAAGACAGATACGACTCGCAATTAATCGATCAATACCAACCAGCAGCCCAAATATTCAGGAGCATCAGTGACTGATACAAATCTAAACTCTCTCGATATGGTTAACCAGCTTGATTCTGCGACTGGCTCATCCCCAGAGATAGGCCCCTCCGGACATCCAATCGTCCGCACAGAGGACGGGATCATCACCGAAGGAAGCAAAGTGACCTGGGACAAAAAGGCTATTCTTTGGGCGCTGCCCCAGCCGATCCTCGTCGCCAGCTCCGTACTCCTTGTGGCCGCCATGTTAGTGAACGAATGGGGCGGGGAATACTACCGAGTATGGACACTCATTGTCGCAGTCTCTGCAACGCCATTGCTGCTGATCGCCGAACGATTTTGGGCCAAAAAACAGTCGTGGCTGCTCAAGCCCGACGAAATGGCAGAAGACGTATTTTGGATGGCATCGGGGGCCTTGCTCTGGGGCCCCATCGTGTCAGATCTCTACAGTACTCCGGTTTCGGAAGGGTTCCTCGCTCTGCGTGATATATCCCCGTTGCAGATTCAGTTCGAACCTACCACCGTACTTGGGCTCATAGGGGCTATGCTGGTAATACGCTTCACCTCCAGCTTCTTTTACTACTGGCTGCACCGGATTCAACATGAATCGCTGTTCTGGTGGCGCATGCACGCGACGCATCATCACTTAACAAAAATGAGCGCCATGCGCGGCAACCGAACGCACCCATTTGAACATCTAACCCTAGGCCTCGGCACTCCAATGGCTTTAGCTCTAATGGGCGCCAGCGATGAAGTATTCATCGTGTCAGCAGCCTTTGGTATGTGGAACGGCAAATTCAACCATGCCAACCTTCCCATGGTTTCGATGCCTGTGTGGGACTGGTTCTTTGCAACCGCGCAACAGCACCATTGCCATCACTCTTTAGAGCGGCGCCAGGCCGACTCCAACTACGGCTGTGACATCATTTTCTGGGACCGCGTCTTTGGTACTTACTGTGGCGATGCTGAGGTAGGGCCTGCTGGCGCCGGCAAGGGCGTTCGACTTTCTATAAAGGACCAACTCATGTTGGCCTTTTATTCAGATAAACGACTAACGAATTTGTAATTGATTCGCTAACGCTTTTCTTAGGCGGTTTCGCAAAAGGATCTGCCTTTTGCGGCGCCTGCGTCCATGCGCTTGCTCGACCGATTCCATTCGCTCGCTGTTTCGTTAGCTAGAATGCTAGCGCCCACTGTCTGCTAATCCGTCATTCCAAATGTTTCATCCCTAATAGACTCCACAATTTCCCGGTTGTGGCTATATAAGATAGAACGACTAACGAGAAGCCAATATAGATTATTGTCCCTACCGACAACGTGGGCTCGAACCCATACCGCTGAGAGTTATAGATTTTTATCGGCAACGTCTCTACTGAAAAGCCACTCAGCAGGAAAGCCACCACATATTCGTTCATCGATATGATCAGTGCGAACAAGCCCCCCGTTATCACGTATGGCCTCACTATTGGCAACACCAGTCCGAATAGCATCTCCCTTTCGGACAGACCCATGAGCGTCGCCGCATCGACGTGTTCACTATCAACCTGAGATAGGCCCAATTGAGTTGTTACAAGAGGGATGGCGACTAAGAGTGCTACGTGTCCCAATATAATCCCCACCTCTGTACCCAGAAGCCCAAACATTGACGCGACTAACGAGATCGACACGGCGAAGACAATCCCAGGAATTAGAAACGGTAAACTGATTCCGGCAATCAGAAAGCGGCTGAACTTCGTATTTCGACGCCAGGCCTCCGTGGCGACCAAAACAGCCAAAGCCATCGCCAATATCGAAGAAATACAAGCGATCACGACACTGTTGATCAAAGCACCCGTCCAACTTGGATCAGAAAAAAAAGCTTGATACCAAAGCATGGAAGGATCGGACGGCGGGAAAACCATCTGCCTGGAGCTATTCAGAGACGATCCGAACACGATCAAAATGGGTGCATAGAGAAACACCCCAAGGCCGGACAGTGCAAGAATTCTATACATCACGGGAATTTGCGCCCTCCCTGCCGAACGCCAGATAAGTCACCCCAACTAAAACGACAACCGTCAATAAAAGACACAGTGCTAGCGCCACCGCGAAGGGCACATTAAAACTGCGCATGAAATCGGCAATAAAGACCGAAAACATCCAGTCCGAAGGACGGCCTAGTTGTTGAGAGATGACAAACCCTCCACTGTTCAAGAGAAACAAGAGCAGCCCTGTTTGAAATATCGGTCTGCGCAGAACTGGTAACGTAACTCTCCAAAACACCTCTATTTTCGAGAACCCCATCATGCGAGCGGTATCGGAAAGAGACCCATCCATACGGCTGAGAGGCGGCAGCAGCATGACCATTGCAATGGGAATCGAGAAATAGACCAGGACAAGCAACATAGCTGGGAAACCCGGCCACCAAGAGTTTGCGTCAGTGAGCAGACCTAACCCTTCCAACCAGCCTGGCAGGCCGCTGCTCTTGGAGAGAATGATTTGCCAGGCATAAGCGGTTAAAACCTCGGACAGCGCAAGACTGGTCAGTAGCAAAACGACCCAAGTGCTGCGCCAGAAATTCTTCAGACGGGCAATTATGACGGTCAAGGGCATGGCCAACATCAGGGTCAATATAGAGACGAGTACAACGAGCGCCACCGTATACAACATTCGTCCGACGTAATACGAGTCGTAGAATATTTCTCGAAAATTCTCGAGGCTCCAGCCACCACCTTGGTCGAGGGCCGTGCCGCTTTCGCTAAAAGCATTACTCAACAAGAAACAGATCGGCAAAACAGAGGTCAAAAGGACAAATAACAACACTGGTAAAGTGGTTAGAAGGGTCGCCCTTGTCGAATTAGTCCTCGTCATTTGCTCTAAAGATAAAAGATTCTGACAAGTCGACGCCGAAAGACACTCGATGAGGCTGGCCGCTCCATAAGTTATCGATCCAGATAGTTTGCCCTTTATACCTGGCGCATATCTCGTTTCGTCCCCCTAAGTTTCGATAATAGAGGGCCTCCGCCTCTATCTGCCCTGAGGTAGTTATGGCTTCCGATGAATAATAAAGATCATATTTAGTGTAGGGGGATAAATTCAACGAAGAACATGCAGGGCTCACTAAATTGTTTGTACCCGCCTCGTAAAGCCCATCCGCTCTATAAAAACAGCTGATGTGATTCCTTTGGCCCACAAACTTCGCGACAAAACTAGAAGTCGGTTTACTCATCAAATCGTCTGGAGTCCCGACCTGCTCCATCTTCCCGTTGTTCATAACTCCTACCACGTCACTCACGGTGAATGCTTCGTTTTGATCGTGAGTTACCATTACGACACTGATACCAAGCTTTCTTTGTATGACACGTATTTCGGTACGTAATTCTTCACGTAACTCTGCATCTAGAGCCGAAAACGGCTCATCCAATAATAATAACTTGGGCTCTTGTGCTAAGGCTCTGGCGATCGCTACTCGCTGGGCTTGCCCTCCAGATATTCTCGACATCGGCCTGTCGCGAAATTCAACCATATGAACCATTTCTAAGAGGCTTAAAGCTCGGTCGAGTCGTTCGGACTTTGTAAGGTCGAGCTTCTTCAGCGGAAACATAACGTTTTCGACCACGTTGAGATGTGGGAAAAGCGCTAGGCTCTGGAAAACCATCCCACAATTACGCTCGGCAGGTTTTGCGGACGTGATATTTTTTCCCTCGAAAAACACAGCGCCATTAGAAACTTCCTGCAAACCGGCAAGTACTCGCAGTAACGTTGTTTTCCCGCATCCTGATGGGCCCAACAAAGCTATGAACTTTCCTGGTGCAATATCCAGATCTACGCCCTTTAATATAGCAGTCTGCCCCATGGTGACGAACACATCTCGCGCCTCCAGCCCCATGTAGCTGCTCGTTTCAAGTGTCAATGCCCAAGGAATCCTAAGTGTGTTTAATGCCAGGCCTTACGCTATGCAAAAAAAATGCCCAGAGGCATACATATTGCAGTCCTTTGAAGGCACGAGGAACAACTATGATAAAACGACGCGTATTGCTAAAAGGCGCATTACTGTCAGGACTTTTTCCGGCATCACTGGCCAATGCATTCTCACCAAAAGAGCCGCTTAAGGTCTCGGCATTTGGTGGTTTTTTTCAGAAGGCCTTCGAATCGAGTATCTGTCAAAAGTTCACCGAAGAAACCGGCATACCGGTCACTACGTTCAGTCAAGGACAAGGGGACGATTGGCTCTTCCCATTGATAAGGGCCGTTAGAGGCGGCCTTGCCCCAATGGACGTCACCATCCTTGATGAAGTAGGGCTGATAAAGCTAATGGGCATGGGAGACATCGTTCGGTCGCTGGACCTGGACAAAATGACTAATGCGGGGGCACTCGCAGATCGATACCTGTTCCAGCACAAAGGCGGCACCTTCGGCGTTGGTGTAATGGAATGGTACCAAAACATCGTGACGAACCCCGAAGCCTTAGTCTCACCGCCTACCTCTTGGCGACAACTATTCGAAGACGATCTCTATAGGGGCAAGATAGGCCTGATAGGTCTCTACGACGGAGGCATGATAGAGGTCATCGCAAAAACCTATTTCGACGGCAACGAAACCCTAAATACTCGTGCAGGGATCCGAGCAGTCATCGAAAAAGTTGGAGCGTTAAAAGAACAAGTCGGCTTTTGGTGGACCGCTGAGAGCCAAATGGAACAAGCTATCAGAAGTCAAAACGTAATCGCTGGCTCGTTTTTCCATGATGTTGCGCTCTTGCTCAAGGAAGATAACTTTCCGATCGCCTCTACTTTTCCTCTTGAGGGTAGTTTTACCGGCATAAACAAGCTCTGTATTCCGTCCACATCAAAGCGAGTTCAAGACGCAGAGATGTTCATCGACTTTTGCGCTAGACCGGATAATCAAGCCAGATTTGCTAGAGAAATGCGCCTTGCTCCGGTCATCTCTCAAGAGAGAGCTGGTTTGAACGACATCGAATTCAGTGAGGTAAGCACGACGATTGAGCCTATACCGCAAGCTGCAAATACAATGGTTAAGGACGCAGATTACCTGCAGCGGCTCTGGCAAAGAATGATCACAAGCTAGAGCGCACATATGCACATCGTCCGGGGTTATTTGGAAAGGAAGCGATGAAATGAAAAGAAGATCGTTTATTGCAATGGCTGCATCCACGATTCCAGCGCTTGCATCGCGTGCCTTTGCCTCCTCTGTTCAGAGGCCGTTCACTGTGTCTGCCTATGGGGGGCTTTTTGAAAAGGCATTCCAACAATACGTCGCCAAGAAATTTACCGCCGAAACAAACATTCCCGTAAGAGTTGTGAGCCAAAGTGGTGACGATGCTTGGGTATTCGGCCTCGTCAATGCGATCAAGAACGGACTCGCACCGGTGGATTTGACCATACTTAAAGAAGTTGATCTGCTTCGAATTGAAAAGATCGGTAACTTACTGGCAAATCTGGAGGTCAACCAGCTCAATAACTTACAGAGCCTGCCCTCACAATATCACTTTGCAAGCAGCGGAGTTCTTCAAGCGGTGGGATTCATCGGCTGGTACATCAACCTGGCCAGCAATATAAACCGGCTAGACGGTTCTGCGGTGGAGTCCTGGATAGATGCCTTTGAGAACCCAGACTTCAAAGATGTGCTGGCGCTGGCAGGATTTTATAATGGGGGCGTCGTCGAGGTTGTTGCGCAGGTCTATTTCGACGGTGAGTCAACACTTATGTCACCAACTGGCCGAAGAGCGGTGTTCGACAAAATAAAGTCCTTCAAGCCGCAGGTTAAACTCTGGTGGACCGGAGAAAGCCAGATGGAACAGGGACTTCGCAGCGGCAACGTCGCGACTGGTATGTATCCTCACGATGTGGCTCTACTTCTGGGTGAGGAAGGGTTTCCAGTTGTATCTAAGTTTCCCAAGGAGTGTGCTTTTATGAATGTAGGGTACTACGCGTGCCCCTCGACCTCGCCCTTTTCGGAGCTGGCCGCAAAGTTTATTGACTTTAGCCTACGCCCCGACATTCAACGGACTTTTGCACAAAAGATGAAGCTCTCCCCCTTGATCGGACGGGAAAATGCTGGCCTGGCAAGTGAGGATTTCAATCTGGTCGCAACCCAGGGCCCCATAGTGAGGCCGGCATCAAGAGCAATGGTAGAGAACGCCAGCGCGCTCCAGAGGATGTGGCAAAGAACCCTTAGCGGTTAGTGCCGCTCTCTTCCACAACCTCCCAATGAGGATCGGATAAGCTTTCTAACAAACCGTGCACGCAAGCTCCTCTACCGACAGAAGATATTAGTTTTAGGCCGCCTGAGGACATACTCACGTGAATAGCACAGGCCCCTTCTACAGCGATGGATTCGGTTCCCTGGTCAACCCTCACAGACCTTATTTTCGAGCCGTTGTGTCGCACGGATGCCTTACATGGGGCGCTGATTTTCTCGATAGACCAAGTCTCCTCAAAGTCCTTTCTAACACCATCAATCAGTATGTAACCCCTCTCGATACAAAAAGAATTTTTGAACTCAAAGTCTGCATTGTCATTTTCATCAATACCTTGTGTATTTAGCAGGTGATGAAAACAAAGCCTGGGGTTGCCCCAATCGACTGTCCCAGCGAAAGCATAGCTTTCCAGACCAGAGCAGCGCGGAAAAGTCCTTATATCTGCAAACCATTTTTCCGCCTGCAGCCAAACGACCGTAGCGTTTTCTTCTACTATTTCCCCAGCTATCCGCATCCCGGTGCGCGTGTTCTTCGTATTCAGAAGTTGAGGGCAGCCCTTGGGGAATGAATCACTCACGATCCGTCGTACTCCCCACAAAGACTCTTTGAGCTGCTGTGTGCCGACCAACAGCCAACGTACTCGCGATTTTGTTCTTTACAAACAATTGCGGTTGGTTTGTCGAGATTTTTAAGTAGCGGATCTCTGTTCGAGTAACGCCTCTTCCTCCTTGGAGATGCGTTTGAAGGGGTTTTCGTCAGCAATTTCAAAATCAACCTTGAGTTCGCCCGAATCTATTAAGTTTCTCAAATACGGGAAAACTTTTATTGTCCTTCCCCAAAGGTGTTCTCCAGCGACAAAGCTGGGATATCGTTCCCGAGCGCTCTGGGTATCAAAAGGTTTCTCGGGACGAACCACACAATCAAAATCAGCCCCAAAAAAGAATGGTAGCGAGCATCTGCTCGCTCCTCTATTTACAACCCTATGCTGGGTAGCCGTCAATTTTCCGCCGCTCCAGGCTTCTAACACATCGCCAATCAATACAATAAAGTGATTATCGACCGGTGGCGTTTCCACCCAATGGCCTTGTGATGATAGCAGCTGAAGACCTGGCCCCGTCGCATGTAAGATCGTAAAACACTCAAAATCAGAGTGAGCGTCTATCCCGTGATGAAATTCATCTGCCGGTGCATCGTTTTCCAAATAATTGAGCAGGCGGAGCTGAGACGTTGGGGCATTGATGTGCCGTAACAGTTGGCCCTGCGCCATCCCTAGCCCGAGCTCAAAAATCCCAAGTAGATCCCGTCCCAAAGAGTACACAGAATCGTAATAGCTTTTCACGTTAGATCGAAAATTCGGTAGGTCAGGCCATATATTAGGGCCTACCAGGCCGTAACCGTTTTGAGTTCTTTCGTCGCCAGGATCTAGATCGTAAGACAGATCATAGGACTCATAAAAAACCTGATGCGACTCATTGTCTTTTTCAAACTGTCCAATTTCTGAAAACGGCACCCACCCACGATGATGCTTGCTGTGTTTTATGTGGTACTGCTCTTTATATGTTGCGGGCTGGTGGTGGAAGGCCTTGCTCGCGGCATATACGTCGTCTATTTTGCTTTGCTTTATCCCGTGCCCTGAGAGATAAAAGAACCCTTTAGTCGTAACAATATCAATAACGTTTAACGCCGCCGCGATTTTTTCTTCATCGCTCTTTGCAGCCCAGCCTGAAATGTCCACGGTGGGCAGACTTTCCCAAGACTGAGCTCCAGTAAAAACATCCGTCGCAGTCATTTGTGACACAAAAGGTCTCCTATTCCAGATCGTTAGAGACTCGCCAGGGTGCTCTTCCCTGAAAGCGCATCTAACTCTTTGATCACTTTCACAGAGCTACATCTCGCTCCTGTCTGCAAATACTCCATTGCATTAAGCGACGCCTCATGAGCCTCTAAGGAAGATCCGATTACAGCATCTTCTACCACTCGACAATAATAATCATGCTGATGTCCATCAACGAAAGAGTAGTGGACGCACACATCGGTCAAGCCGCCAACGAGAATTAGCGTATCCGCCTTGAGCCCCTTCATAAGAATCTCAAAGTCAGTACCAAAAAAGCAGGAGTATCGGCGCTTTCGAATGAAATAATCGTCCTCTTTCATCCCGATCTCGCTCCGAATCTCGGTGCCAAAATCCCCTTCAAGAAGATGCACATCCTCTTGACCATCTAGCTCTCTACCGAAATCAACCAAGTCACGGCGATGCGCCTCCTGTATGAAAACGATTGGCACGTTCACTTCTCGGCATTTGCCTATCAGCGCTGCCGCCCTGGCTACCCAGCTGCCGTCGCTTTCCATATGCGGGATTGTTTGATCCCCATCAGGAGAAGGTGGGTCCCCGTTTTGAATATCGACCACCACCAGGACCGGGTTGCCCACGATAAACGGTTGTACTGCCATAGAACTGTCTCTTTTTTATAGGTCGGTACAAAAAGCGACGTCGATCTGCGTTTTTTCAGGTCGGAATCTAGCCTCCTTTCTGAATCAGCTAGATATGGTGTTCACTTTTTGAGGAACAGCAGCGTATCGTTGCCGAAACGCTGCGCATGCCACCTGCTCGAACCCTTCAGAATTTGTAGCTCAAAATCACAGAAACTGTTCGGCCCTCAGATGGCTTAACCACTACCGAATCGAACAGATCAGCAGACGTGTAGTACTTTTCGTCCGTGAGATTGTTGACAGTTGCCATAATTTCGTACCTTCCAGACAGGTAGCTCATAGACGCGGTCCAAACTGAGTAGGATGGAAGTAAAACGGATTCCATTACGTCCATGTAAGTTTCATCTGCGTATGTGAAACCCAGGCTGGCAATAGCTTTGGCGTCGCCGATCGCCATAGAGTAGCTGGCATACGCACTAGCTACCGTATCCGGTAAACCGCCTCGGTCCACTTCCACTTGACTGCCGATAAAGGTGCCGCGGTAGCCCCCAACCCTGCCGCCATATAAGTCGGTTACTTCTAGACCGTTTTGCTGCGCGAATTGCTCAGCGTTTATTATCGCTAAAGCGCCATCGCTGATCTCTGTCGTTTCGCTTTTTGTGAAAGTAGCCGCGAGAGAGAACGACTCGCTGAGGACTAATCGAAGTTCGCCCTCGTAGCCCTTACCAAATACAGCAACAAGCGCTTGAGTTTGAGCGTCTCGGTATGATTTCTCCTGGTCATAGTAGGCAAGAGCCGCATAAAGTCCGCCGCCCATCGCGTTAAACTTTATCCCCGCCTCTTTTATTTCTGAGCCCTGTACGAAACTGCCGTCATCAACGGTCCCTGGAAGAATGCCTCCCAGTTGGTTTGTGCTAAGGCTATTGGATTCTGCGACAGTAACATATGGAATGACGCTGTTGCCCGCATCATACGACACGCTGAGGTTATAGCTTGTCGCACCCTTATCACCTCTATGAATTCCAGAAGAATCGAATGGAATACCGAGCAAAGACAATGCGTCTTCTCTAGAGGTGGCACTGAACTTGTCATACCGTGCCCCTGCAAGAACTTTAATAGGGCCGATTTTTGTGTCAGTGAAGAAGAACGCACCTGCGTTGTATAGGACGCTTTTTTGTTCACCGTTGAAGTTTCTTCTAACGGTTCCATCAAGTCCCGATATATTTCCGTCCTCATCGTAAAGGATAGTTGCATCTGCCCACGGGTTAACCACTGCCCAATCGATTCTGTCGTCCGGGGTCGGCCCTACCAACATGTCTCTACGATCGAAGAACTCATCAAACCAGGCCTCTTTATGGTCCTTGTCCTCTTTCCGAATACTGGCCCCTATTACGGTAGTAGACGAGCCAACATCCGTCTCGATGGTTCGAGTGAAGCTTGATCTAAATTCCATTACCTCCGCACCTGGGTACAAAGCTGTGAACCCCCAGCTTTGGTGCTTAGTGTGATCCAAGTAGTCGTAGAAAAATTGGTTTTTCCATACGGTGCCGCTGTCGAAATTCGTGACGATATCAAAATAAGCAGTGGTTGCTGTTGTGTCAGCAAAGTCCAACGAGTCGATAAACGTCGTTCGGTGGTCGATCTTAGCCGTTCCAACGTTCGTAATAGGATTAATCGGGTTGAAGGCACAAACGTCTTGCGTTTGTCCTTTGAATGTGAACGTGAGGCCCTGAGCAGTACTGTTACCGCAAAAAGTCGTTACGCCACTGAACGAACTATTGATAAAAAATGGGGCATTAGGCGTGACAAAACCCGACTCTTGAGGGGTTAGCCGGTCTGAGCCGATAGAGTTGGATGCATCATTTCGCGAATCCGGAGATCCGGTGATGTAAGTGCCGTTATCCACCAAATCCTGCGTGACTCTAGTCCAGCCCGGAACCTGGATACTATCCGTGGTTTGGTGCTGTATGCCGAACTCAATGGAGGTCGATTCACTGTAGTCTACGTCGAAGGCAACCTGTACTAGTTCGCTGGTAGGCGCATAGCCATGGTAAAACGATTCCGAGTCCTCGACTTCTGCGAAAATGTACAAACCGGCCTGTTTGCCCCCAACATTGAAGGGCATCCCGTATTCTCCTGACAATATTCTTTGGTTGTAAGAACCCAGCGTGAGGTCGACTCTACCCGTCGGTGCGCTGATGTACTTTGCGGTGTCACTCTTTGCTGACTTTGGCGAGTAATTAAGCTGTCCGCCAACACTGCCGCTGCCATAGAGAGGAGATACTGGGCCGCGCAGGATCTCGAGCGAATGCGCTCCTCTTACTATCGTGTTGAAAGCTCCGGGGTTATTTATGCGACGAAAGCCACGAAAATAGTTATCAGCGGCCTCACCTCTTATGTCCATAGCGCCTCGGATACCAAAAAAGGAGCTAGTAAACGCGCCAGGGGTTAAACGAACCAAGTCGTCTACGCTCCGCAACGCATAAGTTTTTATTAAGTCCGAGCTCACCTCAGTGACCGACCTTGGCGTTTCTAGAAGCGAGAGACTTAGACCGAATGCGCCTTCAGAGGGTTCACTTGGCAGTATCGACAAGTCGTCAACGATTTCGGAAACAACGAAATCCTCAAGCTCTGCGACGTCCCCCTCTTCGTCGGCGTACGCTTGGACAGGAAGCAACGAAGCGGCAGTAAAAGCTGTTATAGCGGTGATTAGGGAAATAATTCTCGTGTACATTTGACCTCCAGTAATCCTCTGTCACGAATATTCGTAAAAAAGTCATCAAACAGCATGCAAGGTTAATACCAATACATTGGCCAAGATGCTCAAAGAAAATCAGTCCGGAACTTAGGGAATTAAACGCCTTTTATGCCGTTTAAAAATAACCGCACTTATTGGTCGCCTTTAATCGGCATCGTAATAGTGCATTTCTCTGATCGTTTATATCGAGCGCCCTTTTATGAGGCACAGCAGTGCTCGAGGCGTTACTGGGCTAGCTTCTAATTACTCTCGTTAAAATGATCGCTATTAGGATTCCGGTTGCTACGGGAAAACCCATTATTATCGCTGCGTATTGAGGTAGTTCGATAGAAAGGACGTTCAGCAATTGGGGCAATCCGGTGAGCATAAAGGCGCACAAGGTCGAACCGATTAGCACCTTATATCCAGATACAGGGTCGGCCTTGACAGCAAGTCCGAACCCAGTGACGGCAATCATGCCAAATAGAAAGAGAGTCGCTCCGTTGATTACTGATCCCGGTATTTGCAAAAACCCGGCGCTAATTAAGGGTATGCTGCCCATTATTGTCAGCAATACCGCTAGCACCAAACCGACTCGCCTGCTTGCTACGCCGGTAATGCGGATCACCGCATTGTTTTGACTAAAAGTCGTATTTGGGAATGAACCGAATAAGGCGGCAAGCACTGTGTTGAGTCCGTCAGCAACGATCCCGCCGCGCAATCTCTGCACATATTCCTCTCCCTCAATAGGACGCTGCGATACAGAGCTCGTCGCCGTTAGGTCTCCGATACTCTCTGTCAGTGACACCAAAAAAATCGGCATCAGAATTGCGAGCATTAAAAGGTCAATGTTAAGCGGAAATCGAAAAAACTGCGGAACAAACCAGATTTCTGACGTATCTCCTACGTTCCACTCGAGATTGCCAGCTAGAAGGGCTGCAACACAACCTACGACTATGCCGATCGGAATGCTAAGCAAGCGCAGCCAGGGTTGCTTGGCTCTAGAAAGAAACAATATGACCAAAAAGGTGAGAGCTATCTCTGTGCAGATGATGTACAGCTCTGTGGAAGCCGCTGCTCCTAGAATTCGATTTAAGTTGGTGACAGCAGATATGACCAGCGAAAGCCCCAACAAAAAGACTACGGTCCCCGCCACTACTGGCGTGATGATTTTTTGTACTTGGTTCAAAAACGTGCCTGCTATCGCCACCGCGACCCCTCCTGCGGCGCAGGAGCCGAGAAGTATTCCTGCTATTTCTTCGCTAGAAGTCCCTTCTGGAAAGGTAGCAGCAGCGTAGGCCATGGGTCCGATAAAGGCGAAGCTGGTGCCTTGAACAGATAATAACCCCGATCCTACCCACCCAAATCGGTAGACTTGCACAAAAGTCGCGATGCCTGAAATGAATAGTGAAGCGCTAACCACGTAGCGCGTTGAAGCTTCGCTCAAGCCGATAACTCCTGCCAGTAGCAAAGGCGCTGCCATGATGCTTGCAACAATCGCAGAAAGATGAGCAACTGCGGCTAACACCGAACGCAGGGGTGGAGGTCGGTCCTCAAGAGCAAATAATAAAGGGTCTGAACTTGCTCGGTTATGATGTCTCATCAGTAATTAGCGATCTTATTGTTCTTTTGATAGTTGTTCATAAGTAGCCAAACCTATTTTCAGTCGGCGGGAAGAGTATATTGGGCCAGGCACTGCCCATGCTTTCCCACGCGAGAGAGCTGAAAGATGCCATGTCCTTTTTCGCACTTATCGCAATTCCGCCCTATCACTTTCCATGGCCGCGCGCTGGTCATCTTCCGCTTATTGTATAGCTTTTGATAATAGACGCTTGCCCTTACGATGTACCGTCGAGGCGTAACATCAAACCCACGGAGGTAACTTGGAACAAAGGGAAGATCGACAAACTAATCTTGAACATTTCGACTGCGATCAGTTTACAGATATCGCGGCCAAAGCCTTGGGCGTGAACATCAAGGACGAACACCGTCAAGGCGTGATCGACAATGTAGAAATTGCCAAATCGATGGCGATAAAGGTATTTTCGGCTTCAATGGATTCTAACTGCTCAAGTATTGCGCCTACGTTCTCGCCAAAGGCCAGAGATCTTTAGTACTACTTACCGATTGGGTCACACAAATAACGATGTCAAAAAGTGTTTCTGATCAAGTCAACCAGCCCTGGTCGGGAATTCGAGATCATCTCGAAAAGTTAGAAAGTGGAGTTCTCACGATTGAAGAGGTCGTTGACACCGTTTTTGAAAAGATTGAGCAACTAGACAACGGTATCAACGCATTTACCTCGGTTTTACACGAGAGGGCGCGAGCGCGGGCCAGTTTTTTGGATCAAGCTGATTTGAAGAAGGATTCCGTGCCATTGCTAGGAGTGCCATTTGGCGTGAAAAACCTTTTCGACATCAAAAACCACGTTACGTTAGCGGGCAGCAAAATTAACAAACGAAATGTTGCAGCCCTCCAAGACGCGCTGTTAATCAGACGTCTGGAAAATTGCGGCGCGATCCTAGTAGGTGCCTTGAACATGGGTGAATATGCCTACGACTTTACTGGCGAAAACGTGCACTTCGGCAATTGCAGAAATCCCTGGGACCCGACAAGAATGGCCGGTGGCTCATCTTCTGGGAGTGCTGCCGCAGTAGCCTCCAATATGCTGCCGATAACTCTGGGCAGCGACACAAACGGCAGCATAAGGGTCCCAGCCTCGCTTTGCGGCATTTTTGGTCTTAAGCCCACTTACGGGCGCCTACCTCGATCCGGAACATATCCATTTTGCGACAGCTTGGATCACGTTGGTCCCTTGGCCCAATCTTGCGAAGATTTAGCCGTGGTTTATGACTGTTTGCAGGGATTTGATAAGGCTGACCATGCTTGCGTCTCACGGAATCTAGAGTTTGTGGCAAAAACGGCCGCCGGAACTGACAAGTCATTGCGCATCGGAATATTAGAAGGTTATTTTGCAAACCCTCAATTCGTGGATGCGAACAAAGCAGTCAGCTTTGTTGCTGATGCGTTAGTAGATGATGGCTTTTCGGTTGAGCGCTGCAACCTCGAGTTTGCAGAGGCTGGCCGTAGCGCAGCATTCTTGATAACCAACGTAGAAGGCGCAGCACTGCACGAATCGAGGTTGCGAAGCCAACCCGAAGATTTTGATCCTGATACTCGCGACCGCTTCATTGCGGGAAGCCTGTTGCCCGCCAGCTGGTATATCAAAGCACAGAAAGTACGCAAACTCTTTGCTGAGGAGGCAGCCGCCCTATTTCAATCCTTTGACGTGCTGATAGCCCCGTCAACGCCAATTCGGGCGCCGAAAATTGGTCAAAAAACGATGGCTATTAATGGTGAAGAAGTCAATGTTCGTGCCAACCTGGGGTATTTCACGCAGCCGATCTCCTGTATCGGCCTACCAAGCCTGAGCGTTCCTATATCGTCACGGGATCGGCTCCCAATCGGGGTTCAATTGGTTGCGGCCCCGTGGCTGGAGCGTCACTGTTTTGAGGTAGGTTTTCGTTTGCAATCGTTGGGACTGGCAGTCTCAAAACGGGCTTGACTAGCAATGCTCAACTTAAGCCCGCACGCTGCCACAATTTTTGGGCTTGAGAATGGTGTTTCTTGACAAGATTAGCTGTGTCGATGTTCATAAGGCGACCTTCCTTTACCTTCCAAACCCCGTTTATTAGCACGTGGTGAGCTCTATGAGCGCCGCTAGACAGCAGCGCCGCAAGCGGGTCCTGGGCACCTGAGAACTGAATTTCCTGCAAATCGAACATAGCTAAATCTGCGGCGGCGCCCTCATTTAGATGACCCAGCTCGGGTCGTGACAACACTTCTGAGCCCCCAAGCGTTGCCATACGCAGCGCGTCTAAATGCGTAAAGTCCGAATTAAACAATCTTTGCAGAAGAAACGCCTGCCGTGCTTCTTGAATCAAATTGCTGTGATCGTTAGAAGCGGAGCCGTCTACGGCCAACCCTACAGCGACGCCTGCTGTAGTGAGTTCTTTTACCTTACATACGCCCGAACTCAGGACCATATTTGAAGACGGGCAGTGAGACACGCCGCACTGGCGAGACCCCAGAAGCGAGATCTCTTGCTGTGTCAGATGCACGCTATGAGCGAACCATGCGCGCGGGTTAAGCCAGTCACAGTCGTCCAAAAATTCTATTGGCCTGACGCCGTACTTTGCTATGCAGAACGCTTCTTCATCTTCGGTTTCGGCAAGATGAGTATGCAGCGCTACACCGGTTTTGTTAGCCATCTCAGCGGTAGCACGCATGAGTTCAGGGGTTACTGAAAAGGGCGAGCAAGGCGCCAATGCTATCTGGCAGAGAGAATAATCCTTTTCGCTATGCCATTTTTTTATGAGGCGTTCGCTCTCGGACAGAATGGTGTCTTCGTTTTCGACCACGGAGGCGGGCGGAAGCCCACCTGACGATTGGTCTAAACTCATGGATCCGCGCGTGAGGATTGCACGCATACCCATTTCGGTTGCAACTTGCATCTGTACGTCGATCGCATTCTTACAACTTTCGGTAAAAAGATAGTGGTGATCGACAGTAGTTGTGCAACCAGACAACATTAGCTCTGCCATCGCGAGCCGTGTAGCGATTTCCACATCGGCCTCTGTCAGATTAGCCCATAGGGGATATAGCGCTTCAAGCCATTGAAAGAGCGGTTTGTTCAACGCAATCCGCATCGCTCGTGTTAACGTCTGATAAAAATGATGATGCGTATTTATTAGTCCTGGAAGAACCACCAAGCGGCTTGCATCGATTATTTCGTCGTAATCGCCTTCCCAATCCTCACCCTGGAGGAGTACGCACTCGATTCGGCCATTGCTCACTATTATCCCGCTGACGTTTTGCGCGGGTCGCCCAGAGTTGGTATCGATTCCGTAAGTTGCTAGCGGGTTGCGAATCCAGATCACGTTGCCTTGCGTCAAAACTTCCCTCTAGCTGAAGGTTTACAGATCACCATACCACGACCCTTTAATTCGCCGGATGTCGATTCCGTTTCCGTTTCATTGGTGTGTTCGTTACTGACAAACGATAACGAAATCGTCGAAAAATTAGTCT
Organism: K189A clade bacterium; assembly: GCA_902565895.1. Classification (GTDB taxonomy): domain Bacteria; phylum Pseudomonadota; class Gammaproteobacteria; order Pseudomonadales; family Azotimanducaceae; genus UBA4421. Next base: position 32,030 of record CACFGV010000017.1, read on the forward strand.
TTGTCGAACGTTGACAAGAGTGTTTGGCAGTAAGACTGTAGTAACTTACAAAATGACGCTAACAAATGAGAAAAATTATCGCTAGTAGAAACTCGGAGATAGCACTTTTGACTCCGGACTCTGAGGTAAATAAACCAGTGATAATCAAAGTTAACGCCCATATTTACGGGCTGGACACAGTTGATCCTCATCTGACCTTGCTGGAGTTTCTTAGGGAATCGCTTCACTTGCGCGGCACAAAACAGGGCTGTGGGACCGGAGACTGCGGTGCCTGTACTGTGATCGTTGCGACTGGTGAAGCGCCCAACGAATCACGACATGCCATTAACTCGTGTATCACCCCAGCCTTAGCTGTTGCAGGAAAACAAGTCATAACGGTAGAAGGCATTGCTTCGGATCAGGGCTTACACCCCGTTCAGCAGGCGATGGTTGATTCAAATGCGAGCCAATGTGGATTCTGCACGCCCGGATTTGTGATGTCTCTGGTTGATTTTACTGCTAGTAACAAGGTCTCGGAGACGAGCTCCCGAAGCGATGTCATCGCTACAATAGGCGGTAACTTATGTCGATGCACCGGTTACAGACCGATCGTAGAAGCAGGGCTTATCGCTTGTTCAACATCAAGCGACACTGACCTTGCACACTTACGGATCAGCCAAGAAGAAAGTCGATTATTAGCCAAATCTGAGAGCATTGAGGGGTATATCAAAGTAGATTCAGAGTCAGCATTCCTGGACGAATTGAATACCTCAGAACCAGGCAGTCGTTTGATCCTATCTGGAGGCACCGACGCGTGGATTGAAGTTACCAGTAGACTCCTCAAATATGACAAGATCATTGATATATCTGACGTGGCAACTCTCAAACATATCGGTGTACAGGATGGCATCTTGTCCGTAGGAGCATGCACAACGCTTTCCCGACTTTTATCGTTTTTCAGCGCAGGTGCCTGCCGCTCAGAAGCAATGGTAAACCTACTTAAGCGATTCGGTTCTAAACAGATCCGTAACAGAGCCACAATCGGCGGAAATCTGTGCAGTGCGTCTCCGATTGGTGATTTGATACCTGCGTTGCTGGTGCTCGAAGCCACAGCTGTCCTCACCAGAGCAAATGGCTCCCGAATTCTAGATCTAGAGGAATTTATTGAAGGTTATCGAAAAACGGCCCTGGCTAAAGACGAATACTTATCGAAAATATCGCTTTCCATACCGGAAAGTTGGAGCTCGTTTGCATTTCGTAAACTTTCCAAGCGCTATGAAGACGATATTTCTAGTGTATCGATAGCCGTTTTCCTTTTGCACGATAACGTCCGCATAAACGAGATAAGAATTGCTCTCGGGGGCGCAGGTGATAGGGCACTGCGCCTTTTTGAAGTAGAAAAAATAATACTGGGCAGGCGCTTAATTGATATTGATTGGAAAGCAGTCTCGGACACGCTCGATAGGACAATTTTCCCAATATCCGATGTTCGGGCCTCCGCGGACTACCGTCAAAGTATGGCCATTGCTTCGATAAAAGAAATGGTAGACCAATTCTTCCTGTCCTCGAGTGGGTCATAAAATGACTTCTAACGAGAGGCATGAATCGTCTGTTGCTCACGTCACTGGACAAGCTCTATTTGTCGACGATGTAGTTCTTCCCGAGGGCGCTCTTCATATCGCAGTGGGCGTTGCAGAGGACCCCAGAGCGGAGTTAACGAAAATCGACTTGGGAAACGTCATCACGAGCCACGGTGTGGTCGACGTGATAACGGCTTGGGACATACCAGGAGCGAATCAGGTTGGTCCCGTAGTTGAAGACGAGCCATTACTCGTCAAGTCAGATGTTCAATACACAGGTCAGCGTATTTTTGCCGTAGCTGCTACTAGCCAAGAGCTCGCTCGACGTGCAGTTGCGAAGGCTGACATCGACTGCTCGACAAAGCCAGCAGTTCTCACGATTCATGATGCATTAAAAGTCGATTCGACAGTTACCCCTACTCGCTATTGGGGTGAAGAGGACCCAGATGCGCTCTTTGATAATGCCGCAACAGTTGTAGATGAGAGTATTTATATACGCGGTCAAGAGCATTTTTACTTAGAACCGCAAACGGCTTTGGCTCTGCCAAATGAGGATGGCATCTACGTACTAATTTCGTCGCAGCACCCAGGTGACGTGCAGCGTCTGGTTGCCAATGTGCTCGGCTGGCCTATGAATCGAGTTACGGTTGAGTGCCGGAGAATGGGCGGGGCGTTCGGCGGCAAAGAAACTCAAGCAGCGCCGCTGGCTTGTTTGTGCGCGATTTTTGCGGTGCGTCAGCAGAGAGCAGTTAAGTACACCATGACGCGGAACGCAGATATGACCCAAACGGGAAAACGCCATGATTTTTCCATAGATTATCGAATAAGTTGCGACGACCAGGGCTATCTCGAAGCTGCGTATTTTCGCTTAGCGGCAAAGTGTGGTTATTCAGCAGATCTCTCGGATGGGATTGTCGATAGGGCGATGTTTCACGTTGATAACAGCTACTACCTCCCCAGGTCTAAGATTGTCGGGCATCGCAGTAAAACCAACACCGTATCTAATACTGCTTTTCGTGGGTTCGGCGGCCCCCAGGGGATGCTCGCGATGGAATGCGCTATGGACGAACTCGCTTACAAAGCTGGGTTGGAGCCTTTAAGTTTTCGTCAAAAAAACCTGTATCGACCAGGCTTCGCCACAACACCTTATGGGCAGAACGTCGAGTCCTTCATCTTGCCAGAACTCATCGATGAATTGGCGAAACAGGCGAGCTATTGGGAGAGACGAGGTGAAATTAAGCGCGTTAACTCGCGTGGGCAACGCTGGATAAAAGGCATTTCTTTGAATCCGGTCAAATTCGGGATTTCTTTTACAACCACGCACTTGAATCAGGCTGGGGCTATGATCAACATTTTCGAGGATGGAAGCATAGAGGTAAATCATGGCGGTACCGAGATGGGACAAGGTCTTTACACCAAAATGAAAGGCATTGTAGCCAGAGAATTCGGCGTTGACGTCGGAGTAATTCGCAACACTTCGACTCGAACAGATAAAGTTCCCAACGCGTCGCCCACAGCCGCTTCCTCGGGTGCAGATTTGAACGGAATGGCTGTGCTTGAGGCTTGCCGCTCGATAAAGGCAAATCTTTGTGCGTTCGCGCGCGATAAGCTCGGATGGTCCAGCGAGCCCGTTTTTTTAAGTAATAGAGTTTCGCCATCAGATGATAAAAGCGGAGCCGACGCGATAAGTTTTCCCGCGTTCATAAAGAAGGCTTATCTGGCTCGTATAGCGCTTTCTGCGAAAGGTTTCTACAAAACGCCTAACATATTTATCGATAAAGACGCAGGAATCGGCAGCCCTTTCTACTATTTTGCTAACTGCGCGGCAGTCTCGGAAGTTGCAGTAGATAGGCTGACCGGCAACTATTTCGTTAGCAGGGTGGATATCTTGCACGATGCCGGTAATTCCTTGAACCAAACTATTGATCTTGGACAAATTGAAGGAGGTTTTGTGCAAGGACTTGGTTGGTTGACTACGGAAGAATTGAAATGGAGTGAGAACGGAACCGTTCTTACAGATGGCCCAGCGAACTACAAAATTCCTACCGCTCACGACGTCCCGGAAATCTTCAATGTTAGGTTTTTCAAACGCGAGAACTCCGTCCCAACGGTCAGTAGGTCAAAGGCGGTTGGGGAGCCACCGCTAATGCTCGCCATATCGGTTTGGTGTGCATTGCGAGATGCGTGCGCGAGCGTTGCGAATTACAAGTTGATGCCGAAGCTGTCAGTACCGGCTACATCAGAGCAAGTTTATTACTGTATCGAAGATGCGGCGAGAGCTGCGAGTAGATTGGACACGCATGAGGCTTGTTGAATTGGACCAGACGTCAGATTTGAGTTGGATTGATGCGTTATCACACTGCAGCCTTGTTGGTAATGACGCTGTGCTTGTTACTGTACTCTCTACAAGTGGATCAACACCGAGAAACAGGGCCGCAAAAATGGTGGTGAGCGCCGACTCGGTTTACGACTCAATTGGGGGTGGTCAACTTGAATATTTGGCAATCAGCCACGCACGAGAACGATTGGTCGCTAGGGAAAATGAGTCTGAGATAAAAAAATTTCCACTTGCGGCCGCAGCACTTCAATGTTGCGGCGGCAGTATGACGTTGTTATTTGAATCGATATTCAGTGGTGGATATCGCTTGATCATTTTTGGTGCTGGACATGTGGGATCAAGAATTGCATCGATGCTTCGCGGCACGCCGATTCGAACTACATTGGTCGATTCGCGACCTGAATGGCTAGCAAAATCGGTCGCCGACGCAAAATTTGCACTCGCTGAAAAAGTCCTTGTTTCGGAGGTAGTCCCTCAGCTGTTAAGGAAAGGGGATTTGGCGTTGGTCATGACACATGACCATATCCAAGATTATGAGATTATTAGTGCAGCCTTAAACGTTAAAGGTCTTAGCTATCTTGGCTTAATTGGTTCTAATACGAAGTGGAAAAATTTTTCGAGTCGTCTAAGGCGAGATGGTTTTGCAAGCGGCGATTTAGAACAGGTAACGTGCCCCATAGGACATAAGTTAAAAGAGTTGAAGGAACCATCCGCGGTCGCGACCGTCATCGCTGCTGAAATTTTTGCTGAGGTTGACGAATTAATGTCGCCGGCTAAGGCGAAAAGCAAGGACATGTCCTTTGATTCGTAACCCCTCCCTGAAAACTAGTAAGGCAACCACTGCTCGAGAGACCGGTGAATATCTGTAGTTTTAACGCACTCGAGAAAAAGGAAGCTCTAGAGTTTTTGATTCCATGCGGTCAATCCGCGGTGTGGGCGAGGAATCTAGTGGCATTGAGGCCCTTTACTAGTTTCGACGAACTTCGAACAAACGCGGCTTCGGAATGGCAGGCATTACCAGAAGAAGAGCAGAGCAAGGCACTGGCTTTGCACCCACTGATTGGTGACGTCGAGATGTTGAAAGAGAAATTCTCGGATGATCATAAAAATCGTTTAGCAAAAAGCGAACAAGGACAGGTACTGTCATCAAGCGAAGCAGTCATAGAAGAACTAGCCCGACAAAATGAAGCTTATTACCAGCGTCATGGCTTTATTTTCATCGTCTATGCGAAAGGGAAAAGCGCCGATGAAATGCTGCAAATTCTTAACGTTCGCATAAACAACGCCACTGCCGACGAATTCGCGAACGCTGCGGCAGAGCACCAGCGGATTACTCAATCTCGATTACAAGATATTTTCGATGAGAGCTGATCGTCATGTCTGAATCGATAGAGCGACAAAAGAGCGAGCATGTGACTCTAAGTACGCATGTGCTCAATTTAGGCACTGGTATGCCGCAACGAGGGTTGGCGGTTTCTTTACTGAATGAAGACGGTGATTTTTTGGCAAAAGGAATAACGGATAGATCGGGCCGGATATCCGAATGGGGGGACATAACAAGATTACTGCCTGGCACATATCGTCTACGTTTTCTTGTTGGTAACGAATCCAGCATCGCAAATCATTTTTACCCTTATATTGACATCGTCTTCCAGTTGAGCGGAGAGCAACCTCACTACCATCTGCCACTACTTTTGAATGAATTCGGGTATACGACGTACAGAGGCAGTTAGTTGAGCGACCGTATAAACCTTCGAGCGAGACTTTTGAGCCTAGATAAAGATTTAGAAGGCAAAATCGTGCTGGAGTACTACGAAGACGGCTTTGTGGTTTGTGAAGAAGGTTTAATTGTTGAGGTGCTCTCGGCGGATGATTATTTCGCAAAGATGCCTAGCGGAGTCTCCTATGAGGATTTACGACCACATTTGTTGGTTCCCGGTTTTATTGATAACCACGTGCATATGCCGCAGCAAGACATTATTGCTGGACGGTCCGGCGAGCTTCTCGATTGGTTGGATCGACATGCGTTCCCTGCAGAATTGCGCTACGCAGACCACGACTTTGCACGAATTAAAGCCGAAACTTTTATCAATGAATTATTTTCCGCAGGCACCACGTGTGCTCAAGTTTTTTCCACCGTTCATAGACACGCATGCGAGTCTCTATTCGTTGCTGCTAGCGCAAAAAAGATGTGCTTAGTGGCCGGTAAAGTAATGATGGACCGAAACGCGCCGGTGGATCTTTTGCAAAATGCAGCCGATTGCCGAGAAGACACCGAGAGCCTGATTGAAGAATGGCACGGGCGAGGTCGATTGAGGTACGCACTAACGCCGCGTTTCGCTGTTACCTCCAGTGAGGAACAGCTTTCGTATTGTAGTGACTTGCTTAGCCATCATTCGGATTTATACGTGCAGACCCATATTTCAGAGAACTTGGAGGAGATCGACGCGGTACGCTCACTTTTCCCCCAGCAAAAAGATTACCTGGAGGTTTATGAGCAAGCAGGTTTAGCAACGACAAAAAGCACCTTCGCACACGGGATTCACCTTAGTAAAGACGAGCGACAGCGGTTATTCCTAGCTGGTAGTAAAATTGCGTTCTGCCCCAGCTCAAACTTGTTTTTAGGTAGCGGTCTTTTAGACATTGAATCGATCCCAGATGCTAATCTTTCAATAGGTAGTGATGTTGGCGGGGGCACCGGGCTATCTATGCTCCATACTTGTGCCGAAGGGTTCAAAGTAGCTCACTTGGCTGGATATGATTGGCATCCGTTTGAAGCGCTGTGGTCAATCACAAAAGGTAACGCCGATGCACTGGGATTGGGGAACAGCATCGGTCAACTGCGCCCAGGTTTTTTTGCAGATATGGTGCTTTTGGATCTTGATCAACCCCGTGCATTAAAGAATCGGTTGGAGCATTGCGAAAACTTACCTGATGAATTATTCGCGCTCATGTTTCTTGGCGATGATCGCAGCATTGCCCGAACGTACGTGGCTGGGGAAGTGGTGTTTGATCGTATGGAGCTGAGCTAATTTGGACACCTTATTGTTCGAATGGATAACCTTGCTGGTCCGGTGGGCACATATCATCACTGCCATCGCCTGGATTGGCGCCTCTTTTTATTTTGTTTGGTTAGATATGAGCCTGGAAGAGGCTTCCCCTAACAAAAAAAACTTGCGCCTTCAGGGAGAGCTCTGGGCCATTCACGGTGGCGGTATCTATGAGGTGCAGAAATACGAACTCGCTCCTCCAGTCATGCCTAAAAAGCTCCATTGGTTCAAATGGGAGGCATACAGCACATGGTTAACTGGTACTGCATTGCTCGTACTCGTCTACTATGGTCGGGCGCAAACATATCTGGTTGACGACGGTAGTTTTATCCGTGACCCGACGACAGCTGTATTAGCGTCCATAGGCTTCCTGATTTCAGGAGTACTTGGTTATGAGTTGATTGTTAGAAGACTCAATTTATCTAACCAAAATCTTTCGACTTTAGTGACCCTTTGGCTCGCTTTTCTATGTTGGGTGGCGTTCCAACTTTTTAGTGACCGGGCTGCGACGATCCATACCGGTGCGGTTATTGCCAGCATTATGGCAGCCAACGTATTTCTTGGAATTATTCCAGGGCAGAGAGCGCTCGTAGCAGCAATAACAAGCGGTGAAGCAGTCGACCCAGGTCCTGCCCTCCTGGCGCGCAAGCGATCCCTTCACAACAACTATCTGACGCTACCCGTAGTTTTATGCATGCTGGCTAATCACTTTGCTTTCGCGTTGGGCCACAGTTGGTCGTGGCTTGTAGTACTCACCCTGTGTCTTAGCGCCGCCTATGCCCGTCACTTCTTCAATCTCAAACACACAGGGAGAATCCGTCCAAGTGTGTTGATTATAAGCGCAGCATCTTTTCTGTTGGTGGTTGCAGCAACAACGTGGCAAATAATAGAAGACAAGAAGGCGCGAGCGAATAGCATTATCGCCAGTAACGATTCCTTGTCCTCGAGGCAGTTTCAACAACTCTTGGAAAAGCACTGCACCACTTGCCATGCCAAGAACCCGAGTTTTCCCGGCTATGCGGCAGCGCCTGGCGGAATTATTTTTGAAAATTTCGAGTCCCTAACGGCTTACCGACATAGAGCCATTACATCAATGGTATCTGGGTATATGCCTCTAGCGAACCTTACTGAACTGACAGAGACGGAGCGTGCCGCGATGATTATCTATTTAGAATCTGTGGGCAGTGCTCGCTAAATCTAAGCTGGGCCTGTTTTATGATGCTTGTACCAATGTTTGGCAATATCAATCCGCCGACAGAGCCACACGTCCTCGTGCTGCAAAACGTACTCTAAAAATCGACGCAGTGAACGCGTCCTACCAGGTCGACCTGCAAGCCTGCAGTGGAGTCCTACGCTGAGCATTTTTGGACAAGTTTGGCCCTCGTCATAGAGCTCGTCGAACGCGTCTTTTAGATAAGTGAAAAATTGGTCCCCTGAGTTAAAACCCTGGTTGGTGGCAAATCGCATGTCGTTGGTGTCCAGAGTGTAGGGTATGACCAAGTGCGGACTGTCGCCCTCATGGTGCCAGTAAGGAAGATCGTCAGCATATGAATCTGAGTCATACAAGAAACCACCGTGATCTATGACCAGTTTGCGCGTATTCGGGCTGTCTCTCCCTGTGTACCAACCTTGCGGGGCTACGCCAGTAACCTTTTTATGGATTTCAGCGGCCAATTGTATTTGCACTCGCTCCTCATCCTCGGACATGTGCTGATGATCAATCCATCGGTAGGCGTGGCTCGCGATCTCCCAATCTGCTTCTTTCATTGCGGCTACCGCCGCAGGATTCCTCTCGAGCGCCATACCAACACCAAATACAGTGATGGGTATTTTGAGCTCTGTCATTAGGCGGTATAGACGCCAAAATCCTGATCTGCTCCCGTATTCGTATAAAGACTCCATACTCATGTGCCTATCTGCGTAGGATTGCGCGCCAATTATTTCTGACAAAAATGTTTCTGACCCAGCATCGCCATGAAGTACATTGTTCTCCCCACCCTCCTCGTAGTTTATGACAATTTGGACAGCCAATCGTGCATCACCCGGCCATCTCGGGTTGGGAGGTGTCCGGCCATAGCCAACCATATCCCGCGGATAAAATGTGGTCGTCATGAAACTATCTCCGGTCGTTAAGCCAGTTACCAACAGAAACGATAAAGATTGCTGAAACCGTTGGTGTGTCGTCGCTGCGACTTCAAAAGATACTTTGAATATAAGTAAAGCGGCAACATCTAACAGTTCAGTTTTAGTATGGAGCACGACCTGGAATGTAACGCACCAATATAGTGCGCTAAGACCTTAGCCGCGGCCCTAATGCGGGCATTGCGAACCCCTATCAAACAGTTCGGAAAAAGCAGATCACCTTGGGCGCTCGGCCGAACGCGCCATAGGTAGAGCGCTGCGCCGATGGTTTCCTCACCGTATGCTGTGGCATGTGTTTTGCAAAAATATAGGGATTCCAGCGGCGATAATTGTTTTTTCGTAAAGAGAGGATTACACGGATGAGAGCCCAGGAAACCTTTGCGCCGCTAGACAGTTTTATGC
>CACFGV010000018.1 GCA_902565895.1 K189A clade bacterium
GTTAGAAACACGTCTCCTAGAACGAAGTGGAAAAGGCCGGAACGAGTGGAGGATTTGAGAATCATTTAAATATGAATGTATATCTATCAATACTTTGTTATTTAAAAAGCCACCTTACCACTAACATATTAATGAGTGGGAGTAATAAGAATCGTCAGCCCATTGATGAATTCCGTAACAATCGATTTGCGACGGCGGCGATGAAACTTTCCAGACACTTAAAACCATGTTTTGGGACGCGATCCTTTCCTCTATCAGCAGATTCCATCAGCTGTAAAACATAGCCCAACTTATCACAAGCTGGCTGCAACTGCCCTTTACCAAAATGGGTTCGCAGACACGCGCCCTGGGCACACGCGATCAGAAGATAACCTGCAACAAGAGCCTCCCCTGCTCTTGCAGCTGCTTCGTAATCCATATGCTCGCTAAATCACTTGGTGTCTTGCGCGAAAATAGCTTTAGGTAGCGGCTAGGGCTACACGGGTATCACGCGCAACCCAGCGCAAACAAAGCGGTTACAAATCTATATATATTTGCAGCCGAACCGCCCCATTAAGAGGGCTCGATTATTGGCGATCTTACCCTCGTCAGCTTATCCAGACGTTGATAGTGTATACCGTTTGTTGGGGGATAAGTTATGAGCAGTTCAGACGTATTGGCGGCGCGACGCCGCACTATGGGGCAGGGCACGCTGTTTTATGATGAACCTATCCACATGGTTAAAGGCGATGGCGTTTGGTTATATGACGACACCGGACGCCGCTATATGGACTGCTACAACAATGTTCCTTGTGTTGGGCATTGTCATCCTCATGTGGTTAATGCCATGCATCAACAAGCTGGGCTACTGAATACACACAGTCGTTATTTGAGCAAGGTGGTCGTAGATTACTCAGAGCGGTTAGTGGCTCTGCATGACGACCCGTTAGCCACCCTGCAGATGGTTTGCAGCGGTACTGAAGCGATCGAACTGGCGTTGCGTCTCGCCCGAACCTTCACCAAAGGCAGCGGAATCATTTGCAGTAACGCTACCTACCATGGCAACTCCCACGAGACCTTCCGCATGACGGTTGGTCCGTTTGAACCAGAATTTCGCAGGGTCTCGTTTCCTGACAGCTATAGGCCGTTAGAACAGAACCTGAGCGATGAGGCGTTATGCGATCGCTACTTGCAAGAGATTGAACACGCTATCGCAAGTTTTGCAGCAGACGGCGTACCGTTTGCCGGAATGCTATTTTGTTCAATTTTCGCTAACGAAGGGCTGCCGAAGGTACCGGCAGGGTATATGCAAAAGGCCGCAAAACTGGTGCGCGACGCAGGCGGCGTAGTGATCTTTGACGAGGTGCAGGCTGGCTTTTGTCGTACTGGCACCTGGTGGGGCTACCAGGTTATGAATTGTGCACCAGATATTGCAGCCATGGGAAAGCCTATGGGTGCAGGCTACCCGACTGGCGGAGTTGCAGCGCGGGCGGATATTCTGGACACGTTTTTTCGCCGCAGCGGTTACTTCAACACCATGGCGGCAACACCGCTGCAAGCCGCTGTTGCCAATGCGGTGTTAGACGTTATCGAAACCGAAAACCTACAAAGCCAAGTCAGCAAAGTGGGTCTTCATCTTAAAAACAAACTGGCGACACTCGTCGAGCAATTTGAGCAAGTCGGTGATATTCGTGGCCATGGACTGTTTTTGGCCATTGACTGGGTAACAGACAAGGCGAGTCGCACCCCAGATCGCGAGGGCGCCAAAGCAATCGTCGAGCGCCTAAAAAAGGCCGGTTATCTTATTTCCAATGCCGGTGCCCATCGCAATGTTTTAAAAGTGCGCCCGCCGTTAATTTTCAATCAGGACCATGCGGACGAATTTTTCACCGCGTTCGAAACCGCAGTATCAGAGACCGCGCGTTAACGCATGGCCACGGCCCTAGCATTAGCCCAGTTGTACGACATCGCGAACCAAGCCTTGGAGCATTGGTCATTGCAGGTTACCTCGCTAACTTTGGCTTCTCAGAGCGAAAACACGGTGTTTCGCGTAGAAACCGCAGACCAAGGCGCCTTTGCGCTGCGTTTGCATCGCCCTGGTTACCATTCGCTGCCAGAGTTGGAGTCCGAGCAGGCATGGACGCGTGCGCTCGCCGATGGTGGCGTTGCTATACCCAAAGTAGAGCCGACCAAGCACGGTGGATACTATATAGAGGCTGGCTTGGGCACACCTACAACCACACGCCAGGCCGGCCTAATTCAATGGCTGCCCGGTGTGGCCTTGTCTGAAGTTCTAGCAGACCAACCTTCCGATCCTCTGCTCCACGACATCTATTTTGCGCTGGGCGCATTGATTGCGCGGTGCCACCTAGCAACCCTAGCCTGGACAGCGCCTGCTCACTTTACTCGCCATGCCCTAGATCACGACGGCTTTGTCGGCGATGAGCCCTTTTGGGGTCGCTTCTGGGAGCTTGGTTTAACGACACAAAACAATCGCGACCAACTGAAAGAGATTCGCAACGCTGTGTCGGCACGTCTGCAATCTATGCCGAAAGATCGGAACAACTTCGGCATGATTCATGCCGATCTGCACGCTAACAATGTGTTGCGTAATAACGGACAGTTGTACGTGATCGATTTTGACGACGCTGGCTTTGGCTGGCACGCATTTGATCTAGCAGTTGCTGTGTATGACCAGCTCGATTTTTTTCATGCCACGCCCCGTTTTGATCTAAGCAGCACGGCGTTGATCGCAGGCTACGATTCTGTGCGGCCAGGCTGTAATGAAAGTTTTGAGCAACTGCCGCTGTTTTTACTTCTACGCTCGCTCATGCTGTTGAAGTGGATAGAAGATCGACCGGAAGTTGGCCGTGAGGATAGAATTCCAGTGCTGCTAAAGGTCGCCTTTGAACAATTTAAAAACCTCTAGGTTTATCTCTCCCTCGCGTCGCAAACATCGGTGCAAGGGAAACTTGGGCAGGGCTTGTTAGCGCTCAGGGATTGATTGCAGGTTAGTGTAACGGCGTCGCGTTCCTAACAAGAGCACTGTAGATGGGGGTACTGACATGGAACGACGAAAAATGTATCTAAGGTGTCCCAGCGGCTATCTGATAGAAATAAAGGCTTATGGCAATTTAAGCCGGTAATTTTCCCATTAGACATTTACTTTTTACTTGCAAGGAGAGGATATTGGACAAGCTAGAATTTGTAACGTTAGACGAAGCTGCCAAGATGCAAGGGGGCACCCGTATTACCTTCATTCCGGGTGTGCAGGCGCTTTATGCAGAGGCGCTAAAAAATATTTGCTATGTGAAAAAAATTCCTATTATCCGAGCGCTGCATCCGATGATGGGGGTAGATAAAGAAACTGGTGAAGATCGGCAGGCACGACTGTATGAGCTGACCAGCCAAACCAGCTTGCCCACGATGTTGCACAATGAAGAGCGGCCGCGGAATGTTTGGACCGAGCAACTCGCTTTGGCAGAAGCAATCGGCGCGCCTGACAGTCCGTTGTTGATTCCGGAGGACTTTGAATCCCGAGTAGATATGTTTGGATTATGCGCGGTGGTATTAGCTGAGGATGGGCTAGTGTGGAACATGCGCATCATGAATGACGGTCCGCTGGGGAGAAAATACGGTTATTCAGAAGCGGCGAGCGCTGCTGCGCCGGCTAAGGTCGCCAAGGTACTGGCCTTGCTCGACCGCCGCTTACAATCTCAGGCTGAACAGGGCTCGAAATACCTTGTCGGTAGTGCGGTGTCCGCTGCTGACATTTATTGGGCCACCATGAGTATGTGTGTCACTGCGACTCCACCTGATTTGATGCCGGTGACCCAACAAAATCAGGGCATGCTGAAATTCTTTGCGGCTAACGCAAAGAATCCGGTGATCGCTGAGGCCCTGTCGCCGCGCATCGAGGACCACCAGCGCTACATCTTAACGACTTATTGTGAGACGCCAGCCGTGTTGGGGGGTGACCCGTTATAGCGATCTGATGGCCCACGGCAGCGCTCGCGACGATTGCGCCAGGTGTCGAGTCAATGCCCTGGGGGGTAGTGTTCCGGGCTTAACTTTAGCGCGTCGGCTAAGGCGGCAATCAAAGCGTCAATGCTCAGGTGCGCATCGGTATGACCGAATACCAGTCGGTCTGGCCTGATCAGAAAAACCTCGCCTTGATTCAGTTGCTCGGGGAACTTGCCCTCAAGGATTTGTAAGGTTGAAACATCAACAGCCGCTATGCCTAAGACTTCCATCAGAGTCGCGCTGGCTTTATTCGACCGCAGTGGGCCATTGGCGATTAGAGCAAAGCCGCCGCCTAACAGTTCATCAAAGCGAAAGGTATTGCCGCTGCCGTCCTGCACCATGGGTTGAGGCAGCAAATAACCTGTTGCGCCTTCGTTTGAAACTTGATCGACCACAACTACGCCAGATCGGATCGGTGGCTGTTCACGCCCCTGGCCGTAGCCTGATTTGCGAGAAGTCTGGCGCATTTCAGGTGGTGTCTTGCCGGTCTTTTGCGCACGCTCAGTGGCGGCAATATGCTGCATCAGATGGCCCATCTCTACAGCCCACGACACCAAATCATTGGCATGATCGTTACGCTCGGCTTGGTAGCTCTCCAACAGCGCCGGGGTGCAAATTCCATTGAGCACCAGAGGTAACTTCCAAGCGAGGTTGATGACGTCACGCATTCCGGAGTTCATCCCTTGCCCCAGGAAAGGCGGGGTTTGGTGAGCCGCATCACCGGCCAGCATGACGCGCCCGGCTTGCCAGCTGTCCGCGACTGCGGCGTGAAACTGATAGACCGCTGAGCGCCGTAGCCTGTAGCTATCTCTAGGCGCCCAAGAGTCTAGTAAAGCGTGGATCGTTTGTGGCTCTAACATCTGCGCCCGGGTTTCGCCTGGGTTTAGCTGAAATTCCCAGCGTCGATAAGGGTCCTTGGTTGCAACATAGGTGTGAATACGATCTGGGTCGCAAATTTGCAGCACCGCGTTTGGCAATTCGTGGGATTTGAGCATTTCGACGTCCACCACCAACCAGTCCTGGTCATAGCCTAGATCGCGCCATTTGATGTTAAGCGCTTTACGTGTCGGACTGCTGGCTCCGTCGCAAGCCAGCATGAAACTCGCCGCCACATTTAGATGCTCATCGGCGCTTGCCGCGCGCATAGTTACTGTTGCGTCGGTAGATATGAAGTCACAAAGCTCGTAACCCAAGTAACACGTTACATTTGGGTGCGCTTGAACGGTTGCGTGAAGAAAGCCTTCCAACTCTGGTTGATCAAACATATTCGCCGGTTGCCAGCCATTGCTGCCCATGGCAACAGATCGACCGCCGAAAAGCCAATTTCGCTGGGAGTCAGTAAAGCCAGCGCGTTCATCTGCTCGTAACGGCTGCATCATTGCATTAACAGTTTCGGCCAGGTTCAACGGTTGTAACGCGCGAATGATCTCGCCGTCTAAGTTAACGGCGCGCGGTAGACGGTACACCTCGGTATCTTTTTCGATTGCGACGACGCGCAGTCCGGCTTCGGCAAACAGTAGGGCGCCTAGGGACCCGACTGGGCCAAGGCCGATAACAGCGACATCGAAGTGGTTAGCCGCCGTATTGCTCATGCGATGATGGCTGTATCCGGCTCGGCGATGACTTCATTGTTAATATACCCCAGACCCTCGATTTCGACTTTCACCTGGTCACCGACCTGCAAAGTGGCCTGGGGCTGCATGGCGGCGCCGACACCGCTGGGTGTGCCAGTAGCGATGACATCACCTGGCTCTAGCGTAAAAGCGGTGCTTAGAAACTCGATGATGTCGTAACAATCAAAGATCAAGTCATCGGTATTGGTCTCTTGGCGCAAGTCGCCATTTACGAAGGTGCGAAGCATGAGGTTATGAGGATCAACTTCGTCGGGTGTGACAATTGCGGGGCCATATGGATTGTGGGTGTCCCAGGACTTGCCCATGGTGAATTGGGGCGGTGTAGCCAAAAATTGCCACTCTCGCACACTCACATCGTTCAATACGCAGTAGCCAGCGACTACATTAGGGGCGTCTGCCTTAGTGACACGACGGCAACGTTTGCCGATGACCATACCTAATTCCCCTTCGTAGTCCAACAGGTTGGTTTCGGCGGGCGCATGTATGGGCGCATACGGGCCGTTTGCTGCGGTCGCTTGTTTGGTGAATACAACCGGATATTTAGGGATCTCCATGTTGCTTTCTGCGGCGTGAGCTCGGTAGTTCAGTCCTATGGCGAGTATTTTTGGGGGTCGCTTTATGGGCGCTTCCAAGACAACGTCATTGACGTGATAGTGCGCTTTTGCTTCTTGGTGTTGGGCGACTTCTTGCATTCCAGCGTCGCCGCTTTGCAACAAAGTCAGCATGTCCTGAGGCAACGTGGGTGCGACTTGGCTCAAGTCGATAACGTGATCGCCCTGCAGCAAACCAATTCGGGTGTGAGCAGATTCAGTAAAGGTAATAAGTTTCATCGTGATTTCTCCACTGGGGTGAATAGGTCGGCGACAGCTTCAGCGTGGGCGGCAACTGCGACGGAGTCTAATGGATTGCGTCCTGACAAGGCCTCGGCTTCTGCGGCGTTAGAGAAGATCAGCGTCGCTGCGCCGGTGAGGACGTAATAAAAATGATGCGGGTCCATCTGTGGCGCAAGCCCCATAGTCTTGGCGTGTTTGAAGACCTTGCACACTTGCCGATACCAGGGGCGTACGGAACGATCTAGCAACCACTCTAAGCGCCAATCTGCCATCATACCCTCTTGAATCATTAGGCGGTTGAGCTCTGGGCGGTCGGCACAAAATGTCACATAGGCACGGACAAAAGCGCGTAAACGTTGAGACTCTTCCAGGTTTTCGATTTCCTTCACCGCCGCGCCCAAATCCTGTTCGGTAATAGACATGAGATGGTCAGCGCTGGCCTTCCATAGCGCTGCTTTAGAACCGAAGTGGTAGTTGATTAAACCGCGCTTGATACCCGCAGCTTTCTCAATACCTCGGGTTGAAGAGGCGTCGTAACCCTGGGTGGTAAAGGCGTTTAGCGCAGCGTTGATCAACTTAAGTTTTGTGCTTTGAGCGTCCCTTGACTGACGTTTGCAATCAGATGCGAGGCTGTGCTGGACAGATGGCATGGCGGTGGTGGAATCAAACTTGTGTTGGGTAGGGTTACTTTATATATTACTTGTCAATTGGCAAGTTAAACTTTGGGGGCAGCATGCCGAACATCAAAGACGTGCGCTACGTTAAATTTCGAGTGAGCGATTTGCGCAAGCAACAGCAGTTTTTGCACGATTTCGGCTTGCATACGAACATCGACAACGGCGTATTGGTGGCCCGGGGCACCGACACCAGTCCCTACATTTATCTTGCAGAAGAGGGGCCAACCCCCGCCTTTGTAAGTGTTGGGTTTTTAGCAGATTCTGAAGCCCAGCTGCGCGAAATCGCTGCCATGGACGGCGTAGCGGTAACAGAGAATCCGTTAGAGGGGGGTGGTCTGATCGCGCAACTCACCGACCCAAACGGGTTCACAGTAGACGTTGTGGCGAACATCGCCGCGGCAGCGCCTCTTGCCGTGGCGGATCGCTCGGGCTTCAACCAAGGTGACGCAAAGCAACGTTTAGGTGAGCGCGTTGCTTTTTCCCAGACGGACTGTTTCATCAAGCGACTTGGGCATGTGGTGTTGATGGTCAACAATTTCGCGACGACCTTGGAGTGGTATCAACGCCGGTTTGGCCTGCTCGTTTCCGATGAAATTGTTATGCAACAAGATGGCCAAGAACAAACGCTAGGTGCGTTTACACGCTGTAATCGCGGTGCAGATTATGTCGATCATCACACTCTGTTTTTGATCAATGGTGGACAAGCGGAGTTCAATCATGCCGCCTTCGAAGTAGCAAACTGGGATGTGCTGATGCAAAGCCACTATCAGCTGAAGAAAGCGGGCTATACCCATTCGTTCGGCGTAGGCAAACATATTCTTGGCAGTCAGACCTTCGATTACTGGAAGGATCCGGACAACTTCATGCTTGAACACTTCACCGACGGCGACTTGTTTAACGAATCTTTTGGATCGCACAAACGCAGCCCGGCGGATTTATTGGGCACCCACTGGGGTCCAGATGGCATACCCGGCCAGTAATTCATGCCGGACGCTATAGTCTTTGTACTTTCGGGGGGCGCGCTCTGTTTGGCGGTATTGCTTGCGGTGTATTTGCGTGAGCGGGCGCTGCGAAAAACTCAAGCCATGCCGGCGGGTCTACAAACACACATCAGCCTGCCCCATCAGGCGGAGTGGACGCTGTATCACAATCCGTTTTCGCTGTGTTCGAAAAAGATCCGGGTGTGTCTTGCGGAGTACGAAGTGGATTACCAAGGCGTGATCATTGACCTGATAGAAACGGGTAAATATCAAAACATCAGCCGGGACTTTTTGCGGGTAAACCCCGGCGCCACGGTTCCGGTGTTATTGCACAATGGTCACCCAGTCTACGAATCCCACGAGCAAGTAAGTTATGTTGCCGAGCAAGTCGATGCATCTTGGCTGCTTGTGCCAAAAGATCCCGTGGTCCGTGAATGCATGCGCGAATGGCTGCACAAAAGCTCATTAATTGGCGACGATCCCATTGCGGCGCCGGAAGCGACGGCGGGCAATGCAGTGCCAGGTCTTACGATCCCTATTTTTGCATCTATGGTGGCGAAGATACCGGCATTGAAGATTTTTGAAGGACTGCTATTTCATCGAATCAAGCAGCGGGCGGTGTTCTTTTTCATGATGAAACTTGCTGGACTGTCGAAGACGATGACCTTGCGACCAGTCGATCGCATCATAAATCGCTCTCATCAGGCTATGACTGCGCATCTAGATGATCTAGAGCAACAGTTGATCAGCAGTAGAGGACCATGGATTTGTGGTACGCAGTTCACATTGGCAGACGTGGGCATGATGGTTATTTTTGATCGCCTGCGTGAGGGGGATTGGTTGCAGCTGTTGGTGCACAATCGACCAGTACTCGAAGCCTACTGGTTTGCTCTGCGGCGACGACCGAGTTACCAGCAAGGTTGTCTGGCGTTCGAACATCCTCACGTGTCCGCCGCCACGGCTGAACTGGTCGGTCTTAAGCAGGCGCAGCGGTGGCCAGCAGGTATTCCACACTAGCGCCTTAGATTCAATTGCCCTGATGTTGCTGCGCAGATTCAGCCCAAGGCGCGCGAGTTTCCTCGCCGCCGAACGTGTCCCAAGCTTGGTCCGTGGTGAATTCAACAGAGCGGCGTCTGGGTATTGCCAGCAAGGCATCGCGCAAACGCGCAAATTGCTGCGGATACTGTGTCTGTAGGTCCTCTAGCTCCCCCGGGTCGGACTCAATGTTGTATAGGTACCAGGTCTCGGACTTCAGAAAGTCCGGGGTCATGGGCAGCGATCCTTCGCGGACGATTTTCCACGGCCACTCAATCAGTGCTTCGTTGTCGAAATTCGCGACAACGATGGCACGCTCTGGCAACGGCTTGTTGTGCATTAACGCGTCTTTAATGCTGCGGCCATCGACTTTGGTGATGGGCACGCCGACGAAATCGGCTAGGGTGGGCAATATATCTGCAACATGCACAACCTCAGAGAAGGCTTGTGCCGACGCTATTTTGCCAGGCCACCAGATCGCTGCCGGCACTCGGATGCCGCCTTCAAAAACGCTGCCCTTACCTTGTTTGAGTTGGCCGTTGCTGCTGAATCCGTCCCGCATAGGCGGAATCAGCAGTTCAACCCACCAGGGCTTTGGCGGAGAGCCGCCGTTATCACTGGCAAAGACGATGATGGTGTCCTGCCCCCAAGGTTGTTGGTTAACGCTCTTTAGGATCTCGCCGATGGCTTGGTCCAGTGAGGAGATCATGCGCAGCAATGTAGCGCGCCCTTGGTGCGTCTTTTCGGGGGTGTCGGGCTCCTCGATTGGTGTATGTATTGCGTTGAAGGATACGAATAGGAACAGCGGCTCGTCGTCTTGGCTGCGGTTTTCAATGAGTTCAATCGCGGCGTCTCGAATCAAGTCGGTGGTATAGCCCTGCTCGCGTAAGGTGACGCCATCTTTTTGCCAATCCACACCACCAGAAAAGATGTGGTCGAAGTAGCCAATGCCACCGTTTAGGTGACCGTAGAACGAGTCAAAGTCCCGTTGTTGAGGCCAATACGCAGTATCGGCGTTACCCAGATGCCATTTGCCCACAAGATGGGTTTGATAGCCGGCTTGTTTTAGAAAGCCCGGCAGGGTTGGCCACTCTAGCGGTAGACCCTGTTTAGAATGCCATTGGATAGGACCGTTGACACCATGGGTAGTTGAGAATTGTCCCGTCAGTAAAGAGGCTCGGGAAGGCGAGCAGGTTGGGTTGACGTAGAAGCGGTCGAATGCCACGCCGCTGCGCGCGATGGTGTCGATATTTGGGGTTACCACATCAGAGTTATGGTAACCGACGTCGCCCCAACCAAGATCATCCGCTAATAAAATTACAATGTTGGGTTTAGTGACAGATTGAAGTTGCTGCTGCTGTTGGGCCAGCAATAAAGAAGGAGTACAGGTAACGATTATCGCGGTGAGCAGCGGTAGGCACCGATAAAGCATGGACCTATCCTTATCCCTGATTTGGTTGTAGGAGTGGTGCGCGCAATGCTTGCGCATGCGACTTTTGCGGTCGAAGATACAACGTTTTGCAGGTCTCGGCGAGGGACGATCGGCCATTGATCACCGACAATGTCATGCCCTGCACCTAAGAAGCCTGCATAGGCTCGATGTTCAACAGCGACATCTTCTACGCATCCAGAGAGGACACTCTATGACACTCAAATTTGGCCTTGCTACACCGAGTAATCTTTGGTCATTGGATTGGTCACAACGTCAGCAAACGTTAAGCGGAATCGTAGCGTCTGGTTTTGATCACATTTTTATGGCAGATCATGTGTCCTTTCGTGACGGCTCAGGTACAGATGGTTTCGTTGAGGTGGCTTCACTGTCTCAATTAAATCCGGACATTGGCGTCATGATCAGTATTTACCTGCTGCCTTTGCGCCACCCGTTACCGGTGGCGCGGCAATTGGCGAGCATGGCCAGGATTGCACCGGGGCGGATGATCTTTGGTGTGGGTATAGGGGGTGAAGATCGGCACGAGTTGGAGGTATGTGGTGTTGATCCCAAGCGGCGCGGTGTGCGTGCCAATGAGTCGCTTGAAATCATAAAAGGCTTACTAAGCGGTGATTCGGTGACTTTTTCCGGTCGCGAGTTTTCCGTTGCCGACGCGGTGATTAAACCGAAACCGCGTATTCCGATTCCTGTACTTGTCGGCGGGCGTTCAGATGCAGCTCTCACACGTGCGGCAAAGTTCAGTGAGGGTTGGATTGGCGTGTGGTGTTCCGCAAAGAGATTCGCGGATGCAGTGGATATTGTGCGCGATGAAGCTCAGGCTGTAGGGCGCAGTCAAGTGGACTGGTGTCATGGCTATCAGCCATGGGTCGGTGTTGATCTTAAAAGCTCGAAAAAAGCCTTCGATGCGGTAAAGCAAGGTATGGAACGCTTCTACCACATTCCGTTTGAAAAATTTGAACGCTACACGCCCTCGGGTACACCTGCCGAGGTAGCGGAACAGCTAGCGCCTTACGTGAAGGCAGGATGTCGACTGTTTAATTTGAAAATTTGCGCTGAGCACCCGGAGGAGGAAGTCGCTCTAGGTGCTGAGGTGATCAAGCATCTGCGACAGTACGCGCCTGCAAAGGTGGCTTGAATTTGGCGCCACGTGCAGGAAGCTCGCGACTCACCGTATGGTTAGACCGTGAAAGCTACGACTGCGACGGAATACGCCGCGAACAGCGCTGACCACAGCGGAAATCGGTTAGGTAGGCTGATCACTAAGGCCATGAGTGCAACCCCAATGCTCGGTACAATCAACGAAAGCAATACCGCACTGTCGTACATAACGATGTTGACATAAGGGCCGACGAAAAAGTAAAACAGCATAGACAGGGCAGAGAGCCGACCAAGTTTTTTGCTTTCCTGGAGCATATCTAACTGCGCTTGCTCCGGCAGAGTCAGCGCCATCTCGGCAGCGCCGTACAAGCAAGATGATCCGAAAACAAGCAGTATGAAATCGAGGAAGGACCAAGCCTCCATCACCCGCAGTCCCCAGCCTATCCACCAAAGTTGGAGGATGTACAGCATTACGCAAAGCGCCCATAACCCCGAAGACCAATGAAAGACCACACGATCTTTGCTGCGCACTAAGCCCGCTATAGTGCGCAGCATTCGAGTCATTGCCAGACCAAGAATGATGGATACCGCGATGAAGATATACTCATGCTGAGTCATTTGAGGTGCTCAAAAACGCCAGCAGGGCGAGGGTGGCTGTAACAAATTCAAATGCCAAGGCTCCGTAGGTGTACGTCGTTATGGCTGCTGCGGTCATCCATGCCGAAAACAGACGTGCCATCGCGAGAAAGCCCATGGTGAGCCCAAGCAGCGCCAAGCCCGGACGATAATAATCTTGTCGCAGCAATGCGATTAGGCAAAACAGACCAATGGCGCTTTGCAGACCGCCGTACATACCGCCGACCTCGGCGTAGGCGTTGCCATTGGTCATCACCAAACCGGCAATGTCAGCAGGGACAGTCGGTGCGAAAAAACCTACCGCCCCGTAGCCCAGCAGGAGGAGGGCAGAAAAGCCCAGCAGCAATTTTCCAAATTTAGCGATAGCGCACCTCGGGATAAGCCCTTAGTTAAGCGTTTGGCCGCGGCACCTAGGGTAGAAACAGTAGCACCCTAAATGTGAAGGTAGTATTCACGGATGGTCGCTGGGTATGCTGCATATTTTTATAAGTGAGCAAACGGATGTGGAAGTATCAAGGCGCCAACAGACCAGATTTTGCCGTGCAGCCCAAGAAAGGACAGGAGTCGGTATGGGATTACCCAAGACCCCCTGCGCTGCAGCCAGACAGCCGTTCGGTAGAGGTGGTGGCTACGGATGGCACTGTGATTGCGCGTGCGAGTTCAAGTATTCGGGTGTTGGAAACCGCTAGCCCACCGACCTTCTATCTGTCCCCAGAGTCGTTGATGGTGTCGTTAGACGACGTGCCTGGTACCAGTTTTTGCGAGTGGAAAGGGCAAGCGTCTTACTTTGCTTATGCGGATGCAAAGTTAGCTTGGCGTTACGACAAACCCTCGGTGCGGTTTGCGGCCATAGACGGTTGGTATTCATTTTATGCTTCGTTAGCGGACTGTTACGTAGATGGAGAAAAAGTTCAGGCGCAACAGGGTGATTTTTACGGTGGTTGGATCACTCCTGAAATTGTAGGGCCGTTTAAAGGCGACCGAGGCACGCTCGGATGGTAGCGGTGATGACCGCAAAAGATGGGATTGGCCACGGGAAATTACAGCCATTGGTGCAAAGCAAGTCCGGGAGCAAAAAATGAGAGTTACTCGGGATATGGTTCATGAGGACCTGCAACCTTATTACAACCGCCTGCGTGGCTTCGAAGCGGTTATCAAATATCGTTGGCTGAGCAAGCTGGCGAATGGCTTGTTGAAACACGCTGTAGCGGGGAAAAATCGCGGTACCCTGAACTGTGAGCAGGTGTATATTCCCAGCAGCGATGGACGCTGGCAGATTCGTGCTCGAGTGTATAAACCGCTGCAACAAGATCGCCCATTGCCGCTTCTTATTTACTTTCATGGTGGTGGCTATGTCTTGGGAGCCCCAGAGATGTCAGCAGATGTGCTAGAGCGCTTCATTAACACCAGACCCTGCGTTGTAGTGGCACCTGACTATCGTAAGGCCTATACCGAACCCTTCCCCGCGGGCTTCAATGACTGTTACGAAACGTTATTGTGGGCAACCAACAACGCAGAGCAGTTAGGTGCTCGTTGTGACCGGGTGATGGTGGCTGGCCACAGTGCTGGCGGTGGTCTTACCGCAGCGGTGACTTTGAAGGCCAGAGACAGTGGCACGGCGGACATTGCCTTTCAAATGCCTATTTATCCAATGATTGACGATCAGCAGCCAACGGATGCGTCCAGAGAGATGCAGGTGCCGGTGTGGAGTTCGTTGACCAATAAAGTGGGTTGGAGCGCCTATCTTACAGAACTGCATAAACGCGGTGCTGATATTCCAGCCTATGCAGCACCAGCCAGAAATCGTGACTATCAGGATTTCCCGCCCACTATTACCTTTGTGGGCACGTTAGAACCCTTTTATTGGGAAACCCAAGCCTATGTGAAAGCGCTGGGCGAGGCAGGCGTTCCGGTGCGTTATCAGGAGTTTGATCGGTGTTTTCATGCCTTCGATGCCATCGCTGGGGGCACTTCAATCGGCAGACTAGCTCAGGCGTTTACCTACGACAGTTTTGCAGAGTTCTATGATCGCTATGTCGAAGTCTGAGCGTATTAATTGGTGTGGCGGAATTGAGCGAAGACAAACATGGGTTACGTCAAAACGGACAGATTGACCTTAAAACCGTTGCAGGACCGAGATAAGGGGAGTTTGACGTGGCTAAAAATCAGGTTAGGACGATTGAGCGCATAAAAAAGGGGCGCAAGCGCCCCTTTCTGCCGGCACTGGTAAAACCCTAGGTACCAGTCCAGTTTGGAGCGCGCTTTTCAGCAAACGCTACAGGGCCTTCTTTTGCATCATTGGAAGCAAAGACTTCTTTCTGCAGCGGGATTTGCATTTCCCACAGCTTGTCTTCTTCGATGCCCATAGACGCTGCGCGTACTAAGGACTTTGACGCTTTAACAGCCAAGGGTGCGTTTTCGGCAATGCGTTCGGCCAGAGAAATCGCTGCACCAAGTGCCTCGCCGGGTTCGGTCAGCGCGCTGAGCAAGCCCGCATCCATGGCTTCTTCTGCGCTGATGGGTTCACCGGTTAACGCCATCTCCATAGCCTTGGCGTAACCCACCCGGGCGGGTAGTCGAAAGACGCCGCCAGCGGCGGCAAATAGGCCAACCTTAACCTCGCGGATACCTATCTTTGCACCCTTTGCGGCGACGATGAGGTCGCACGTAAGCATAACTTCGCATCCGCCTGCTAATGCGAAGCCGTTTACAGCAGCGATCAGCGGCTTTTTGGCCCCGGAGCGTACGAAGGTGTTGAGCGGGCCAATGTCTTCACCGCGCGCGAAAGCTTTCAAATCCATGCCGGCGCAAAATGCCCGACCGCTGCCGGTAATAACGCCGGCGACCAGGCTGTCGTCTGCGTCGAGTTCTTGAATGGCGTTCCACAGACCATTAGAAAGCGCACCGTTAATAGCGTTCATGGCATCGGGGCGATTTAAGGTAATCACCATGACGCCCCCCTGGCGCTCTACAATGACGGCTTGTTCTTCACTCATTTGACTACTCTCCTTGTTGTGCTGGTGGCGGCGAAGCATCGCACGAACGGTGTCATAGTGAAAACAGGGCATACCAACACACTTGCCTGAGCCACAAGGTCATTTAATTCGGGGTTGCTCATAGAAGCTAGGCAGTTGCAGCAATATCACGTAGCGTGGTGCTTTTTCGGGGGATCGATATGCGCGTTGAATCTTATCGAACGCTGATCGTGCTGCTGGCGGCTCAGTGCTTCGGCCAGACTGCCGCGCCAGTATTGGTGTTGCTCGGCGGTCTTGTAGGCACCCAGATTGCTCCCTCAGCGAATCTCGCCACCTTGCCCCTGGCCTTTATGATTATCGGCACCGCCTGTACAACTGCCCCGGCTTCTATGCTGATGGCTCGGGTCGGCCGCAAA
This sequence comes from K189A clade bacterium, assembly GCA_902565895.1. GTDB lineage: Bacteria > Pseudomonadota > Gammaproteobacteria > Pseudomonadales > Azotimanducaceae > UBA4421. Next base: position 15,737 of record CACFGV010000018.1, read on the forward strand.
CTGGGGTTTTTGTCTGCGTCATTGCTGTCGATTTTTGCTTCGCTGTTGGCGGCTTGGGCGGTGCATCAACAGTCCTTCAGTTTGTTTTGCATAGCGGCTTTTCTTATTGGTAGCTACATCGCTTTTTTGCAGCAATATCGCTTTGCGGTGGCAGAGTCTGTGGCAATGGAAGAGGTGCCGAAGTGCCTGTCGATTTTGATGCTCGCTGGCATCGTAGCGGCGCTGCTTGGACCGGAGGTGGCGTTGCAATACAGCAGTGTTGACGGTTTGCCTGATTACGTAGGGTCGTTCATCGGGCTGGCAGTGTTAATGGCGCTGGCTTTTTTGGTGCTGCTGGTATTTTTTCGGGATACGCCAGTGCGCGCCGACAGCGCGCAAGGTGAGGAGCGGCCCTTAGGGATCATTCTGCGTCAACCTGTGGTTATTCTGGCCATAGCTTCGGCGGTAGTGGGGTATTCGATCATGAGTTTGATCATGACCGCGACACCGGTCAGCATGCATGAAATGGATCACCACTCTTTAGATGAAACAACCTGGGTGGTGCAAAGCCATATTCTCGCCATGTACATCCCGTCTTTTTTCAGCGGTTTTCTCGTCGCCCGCTTTGGGGTAATGCGCATTATTCAAAGCGGGTTTTTGTTGATGCTGGTTTGCGTCGTGGTGGGGTGGGGGCGACCGGATCTAATGCACTACTTCGGCACCATGGTATTGCTTGGTGTGGGTTGGAATTTTTTGTTTCTTGGGGGCACAACGCTACTGACTCAGTCTTACCGCGTATCCGAGCGCTTTAAAGTGCAAGCGGCCAACGACTTTATGATCTTTGGGCTACAGGCGATCGGCTCACTTGGCGCCGGAGTGTTGCTGGCTACAATGGGTTGGAACGGTGTTTTGGCGTTCAGTTTGCCCTGGTTGTTGTTACTGATTCCTGTGGCGATATACGCTAATAAGTACCTTGCCTCTCGCCAGTCCTAGGCCGCGGATTGGGGGCGCAGTAGATGAAACACGCACTCGCTCGGTGTGACAAAGCTGGGTTGCCAGCTCGTTTGGAGTCGAATCCAGCCAATACATCGATATACCAACGATGTGGATTTGAGATCAGGGAGCGGATTCAAAGGTAAAGCTCCCCGCCAGTGCGACCAAGGCAACAATTGTGGTAGCACCCTTATGTAGCAAAGAGCCTTGAGTTTGCGCCAACGGTGAGTTGGGACGTGGTGACGTTAAAGTGCCGCGCCAGGAGGTACCGACGAAAGTCTACGAGCACTCGCTCTAACTCCACCAGCTTGCCCCTTCTTCTTCCAAAAAGGCCAGCGCGGCCTGTGAGGTCGAGTCTCTATAGTTGAGTCCCGAGGCGTCGGTGATGCCACCTTGGTGCACTAGGCAGCGATTCGATGGCTCTGGTAGTACGGTAATCCAATCCAAAGATTGATAAGTGAGGACGCCGATAAAGCCCGGTGGGATCGAAATCAGTAGATAGTGATTCAATGCGTTACTGTCGCTAATTAACCCCGTTAGATTTGACAAAGCCCCTTGAAAGCGTCCTGCGGTAACTCTCCAGCTTGCGCAGCCGGCGACATAAAAGGCGCTTTTAGTTGGGGTATACGGCTCCAGGGATTCTGGGTGTACTTTGAAAAGGTGATAGCTTTCCATGCCGTTTTCCGCCGCGAGTTTCCAATTACTGGACCAATGTTGTGGCTCACTATGGTAGCCGTTGGTGAATCGCTGCAAATCGAACTTCGTCAGATAGTTGTCTAAGCCCGCGAGTTTCTGCTCCAGGCTTACGTCAGATTCATGCAAGCAAACGAATACCAACCCATGCCAAGTATCCAAGGAAAACTTTGGCAGGCAGTGGCTTTGCCTATTTACCTCAATGTCACCGCTGTGTGGCAAACCGATCAGGACGCCTTGGTCGTTGTAAGTCCAGGCATGATAGGGGCATACGATGCGGTTGCTGATGTTACCGAAGCCATTATCCAGTAACGGTGTGCCTCGATGTCTGCATACATTAGACAGCGCTCTCAGTTGGCCGTCTTGTCCGCGTAAGACAGCGATGGGTCCACCAGCAAGCCTTAATGCACAGTAGTCACCAGGCTGTTGCAACTGCTGGGCTGCACAGACAAAAATCTAGTCGGTAAAAAAATATGTCGTTGCTCTGCTTCGTATAGCTCGGGGCTGATGTAGGCGTTAAACGGCAAGGCGTCTGCTTGCTCCAGATCCTGAGCCAGTGCCGATTTATAGTCGCGACATTGCTCTGAATTCATCATTCGCCTCCTTTTGAGCATCAAACACTCTGGTCGTCAGCTACCAACAGCGTTGAACCATCTCGAAGGCATAAGCTTATTGGTTACTGAAGCGAAAGTCTGCAATGGGCTTTATCCGAGATCTTCACTTCTGGGGAGGCAAAAACAGTGTTGTTAAGACGTTCGAGTCAAGCGTCCGGCAGCGATAAAATTCATTATTGTGAGAATCACGCAAGCTACGCGGAGTGCTATGTGGCCGCTCCAAATTTCGGTAAGTGTTGCGTGCTGGGCCAAATGCAGCTCAATATCGGCCCAAAGCAGAGTGGCCAAAATTATAGCTGCTGCTAGGGACGCCTCACGCAGATATACACGCAACCAAAAGGCAATGGCGTAAACAACGGTCAAGGGCAAGAACAAGTACAGTCGATACGTCACTGTTTCGAAGTAAGCCGCAGAGCTTGAGAACAAGGTAGCGAATTGTTCAGGAAAAAAAATCGCTACTAAACTGCGCACACTAAGCAATAAGACCACCGCGGAGAAACGAATCCAGATCCACCGGCGGGTTCGCTTGTTATTTTTGCACGCGCCTTCGTAAAACTCGGCAAGCGCTTCTTTTTCGGCTGTAGAAAGAGTAGACATCAGGCCCCGTATTGCTCTGCTGGTTTGTTGTAAATGTCCCGCGGCCACGCCGCTCGTGTTTGTGCAGGTTATATCGGAATGACGGCGGCTTACTTTAGCGCCGGTGAGTGATCAGGCGCTGTACCCAGTTAACTTATCAATGGCAATCTCCACGGTCCTGCGGGCTTGCTTTGCGCTGAGGTTTTGGCTGTGTCGTAAGCTGACCCAAAATTCGATGCCCAAGGTTGCGTCTATGGCCTCGAATAGTGGTCGGTCTTGGCGCAACGCAGCTGGCAATACCTTGTTGAGTCGCTGTCTTCTTTGCGTTGCTGGAACGCTTGCGGGTCTGTTGTGGGTGTGGGTTGATCGTTGCCGCTGAAAGAGTGGCGAGATATAGATTGGTAGCAGATGTTCGTAGATGCGAGACCGCCGATCAATGATGTGAGTGAGCTGTAGCCGCCATTGCTCTGGTGTGGCAATGGATTCTGGAAACGGCTCATCCATGATGGCTTCGGCACTGTGCTCGGCAGCCTGAATCATCTGCTGATGCAGTGACTCTGCCTCGGCAAAATGGCGAAACAAAGTCCGGGTTGTAATGCCCGCATGTTTGGCGATGTCGGTTGTAGTGGGTTCTAAATTACCGCTGAGCATAAGGTCGCGAGCGGCAGCCAATATGCGTAGTCGTGTTTGTTCGGTGCGTTCGTGGCGCCCGTCTAATTTTTTAACTTTAGTGGAATCAGCCATCGGTCGCACGAGCAAGCACTTGGCAGCGCTTCATAAGGCGTCGGGTATTGTTGTCAAAGTCGTCTCTACGGTGCAGTACTCGTCGGTTGTCCCAAACGATTAGGTCGTTAGGTTGCCAGGTTTGCTGCCACACGTTCTGTGCAAGTGCGGCATAGGACCACAGCTCGTCCAATAGTGCTTCGCTGTCGCTCAGGGATAAACCTGGAATGTACGCCCACTCGCGGCGTCCTAGATAGAGTGCTTGTTTGCCGGTTTCTTCGTGGGTTCGGATGATCGGGTGAATGCTTCCAGGAGCGTCTCTAGGGTCATCAAATGGCTCGTATCCTGGGCGCAGGCTGCCGATGCTTGTATGGGCGGCGTCGTGCTTGATGCTTAGATCGCTGATGCGTTGCCTCAGCGATTCAGGAAGTGCGGCGTAGGCTGCTGCTTGATCGGCAAAATAGGTATCGCCGCCGACCGGTGGAATTTCAATACCCAGCAGCACGCTTGCTGGGGGCGGTGTATCGACGTAGGTCATGTCGGAATGCCAAGACGCCTCTGCGTTACCCAATCCGCCAATAGCTTTACCGTTGATGCGAATGTTGGACAAAACCGTCACGTAAATGTTCGTAATTTTTGCTCGATCTTGTTCCGACATGCGACCCAAGGGCATTTCCTCCAGCGGTCCGAAACGTGCGCTGAACTGTTGCAGAGCGTTATCGTCTAAAGACTGATTGCGAATACGTATTACGCCAAACTGCAGCCAGGCGTCGTAGATTTGTTCAAAGTCGCCGCTGCTAATAGCTTGTAGATCAACGTCTTCGATGTCTGCGACAAACTGTGCATTTCCGATGGGGTTGATGCGCATGATTGAAATCCTCTTACGATTAAGCGTCCATTTCTGTTTCGGCGCGCAATTCCACAGCGCTGCGGGGTACTAAAATACGCACGAACTGTTCCAAGTCAGGGGCTTGGCCTAACCGTTCCGCCAACAGCGCTAAGCCGTCTGCTAGTACCGTTTGAGTCCACAGCAGTTTATGTAGGTTTGCTGGGTTCTGCTCGCCTGGTTGCGCGGTCATGGCTTCTAGGTAGTAGGTTTTGGCGTCTTCGCTGGCGTGTTTGAACCAGACTAAGTCGTCTGTCGGTAAGGTGGCCGTGTCTAGGTGCTCAGCCAGTCGCCGAATGATCTCCTCGATTGATGTGTTTGATACACCTGCAAGAGTGCGGCCGTTGCGACGTCGCTTGCCGAGGTCATACCAGGGTTTGAGGGAAGAGAGTTCATGACTCAGGCGGTCGCTCCATGATGTGCTTTCGCTGGTAGGTCTTATAAAACTGACTGGGCAGGCCATTGCAGTTGCGTGATCCTGGTCAGGTGCTTCTTCTGGAAAGTCTTCAAGCACCGGTCCGTTAGAGCGGTTCAATAAATCCAGGCCTGCTGCGATCACCCGGTGCTGAAAGTCAGGATTGTTAGCAGCACCCAATGGGCGTCCTAGCGGAAAGGGCACCCATAGCGATCTGGGCGGCGACAGGCTTAGCGCATTTTCACGCACTAAACTGATGCCGGTGGTCATAATGCCTTCGCGTTCAAGGTAATAGCTGATCGCGCACACGGCGCGGGTGCAGTTGGGTCAGACCGGGGTCAGAAATACTGCGTCGACTCGGTCCTGTTTAAGCATACCGGCCAATTGAACCGTGCTGTGTTGGTATCGTTCAGGGAGGAGCCCCGCACCCATAAAGCTGTAATGCACACGGGCCAGGCTGCCAATCACGCCCGTGGTTTCCAGCTCTTTAAAGCGGTCGATGGGATAAACCATGTTCACATCCTCAGCGAAGCCTGAACGATCAAAGTTCACCGAGCTGTGGGACATGACTAGGTCGTGAGCGTTTTCGTTGTTACCGATGGGGCGATATGTAGCGTCGCTAAACTTAAATGCTGGATCGTCGCGAAAATGCAGGCCTGCAGTGGTAATCAAAGCGATACGTAATAGCGCTGACGCTTTGCTGTTATTAACCCACACTGGCGGGCCTAATGGCGGCATGTTCTTGGCAAGCAGGTGCTCGCGTTCGGATTCCGGTAGGTCGCTTAGGCGCACCATAGATGAGTCTCTCCCGTGTGGTGAGGCTGGCTTCGGGCTACACCCTCGATCTTTCGTCATGATGTTGAGTGATAAAACTAATGTCTTAGAGACTGACAATAGTTTGATTTTGTGTCAACGAGTGCGTGGCCTCGGCGGATGCTTAGCTTTTAAGTGCTCCGGCTTATCGGCGTTTAGTCTGTGGACATCACAGGCCGGCAGGGTGCGGCGCTCACATTAGTTATATTCAAAGGGGCGCAATCTAATAGGTAGCGACCGCTTGGCAAATCTGGTGGCAGCTTTAATGGCGCTAACAACAGCAGTTGGTGGTTCGCTTCAAACAGCTGTCGTACGGGATCATAGGGTTGCTGTTGGTTATCGATGATCGGCGTATCGACACCGAGAATTCCCAAAGGCAGGGTGGTGAGATGATCGGTTAACTGGGCATGAAACCAGGGCGCTTGGGTTAGATAGTGTGTTTCGCTGTGGTACTTGCTCCAGCCTGTTGCCAGGATCAAATTGCCAAGCGTCTCGCTGGGTTGCACATGATCGCCAAGGGCTGCTTCGAATGCGGCTAAGGTAATGCAGCCTTGGGTGTCTGGTCGTATCCATAACAGAACACAGCGTTGTCGAGTGAATGCGCTTATATCGAGGTCACTCAAGTTCGGTTGACCGCTGAGTTTGTGGCCAGCGGTTTCAATATAGGTACCTGTGTGAGAGCACAGATTGAAGCGATAGACGCTGTCGCTGTCGCCGTTATTGGTATCGCTTAAGGCGCGGAGGTCATTTTCCCATCCCGGCTGGTAACGCCACATGCTGTTGCTTATGGGTAACGAAACATCATAGCTGGACATGGTAGCGGTTAGTCGATCCTGCGCATAAAGCGAACATTCATCTGCAGATAGGCGTTACTGTTGGGGTGTTTTGCCCAGATATCCCGCCAACCTTGTTGCGTCATGATGCTGTTAAATTGTTCGTCTCGCGCGGCCTTACTGGGCCAGCGGATAATCCAGCAGACGTTAGGTTGACCGTTCGCAGGTGGCACCGCATTGGTGCCTGAAACCTCCGCGTCGTAGCCGTCCTCCATCCAAAAGTCCACCAAATCAAGGTGCTGCCGCAGCCAGGGTACTGCCAGTTCGGTAGCCCATCGCCGATAGGCGTCCAGCCAATCAGCGTCGATGGTATAGTCGCGAACCTCGACGATTTCTTTTGTCATGGCAAAACCTCCGTCACTTGTCTTTCAAGGATGAAGCGAAACTGTAAAGCGAGCGTGCGCTGTCTTGGTAGATATCCGGCACGATATCCGGCATCGATACATCTGCAGCATGACTGGTACCAAGCACCACTCGACCAACCGCAGAAACTTCAGCGGCCTGAAGTTTGCGCAAAAACGCAATGCCTTCATCGCGCAGCGGATCGAGTTCGTTCATTGATAGGACATGGGGCGGTAATCCTTGCAGGTCTTCGACGCTTGCTTGCAGAGGCCAAGCAAGAGGGTTGTTGGCATTGGCTAATTCTGAGTCATAAACTCTCACCATGATCTGCATACTGCTGCTGCTAAGCAGGTAACCGTCGTTCTCTTGCAAAGATGGCAGCTCAGGTGGCTGCTCGCGATAGGCACCAGAAATGTATGGGCAAAACGCATAAACGCCATTTATTTGCTCAGCCCAGCCCTCCTGCTTGGCTTTTAAGGTAGTGGCAATAGATAAGTTTCCGCCACCAGATTCGCCCGAAATAGTAAGGGTCGAAATATCCAGTTCCCGGCGGTTGGCATGAGTCCACTGCACAGCGCTGGCACAGTCGTTCAAACCTGCAGGAAAAGGATGAGCGCCGAGCTTGCCGCCGCCGTTGCGGAACTCAACGCCAACAACAACTAGGCCCATGGACGCCAGGGTATTGCGCCAACGAACAAAAACAGGATCCGCGGCGGTCATTAGTACCATGCCACCGCCATGAGTGTGCACCAAGCAGGGCAGTGGGCCTGCACGATCTGCGGGCTGATGGATGTACAGAGTAATGTCGTTGTCGTCGACCCCCTTGATCACAGTTTCGCTACTGACAACACTCGGAAAGTCGGGCATGGCCTGCCAATCCATCGGGTGTGACAGCGCCGCTGCTTTTTCAAAAGCAGCACAGTAGGTCAGCGCCTCTTCGTAGCTGGCGTTAGTGTCGATTTGGGTAACGCCAGGTGCCAACTCACCCAACATAGCCATCGTTCTAGCGATACGCGGATCGGTGCGCGGATCACTGACTAAGGTTTCCTCAGGATTGCCCAGTCTTCCAGGTAATTTATCGGTCATTGCTGCTCCCTCGCGACTTTAGTTCTGCATTAGTAGTTTTTTCTCATTTCTGAAATGACCCTTAAACATGCGCACGCGCCAAGTGTACGAAAAGATAAATCTATCTAAATCAAAAGCTCGTAGTTTTGATTAAATGTTTAGACAATACGCGACTGTCCATCCCCCCAATACTTATCCCGTAGCAAGCGCTTATACAGCTTGCCGGTGGGCAGGCGTGGCATTTCATCAATGTAGTCCACTGACCGTGGAATCTTTTGTCGCGACAGGTGTTCGCTTAGGTAACCCAGAATTTCGTCTGTGAGTTTGTCATCGCCGATGACGCCAGTGATGGGTTGCACAACGGCTTTGACCTCCTCCCCAAGATCGGTGTTGGGTACACCAAATACCGCCGCGTCTTCGATCTTGGGATGAGAGATCAGCAGGTCTTCGCATTCCTGGGGGTAAATATTCACACCACCAGAAATGATCATGAAGGTCTTGCGGTCGGTTAAGTATAAGAAACCGTCTGCGTCGACATAGCCAACATCACCTACCGTGGTCATACTGCCGTCGCTGGACGTGGACTCGGCGGTTTTTTCTGGGTCGTTGTGGTAACTGAACTCAGTAGCTGTTTTAAACCACAGGGTGCCGGGCTCGCCCATAGGCAGCGGCTGCATTTCGTCATCAAGCACGGCTAATTCGCCTAACACAACTTTGCCTACGGTGCCTTTGTGCTCGAGCCATTCCTCGGTATTACAGGCGGCAAAGCCCAGGCCTTCTGTAGCGCCGTAGTATTCGTGAATGATCGGCCCCCACCAATCGATCATTTGTTCTTTCACCATTACCGGGCAAGGTGCTGCGGCGTGTACCGCAACGCGTAGGGATGACAGATCGTGGCGATTTCGGTCTTGCTCCGGCAGCTTCAACATGCGGCTGAACATGGTGGGCACCAGTTGCGAGTGGCTGACCTGATAGCGCTCAACCAGGGCCAGATACTCCATGGCATCGAAGCGTTCCATGATGATAACGGTGCCGCCAATGCGAAGTGCTAGGTTCACCGCGGCCTGGGGTGCGGAGTGATAAAGCGGTGCCGGGGACAAGTACACCATGTCCTCTTGGTAGCCCCAAAGTTGGCCCAGAAACTGGAAAATTGGCAATGGCTCTGCGGGTGACTGCATCGGCAAGGGACGAATGATGCCCTTGGGACGACCGGTGGTTCCTGACGAGTACAGCATCGACGTACCTAACTGTTCGTTGTCGATCGGTGCATCACTGTGCTCAGCGCAGGCGTCTGCGTAGTCCTGGCAAATGCCACTGAGGGTGTTAGTGTCGCCATCGACGACCAAAATTAACTTCAGTTGTGGACAACTTGCAGCTGCGGCCAGGGCAACCTCTTGCTTGGCGATACTGGTGATGAGTACCTGAGATTCTGAATTTTGAATGATGTAGGCGACTTCTTCGGCGGTAAGGAATGAGTTGATGCAGGTGTAATACAACCCAGCTCTTTCGCCTGCGGCACAGGCCTCAAGGTAACGATTGTTATTCTCCATGAACACCGAGTAGTGGTCTTCATGAACCAAACCTTGGGCTCTCAATAGTTGCGCGAGCCGATTGCTGCGCCCTTCGAATTCGGCATAGCTGACGGTTTCGCCAGTGTTGGCCATGATGAAGGCGGCGCGGTCAGGGTGTGTGGTTGCGTATTTTCCCGGGTACATAAGCTCTCCTCTCTTAAAGCGTTTGTTCTTTTCAGTGCCAGGGGTTTTGCTGCAAAGCTGTCGCCGGGACAGCCCCTAGCGACGCAGGCCATATTAATGTCTTCTGCAAGAATGTTAGCGAATTCGCGCAGGATGTCCGAGCGCATTAAGTCTTGACCATTGATGGCCTTACCAAGGCCACGACCCCAGGCCGCCAACTCGATACCGTAACATAGCGCGCTCGAATCAAAGCTCCTTTCGCTGAGCCACGAAAATCGTTTAGTCGACGCTACCCTGGCGGAGTTGATGTTTGCCCACGTATGCATCACTGGAGCGGGTGTTGCGCTTGGGCTTTGTGGTGCTTATTTCGGCCATGTTACGCGACTGCGCTTCGTCTAAGGCTGGCACAGTCAATGGGTGAGTGTGCTAGGGCTGGGTGTTCGTGGAAGCGGGCGCACGTTTGACAGGCTCAATGATGTCGGCGAGCACCCTTTTGGATAAGGGGTCTGTCTAATGGCCGCGCGCTTTGTCGGCCTATCACAGCCTGCTCGAATTCCACGAGGTGCTCCCTGATTTTATTGCTTTATTGGAGCGCGTCGATGTCAGCAGAAGGCGCGGCCCAAGTGCCTTGATAAGCAGCAATTTTAGTCGTTCTAAAGACCCGGTAGCTCAGCGTTGGCGCAGTGTTGTCACCCGTTCATGGCCTAACAAAACCGTGGCAATACAGCCATTGGTGGTGTCCATTAGGTACAATAAGTAGACGGGGAGGAATGTCATGCCGCCAAATAACGCTAGGACACTCAACCCTAAACCAGCCGCGCTGAACTGATTGCGCCAAGCCACCCAGATGGCGCTTAGGATTAGGAAACCCATGAAGTCCAGGTTAAATTGACCGAACCAGTTCATGGCGAAAATTGCGCCAAAGAAAGCTGGAAAAAGCTGCATGCTATGGTTGCTGACTACGATGACTGTGTAAGCGACGAGTGTCAGCAGAAAAGCGCCAAGGAAGATCCTAAACGAATACACGGTAAATGACTCCGCGACTTAAGTAGAGCGTTATTCTAGCTCCCGTCGCTTGAAAATACCATCGTGCCTAACAAATCCGATTCAGCGAGCTCTGGCGTTGATTTTTGCCAATATGGGTTCCGTTGTGGACTGGCTTAGTACGCTGCCATCTTTTGTCAAGGTCTCTGCCAGCAAGCCGTCTGGCGCGTACAAACTAAATAACACCAACGCTCCTTCTGGCCCGCCGCGCTCCATGTGTACGTCGCCTGGCCCTTTATGTGCGTAGTCACCGACTTTGCGTATGCGGCTGCTTAACTCAGCACCGGTTTCAGGATCTACATCAATCACATGCAGTTCGCCTTCCAGCACCAAGGACGTGGTGTCGGCGCTGTGTCGATGAAAATGACAGTAACTGTTAGGTTCCCAGCGATAGAGCAAGTCGACGTGGCCGTCTGCTCTGGCATTGAGCAGTGCCGACCAATAGTCGATGGGGTAGTCGAATTTGTCGCTGCCCGTGTAGTGCTTCCAGCGCAGCGCGTCATTGTCGTAAAGGTTCATGCGGTTCTCTCCTATATCTTAATTTAAAGATTAATCTCTTGGCACGGCGCTCAAAACAGGTGAAACAGGCGCTGCAAAAGCGGCTGATTTAGGTAAAGTGACGCCTCGTCCGAAGCAATAGGTGTCCCTTGACCACAGCAACGCCGCAGTCCGAGCAACCCGCCAACAAAAAATCCGGCACTTTGGGTCGCATTATCTTTGCCTTCATTACCTTACTTTGTTTCGCCTACCTCTATTATCGCCTTAACGGTGCCGCAATGCGCGAGGGTCTGACCTTGGTGGCTTATATGACTCAGGTCTTTGCGACAGTGCAGTGGGGCGCTTGGCTGCTCATCATGGTGAGTTACTCGTTGTTCTACTTTAGCATTGATACCCTAGTAGTGAGCCGGGCCCTAAATTGGTTCATTACCGACATACGTTATCGAGACATTCTGCCGGTACGGGCCAGTGCTTATATAGTCTCACTGTTCAACGAGCAAGTCGGTAAGGGTGGCATGGCTTGGTACCTGCATCGGCGTCATCAGGTGCCGGGTTGGGAAGTCGGTTCTGTGATGTTGTTCATCATGTTCTGCGAAGTGTTCTACCTGCTTGCGTGGGCTAGTGTGGGTTATGCATTTGGTAGTGATGAACTGCCAGCGGCATTCAGCCTGATTCCTTGGCTCGGCCTTGCAGGTGCTTTTGTGTTAGTCATTTGGATCGCGTTTTTCCGTGGCAAATTGCTGCCGAACAACAACCTGCGGGACAAACCAATTTTTCATGCCTTTCGTGCGGCTCGGCCCTGGCATTACTTTGCGTTTTTCTTACTGCGATCGCCGGCGTTATTAGCTGCGGTCGCGGTCTATACCGCAGCGCTCAATCTTTTTGGGGTCGAGGCCAGCATGCTGAATTTATTGCCGCTGCTACCTGTGATTTTTTTCGCTGCCGCCGTGCCGACGCCCATGCGCGCCGCAGCGATCACGTTTTGGGTTGTGCTGTTTCCAGATAATGAAGGCCAGATGGCGGCGTTTGGATTCGTTCAGCACAATTTCTTTATTCTGTTTAACGCGGCTATTGGCTTGTTATTTTGGCGGCGTGCGCAACGAGATCTCTTTGGGTCTTAACTTTTCAATCCACATGACTTTGGAGATAAGCATATGGCGCGCTTAGGGCAGTCTGTTCGTTTAATGGTGCTCTTTTCGTTGCTGTTGGGCTCGAGTATAGCCAGCGCCGCTGGGACGAAATTTCCAGAAAAAGTACTGTTCGTTGGCAATAGTTTTACCTACTACAACGACGGCCTGCACATGCACTACGGCAACCTGCTGCGCGCTGCTGGGTTGTATCAGGCGCAACGCAGCAATCTGCGCATGATGACGTTTTCTGGTTCTGGTCTTTGGGAGCACGAGGCAGCATTGCAAAGTGCTTTGACCAATGATCCTTGGCAAGCGGTCATCATGCACGACTACAGTAATGGCCCGATTACCCGTTGGGATCGGTTCGCTGCAGCTACAGATGCGCTGAGTCGGATTGCGCGCGATCACAGTGCGGAACCCATACTGTTTATGACATGGGCCTATGCCGACCAACCAGAGATGACCCTGGCGTTAGCAGCAGCCTATGTCCGCCGGGGCCAGGAGCTTGGTGCCCGCGTGATTCCGGTGGGTTTGGCGTTTGCAGCAGCAACTCGGGAGCTTGCGGACATGTCGGTAAATTTATATTCGCCCGATATCGAAACATTCGAGAACGGTCAGCCGGTCTTTAAGGAAACGGTGAAACACCCCAGTCTTGCAGGAACCTATTTGGCGGCGTGCACGGTTTTTACGGTTTTGACGGGTCGAAGTCCTGAGGGACTGATTTACACTGCCGGATTGGATGCGCAGTTGGCCGCCGCCTTGCAACGGGTGGCCCACAGAACCGTACAAGATTTCCAAGAAAGCTAAACTACCCTTATACGACGGGTGCGGGCGTGGTAATCTTCGCGCGCGTTTTGTACCGAGTTGGGATAAGGGGACAAGTATGTCAGTTGGTACCGATGACTTGAGAATCGGCTCGATCACCGAGTTGATGGAGCCGCAGGCATTGATCGAAGAGATGCCGCCCTCGACTGCGGCGGTTGCTACGGTGAGCAAAGCTCGTCAAGCAATACACAGTATTTTGTGCGGCGACGACGATCGTCTGGTTACGGTGGTTGGCCCTTGTTCGATTCATGATACGGATGCCGCGCTGGAATACGCTGGGTTTTTGCAAGAAACCGCCGATGCATTGGCGGATGATCTGTGCGTGGTGATGCGCGTGTATTTTGAGAAACCGCGCACAACGGTTGGTTGGAAGGGCCTGATAAACGACCCGGATTTGAACAATACCTTTCAAATTAATAAGGGGCTTAAGCGCGCTCGGGGTTTGCTGGCACAGCTTGCTGAACAAGGCTTGGCAGCGGGTACCGAGTATTTAGATCTGATCAGTCCGCAATATCTTGCGGATCTGGTGTCTTGGGGCGCTATTGGTGCGCGCACTACCGAAAGCCAGACCCATCGTGAACTGGCATCGGGCTTGTCTTGTCCTGTGGGTTTTAAGAATGCCACTGACGGTGACATTCAGGTTGCTGTGGATGCCATTCGTTCCGCTTCTCAGTCGCATCACTTTCTGTCGGTAACCAAGCAAGGTCGTTCAGCGATTTTTCAAACGGCGGGCAATGAAGACTGCCATGTCATTTTGCGTGGCGGTAAGCACGCAAACTACGATATGTTCTCGGTGCAGGACACTGCGGCGATGCTTACCGGTGCAGGTTTACCGCCGCGCATCATGATCGATGCTAGTCATGCTAACAGTCGCAAAGTACCGGCACGACAGATTGATGTAGTCAACGACATAGCGGCTCAGGTAGGTCGGGGTAATGAAGATATTTTTGGCGTAATGATCGAAAGTAACTTGGTAGAAGGCCGTCAAGATGTGTTGGACGGTCAGCCTCTGACCTATGGGCAGAGCATTACCGATGCGTGTGTGGCTTGGAGCGATACGCAACCGTTGTTAGAGAACTTAGCGCAAGCGGTTAGGCAGCGTCGCACGCTGCGTAAATAAAAAACGCCCGACTTGATCGGGCGTTGGTTTAAGAAAACGTTAGCAGCCGCTCGGCACCACCGCCTTCTGCGCCTAGAAGGTGTTTTAGATAATCCTCGTATGACTCCATCCACATACCCTGACTACGTTCGCGGCCAGCCTGCTGATCGGTCTTAGTGCTCTTCATGTACCAATTGTTGCAGCGTAACCAGACCTTGCCATCGGAACTGACCCTACAGCGTTCCGTCCAGTCGTTGATTGCCGCTTGGGTAGGTTCGACTTCGCTATGACCTTGACTGTGCATTGAGGAAACTAGGCCAGCGATGTACTTAGCTTGTTCTTCGCACAGTAGCGTGACATTGGTGACCGGATTCAAACTCTGAGGACCAATCATCATATAAAAATTTGGCATATTGCCCACATGCAATCCCCATAGAGATTTCGGTCTGGTCATCTGGAAATTATTGGCCTCGTTGGCACCAAACTCATCGGCCAGAGTCTTGCCGTCGCGACCGGTCACCGGGAACGGAATGTGGTTGCTATCAAATCCGGTGGCAAAAATAAGTACTTCAACATCGTGTTGATCGCCGCTGGCCATGACCACGCCGGTTTCACTGACCGAAACAACACCACCGGGATCGTTAATCAGAGTTACATGAGGTTTGTTAAAGGTGCTGTAGTAATCGTCGATGAACAGGACCCGTTTACAAAAAAACGGGTAGTCCGGAGTCAGTAGCTCGGCCAACTCAGGATCTTCAACTTCTTTGCGAATGCGTTTGGCGATGCCGGCGCAAATGGCGGCATTTTGTTCTTCGTCATGCAGCATGTCGAAGGTAAACAGCGCTTCAGGGTCCGGTGGTGAGTTGCCCTGCCAATCTACATGACGCAACTTTTCGCTATAACCGCCTGTTTTGAATGCGTCAACAATCTCGGGCGGGGTAGGTTCGTCATCCCTGGGCATCGCCCAAGTGGGAGTGCGTTGAAAAACGGTTAGGGTGTCGACGTCATCCACAATGGAGGTAATGACTTGGGCGGCTGAAGCGCCGGTACCGATAATGCCGACGCGCTTGCCGCGCAAATTCACGCTGTAGTCCCAGCGCGCAGTGTGGAAGCTTTGACCCTGAAAACGGTCTACCCCGGGGATCTCTGGCATACGCGGACTCGATAAAGGACCGTTCGCGCAAACTACGTGAGCCGTGGTAATTGTTTCAGCGGCGCAGTCATTGGCGGTGTCCCACGTAGTCAACTGCCAAGTGGCTGTATCGAGGTAGGTGACGTCCAACACCTTGCGTGAGAAGCGGATGTGGTCGCGGATCTTGCAATGGTCAGCCAGTCGCTCCGCGTAGTCCGCGATTTCGGTTTGATTAACGTATTTTTTAGACGGAATAAAACCGGTTTGGTCCAAGAACGGCAAATAGGTATAAGACGGTACGTCACAAGCGGCGCCAGGATATCCGCCGACACCGCCGTGGCTCCATACCCCACCTAAGCCTGCGCCCATCTCCAACACGCAGAAGTTATCGACGCCGGATTCGCGTAAAAAATGCGCGCACAGCATTCCCGAGAAACCGCAACCGACAATAGCAACGTCAAACTTCTTATCCATGAAAAATCTCTGAAGAGCGTTAGAACTTAGGCGGGTACCCTAGTCGTTTCTGGCCCTAGATTTCAATCTAGATTGTCAAATTGATCGGCTTCGTCGAAGCGGTTGCGAAAAATAACGTTTACGTTAACGTAAACCAGGAGCCTACTTAGAAATCACACGTAAATTGAAGAAAACCATAGGCAAAGCGCAGAGTTCAGCTGATGGCGTTCAGGCAGTGGATGAACGGTACAGCATTCGCGATCTGGCTAAAGACTTTGCGGTAACCACTCGTGCGCTGCGGTTCTATGAGGAGCGGGGACTGCTGCGCCCTCAACGCAAAGGCCAAAGCAGAATCTACAGCGCAGCAGACAGGGTGCGCCTTACATTAATCCTGCGTGGTAAGCGTTTAGGCTTCACTTTGGATGAAAGCGCTGAGCTGATCGCCATGTACGACCCCAGCGGTAACAATGCAGGCCAGTTGCAAGCGTTGATCGATAAAATTCAGGAAAAGCAGCAGCGTATCAACGCGCAAAAACGCGAGATAGAACTGATGCTAAGCGACCTAAAAGAGTGGGAGCAGCGTTCCCTCAAGGCATTAACCGAGCTCAGTCGTGGCACCAAACAGAATCAGTAAGCACGAATAAAGTGTGAGAGGGAGACTTATGAACCAAATTGACAGTGCTGTGAACCCACGGTCTAAAGAGTTCGCCGAAAACGCGGAGCATATGCAGACATTGGTGGATGATCTGCGACAACAAGTTGCCCGTATTGCCCAGGGAGGTGGCGAACGCTACCAGCAGCGGCACAAGTCTCGGGGCAAGTTACTCGTGCGAGAACGCATTGATGCGTTGTTAGATCCGGGTGCGCCTTTCTTAGAACTCTCGCAACTGGCCGCTTTTGATATGTACGGTAAGGACGATGTGCCCGCTGCCGGGCTGGTCACAGGTATTGGTCGAGTGTCCGGTCAGGAATGCGTGATTGTAGCGAATGATGCAACGGTGAAAGGCGGCACTTATTACCCCGTGTCAGTAAAAAAGCATCTGCGTGCCCAGGACATTGCGCAACAAAATCATCTGCCTTGCATCTATTTGGTGGATTCGGGTGGCGCGAACTTGCCGAACCAAGATGAGGTATTTCCAGACAAGGAGCACTTTGGTCGGATTTTTTTCAATCAAGCGAATATGTCTGCGCAAAA
This sequence comes from K189A clade bacterium, assembly GCA_902565895.1. Taxonomy (GTDB): domain Bacteria; phylum Pseudomonadota; class Gammaproteobacteria; order Pseudomonadales; family Azotimanducaceae; genus UBA4421. Next base: position 32,739 of record CACFGV010000018.1, read on the forward strand.
CATTCCGCAAATTGCCGTGGTTATGGGTTCGTGTACCGCCGGTGGTGCCTATGTGCCGGCAATGGCGGATGAAGCCATTATTGTGCGTAACCAAGGCACCATATTTCTTGGTGGTCCGCCGCTGGTAAAAATGGCCACGGGTGAAGAGGTGACCGCCGAAGAACTGGGTGGCGCAGACGTCCATACTCGGACATCGGGTGTTGCAGATCACTATGCGCGAAATGATCACCATGCGCTGCAGCTGGCTCGGCAGGCGGTCAGCCGTTTGCATCGAGTTAAGCCCGCAGTTGTAGATCTTGCCGAAGCTAAAGAGCCCCTTTACTCGGCCAGCGATTTACTTGGCATCGTGCCTAAAAATGTTCGCAAACCCTTAGACGTGCGGGAAATCATTGCGCGGATCGTGGATGGTTCTGAATTCGACGAATTCAAAGCGTTATTTGGTACCACGTTGGTATGTGGGTTTGCGCGGCTATACGGTATGCCCCTAGGGATTGTGGCTAACAGTGGTGTGTTGTTTAGCGAGTCGGCGCAAAAGGGCGCGCACTTTATCGAACTGTGCGCCCAACGCAAGGTGCCCTTGCTGTTTTTGCAAAACATCACCGGTTTTATGGTCGGTCAGCAATACGAAGCCAGTGGCATTGCTAAACATGGCGCTAAGTTAGTGACCGCGGTAGCGTGTGCCAAGGTGCCCAAGTTGACCCTAATTGTCGGCAACTCTTACGGCGCTGGTAATTACGGAATGTGTGGCCGAGCTTATGAGCCAAATTTCTTGTTTATGTGGCCCAACGCGCGGATTTCGGTGATGGGCGGGGAGCAAGCGGCGGGAGTGCTGGCTCAGGTGCGGCGCGGCCAAATTGAGGGCGCTGGAGAAGCATGGTCAGCACAAGACGAGCAGGTCTTTAAACAACCAATCCTTGATGACTTCGAGACTCAGAGCCATCCCTACTATGCCAGTGCACGACTCTGGGATGACGGCATCATTGACCCAACGCAAACGCGCCGCGTGCTAGGCCTGGCTCTGTCTGCAACATTGAACAAACCCATCGAAGAGACACGCTTTGGCGTGTTCAGGATGTAAGGCGCACTATGTTTGAAAAAATTTTGATTGCTAATCGAGGTGAAATTGCTTGTCGAGTGATACGCACCGCCAAAGCGCTGGGTATCAACACCGTTGCGGTTTATTCCGATGCGGATAGGCAAGCGCAACACGTGCGCATGGCAGATGAAGCGGTGTATTTGGGAGGTAGTCCGCCAGCGGAGTCTTACTTGAATGGAGACAAGATCATTGCGGCGGCGTTGCTTACCGGAGCGCACGCCGTACATCCGGGTTACGGCTTCTTATCCGAAAATGCAGATTTTGCAGAGTCGTGTGAACAGCGTGGGTTAACGTTCATCGGGCCACCGGTAAACGCCATTCAAGTAATGGGTTCTAAGTCAGCGGCAAAACAGGCGATGTACAGTGCTGGGGTGCCGCTGCTGCCTGGTTATCACGAAGCTGATCAAGATCCCCAGCGGCTGCGCGCTGCCGCTGACGCTATTGGTTATCCGGTATTGCTCAAAGCCGTTGCTGGCGGTGGTGGTAAAGGCATGCGTCAGGTACAGGGGCCGGAAGAGTTTTTTGTGGCCTTGGAATCTGCACAGCGAGAGGCGTTGGCGGGTTTTGGTAACAGCGATATGTTGGTAGAGAAATTTCTGCAACAGCCCCGGCATGTAGAAGTTCAGGTTTTTTGTGATCGCCAAGGCAATGGCGTGTATTTGTTCGAGCGCGACTGTTCAGTACAGCGACGTCATCAAAAAATCATAGAAGAGGCACCAGCGCCGAATGTTTCTGCTGAGCTGCGTAAGCGCATGGGTGAGGCCGCGCTGCAAGCGGCACAGGCTGTGAGTTATGTGGGCGCGGGCACCGTAGAATTTTTGTTGGATCAGCAAAACAATTTTTATTTTATGGAGATGAACACCCGTTTGCAGGTTGAGCATCCGGTCACTGAAATGATTACCGGTCAGGATTTGGTCGCCTGGCAGCTCAAAGTGGCGGCGGGCCAGGCGCTGCCATTGAGTCAGCAGCAGTTAGCGATTTCTGGCCACAGTATTGAGGCGCGTATCTACGCCGAAAACCCACAAAACGAATTTTTGCCGACGGCTGGCAAGGTGAGTTGGCTGTCACAGCCGCAGTCTTCTGCCAATGTGCGCGTGGACAGCGCGGTGGTGGCGAACGATGAGGTCGGCGTCTTTTATGATCCGATGATCGCTAAGTTGATTGTCTGGGGCGAAGACCGAGCAACGGCCATTCAACGCTTGCAGCAGGCTTTAGGCGAATACCGCATCGCGGGCTTGACCACTAACATTAACTTTCTTTCGCGCTTGAGTGGGCATGGTGCCTTTCGAAACGCCGAGCTCAGCACCGATTTTATTGAACGGTTTGCTGACGATTTGCTGGCTGTTGATCGCGAGGAAATGCAGCACCATGGCTTGTTGGTGTTTCTCTATGAGGCACTCAATGGGCGTCAGGTCACGTCCAGTTGTCCGTGGCATGGTCACGATAACTGGCGGATGAACGCAGAGCATCTACAGACCACAGCGTTGCTGATAGGCGGCGTGGAGCAGCACATTACAGCAGTGGCGGACTCAACCGGCGGGTTCCGTATGAGCTTCAATGACAAAGACTATTGGGTGACTGGCGAGCTGAGTGGCAACAGGCTCGTAGCGGAGATCGACGGCCACCGTCAGCTTGCAACGGTGGTTGCGGACGCGCTCGGTTGGACTGTATTCGGCGCCGCCCTAAGCACCTATGTTGGTAAGATCGAGGTAGATTTAGGGCAAGAGCTGGCTCACGACGACGGCACACACTTCAAGGCGCCTATGAACGGCACCGTGGTGGACGTGCTTGTGAACGCGGGTGATCAGGTAGCCGCTGGCGATACCCTGGTCATCATGGAAGCCATGAAAATGGAACACGCCGTTAAAGCCTTAGTAGATGGCACCGTGACAGATGTCTATGTAGCTAAGGGCGAATTAGTCGACGGAGGCGTTGACCTTGTTGGTTTCGACGCTTTGGACAATTAAACGTCGCGGCTTCAACTGGTTTGAGCCAACGCCCGAGCGACTGCGGTATGGCAAATTTTGCCGTCGCTGATATTTAGCCCGTCCGCAAACCCTGGCTTGTCTGCTAGCGCTTGCTGCCATCCTTTGTCAGCCAGCGCTACTATGTAGGGCAGGGTGACGTTATCCAGTGCTTGGGTCGCCGTGCGGGCCACAGCGCCAGGCATGTTGGTCACGCAGTAATGAACAATGCCTTGCTCGACAAAGGTTGGCGCGTCACGGGTTGTGGGGCGGCTGGATTCAAAAGCGCCGCCTTGGTCGATGGCGATATCCACGAGCACCGCGCCGGGCAGTATATCTTTGAGCTGACAACGGCTAACTAATTTCGGGGTACTCGCACCTGGAATCAACACTGCACCGATTATAAGATCGGCCTCGTCCACGGCATTTGCGATGCTGGCTTCGGTGGCCATAAGCACTTTGATGCGGCCCGCGAATTCACCGGATAAGGCTCTTAAGCGCTCTACAGACTGATCGATCACCGTGACATCGGCTTGTAAGCCCGCTGCCATGTATGCGGCATTTGTGCCCGCTATACCGCCACCCAGAATCACCACCTTTGCTGGTGCGACGCCAGGGACGCCGCCCAGCAGTGTGCCGCGTCCGCCGCTGGTGGCGTGCAGTGCGTTCGCGCCGACCCGGATGGACAAGCGTCCAGCGACCTCACTCATGGGTGCCAGCAATGGCAGTCGCCCGGCGTGATCTGTCATGGTTTCATAGGCGATGGCAGTGACGACTTGATCAGCTAATAGGCTTGCCTGGGTTCGGGCTGTTGCCAGATGTGAGTAGCAGAAAAGTACTTGGCCAGCATGCAAGCGACTGCACTCTTTTACGCTCGGCTCCTTTACCTTAATGACCAGGGGCGCTGCGAAGGCGTGGTCAGCGTTGACGATGACTACGCCAGCGTGTTGATACTGAGCATCGCTAAAGCCGATTGCGCTGCCTGCCGATGTCTGTACCCAAACCTCGTGTCCCAGGCGTGTGAGGTGTTGCACGCTACCGGGTGTCATACCGACCCGGTATTCATGATTCTTGCTCTCTTTTGGTACGCCGATTTGCATGACTGAGTCCAGGGTGAGTTGCGTGGCGGCATTGTGCTCACTTTTGCGCGGTCAGACCTTGCAAAATATGCTAAAAAATCGCCTATCATTAGAAATAAAAATTACTACAAGAACTAAAAATGAATGATTCTGCTAATTTAGATCGAATTGATCGATCAATTCTTCGTTGGCTGCAACAGGACGGTCGGCTCAGTAACGCGGCCTTGGCGGGGCATGTGAATCTGTCAGAATCTGCGTGCTTGCGGCGGGTTAAAGCGCTCGAACAAAGCGGTTACTTATGCAATTACGTTGGGTTGGTGGATCAGGCTTTGGCGGGTTATCCGGACAACGTGTTTGTGCAGATCACTCTGCACGGTCAGCAGCAAGATGACCTTGCGGAATTTGAAAGCGAGGTGGCTAAGCTGCCAGAGGTCATGGAGTGTCATCTAATGAGCGGCGATGCCGATTATTTGCTGCGAGTCATTGTTGCAGATGCCAGGGACTATGAACGCTTACACAGCCAGTTTTTGACCCGGTTGCCTGGCGTGGCACGTGTGCACTCGTCGTTTGCGCTGCGTACCGTCATTAAAAAAACCGAAGTGCCTATTCGTTAGCGCGATGGCTTCATGGCGAGCATTTCCACAGCGCTGGGACGCAAATAACGCTAAGGTGAGGCATGCAAAAAACGACAGCAAATTTTCAGGTAGATATGAGTTTGGACGCAGTTGCGCAAGACAGTGAATGTCGCCACAAGTTTGTAAATCCGCGGACTACGCTAGACGGCCAACCCCGGGCTTCGGTGGTGCTTAGGCGGTTAAAAACGCTTTGGTTCAACACCGGTACTTTATGCAATATTGCTTGCAGTAATTGTTATATCGAGTCGACGCCTACCAACGACCGGTTGAGTTATCTCACCCTAGATGAGGTAACGAGCTATCTGGATGAAATCCAAACCCAAGAGTTAGCCACCGACGAGATTGGCCTAACCGGCGGTGAGCCGTTTATGAACCCGGACATAGTGTCCATCATGCAGGCTTGTTTGAGCCGTGGTTTTCGCGTGTTGGTTTTGACTAATGCCATGCGACCAATGATGCAGCCGCGCATTCAAGGTGCTCTGTTGGACTTACACAAACGCTACAGGGCGCAATTAACCCTGCGAGTGTCGGTAGACCATTTTGATCCGAAGTTGCATGTACAAGAGCGGGGAACGAATACCTGGGAGCCGATGTTAAAGGGCCTTAAGTGGCTCGCGTTGAATGGGTTGAACATTGATGTCGCTGGAAGGACTCGTTGGGGGGAAGACGAGGCCAAGCTGCGCAGCGGCTTTGCAACGCTGTTCTCGCGCCACGGCATCGAAGTGGACGCATACGATGAAAAGCAGCTTACGCTGTTCCCGGAAATGGACGCCAGCGCTGAAGTGCCGGAGATTACGACTGCGTGTTGGGACATTCTTGGTGCCAAACCTGATGACATGATGTGTGCCAGTGCGCGAATGGTCGTGAAGCACAAAGGTGCTGCGGCTCCTTCCGTTATGGCGTGTACGCTGCTTGCACACGATGAGCGGTTCAATTTGGGAACAACCCTCGCGGACGCACAAACATCGGTGCCCTTGAATCACCCACACTGCGCCAAATTTTGTGTGCTTGGCGGCGGTGCCTGCAGTACCTAGTGGGGATCTGGTGTTATCGGCGTAAGACGCCCAGCCAATTTTGCTGTTCTGGGGTCAGAGCGTCGTCCGGAGTCAGTACAGCGCCCATCAAAGCATGTCGAATATCGTCAGATGTTGGACGCAGCGAGCCCTGCAACAGCGCTGAGAGTACGTTCTGGGCTTTTTCCAAAGTGCCTTGATAGGTGGAAAAAAATTTATCCACACTGACGTGTTGTGCGGGGTCGTCCATCCAACAATCAAAATCTGTGACTAAGCAGAGACAGCAGTAAGCCATCTGGGCTTCTCGGGCAAGGAATACCTCGGGCACATTGGTCATGCCAACCAAGTCACATTTCGCGCTGTCCCTTAAGAAGAAACTTTCGGCTCGACTGCCGAGCCGCGGCCCCTCGACACAGGCGTAAGTCTTTTCATGATGCAGGTGCTGTCCAATGCGAGCTGCTGCATCAGCAATGTCAGCACCTAATGCCGGGCAGGTTGGATAGGCGGTAGAAACGTGTGCTGATACGCCGTCGCCGAAGAAACTGTAAGACCGTTTTCCTCGTGTGTGATCAAAGTACTGAGCGGTCAATGCCAGTTCCCCAGGTCGTATCTCTTGGCGCAGACTGCCTGCCGCAGAGAAACCAAGAACGCGTTGGGCGCCCAAAGACTTGAGCGCAAAAATGTTGGCGCGGTAGTTCACTTCGTGGGGCAGGAATTGGTGCCCTTCACCATGCCGGGCCAAAAACAATACCTGGTGATCTTGGTATTGACCCTGGGTGATAGGGCTTGACGGTTCGCCGAAGGGTGTGGACACGGTATGCTCTTCGGTCACCACCAGGCCGTCTAAATGGTACAGCCCTGATCCGCCGATGATTGCCAACATGGCTGACTCCTATCACGTTGCAAATACGCCAGTCTAGCAGGCTGTCATCGGTTCAGTGGATTACGCTGATCGCATTGTGATCTGCAATGGCCTCGAATAGACGAACGGAAATCTGTTTGAACAATTCGAAACTGCGCTCGTTTGCGGCGTCGAAGTTCGCTCCACCGATAACCGCGATGCTGCACAGCCCTAAGAGCGACCACTTCATGTCCTGACGCAACTCTGACTCGTCGTATTGAACACCTTGAGCGGCCATATGGTGCAGATATAGATCAATGTATTGCTGCTCATTAGCGCGACGCTGCTCGGTCAAAATGTTGGTACTGAGAAGATAGGTCAGATCCCAGCCCGCACGGAGAGCCGCGATAAGCTGCCAGTCGATGACGGCGACTTCGCTGGCGTCTGCGGAAAAGAATATGTTCTCCACCCGATAGTCGTAGTGGGTGAACGTCAGTGTGCCCTCACACAGACCATCCAGTATGGCCGGCCATTGATCAATGATTAGG
>CACFGV010000019.1 GCA_902565895.1 K189A clade bacterium
GAACATGAAATAGAGCGTATTGCCCGGGTCGGTTTTGAGTTGGCTGCTAAGCGAAACGGCAGGTTATGTTCGGTGGACAAAGCCAATGTGCTTGAGGTCTCACAACTATGGCGCGAAAAGGTCAGCGCTTTGGCGCCAGAGTACCCGGGCGTGGAGTTGTCACATATGTACGTAGACAATGCTGCAATGCAGTTAGTGCGCGCGCCCAAGCAGTTCGATGTCATGGTAACGGGCAATATGTTTGGCGACATCTTGTCGGATGTGGCCGCTATGCTTACCGGTAGTTTGGGCATGTTGCCGTCGGCGTCTTTGGCATCGAGTGGCACAGGGTTGTACGAGCCGGTACATGGCACTGCACCAGATATTGCAGGCCAGGACCTGGCGAATCCGTTGGCCACTATTTTGTCGGTTGGCATGATGTTTCGATACAGTCTAGACCTGCCTGAAGCGGCTGACCGCATTGATACTGCCGTGGCCGAGGTGCTGGAACAGGGTTATAGAACCGCGGACATCGTAAGCGACGGCTTGAACCAGGTCGGCTGTCAGGCCATGGGTGAGTTAGTGCTGGCGCAACTCGCAAAATAAAAGAGGTAGAAGTACAAACATGAGCTCAAGTTCTGGCTATAACGTTGCCATAGTGGGCGCAACAGGCGCGGTGGGTGAGGTGCTGTTAGAGATCTTGCAAGAGCGCAAATTTCCTGTGGCGCAGCTGTATTTGTTGGCGTCTGAGCGATCCGCAGGCAAACGCCTACAGTTTCACGGTAAGTCTGTGCAAGTGCAGCGCCTAGATGAGTTCGATTTTTCTCAAGCGCAGATTGGCCTGTTCTCTGCCGGTGGTGATTTGTCGGCACAATATGCTCCCAAAGCTGCCCAGGCAGGCTGTGTGGTAATCGACAACACCTCGTATTTTCGCTACGACGATGACATCCCTCTGGTGGTACCAGAAGTGAACCCCCAATGTGTGGCGGAATATAAGTCCCGTAACATTATCGCGAATCCAAATTGTTCGACCATACAAATGCTTGTTGCGCTAAAGCCTGTTCACGATGCGGTGGGGATTAAGCGCATAAACGTAGCTACTTATCAGGCGGTATCCGGTGCGGGTGCGAGTGGTATCAATGAGTTGGCGGGGCAAACCGCTAATTTGTTGAATGCAAAACCCATTGAACCATCAACCATGCCGGTTCAAATCGCATTTAATGCAATCCCGCAAATTGATCAGTTTCAAGACAATGGCTACACCAAAGAAGAAATGAAAATGGTGTGGGAAACCCAGAAGATCTTGGGCGACGACAGCATTCAGGTGAATCCTACCTGTGTGCGCATTCCTGTTTTTTATGGCCACTCAGAAGCGGTGCACATTGAAACAGCAGAGCCTATTGAGGCTGCCGAGGTGGAGCGTTTGCTTGGGAAGGCTCCAGGCGTCAAAGTCTTTAAGGGTCAGAAATACCCGACGGCTGTGACCGATTCAGCAGGCACTGATCCAGTCTTTGTCGGGCGTATCCGCAAGGACATCTCCCACCAAAATGGGATCAACATGTGGGTGGTGTCAGACAATGTGCGCAAGGGTGCAGCACTCAACAGTATTCAGATTGCAGAAGTATTAGTGGCAGAACACTTGCTCGACAAACAGGCGGGTTAAATGAAATTACTCGGGCAGATCGTCAGCGTTGGTTTTGCGCTGTGGCTGGCACAGGCTTCGGCAGTCGAGCTGTCGATTCCCCAGGTGGTGTCATTTCAAGGCCAAGATTTAAACGCCTTTGTTGATCTGCAAGGCTCTGATTCAGAGCTGCAAGTACAGCCAGGCAGCGCGTCAGACTACGCGCAGTTGCAAGTGCCGCGCTATTCGGTTGTAGAGCAACTGCAACTGGCTATAGTAGATGCCCCCCTGGGTGGGCAACGTCTAAGCGTGCGGAGCACTCGTCCTATCGTCGAGCCTAACATTCAACTTGTGGTGCGGATCATTGACGGTGTCGAGCAACATGCGCGCTCGCTATCCATCGTCATTCCCGCACCACTTAGCGCCTCCGTTGCTGCAACGCTGCAAACGAGCGAAAACCGCCGCACTAAGCTTACTCGTCCTAAGGACACGCTATGGAGCGTTGCGACCGATACCCGCGATAGTGGCGAAGTGACGGTGCAGCAACAGATGCTCGCCATTGTCCGCCTCAATCCTGATGCTTTTATTGCTGAGAACGTAAATGGCTTAAAGAGCGGTTACTTGTTGCAGTTGCCGGAGTTGTTTGAGGCCAGTTTGCTCACTGCCAGTGCAGCGCTGCGAGAGGTAAAACGACAATACAAAACCTGGGTTGAAGAAGGGTACGGCCAAGCCGCGCCTCAACCAACACCGAGTAATGGTGGACGCCTACGTATCGTTGCCACGCAACCCGACCGAGAAGGTGGCCGAGACCGCGTCGAGCAGAGCAGCCAAATGCCACCCGCAGCTCCTCCGCAAAGCGTTGTTAGTAATACGACGGACATAGAACAAGCTGGGGCAACAGAGCCAGCGGCGCTAGAAATATTCGCTTCGTCTGGTGAGACCTCTGGCGCAGATTCGGCGCCAGCCGAAGTAGCATCAGTAGGGTCATTGGCTGATGAATCGCGGTTTCAGTCACCTGAGCCGCAATCTGCAACGCCGGTACCTAGCCCGACCGCAAAGGCCTACACGCCACCAGGGCAATCCTTTGATCCCCAATCGGTGACTGCTCTTGGTGCCGGAGCCGAAGATCAACCTTTCTATCCAGGGCCCGTGGGCATCATCGCAACCCTCGCCCTAACGCTTCTCGTGTTGCTGATGGTCTGGCGGCGCAGACGCAATACCGAAGCCAAGGTAGCTGGTACAGCAAGCCAAACCGAGGCCGGCTCAGACTTTATGGAGCCCACGGTTGCGCGTTTTGATAAAGAAGTAAGTCCCGGAGCGGATGGCGTGGCTGAGGCCGTGCAAGCACCTGACGATGACCAGAACGGTCAGCCTAATGCGCCGTTGTTGGTGTCAACCAGTGGTTTGCCGTCTATGTCTGCTGGCACCGACGAAGATGACATTATCGAAACTCGCATTAAGTTGGCGGTAGCGTTCATCGAAGTAGGGGATGACGAGGGCGCTCGTGAGCTGCTGCAAGAAGTATTAGAGGAAGGCGACGAAGAACAGCAAACCTCCGCGCGATTGCTGTTGGAAGAGCTCGACAATCCAGAGTAATCGAGAAGTCCGGGCGCTGAACGATCATGAGCCAGCAATACAACTACGCGCTAGCTGTTCAATATGCCGGGGGCGAGTTCAGCGGTTGGCAGCGTCAACCACATGCAGATACTGTTCAGGGCGCGATGGAAACGGCTATATCGAGTTTGGCAAACGAACCTATGACGCTCAGTGTCGCGGGGCGCACTGATGCTGGAGTGCACGCAACCGGCCAGATCGCGGGTTTCACCAGCAGCTTAGGGCCAGATCAGCGAAACTGGCAACGAGGCCTCAACGCGCTTACGTCGAAGTCGATTTATGTTGATTGGGTAAGAGTAATGCCCATGGAATTTCACCCCCGTTACAGCGCAGCAGCGCGGCGTTACACTTATGTGTTTTTTGATCAGCAGCGGTCTGATCCGTTCATTGATGGATTAGCTTGGTGCTGCGACCCTTTGGATGCTGATCGCATGCACCGCCAGGCGCAGGTTCTAGTGGGTGAACATGATTTTTCCAGTTTTCGGGGTGCGGGCTGTCAGTCTGTATCCGCTATGCGCCGTGTGGATCAGATATGGGTGCGCAGACTTGGCGCGTTTGTGGTCATGGAAATTGAGGCCAATGCCTTTCTGCTACACATGGTGCGTAACATTGCCTCTGGCCTCCGTCAGGTCGGCCATGGCGAGCAAGACAGTTACCTTGGCAACGTATTGGCCGCACAGAACCGGAATGCCCTGGGCCCTACAGCACCGCCTCAAGGTCTGTATTTGAGCTGTGTTCGCTACCCAGATTTTGAGCTACCGGCGGCACCTGTAACCCCTTCCATACTACGGTCGCTATAGTGGGTAAAAACACCTTGTCCAATCTATGGGTAACGCCGCAAAGGTCGCAGTGCGCGGCGATCGCAACACTGTGCTTTCGTTGCCGTGCCTCTGAGACTAGACTGTGCCGCTTAGCCGCGATGAGGCAATGACGTGGGATTGTCAAATCCGCCCTGGTGCAAGATTTGTGGCCTGACTCGGATTCAGGACGCTACCCAAACAGTGGGTTGTGGGGCCAATGCGATTGGTTTGAATTTTTATCCTCACAGCCCCCGCTATATCGACGTTCAAACAGCCCAACAACTGAGTGCGGAGTCGATTAAAGTCGACGCGGATTGCCAAAAGGTCGGATTGTTTGTGAACCCAACGGCGTCAGAAGTCAATGACGTGATAGCGCAGGTGACGTTGGACATGTTGCAATTCAGTGGCGAGGAAAGCGCTGAATTTTGTCGTAGTTTTGGCATGCCTTATCTCAAGGCCGTTAAGATGCAGCAGGGTACCCAACTAGAGACCTACGAGGTTGAATACCCAGACGCCTGGGCGCTGCTATTGGATACTCATGATCCGAACCAAGCGGGGGGCACGGGGCAGGTTTTTGATTGGGGGCTATGGCCGAAACGTAGTGCCAAGCGGTTGATTTTGGCAGGTGGCTTAAGTCCAGAAAACGTCGCGTCAGCCGTGCAACAATTGGCGCCGTTTGGTGTCGATGTCAGCAGTGGCGTCGAAGGCGACGACAAAGGTATTAAAGACAGCGGGCGTGTGCGCCGCTTTATACAGGAAGCAAAAAATGGCGGAAGCAACTGACGGCAGCAACTATGCCCAACCCACTGATGACGGTCACTTTGGCGATTACGGCGGTCGCTTTGTTGCCGAGACGCTGACTCATGCGTTGGACGACTTGGCGCGTTTGTATAACGAGGTCAAAGACGATCCCGACTTCAAGCGCGAGTTACATACGGACTTAGCACACTTCGTTGGTCGACCCACACCACTGTACCTTGCTGAACGTCTTACCGAGACACTAGGCGGTGCTGCGGTCTACTTAAAACGAGAGGATCTGAACCATACAGGCGCGCACAAAGTGTGTAACACCATAGGCCAAGCCTTGCTGGCCAAGCGCATGGGCAAGCCGCGAGTGATCGCGGAAACTGGCGCTGGTCAACATGGCGTTGCAACCGCCACCGTTGCGGCGCGGCTGGGGTTGCAGTGCGATGTTTATATGGGTGCGGAAGATGTGCAGCGGCAAAGCCTTAATGTGTATCGTATGAAGCTGATGGGGGCTAACGTCATTCCAGTGACGTCTGGGTCAAAAACACTCAAAGATGCCATGAATGAGGCCATGCGCGACTGGGTAACGAACGTAGATGACACCCACTATATTATCGGCACCGTTGCCGGTCCCCATCCCTATCCTATGATTGTTCGAGACTTCGCGGCCACCATCGGGCAAGAAGCGCGGGCCCAGATGTTAGAGCAAGTAGGGTGCTTGCCAGACGTAGTGGTGGCGTGTGTTGGCGGCGGCTCTAATGCCATGGGTATTTTTTATCCATTTATAGACGACGTAGACGTTGCGTTGGTCGGAGTCGAGGCGGGTGGCCACGGCATTGCTAGCGGCGCCCACGCAGCGCCCTTGAACGATGGCAAAGTTGGCGTCCTACATGGCAATCGCTCCTATCTTATGTCTGATGCGGATGGGCAGATCAAAGAGACGCACTCTATATCCGCTGGGCTCGATTACCCCGGTGTAGGGCCAGAACATTCCCATCTTAAAGACATAGGACGGGCCACTTATGCCAGTGCGACTGACGACGAAGCCATGGCAGCGTTTAGGCTCTTGAACAGCCGCGAAGGCATATTACCTGCGTTGGAAACCAGTCATGCATTGGCATGGGTCAGCGCCAATGCGCCGTTAATGAGTAAAGACCAGTCGATATTAGTTAACCTGAGTGGTCGAGGGGATAAAGATATTCTTACAGTGGCGGGTATCGATGGAATCAGCCTTACATGAACCCGACCCATACGCGAATAAGTAGGCGTTTGCATACCTGTCGTGAGTCGAACCGCACAGCCCTCTTGAGCTTTGTCACGGCAGCGGATCCTGGACCAGAGTACACCGTACCAGCGCTGCATGGGTTGGTTGCCGGTGGTGTGGACATTTTAGAATTGGGAATACCGTTTTCTGATCCGGAAGCCGAAGGACCTGCCATCCAGGCGGCAAATGAGCGCGCTCTAGCCCAAGGCATAACGCTCGCTCAAGTGTTAGAAATGGTTGCAGAGTTTCGCTACAAAGATGCGGATACGCCGGTTGTGCTGATGGGCTATTTGAACTCCGTGTTGGCGATGGAAAATTTTGCCGAGCGTGCTGCCGAGGCGGGCGTTGATGGTCTGATCATGGTCAATTTGCCGCCAGAAGAGGGCGACAGATTGCAGCAGCAGTTGGCAGCGCACCATATCGACCTGATCTATTTGCTTGCGCCTACAACGACCGACGAACGGGCACAACAGATTGCCGCTAAGGCCAGCGGTTTCATTTACTACGTCTCACTTAAAGGCATCACTGGCGCCAGCCATTTGCAAACCGACGAGGTGGCAGCGCGACTCCAGCAGTTACGCGGCTATACCCCACTGCCGTTTTGTGTCGGTTTCGGTATCAAAGATGCAACTACGGCAAAAGCGCTGGCGCCTCATGCGGATGGTGTTGTGGTCGGCAGTGCCTTAGTGAATAGCATGGCCGCTGGTGGCGACGTTGCTGCAGTGGTAGAGCGGCTCCAGCAACAAGCTGCTGATATCCGCAAGGGTATTGACGCGGCAGATCAGTAGCTGCCGGAGCCGCGGTAATGGACTTAGATGCCTGGCTTGAGTACATCGCTCAGCAGCATCAACAAACCATTGACATGGGTTTGAGTCGCACCGAGCAAATGGTGCAGAGGCTTGGCCTCACTCAGCCTGCTCCAAAAGTCATTACGGTAGCCGGTACCAATGGTAAGGGCTCTACAGTCATTGGCATTGAGTCGTTGTTGCTCGGCGCAGGGCTCCGTGTGGCTAGCACCTTATCTCCTCATATCCAGCGCTTTAATGAGCGCTTGCGCGTTGATGGCGTTGAACTCGAAGACGACGTCATATGTGCCGCGTTCGCAGAATTAGAAGCGGCCCGATGCATCGAACCTGTTTTGCCGCTGACCTATTTTGAATTCTCCGCCTTAGCCGCTTTGTGGAGTGCGAAAACACACAAGGTGGACGTTGCGATTCTGGAAATCGGTTTAGGTGGACGGTTGGACGCTTTTAACGTGATCGACGCCGATGTTGCAGTGATTACCAGCATCGGTTTGGATCACCAAAGTTTCCTTGGCAACACGCGCGAGGCCATTGGCACAGAGAAAGCTGGTATTTTACGCCCGGGCCAGCAGGTCGTTTTGGGTGAGGATATGCCTAGCACGGTCATTCAGCGCTGTGACGACTTGCAGCTGAAGCCCAAACGCGCGGGCGTAGACTTCAAGGTTGCAATAGATCATGGGCAAAATACTTGGAGCCTTCAGTGGGATGGGGATGAAGTGGATCAGTTACCCATTGGCCATTTGGCACCCAATAATATCGCTTTGGCCTACCAGGCGGCGATGCATCTTGTGCCTATAACCGCTAGCAATCTTGCGCGCACAGCAGAACATGGCTTCATCGCCGGGCGCCTGCAACAGGTGTCCCTGCAAGGACGGTTATGTGTGCATGATGTCGGGCATAATCCCGCTGGGGCTGCTTTTTTGACTAAACAATTGTTGCAGCGCAACCTTCGCCCAAAGTGGGTGTTGTGTGCGATGTTGGCTGATAAGAATCACCTTGGTGTGTATCGCGAGTTGAGCAGCGTTTTTGATAGTTCTTGGATCTTAGTGGACAGTCAAGGCGATCGAGGCTTTAGTGCGGCGCAACTGGGTATGGCTATGGGTATTGACTGTGAGCAGGCGCCAGATATGGCCACTGCCCTTGATCAGGCTATGATGGCGAGCGATGTCGGTGATGTTATTCTGGTCTTCGGCTCTTTCAATGCGATCGAACAAAGCCCATGGCTCGAATTGAATCATGACCAATGAACGTTTCAGGCTGCGGTTCACCACCGCTCTGGTGGTGTTCTCTCTGCTGCTGATCACTGTGCCAACGCTATTCGACGGCCCATCAGTTGACTACCAAACATTCGCCATCAACGGCAGCGCGCCACTGCGCGAGGAGCGGGTGCAAAAACTGCGGCAACAGTTGTCAGCCCCATTGCAAAAAACGCCTGCTGTACCGAGCTATGAAGAGGTCGCCCCGGCGAGCGATGTGATTGATCGAGTGCGTCGGCTTAACGCGGAAGTCGACGAGGATGGATTCAATACTGAGAACGGTACTCGGTTTGGAGAACCGGTGTTGCGGCCTGTGCGCAAAAGCAGCAGGGTGCTTGCCGTCCTCGTAAATGAGTTGAGGGATTCCAAAGCTGCTTTAACGTTACGTGATCAACTGCGTAACGACGGCTACGAGGCTTTCACCAGTGTCGCCAAACGCAAAGTTGGTGGCGAAAATAGTGTAGAAAATCTGGTTCATCGAGTCGCGATCGGTCCATTGCTGAGTCATACTGAGGCTCGAGAGATGCGCGACGTATTGAGTGTTGCCATGAACCTTGAGCCCCGTGTAGTAGAGATGAGTCAGTAGTGCTATGCCAATGTTCGACGTAATTATAGTTGGCCTTATCATTATTTCAGCCGTGATCGGTCTGACGCGTGGCTTTGTCAAAGAAGCGACGTCGTTGGGAGCTTGGATAGGTGCAGTCGCGGCTGCCATGTTTTTTGGGCCAGTGTTGGCGTCAACTTTTCCCGACGAATGGGCAGACAGTCCGCTAGGTTTGAACGCAGCGTATGGGATCATGTTCACCATCGCTGTCATCGTTGGCCTGAACCTGCAGTTGTTCCTAACGAGAGCGGTATCGTCCTCGGGACTTACAGGGACCGACCGCTTTCTTGGCATCATTTTTGGTGGATTTCGTGGGGTGGTTGTTGTGACTGTGTTGTTGATGGGTATTCAAACCTTTGCCAGTGGGGCGTACTGGTGGGAAGCCTCAGAACTCAAAGACACCTACCTCGATTTTGAAGACGAGGTATGGGGAGGCCTTGATTACGCAAATGAGGTGATGAGCGACTTACGTCAGCAAGGGGAGGACGCTGAAGCGCCTGATCTTCCCGATGATGTCGAGCTGGATTTTGAAGACTATGAGTATTGAGCAACGCCTCGTCGCTGGCGGGACAGCATAGATTATGTGCGGAATCGTTGGCCTGGTGGCTCATGAAGAAGTTAAGCAGGATCTCTACGACGCGCTGACAGCGTTACAACATCGCGGTCAAGACGCTGCCGGTATAGTGACCAGTGACGGCCATCGATGTTTTTTGCGCAAGCACAACGGTTTGGTGAGCGACGTATTTCGTGAAGAACACATGGCGCGCCTCCAGGGCAACGTAGGACTTGGGCACTGTCGTTACCCCACCGCTGGATCAGCCAGCTCCGCAGAAGCGCAACCCCTATATGTCAACTCACCCTACGGCATAGCACTGGCTCATAACGGTAACCTGACCAATACCGATGAGTTGAAAAAAGACCTGTTTAGGGAAAATCTTCGGCACCTGAATACCAACAGCGATTCCGAAGTTTTACTTAACGTGTTGGCTAATGAACTCAGCACTATGCATGCGCTCAATCCTTCTCCCTCTGAGCTATTCAAAGCCGTCAGTGCTGTACATGAGCGCTGTCGCGGAGCTTATGCTGTGGTCGCCATGGTTATTGGCTCGGGCATTTTAGGTTTCCGTGATCCTTACGGTATTAGACCTCTGATGTATGGCTCTCGGGAGTCAGCTTTGGGCACCGAGTACATGATCGCCTCAGAGTCGGTGGCGTTAGATATCTTGGGTTTTAATCGAATTGCTGATGTCGCCCCTGGCGAAGCCATTTTCATCAGCAACGATGGGCAAATACACAAGCACAAATGCGCGGCTAATACGCGCTTGGTGCCGTGTATTTTTGAGCATGTATATTTCGCCCGGCCAGATTCCATAATCGATGACATCTCTGTTTACAAAAGCCGTTTGCGCATGGGCGAACATCTAGCCCATCGTGTACTGGCACAATACAGTCAACATGATCACGACATTGATGTGGTCATACCGATTCCTGACACCGGGCGCACGGCGGCGCTGCCGTTGGCCCATGAGCTGGGGACCAAATACCGCGAGGGCTTTGTAAAAAATCGCTACATTGGTCGCACGTTCATCATGCCGGGGCAGAAACAACGACAGAAATCTGTACGGCATAAACTCAATGCCATAGACCTGGAATTTAAAGGCAAAAATGTGCTGTTAGTCGACGATTCCATTGTGCGCGGCACAACGATTCAGCAAATTATTCAAATGGCTCGGGAGGCCGGAGCGAGAAAAGTATATATGGCATCGGCTGCACCGGCGCTGCGCTACCAAAACGTTTACGGCATCGACATGCCTGCCCGTGAAGAGTTTGTTGCTCACGAACGCAGCGATGAACAGGTAGCACAATATATCGGTGCAGATTGGTTGTTGTATCAGAGTATTGAGGACTTGAAAGCCAGTACACACGAGGGCAATCCCCATGTACATGACTTTGAATGTTCAGCCTTTGACGGCAAATACGTCACAGGCGACATTGATGAAGCCTATCTAGCTAAGGTGTCAGCGACCCGGAATGACCATTCGAAGCTGCAACGCGAACTAGATTTGCCGATAAACCGGCCTATCCAGTCGGTCGATCAGAACGCCCGGGTCTCGGCAGATGATGCCTTAGACTTGCACAGTCACGGATAACACAAGAGGACACAGGTAATCGCGAATGGCGACTCGACGACCCACTCCCTGCGTAGGTATTTGTTCCACCACCTATGGCGACCTGGTGTGCCGAGGGTGCAAACGGTACGCCCACGAAATAGTTCAGTGGAATGGCTACGACGAAGCGCAACAACAATTGGTATGGCAGCGCCTTAAGTCGATGCGAGACGAAGTGCTAGGTCAAGTTGTCGAATGCGTAGATCAACAGCGCTTTCAGAACTATTGCGAGCACGCTGAGCTAACAGCATCGCAATTCAACGACTTACTCTACAGTGCGGTAGTGCACTTGGTGCAGAACAGCCGATCATTGGCAGTTGCAGGACTGGAGTTCAGCGAGGCTTGGAGGCCTAGCCAACAAACAACAGAAACAGATTCGCTCGCGGCGCTGCAAACGTTAGATGCAGAAAGTTTTGTGCGTGCGCAAGCTCACTATGAGCGTAACTTTAAAGTCACAGTTTAATGACCTCCGTGATAGATCTCGTTTTGGAATTCCTGCACGTGCCGACGCCGCGAGCTTGGCAGTGCGCCGCTGTAGCACATCTACCTGAGCTGCTGGTCGACCACGCGAATTGTGAGAAAAAGGCGGCCAGCAATGCGATCGCTTTGACCTATCGTTACGTAGAGCATCCGCACTTGCTGCAAAAAATGTCGCGTCTGGCGCGAGAAGAACTACGCCATTTTGAACAGGTGGTGGATCTGATGACCCAGCTGGATATTGACTATGTTCAACTAAGCCCGGGGCGTTACGCGGCGCGCTTGCACCAGCTAATTAGCAAGCATGAGCCCCAGCGACTGGTCGATTCACTGATCTGCGGTGCCGTGGTGGAGGCGCGTTCTTGTGAGCGATTTGCGACGTTAATACCCGTGTTACCAGAGCATATTGCCCAGTTGTACCAAAATCTTCTTAAGTCCGAAGCACGGCATTTTAAGGACTATTTACAGCTGGCCCAAGGCTTTGCCGAGGCCAGCTCTATAGACATAAATGTGCCAGATCGAATCGAGGCGTTTTTACAGACAGACGCCCAACTGGTTACATCTGGCGATGCTGAGTTTAGGTTCCATAGCGGCGTGCCAGGCTAAAACACTCGAGGCTAAACCGCTGATCTTGTTGACGGCATAACCAACCGCAGCGCTCCCAAGCCCCCAGCACAACGCGACGCTGTTGCCGGTCAGTGAGGCTGAATTCCGGGCGATGGGTGTGGCCGTGGATCAAAACCTTGACCTCGTGTTTATCAATCAGCTGTGCGATAGCTTGGGGGTTCGCATCCATAATGGATTCTGCTTTGTTGGCGTTCTCTTGCATGCTGCGTTTACGCAGGTCGTTGCCAAAGGCTCGCCGCTCAGTCAGCGGCCGGGCTAAGAATTCTGATTGCCACGCGCTGCTGCGCAATTGCAGACGCAACTTTTGATACGCCGTGTCGTCTACACACAGTTCGTCACCATGACATAACAGCAAACCAGGTTCTGGTTGGTGAATCTCCGGCAACAGCCTTACACCGGTGTGTCGGGCGAATTGCTCGCCAAACAAGAAGTCGCGGTTGCCGTGCATAAGAAAGACAGCACACTGGCTATTGGCACGTTTTATGGCATTCACCAATGCCGTAGCAAAGGGATCATCGTTGTCGTCACCGATCCACATTTCTACCAGATCACCGAGTATGTAGATTTCCTCAACACGGCTTGACTCCAAATCCAGGCATTCAGCAAAGCGCAGAAATTGCGGGCTGGTTGAGGAATCTAAATGCAGGTCGGAAATGAACAAACGTTGCATCAGATCGCTCGTTCTTAGGCCTTGGGCCAGTCGATGCCAAGTTTCAGCGCCGCGGCTTGCATGGTGTTTTGCAGTAAGGCCACGCGCGTCATCGGGCCGACGCCGCCAGGCACAGGGGTGATCCAACCAGCGATTTCTTGCACCGCATCGAATTGAACATCGCCATACAGCTTGTTGTTGTCGCCGCGGGTAATGCCGATATCAATAACGGTAGCGCCGGGTTTGACCCATTCAGCAGGAACCAGTCCAGGTTTACCTACCGCACTGATCAGTAGATCGGCTTGGCGCGCTCGGGCTCCTGTGTCCTTGGTAAATTTATGCGCTGTGGTCACTGTGCTACCAGCTAGCAACAGTTCCAGCCCCATGGGGCGACCCACATGATTCGAAGCACCAATGATGACTGCGTCAGTGTTTTTGAAGTCTGTGCCAATATGTTCAAGCAACTGCATAACACCTTTGGGTGTACAACTGCGTAGAGTGGGACGTCGTAGTGTTAGACGGCCAATGTTGTAGGCATGAAAACCGTCGACGTCCTTGCTGGGCTTTATTCGGTCGATGATCCGGTCTTCGTCGATGTGATCCGGTAGCGGGGTCTGTACTAAGATGCCGTCGATCAGTGGGTCGGCATTAAGTTGGTCTATGTGACTTTCGAGAGTCGATTGAGGCGTATTTTGGGGTAAATGCAGCGCGGTGGAGTGTACGCCGACCTGTTCGCAGTCACGGCGCTTACCTTTAACGTAGACCTCCGAAGCCGGATCGTTACCCACTAGAATGACAGCCAGTCCGGGCTGGCGATGTCCAGCGCTGCGCCAGCCCTCAATAACTGTGGCCAGGTCAGCTCGGATCGATTTCGCTATGGCGTTGCCGTCTATGAGCTGGGCGGTCATTGGTGCTCCCAAAAGCGGCAGTTTACCGTTGACCCGGCCGAATCACTAATGAAACCGCCACCCGCATTAGCCATGTCCTCAATAGCCTATCTGGGTAACAATCATCCCACGGCGTTTGACCGGACTGAGACTGCCCAGTATTATCCTGCTCCCTCGCAACCGGTCGAGGTCTCGCTGGCGGCGATTGTCGGGGTATAGCGCAGTCTGGTAGCGCGCCTGCTTTGGGAGCAGGATGTCGGGAGTTCAAATCTCTCTACCCCGACCATTTAGAATTGGATTCGCACCCCTGCGTTCGCAATAAACCCCTCGAGTGGAGACCATGCGTCTACGGTCCAGGCGCCGGCAATACTTTTTGTCCTTCGTAGCAGTGGATCCGTACGGGTTTGCCTCACGTCTAATAGATTTTCTAGATTAAGAAATAAGCTCATGCGCCCAAGGTTTATTTCTCCCAACAATCCTACATGCAGGTATGGCTTGCTCTTATCTCTGTAAGGGTTGTCAGACAACGACTGTTCGCCAGTGTAGTAAAGCTCAATGCCCACGCGGCCGCGCCCATGCTGCTCCCACATAGCGACTAAACCAGCGGATTGTTTTGGGGTGAGTGCGACTTGCTGTCGCGCTTTTGTTTCATCAAGTTGCTCCGTTGCGTCAAGCACGAGGTAACTGGCAGTGATTACAAAGGGTTCCTGCCGCCAGCGAAGTAACGCATCGATTCCGCGCGTCTTTGTCGTATTGTTAGCGTTAGCGAGCCGCACTTTTTCGTATGGTGTGGGTATCGCCGTAATCGCATTGGCTACGTCAGACGCGAACAGGGTAATACCGGCTTCAAGGCTGCCCAGGGAATAACCAAGGTCAAGGGACGCCGTTTGCGCATGTTCAACCTTCAGATCCTCTAGAGGTGTAATCGCGAAAAGACCTGTGGCCTCGGTCTCTTCGATAAAGGGCGTTGGCGCATAGAAACCTCGACCCAAAGACCCGCGGACGGTCCAGTTGCCAGGTCGATAAAGCACAGAGATTCGAGGGCTCAGCTGAGGGCCGTATTGACTATGGCTGTCCCAACGAGTGCTGGCCGCAATGGATACGTTATCCGATAGATCGTAATCTAACTGTCCAAAGAGGGCCGGTACGCTATAACGGTAATCAAAATCCGGGGGGGTGTCAGCTCGGTACTGATCTATCTGAAGAGCCGCGCCACCCACCCAAGTCGCGCGTGATGAGTTCCGTGCGACGGAGAGCTCCAGCAGCTGTGTTTCATGACGATCCACTTCAAGACGGTCACCAAATCGGTGATCGTGATCTTGCCGCATTGCAGAGGCTCGCACCGAGGCTGTCGTGTGGTCGCTTAAGGGGTGGCTGAGCTTTACCCCAGCGTCTAGCCTTCGTGTTCTCTGATCTTGGGGATAGGGGTCGCCGCTAGGCACAGTTCCATTGGATAGGGTTCCCCCGCGTCGGTCTTCGGTCATCGCACCAAACGTAACAAACCCCCGTGTACCGCCATCGCCCTCGTAGAAGATGCGTGGTCGTACCGCTACGCGACTGTAGCTTGGCATGTCGATCCACCGGTCGCCGTCGAGGTCCTGGGCGGACTGGCGACTAACGTTGGCTAACAACGAGGCACGGATGGGCTCGCTCAAACCCGTTTCGCCGTATGCAGACAGATCCTGGCCATTGCGGGTGGTGGCATTGAGAATGACTTCACCGCCGGGTTGCGAGCTCGGGTATTTCGATACCAGATTGATAACGCCGCCGAGAGCTTGCCCGCCGTAAAGAGATGACGCTGCTCCTTTAATGATCTCTATCTGTCCGAGATCGCTAGGGGGTACCTGCAACAGCCCTAGTGACGACGCTTGTCCGCCGTACAGGGGTAACCCGTCCGCCAGCAGTTGCGTATAGCGACCACGCATACCATGGATTCTCACGTTTGCGGAACCTAAGGCCGGCGAGGTGACTTGGACACGGAGACCGCCGGTGTCGTTGAGCATCATAGAAATATTGCTCGGGCGCATAAGTAACTTTTCTTCGAGCTCGTGTCCGGACAAGACCTCAACTCTCAGTGCGACATCCTGTATGCGTCGGCCGGTTCGGGTGGCTTGCACCACGACTTCCTCAAAGTCCTCCGCGTGTGAGTCGTGCTCGTGTTCAACGTCCGTAATGGCGGTATTCGCATACAGCAATAGAACGGAACAGACTAAAAAAGTACATCCCAGCTTCATTTGATAAACAGTGCTCATGCCTCGATTTGATTTCCAGAACCTACATAGTAGACAAGCATCTCGATTAATGAACAAATTTTGTGTGTTGGTAAGCCTTCCGTAGATACCAGGGTTATCCATTTAGTCGCCGTTGCCAGACATGAAGAATAGTCGTGTGCCGTCCGGTAGCCATCGCACTTACTCGGCAAGTCTTGCCAAAAGCGGCGGAGTCTAGATCTCGCTACCCTGATCACAGTATTCCCTGACATTGGGCATCAAAAAAAGCTGAGGGTCCTTCGGAACGGTATGGCAAAACGGTGCGCACAGTTTGGACTGGTTGCGTTTTCGTATGATGTTCTCGTCTCGATCTATTTAGTCAGCGCAGACGGGTAACAATATTTGTTAGGCATGCCCCAGAGCCGTATTGCAGTGGCAAGGTTTCAGGTTTTCCCAGGGTATTCAGCGTGCACGACTATGCTCGATGTTACATCGGGAACGGATAACGCTGGTCCCACGATACTGCGCTGAACGAAGTCCAAGAGTAGGCGAACAGCTTGGTCTGCTAGACTTCCGCGGCCAAAAAGGAGATTTGCTGTGGATTACAAAACGCTCAGTTACGCGGTGGAGGAAGGAATTCTTACGCTCACCTTAAACCTGCCCGAGAAATTAAATGCTTTCACGCTGGAAATGGCGCGAGAGTTGGTCGAGGCGTTCAACCAAGCCAGCGAGGATGACGAGGTCGGGGCGATTGTCGTGACCGGTGCCGGGCGAGCTTTCTGTGCCGGCATGGACCTATCCATCGAAGGCAACGTCTTTGGTCTTGATGAGAGTCAGCGGCCAACGTTAGAGGACGTGGCTGAAAGAGGAGAGGAGGCCCACATCCTGCACGGTGTACGTGACGAGGGCGGTCTAGTAACGCTGGCAATTTACGACTGCAAAAAGCCTGTGATTGCTGCAATCAACGGCGCCGCAGTGGGTATTGGGGCCACTATGACCTGTGCAATGGACATCCGACTCGTATCTACCAAAGCAAAGGTTGGTTTTGTCTTCAACAAAATCGGTATTACCCCGGAGGCATGTTCCAGCTGGTTCCTGCCAAGAGTGGTTGGCTTACCAACAGCCCTGGAATGGTGCTACACCGCTGAGATTTTGGAATCGGATACTCTTGTGCAAGCAGGCTTTGCGAAATCTGCTTACGAGCCGGATGAGCTTTTACCAGCCGCCTATGAGATCGCTAAGAAAATAGTGAAGCACAGTCCGGTAGCGATCGCGCTGACTCGGCAAATGATGTACCGAAACTCAGCTCAAGATCACCCCCGCGACGCCCATAATGTTGATTCGCTATCGATATTTTATTCAAGTCTGGGCAGCGGCAAGGAGGGGGTGGCGTCCTTTTTAGAGAAGCGGGAAGCTGTTTTTAATGAATCAGCGCGAGAGATGCCGCCGTTTTATCCATGGTGGGAAAGTTAAACAGGGGCAGCGCCGCTGCTCCTGGGCCGCTCGCTTTTTGTCTAGAATTGGACCCGTGCGCGTTACTAATAAGATGGGCACCAACTAGCTGTGCGCCGTTCAAGCACGCAAAGTTCGGCTTCTTCTCGCTACAAGGGTTCAGGTTAACTCGTATCGGAGTTGCCGCGATGCAGAGTGCTTGGGCATAAAGCTTTCCTGAGATGTCTAATCGGCTGCGCAAAATTGACAATAAGCTCACAATTGTAGGCCTAATATCAAAGATATTCGTAGGGGTTCAGTTACCGAAACGCGTACTCATCCTGATACCGAGCTTTTCGTCTTTTCGGTGGTCAACTGTTTCAACCCTTGCAATCGAAACAGGTGCACGATGTTATTTTTGCGCAGTAAGTTACAGCGACGGAAAGTCGCTTTAGCCTCAGTCTTTTGCATGGCAGTCATGCACCCCAACCTCTTGATCGCCGAGAGCGATTGGCCATATCCAGAGGATATCCCCACGCCACAGAAGGTCGACGTGGGTCTTGCCGGTGAGAAACCCCAGGACATCAATCGCTATTTATTGGCTCAAGGAGCGAGGTCGGTCAGCCTATCGCCTGACGGTGAAACCCTGGCCTTTATCTGGTCAATTACAGGCGAGCCGCAGCTTTGGCGAATGCCCAGTAGTGGCGGTGCTCCCCAACAACTTACCTTTGGTGGCGGCATTACTTTTTATGCGTTTTTGCCAAACGGCAGCGAATTCTTAATCGGACGTGATGTAGAGGGTAACGAGCGCGAGGGATTTTCCATCCTGTCGCTAGATGGCTCATCAGAGCGAGAACTGCTGCCAGCGTCTGACGCGTTTCGCAGATTGGGAGATTTTTCGGCCGATGGCGAAAAAGCAATTTACGCCTCAACAGAGCGCAACGGTCGTGACTTTGATCTTTATGTTGTTGAAGTGTCGAGTGGTGAGACGCGCTTAGTTTATGAAAGTAAGTTCGGTTTTTTTCCAGAAGCTTGGCAGCCTAACGGTGATCTTGTCATCGTTTCCGAAACCCGAGGCGAAGACGCCAACGATGTATACCTACTAAACGCTAAAACAGGCGACATGACGCCTTTGATGCAACCAAAGGTAGCTGCAAATTTCTCTGACTTTCAGTGGCGGCCCGACGGTTCTGGTTTTTACTTGGCAACAAACTTAGATCGAGAATTCAATGCGGTGGCCTTTTACGATTTGGTAAGCGGCCAGCTAATGACACTGTTTGCAACTGATGCCGATGCGGACAACGTTCAGCTTGCTGGCGACGGTGATCGCCTTTTGTGGACAACCAACCAAGAAGGATACTCAAAGCTGCAGGGCATTGATTTAACCACCCAACAACCCATCGCTTTTCCTGAGTTACCCGCCGGAGTGTACGCCGTTGACGTCAGCGCAACTGGCGAGACTGCGTCGGTAAATCTTAATGGGCCGGGTACACCGGGGGATGTTTATGTCTGGTCGATTGAGTCCCCCAAGCAGGTTGAGCGAGTGTTTACGGCCTCGCTTGGTGGTCTTGATCCAGCAACTTTCGTCACGCCAAAATCTTTGAATTATCCAGCCCAAGATGGGGTGCAACTGCAAGGCCTGTTGTATCTGCCTGATGCGGAGGCTTTTCCTGGCAAACGTCCGACCGTCGTTCAGGTTCACGGCGGTCCGACCGCCCAGAGTCGGCCTGGATTTCGGCCGGTAGAACAGTATTTGGTGAATCGGGGCATTGCCGTGTTTGCCGTTAATGTGCGCGGATCCACCGGTTTTGGCAAAACTTATGCGCGGCTCGATAATCAGGAGTTGCGGCTGAACTCAGTGAGCGATCTGGTCGATACCGCGGCTTTCCTGGGCAAGCACGTGAGGTTGGACGGCGATCGCCTTGCAGTGATGGGCGGGTCCTACGGTGGGTACATGGTGAATGATGTGCTAGGTCGTTATCCAGGCGTTTTTCAAGCCGGAGTATCTGTGGTTGGTGTATCGGACTGGGTGCGGGCTTTAGAGGAGGCCTCGCCGGGGCTAAAGGCTTCTGATCGGATTGAGTATGGCGACATAACAGACCCCAAGTGGCAGGCATTCTATGCGGTTAATTCGCCGATCAACAATGCAGACAAGATCAATGTGCCGATGTTGGTCTCTCATGGAGCGAACGATCCCCGAGACCCAGTAACCGAATCCGATCGCATTGTCAGCGCAGTACGCAAAGCCGGTCACCCAGTAACTTACCTTCGATTTTCGGACGAAGGCCACTCGATTCGAAAGCTAGAAAATCGAGTCGTTTTCTACCGAGCAGTTGCGGATTTCTTAGAGACTAATTTGGCTCAAAGCCTTCTAAGCGACACCCAGTGAAACGGCGAGCGATTCCTAAAACGAAGCATCTCTATTTTCAGGATTGATTATAAACGGCATTGTTTTTTATAGATTCTTGATGGTCAGCTGCCTGACCTTGGTGGCCTCGATGGCCGCGGCTGCGGTCGAGGATCCCAATAATGCGTTCATTGAAATATACGGCTCCAAAGAAACTGCCGCCTTAGATATAGCCATTAAAGACAACATCGATATCGCCGGCACAGTGACCTCGGCGGGTTCGTTGGCATTAGCAAAGAACGTTGCCTTGGAAGACGCGTTCCTGGTTAAAAAACTGCGTGCAGCGGGCTTCAATATTTTTGGTAAGACAAATCTTTCAGAATGGGCGAACTTTCGTTCCACGAAATCTGTCAGCGGATGGTCTAGCTACGGCGGTCAAACAAGCCACGTACTTGGGGATAATCTTAATCCCTGCGGGTCTAGTTCGGGCTCTGCTGTCGCCGTTGCCGCAGGCCTTGTAGAGGTCGCAATCGGCACCGAGACAAACGGTTCTATCAGTTGCCCAGCCTCGGTAAACGGCGTCGTTGGCATGAAACCTACGGTTGGTCTTATCAGTCGCAGCGGCGTCATTCCTATCGCTGCCTCGCAAGACACTGCGGGTGCCTTAGGTTCGAGTGTAGAAATTGTAGCGCGCGCGCTAGCGGCCATGGCGGGGCCCGACGCCCAAGATCCGGCTACCCAGGCAATTCCAGCTGATTTTGACTACGACCTTGTAGCGGCGACGAGTAACCGTTCGTTGCGTGGCAAAAAATTTGGTCTGTTGTCGTCTGGCAGCGACAATGCTGCGGCGA
The DNA here is from genome assembly GCA_902565895.1 of K189A clade bacterium. Lineage (GTDB taxonomy): Bacteria > Pseudomonadota > Gammaproteobacteria > Pseudomonadales > Azotimanducaceae > UBA4421. Next base: position 20,336 of record CACFGV010000019.1, read on the forward strand.
ATACGCTTCTGCAGTACCTGACAACTATTGTGGGGACGCTTGGGGGCGAAGTGGTGCTCTTTGAGGATACGCGGAAGTACCCAAGCCAGCAGAGCTACTTAATTCTGTTGTACGAGTTTAAGCGCGGGCTTGAAGCTTATTTGGCATCGGCCAGTGAGCCGAAGAAAACATTGCAGTCGCTGATCGATTTCAATAGCCAAAACAAGGCAACGGTAATGCCTTACTTTGGGCAGGAAATATTTCAGCATGCATTAGTCGTGCAGGATGAACACAAGGCCTATGCCAACGCCAGACGCATCATCGCCGAGGTGCGCGATCAAACCATTGGACTACTCGACGCAAATGATCTTGACGGCTTTATTGGGCTTACTCGAGGGCCCGCTTGGTTGACAGAATATAGTGGTGGTGATGACGTGGGGATGAAGAACGTCCCGCGTTTTGGTAACGGCCACTTCGCTGCGATCGCTGGCCTTCCGCACATTACGCTTCCAGGGTTCGCTATTGATGGGTTGCCGGTAGGGATTTCTTTGATCGGGCGGCCTTGGAGCGATAAAGCATTGCTCAGTCACGCAGCGGCAGTGGAGGCGTTGATTGAGGCCGATGTATCAAGCGTCAGTGCAACGGATGCTGAGACGGCGACTGTTCTGAGCGTTCGCTGACGGTTTGCGACGAGGTTTTAAGTGTTGTCATGCCGCTTGAGCGGGGCCTCACAAAGAAATGACGATAACGTTTGCTGAGAAAATTTTGATTAGGGAGCAGCAGTTCATGAACGCTGAAACAAGTGTAGGAAGAAACAATAAACTTATGCTGTGGCTGTTTCGGGCATGGTTATGCTTAGCACCGTTGCTCATTTATAGTCCAAATTTGTTGGCTAAAGATTCGGCAACCATATTCGGACTTTACGCTTACAACGACGCGGTTCCCACAGCGGAGCAGGTCCTTGGCCATTCGTTGGGCACTGATATTAATTGGACAGCCGATGCCAGGAGATACTTCGAGGCGCTGCAAGACTTCGCGCCGCAAAATGTGCGCATCTTTGACTACGGCAGCAGTTGGGAGGGTAGAACGCTGTTTTACGTTGTGCTCTCAAATGAGAAAAATATCGCCAGGCTTGCTGACATAAAAAACAACATGCAGCAACTTGCAGACCCACGGCAGCTATCCGAGTCACAAGCACAGGAACTAATCGAGAGTACGCCAGCGGTCACTTGGCTCTCTTATAGCGTTCACGGTAATGAAATTTCCTCCACCGAGGCGGCTATGGCGACCGCCTACCACCTACTAGCCAGCACTGATGACCCAGTGGCTAAGGCGGCCATGGAGGAGACGGTTACTGTTCTGGTGCCGGTACAAAATCCTGATGGACGGGATCGTTTTGTCCATCATTTCGAAATGGCAAGAGGCCCTGTAGCGGACGCGAACATGGACAGCGCAGAGCACAACGAACCATGGCCTCGGGGCAGAACGAATCACTACTTGTTCGATTTGAATAGAGATTGGTTTGCGCAAACCCAACCAGAGATACGCGCCCATGCCAAGGCATTTCTTGAATGGATGCCGGTAGCCTTTGTGGACGCTCATGAAATGGGCTCTGATTCAACTTATTTCTTTGCGCCTGAAGCGGAGCCTTACAATCCATTTATCACCGCTGAACAACGCGCTTCTTTGATCATGTTTGGGAAGACCAACGCCAAACGGTTCGATCATTTTGGAATCGACTACTTTACCCGTGAAGTGTTCGATGCGTTCTACCCCGGTTATGGGGCCAGTTGGCCGATTTATCATGGCGCAATTGCTATGACCTACGAACAAGCGTCGGCTCGCGGGTTGATTGCGACGCGTTATGACGGTTCGCAATTTAGCTATGCCGAAACAGTCAGAAATCACTTTGTTGCTTCGTTGGCGACGATCGAAACCGTAGCGAGTAATCGACAAAAGTTACTGCAACAGTTCTACGAGTATCGGCGTTCTGCGATAGAGATTGGGTCAAAGGGCAAGACCAAGTCTTATATTTTTGCCAATGAGCCGGGTTCGGACGCCGGGTTTATCATGGCGCGCAGCTTGTCCCAGCAGGGAATAGAAGTCAGACAATCTCTAGAAGATTTTCGGGTATGTGGCCAAAGCTTTGATGCTGGGAGTTATTTCCTAAATCTGGACCAACCAGCAAGTCGTTTGATTCAAACGTTGCTGGAAGAGCAAGTCGATCTTCCCGCGGATTTTCTCCGCCAAGAAGCTGAACGATCGGAAAAAAGACAGGCGAGCCAGATTTACGACGTTACCGCGTGGTCGTTGCCTTTGATGTACGGCGTAAAGACCAATAACTGTGCGCGCCTGGTAACTGCAAAGAGCGAGGCGATCACCGATACTTCGACCTGGCAAACCACCACGCCCTTGGACCAAGCTCAGTTAGCGTACCTTGTGCCTTGGGGTTCGCACGCTTCGGGCTTATTCCTTACAAAAGCGTTACGCGCAGGTGTTCACATCAAGAGTTCGAACTTGGCCTTCACGCACCAGCAGCGTCGGTATGGACGTGGCACGTTGATCATTAATGTGCATAACAACGATGCTGGGATCCATGATGTAGTGCAACGGCTTGCTACTGAAACCGGCGCTGAGGTCGTCAGTGTTGACGACAGTTGGGTATCTGACGGACCTAATTTCGGTAGTGGTGATGTCATGGTCATACAAGCACCCAAGGTAGCGCTGCTGTGGGACGAACCAACGAACGCATACAGCGCTGGCAGCACGAGGTACTTGTTGGAACAAGTCTTCGAATACCCCGTAACTGCTGTGCGAACTCAATCGTTAGGGCGTATTGACCTAGCGCAGTTTGACGTGCTGCTGATGCCTGACGGTCGACACAGCCGCTACTTGTCTGCGTTGGGCAAAAACTTTCGCGAGGCGCTTGGTCGCTGGGTGAGGAACGGTGGTGTTCTAATCTCGTTGGATGATGCGACGTCTTTTCTTGCGCACCCGGATGTCGACCTTTTATCCATTCGGCGCGAGCGCTTGGCTAAAGGTTTACGAACACAAAAAGCTTCTGAAGTTGCAGATAAAAATACGGTCAACTCCGCCGCCGATAAAACAGACTCGCTCTTTGTTTCTGGGACGGTGCTTGATGCAGAGACATTTAAGGCGCGCACCGCGGCTCAGACGCCCAACCCTAAAGTCGTTTCGGGTGCCATTGCGCGAGCAGTGGTTGAATCTGATCACTGGTTATCCGTTGGTTTAAAACAGGAATTGCATCCACTCGTTACCGGTTCAGCAATCTATACCCCTCTGCGCGAGGATCAGGGTGCGAATGTGGTGCGTTTTGCGGCTGCTGATAAGCTATTGGCGAGTGGCTTTATGTGGGACTGGAACCAGCAACAGCTTGCGTTTAAACCGTATGTCGTTGCTCAGCCGAAGGGCTCGGGCATGGTCATTGGCTTTACTCAAGATCCAAATTTTCGCGCCCAACAGCATGCTCTCAATCTGTTGTTTATGAATGCAATTTTTCGCGGCTTCAGCTGGGCCCAAGCAGGTGGCTAGCCCCTCGCACCGCCCTTAACCGCGCTGCGCGGACATTGTGACAAATCAGCATCTCCAGCGGCGAGCAGCTAACGGTGGGTTGTTAGGCAAGGTGATGCAGCACAAGAGGCGTCTACCGGTCGTCCTGCCCGCTGTGGGTTGTAGTGAGTGCCTACGCCAAACTGACTAATCGATATAAAAAATTAGTAATAAAGTATTGATATTTATTAAAAAAATATTGGTTGCGTATCAGTGGAAAGCATTCAGGTCTGTTTACTTAGGCGACTTTAGCATTTCGTTTAGAGCATGTGCCTAACGTCTTGCCAGATCGAAGGGATGCAATCCCACTCAACCATTTCCTTTGCTATATTGCGGAATACGTGTGGTTCACCTGTATGTGTTCGCCAACGCGAAGATGGTAACCGGTTTAGGGGGTAAACAATGTCAAAGGCGGCAACCAAGGCCAAAACACAATTCGTTTACGCCTTTGGCGTTCACACCGACGGCGAGGCTTCCATGCGCGAAAAACTGGGTGGCAAGGGCGCAAACTTGGCAGAGATGGCGCTTATTGGCCTACCCGTGCCGCCGGGGTTCACGCTCTCGACAGATGTTTGCACCGCCTTCTATGCCCACAAAGAAAAGTATCCTGTAGGGCTTGAGGCTGAGGTGGGTAAAGCCGTTGCTGATGTCGAGAGGCAGCAGGGTAAACGCTTTGGTGATCCTGCGAACCCTTTGTTGTTTTCGGTACGTTCGGGAGCACGGGAATCTATGCCGGGCATGATGGATACGATTCTCAACCTCGGTTTGAATGACGCAACTGTCGTTGGGTTGGCTGAACGCGCCCAGGATGAGCGTTTTGCTTGGGATTGTTATCGCCGCTTCATCCAAATGTATGCTGAGGTCGTGATGGGGGTGCATTCGCGTAGTGAAGCGGAGCCGCCGCCTTTTCAGCAGCAGTTGGCACGTCTTAAACACGAGTTGGCTGTCACGGAAGACCAAGATCTCAGTGCCGCCGATTTGCGCGAGTTGGTGAAGCGCTACAAACGCCTGATCAAGCAACGCTGTAAAGCAGCTTTTCCGCAGGATGTCTACGAGCAACTATGGGGCGCGATCGGTGCCGTCTTCAAATCATGGAAAAACGAACGGGCAATACTCTATCGCCAGCGTTACGGCATTCCAGTCGAATGGGGTACTGCGGTTAATGTTCAAGCCATGGTATTTGGTAACCTCGGAGAGACCTCCGGCACCGGGGTTGCTTTTACCCGCGACCCAGCCACCGGCGAGAAGGTCTTCTACGGTGAGTATCTGCTGAACGCTCAGGGCGAGGATGTAGTAGCCGGGATTCGCACGCCGAAAGAAATCACGCTGCTCGCTCAGGACATGCCTGAGGTTTTCGCCGAGTTAGAGAAAGTTCGGGGGCGTCTAGAGCGCCACTTTAGGGATATGCAGGACTTTGAGTTTACGATCGAGGATGGGCGCCTTTTCATGCTCCAAACTCGCAACGGTAAGCGCACCGGGCTGGCTGCTGTGCGTATTGCCGTTGAGATGAATCGAGAGCGTCTTATGACCCGAAAAACAGCGCTCCTAAAAATTCCCGCAGAGAGCATCGATTCCCTGCTGGTACCTGTCTTCGATGCCAAAGCACGGCGCGAAGCGTCGCGTATTGGCCATGGTTTACCTGCCGGTCCTGGGGCCGCATCAGGGCAGATCGTGTTTTCTGCTTCGGAGGCTGAGCGCAAAGCACGGCTCGGTAACAAGGTCATTCTGGTGCGCGAAGAAACCTCTCCGGATGATCTGCGCGGCATGCTGCTGGCCCAGGGCATTTTGACAGCTCGGGGAGGGGTATCCTCGCACGCGGCTTTGGTTGCTCGTCAGCTTGGCAAAGTGTGCGTGTGTGGTGCCAGTGGATTGCTGATCAATTATTCGGCTCGAACCCTCACGGCCGGTGGGGTGACCCTTAAAGAGGGTCAATATCTGTCTATTGATGGCAGCAATGGACATATTTATGCGGGCATGATCGAGACCACCGATTCCGAGGTGAAGCGAGTGCTGCAGGGTCAGATGGCTGCGAAAAGCAGCGCCACTTTCGAACTTTTTGAAACGGTCATGGGTTGGGCGGATAAGGCACGGCGGATGAAAATTCGCACGAACGCTGATACGCCTGCCATGGCCAAGGCGGCAATCGCTTTTGGCGCCGAAGGCATAGGCCTATGCCGCACCGAGCATATGTTCTTTGAAGGCACCCGGATCGACTATATGCGTCAAATGATTCTGGCGGCTGATGTGCAGCAGCGCGGGCGGGCATTGAAAAAGCTGTTGCCGTTTCAAAGAAAGGACTTTCAAGGACTGTTTCGCGCAATGAATGGGCGTCCGGTCACGATTCGCTTGTTAGATCCGCCGCTGCATGAGTTCTTACCCCACGACGAAGCCCACCGCGCGGAGCTTGCGCGTACGTTAAATGTTTCCACGGAATACATAATCGAACGCATGAAGGCGCTGTATGAAGAAAACCCGATGCTTGGGTGTCGCGGTTGCCGGTTGGGGATTCTGCATCCAGAAATAACCGAAATGCAGGTTCGAGCGATTTTTGAGGCTGCTGTTTCGTTACAAAAGGCCAAGCGTCCAGTGGTGGTGCGGCCGGAAATAATGGTCCCCTTGGTTGGTTTTGATGCTGAGCTGAAGGACCAAGTGGCGATTGTGCGAAAAGTTGCCGAGGAAGTGGTAGGTCGCTCCGGGGTGAAGATCTCCTATAAGGTCGGCACCATGATCGAAGTGCCCAGGGCAGCCATTACGGCTGACGAGATCGCGCAAACGGCGGAGTTTTTCAGCTTTGGAACCAATGACCTCACCCAAACCACTTTGGGTCTCTCTCGAGACGACATGGGCTCTTTTTTTGATGTCTACCGGGAGAAAGAAATTTATGGCCACAATCCCTTTGCCAGCATTGATCAGGCGGGGGTAGGGCGTTTGATGCAGACAGCGATTCGCCGTGGACGTGAAACCCGCGCGGCTTTGAAGCTGGGTATTTGTGGTGAGCACGCTGGTGATGCCGCCTCGATAGCATTTTGTGAAGAACTGGGCCTAGACTATGTAAGCTGCTCGCCACCGCGTGTACCTGTCGCCCGACTAGCGGCCGCGCAAGCCGCGCTTTTGCAAAAGTAGGGCCCTTATCGGTTTACCTGTCCAAGACGCATTGACCCAAGCTCCTGCAAAAATAGTGCCTTTATCGGTTCACCCGTCCAAGACCCATTGACCCAAGTTAGATGAGCCTCAGCTTTTGCACGAATTTAGTGGAATTGATCGACTTGGTCGCTTAGTGTTCTTGGTATCCAGATACCTGATTTTGTCGCCTCTATGACCTATTGCTTAGCGATTGCCTTGGACGAGGGCTTGGTTTTTTGTTCCGATTCGAGAACCAATGCGGGCGCGGATAGAGTCAGTTCATACAGTAAAATGCATCGTTTCGCGTTTCCGGGTGAGCGGTCTTTAGTGCTACTCAGTGCAGGTAATCTTGCAACCAGCCAAGCGGTCGTGGCGCAAATTCACCGTGACTTGGAGGCTGGAGAGTCTGCCCCCATTCATCGTGCAGAATACGTGTCTGACGTTGCGGATTACATTGGTGACTTAATCGCCAAGGAAAGTGCTAAGTATTCCGCTGCTGGGGGGCCGGGTGCAGAGTTAGACGCCAGTGCCACCTTTATTCTCGGGGGACAAATAGCCGGTCAGCAGCCCGAGCTATATATGGTTTATCCAGAGGGCAACCACATCACACCCTCACAGGCGCATCCTTTTTTGCAGATTGGTGAGACAAAATACGGCAAACCTATTCTTGACCGCATCATTCGTGCAGACACGCCGATACAGACGGCCTTAAGGTGTGCGATTGTGTCGCTGGACAGCACAATGCGATCCAACGTGACGGTGGGACCGCCTATTGAGGTGCTGTTTTATCAAAAGGATTCGTTGCAGCCGTATGAGTGGTATGCCGAGTTGGACGAATCACACCCCTACCTGGCTGAACTTCGGCAGAGTTGGGATGACAATGTTAAGAGTGCGGTGGAGCAACTGCCGACTCTAGATTTTGCGTTTTTACAGCGTCGGTAACAGCGTTCGCAAATTGCAGTTTTTCGGCGACCTTTTCATTGATGACGAAAGGATAGGCGTCATTCAAACCCATGCTTCTATTCAGCTCGTTGAAGCCAACGCTGAGATCACGCCAACTTTGTATTCGCTCATCGAAGGTCTGATCCCTCAGCGGCGTTGGGATCAGTTTGAAACTAGCCGCGGTTTCAAGAGTGTCGTGAAGGTGCAAATAGTGTCCCCAGGTTTCTGCCCAATCTTCTAAGGGGTGAGAGCTTGCGTAGGGTGTAATATAGTCTCGATCCCAGTCTGGTGTGGCGCCATTGGCATAAAACCGTTGTAAGGCTTGGTTGTAATCCTCGCTGCTGTCACCAAAAAGTGCAGCGAAGCTTTGTTGCAGGCAGTGATCTTCGGTGAACAAGCTGTATACGTAGTGGCCGCTCTCGTGCCGCAGATGGCCTAATACTGTTCGATAAACCTCATTTGCCGCCTGCTGTTCAACAAACCGCAGGGCCGGATCTGCCTCAAGTACATTGAGAGTGATGATGCCGTCCAAAAACCCAGTAGTAATGAAGGACGCCTCGGCTTCTGGGTTGCTGCGTTGATCCTCTAAGAAGTCAAAGAGCAAGCCTTTGCCCGGCAGCTGCCAGCCACTGGTGATCGGTATGCCGAGCCGCAGCAAGCCGTAAAGCAGGCGCTTTTTTCCGGCTTCAATAACCTCCCAACGCTTAATATTTTCCGTGCGGCTTAGGTTTGGGATTGTGCGGTTGTATTGACATCCAGAACATAATCCGTCCGATGCATCTTTATGCGCCAGCCAATTACACACCCCGAAATCGATACCGTTTTGACACAAGGTCTTATCAGCGTCTGGCTCTGTCAGCGCTGCTTGTTGCGGCAGCACTTCAAAGCTCATGGTACTAGGGTTGAAAGCCAATGCGCGTTTACAGAACTGGCAGATACGGCTTTCGAAGAAAACCTCTGCACCGCAGGGACAGTTGAAACGTATCATTCGCTGTGTTGAATGAACCAGCGTGCTGTGATTTCAGCGTTTAGTTGAATCAGGGCGATTTGCATGCTGTCGATAAACTTGTGCAACTTGGCGCGATCGTTGTCGGAATTTCGGTAGCGCTGTAGGCGCCTGCGAACCTTATCTGCGTGAGCCAATGGATCATTGTGTTTCGGTAAAAGTTTAAGTTCTCGACGCAGCATGTCGATACAGAAAAATAGTGATCTTGGGAAAGTGGGCGCCTTGAAAACAAAGTCGATCATAGGATTTTGCTCAATGATGGGTCCTATGGCTTTTCGGTACGCGCTGCGACCAGAGAGCGCCTCGAGTAACGCACCCCACAGAATGGGCTCAATGCCAGAGAAAGCGCCTTCGCGATCCAGAATGTCTCCTGCGCCTACATCGATAATTCGAGCAGTCATATCCGCTCGCTCAACCATGCGGCCCAAGGTCATAAAGCGGTAGGCATGGTCTCTTGGTGCGGTGGTTTGCAACAGCCCGGTCAGCGCTTGGCATTGATGAATAATGCTGTCCAAAAACAGCGATCGGCTACCTCTAGACGTTGCTGTACTGGCCCGCTCGTTAGCAAACAGCTGCAGTTCGTTGACTTGCTCCCATGCTTCTTCTGGTAAGGCGTCTCGCGTAATTCGCAGGTTGTCACGTGCGCAGTTGATTGCAAATCGAATGCTGCTGGTTGCGCTGTCTCCGGTCACCAGGAACTTGTGAACGTTCATCTCGCTGGGTTGCTGATACCTTTCCTCAAAGGCGTCTCTGGCGTCGAGAATGTCGATAAGAATAATCCACGGGGGCTCAGAACCCTTTGGGATGTCCATGATTAAGTGGTTATAGCTGCGAACCAGCCTGGCGGTGTTCTCTGCGCGCTCCAGGTAGCGAGCGAGCCAATAGAGGTTTTCTGCGACGCGAGACAGCATATTAGTGCTCGGTCTCCACCACCCATGTGTCTTTACTGCCGCCACCTTGTGACGAATTTACCACCAGCGAGCCTTCTCGCAGAGCCACCCGCGTCAGGCCGCCCTGACTCACCCAGACGTCCTTGCCTTGAAGAATGAACGGTCGCAAATCCAAGTGCCTCGGACTCAGCCCAGCGGGCGTCAGGGTCGGTGCAGTAGAGAGGGAGAGAGTAGGCTGTGCAACGTAGTTGTCGGGGTTCGCTTCAACGAGTGCTGCGACTCTCTTAGCTTCTGCTTTGCTGCTTTGGGGACCAACAAATACGCCATAGCCGCCGGATTCATTCACCGGTTTTACGACAAGCTGCGCAATGTTTTGCAATACGTATTCTCGTTCCTTGGCGTTTCTACATAAGTACGTGGGTACGTTTTGCACCAGGGCGTTGCGACCCAAGTAATAGCGAATCATATCCGGTACGTAGGCATAAATTGCTTTGTCGTCTGCGACACCCGCGCCGGGTGCATTGGCTATGGCCACCGTGCCAGCGCGCCAAGCGCGCATCAGCCCCGGTGTACCCAGCATGGAGTCCTCGCGAAAGCATTCAGGATCTAGAAATTCCTCATTGACTCTTCGGTAGATGACATCAACCTGAACGTCGCCGTCAATGGTGTGCATATAAACCTTGTTGTCGTCCCGCACCTGCAAGTCTCGGCCCTCAACCAGTTCCACACCCATGCCTTGGGCGAGGTAAGCGTGTTCAAAATAAGCCGAATTGAAAATCCCGGGGGTCAGTACCACGATTGTCGGACGCGAACGATCTGTTGGCGCGACTGAGCAGAGGGTTTTGTAGAGTTGCGACGGATAGTCGTCCACCGGCAGGATGCTGTGATTTTCGAATAGCTCTGGGAGCACACGCTTCGTCAATTCTCTATTTTCGATCATGTAAGAGACACCGGACGGAACCCGCAGATTGTCCTCAAGAACACGAAACTCACCGTGTTCGTCACGCACTAGATCTGTGCCACAAATATGCGCCCAAGCATCATGTTTGGGCGTCATACCTAGGCACTCTTTACGATAGTTCGGCGACTGCAAAACCAATTCTGCTGGCACTACACCATCTTTGAGGATTCTTTGCTCATTGTAGACGTCATGGATAAAGCAGTTCAGTGCCTGGGTTCGTTGGGCCAGGCCTCGGCTTATTCTGTGCCAGTCTCGGGCCGGTATGATTCTGGGTACGATGTCGAAGGGCCATGCCCGATCAATGTTGGTTCCATCCGAGTAGACCGTAAAGCTGATGCCCATCTCTTTGATGGCCAGTTCAGCAGCATTGCGGTAGAGAGCCAAGGATTCCGGCGCCTGTTTTTGCAGCCACTTGAGCAACCCCGCAGCACCTCTGCGAGCACGCTGTTTTCCGGTAATCAACTCATCGAAATGAGCGTTTGGCGTGTAGATTTCCAGGATAGACCTTCCATGTTGGTTAAACACCAAGCTAGTGCTGAGACCACTGTTCAATTGGTTTGCAGTAAGTGTGCCATGTCCGCTGTGTTAGGTCATCGATCGCCGTGGCGCCAGCTAGGGGTGCCCGGCTTCGCTTATGGATCGCCTTTTATGATGTCGGTCACGGCGCGATGGATCGCGGGTGCCGTGTCTGGTCCTAGCGACACGATTTCGCCGTAGGTTTCTTCTTCCTCCCCGTAAATCCACGGGGCTTCGTCGTCCCATTCGCTTTTGGGAATAATGTAGCCAATCGCATCGTTAGCGAGGTTGACCATCAAGTTAACGTCGCCAGGCAGCTGGCTGCGCAAGTGGGGAATTTCTTGCGGCGCAAGCAGGTAGTCTGCACCCTTTGGGTTTTCGATGCCGCCAACGGCAATTTCCGGGTACAACTCCCCAGGAATACCAGTAATCGTCGCATTGCCGAGTTGTATGAACGCAATCTCACTGCGGTAGCGCACAAAAGGTGGGGTCAGATGCAGTGTAGGGTCGCTGTCCACTAGGCCCGTGAGGGTGCCCAGTGCGAGCATGAAGTTGGTGATGCCCAACTCGACCTCGCGAGCCCGAATAGTTAGCAGGGTATTGTCGCTATCGGTAAATTCGCCGTGCTGGGCCGCCTCAATAACGCTATTGGCTAAGCTGTAGCCGAAGGTACGGGCTTTGTCATGACCTGCCTTGGTGATGTTTTTTCGTAAAAAAGTATCGTAAATCTCATCGCTGGGGCCAGAGGTCATAAGGCCGCCGATGTTGCCGGTGAGCCACAAAGTGGTCCCACCCAGCCCTGGCTTTAGTAACTCGCCATCATAGTAAATGCCATCACTCACGCCTTGGCGTAAATAGCCCGCAATGTCCGCAGTCAGCCACAGGTTTCTATCCCAGGCGAGCTCCACATGGATGCCGAAATTAACCAGGGTACCGATTACCGAACCGTCGGCGCGTTGAAACATCAGGGCGCGAATGTCCTCATCAATCACCATCGGCTTACGTTTGTCGACGATGGGCGTGAGTGGGTCAGTGGGTATTCGCGCAATAGACATATTCGCTGGCTCAAGGTTAGCAATGGCTTTTTCAACAGCGCTAAGAATGTTGCGTTTAAGGGACTCCATGTACTGTGGATCGACGCCGCTGGTGAACAGGCCTGGCCCCCATAAACCTTGGGTGTCTGGACCCTCATGATTGTGGGTCGCGTGCACCATTAGGTAGTCAATTTGCCACGCCTCTGGCAAGGATTCGCGCACGTCGAGAACAAATTTGCGCATCAACCCAATGGTGTCTACAGCGACAATACCGATGCGTCGGTCGCCGTCCTCAATCACCACAACAACGGCCATCAAGTCATCCTTCACGCCTTGGGCCGGACGTTGTTTCTGGAAACCGGCGATCCAAACAGGATCAAACTGACCGTTGTCATTGCCATCAACCCACTCATCTATATCTGGATCAAATTGAGCATCATCATTCACATCGATCCACTGATCATACACGTTGGGTGTTATTGGAACCTGTGCAAATCCCACGCGCAAACTACTGGCCACTGCAGATAGGGCAAGAGTGCTCAGGCAAGTGAGGAGTAAAAGGCGCTGGACCACGGGCCGCACAATCGACATAGACACTCCTTGGTTCGATCCCCTGTGAAGATGTCTGAATATATCATTCAGTCAGTTTCAGGAAAGCGCGTCTCGGCGGCTTTGAGTTTTCTCTCTTAACGGTCTTGGGACTATTGGCGATAAGATCTTTCGGTTTTGTCGGGCTGCCCTGCCCTGAGTAGGTGAGCATCAATACGATGGAGTATTGCAAATTCTTCACCAGCAACGCGCTGTAGCAATTGACCGTGGGCGTTGTCGAACGCGGCAACTTCATCATCGCTTAAAGATGCGCCAATACCTCTAGACGCCCTAATTCGGCCACGCCAGTCTGCTCGGCTAAAAGTGATGTTTTCGTCGTAGTAGAAGTAGCCGCAGTAATGCAGTGCAGCCTCTAGTCCCGGGTAGTGTGGTGCGGTCTCACCGGCATAGCCGTGAGCGCTCCATGCTGGGTTATATTGACGAATCGACGCCTCTGTAGCTTTAGCGATGGCATCAAGGCGGGGCAACCAGGAAAAGTGCGAAATGACCAGTACGCCATCTGGTTTTAGCCATTTCGCAATCAATGGAGTGATCGTTGTAATGTCAAAATAGAGGAAACACTGGTTCGCCGTAATGACATCAAAGTGTTGAGCTGGGAATTCACATTGCTCTGCCGCTTGCACGGTAAAGTCGATGTCTAAGTTTTGCTTATCGGCCAAGGTTTTGGCCATGCCTATTTGATCCGCAGCAATGTCACAAGCACTGACCTCGCATCCTTGCACAGCGAATTGTCGTGCCAACACGCCGGTGCCCGTGCCTAAATCCAGCACCCGTTGATTTGGCGATCCGATACCAAGGGCGCGCAACCGACTGTAGTAACTTTGCGGCGGACCTGACCTATGCCGTGCGTAGTCTGCAGAGGTTTTTCCCCAATCAATAGGTCGCTGGTCGTCCGAATTAATGCCGTACATACTTGAAGCCTAAGCTGACTTTTATCCAGATGATAACAACCGTTCGTATCAGCGGTATATCAAGGGATGGCGTATATAGATGGGTTTCTAGACTGCTGGGCTGGCAAGTTTAGGGCGCGATTTTATACGTCGATCTAGTCTTTGGTTGGTTTTAAACTAGGCCACTGGGGTTGGTAAGGAGTGATCTATGTTGGTGGCAGAAATCGAGGCGATGCAGGAAGAGCTGACGGCTTGGCGCCGTGATATCCACGCCCATCCGGAACTGGGTTTTGAGGAAAATCGTACCGCAGACTTTGTCGCGCAGAAGCTTGAAGAATTTGGTATTCAGGTTCATCGAGGGGTGGGTAAGACTGGCGTAGTAGGGGTGTTGCGGCAGGGCAATGAAACCCGTTCTATCGGCTTACGCGCCGATATGGATGCTCTGCCGATTCATGAGCAGAACAACTTTGCACACTGCTCAACCCACAAGGGCACCATGCATGCCTGTGGTCATGATGGACATACCGTTATGTTGTTGGCGGCAGCAAAATATTTGGCTCAGACCAAGGCTTTTTTAGGTCAAGTGAATTTTATCTTCCAGCCTGCTGAAGAGGGCCTGGGCGGTGCGTTAGCGATGATCGAAGATGGTTTGTTTGAGCGTTTCCCCTGTGATCGCATCTACGCTATGCATAACGGACCTGGTTTGCCTGTCGGTAAATTTGCCGCCGTGCCCGGTGTGCGTACCGCTGCGGGTGCTTTCTTTGATGTCACTATTCAGGGGAAGGGGGGTCATGGAGCCTATCCGCATCTCGCTGTAGATCCGATACCCATCACGGCTGAGTTGATTGGCTCGCTGCAAACAATTGTTTCTAGAATGATTTCGCCGAACGACAGCGCGGTATTCTCGATTACTAAAGTACACTCGGGCGACGCCTATAATGTGATACCCGATTCGGCCTGCCTCTCCGGCACGGTGCGCACATTTTCTATGGAACTTATGGACAAGATTGAAGAGCGGGTGGTGGTTTTAGCTAAGAGTGTAGCAGAGGCCTACGGAGCCAGCGCCGAAGTGTCATTTCGGGTGTTATTTCACCCGGTGATGAACGAAGCCGGAGCGACGGCTTTCGCAGGAGATGTTTGCAGCGCGTTGGTGGGCGACGGCAATGTGGTTCGCAAAGGCGCACCAGGAACAGGGTCAGAAGATTTCTCTTTCATGACCGAGAAAGTGCCAGGGTGTTACGTCATCATTGGAAACGGCGAGTCCAGCAGTTCGTTACATAATCCGAATTATGATTTCAATGACGATGCCTTGGTTTACGGTGGCAGTTTTTTCGCTCGGGTAGTGGAACAGGAACTGCCGAATTAGTTGTCCATTTAGCGCGACATCGCCCACCCATGAACACAGCTTTAGGTTAACATTTGCACCCACGCGTCTAGCGCGGCCTTGCGCCCATAGCACAACTGGATAGTGCAACAGCCTTCTAAGCTGTAGGTTCCAGGTTCGAGTCCTGGTGGGCGCGCCATTCTCTTATCAAAAAAATCAAGCTGATCAAGGTTTGCAGAGCAAATCTCAGTTGAAAGCAGCGCAATATGGTGTCACCTTTACGTTGACAAACCGAACGCGATCCTAGTTGCGTCGTTAATCTCAACTGAGTGAGTGAGTGAATGCCATGCCAAAGCTGACTGTGAATAATAAAAGTTATTTGGTAAACGCTGAACCGGATACCCCTCTGCTATGGGTGCTTCGTGAAGAGCTTGGGTTAACTGGAACGAAATTCGGCTGTGGCGGCGGCCACTGCGGTGCGTGCACAGTGCACGTAAACGGTGAAGCGGTGCGGAGTTGTCAACTGCGTATTGATGACGTCTACGGCACCTTCGTTACGACCATCGAAGGCCTCAGTTCTGGCAACAACCATCCCGTACAAAAAGCCTGGATCGATAATCAGGTACCCCAGTGCGGCTACTGCCACTCGGGTCAGATAATGCAGGCGGTGTCGTTTTTACGTAACAATCCGTCGCCCTCGGATGAAGAGATTCAGGGTGCAATGCGCGGAAATCTCTGTCGGTGCATGACCTACAAACGCATCAACACGGCGATTAGAGCGGTCGTAGACAGCGACGAAATAACAGAAGTTTGATCGAGGGTTAAGGTAATGACGGGTACTGATCTATCACGGCGAAAATTCTTAATATCCTCGGTTGCTGGGGCAGGTGGGTTGGTCATCGCGCAATCGACCCTTGCGGGGAGCGTTACTAACCTCCTAGATCCTGGCAGCCCGCTTATGCTGCCGGAGAACTTCGCACCAAGCGTTTGGTTCACTATGCAAAGCAGCGGTGAAACCACCGTCCATGTATTTCGGCAGGAACTCGGGCAACATGTGGGTACAGCATTCGCTCAAATGATTGCCGAAGAATTAGAGCTTGATTGGTCTAAGGTCAGTATTGATTACCCTTCGGTGGACGCAGCAATCGTGGCGCAAACCGGGCTACAGATGACAGGCGGAAGTCAAAGCGTATTGGAGAGCTTTGAGCCGTTGTCGCGGGCTGCGGCGGTGGCGCGTCAATTTTTGATTGACTCGGGAGCAGATATACTCGGAAGCGAACCTGCGGACTGCTTCGCCGAGAACAGCTTCGTCATAGATCCTATTTTTGACCAACGGATCAGCTATGGGCAAATCTTAGCCCAGACGGTTATTGATCATAAGATTCAGCCCGAAGAACTAGCCGAGGTAAAACTCAAGGCGCCGCAAGACTATAAGATTGTCGGCCAAGCAGTCCCTGCGCTGGATATTGAAGAAAAAGTAAACGGTAAGGCGCGCTACGGCATTGACGCCCGTGTACCTAACATGGTGTTTGGTAAGGTGTCGCTAGCGCCAACGCGGCTTGGTTCCACAATTGAATACATTAACGATGCCTCAGCCAGAGAAGAAATCGATGGATACCTACAGACGCTGTCGATCAACACGCTGGGGTTTCCCGGGTCTGGAGAGCGTAGAACCGACGTAGCGCTGGTGGTCGCGGAAAGTTATCCAGCCGCAATGCGGGCAGAAAAAACTATTTCTGTTAAATGGCGCGTACCAGATTCGCAATTAGTTAACTCAGAGGAACTACACAGTGGCGCGAAAGCATCAACGTCTTCTGACGACTTTCATACCTTTGTCAAGGTTGGTAATGCAGATCAAGCGCTCAGCGCGAGTGACGAGGTAGTAACCGCAGAGTATCGCACAGAGATGATCGAGCATGCAGCGCTCGAACCTCGCAGCGCGTTAGTGCAGAAGGTTGATGGCACTTACCACATCTACTCGGGCTGTCATTCTGGTGCGGTGCTGATTCAGAGCATCGCTGCGGAGCTGGGCGTGCCGGTCGAGAATGTGGTGTATCACCCGCACCTTATCGGCGGTAGCTTTGGGGATAAAATATATACAGATCAAATTTTAGCGGCAGCAAAAGCGTGCAAGGAATTGGATCGTCCGGTGAAAGTGATGCTGACACGAGAGGATCAATTCAACTTGGGCCACCCCAAAACAATATCGTATCAAGCCCTTAGCGCAGGGATCAGCAACAACGACGCATTGTCCTATCCCAAGCGAATCTTGGGTATGAAACACGATTTGGTCGCGGGCCCAAGCTTTGAACGAGTCATGCCTGGTATGGTCTACGATAACGCTGATGCCCAACAAGGGGCTATGACAGAGGTGGTTGGCGGCGTGGGTGTCGTTTCTGGTTCTGATCACTGGTACGACGTAGAAACCCTCGACGTGAAATATTTCCCCTACTATCGAATGAATGAACTCG
>CACFGV010000020.1 GCA_902565895.1 K189A clade bacterium
ACCGATCGATCCCGCTTTTGCCGATGACGGCTGGACTCGGCTGACCCGCAATGTGACAGAATTGGCCAACCAAACCGCAGGCAAGGTGCCCGGCCTTTTACAGATTGCTGATTTCAAAACCATGGAAGAGATCAGAGGGCTGGTTGACGATACCGTAAAAGATCCTGATGTCGCAGAGAAACTCAAGGCGTATTACAACCAGTTCTGCAAACGCCCTACGTTTAATGACTTTTATCTCGACACGTTTAATCGGCCCAACGTGGAACTGGTTGATGTAAGCGCCACACAGGGAGTCGAGGCGATTACTGAAAACGGCATCATCGCCAACGACAAGGAGTACGCTGTTGACTGTATTGTTTATGCCAGCGGTTTTGAAATCACCTCCAGTTATGAGCGGCGTCTCGGCATTCCAATCTTTGGCATTGGAGGCGAATCGATCTATGAACATTGGCGAGAGGGCATGCGTACCATGCATGGACTGATGGTTAGCGGTTTCCCAAACCTATTCCTATGCGGCGGCGGGTTTGTATTTCAACTCGGCGCCAATTACGCCCACGGCATCGATGTGCAAGCCGGACACGTGGCTTACACGATTACCGAGTTGGGCAGTCGCGGCGTCAAAGCTGCAAACGTATCTATTACGGCAGAGGAGCGTTGGATTGCTGATCAGCTTGAAACTAAAGGCGGCGGCTTCGTACTTGGGGGATCGCCAGACACCTGTACACCCGGCTATTACAATCAGGAGGGTACCACCCAGCGTTACCGCGATGTGCGTCGTGAGACCTACAGCAAAGGCGTTGGCGCCTACATGAAGTTGCTGCGCCAGTGGCGTGAGGATGGCGAGTTGGAGGGTCTGGAGCTGAACTAAGTTCGCAGATTTTGTTTTAACTCGTCAGAAAAAATAATGCGCCCTTAGGAGTCTCTTTTCTAAGATCTCAGAAGGGCTGCGTGGTTCTGGCCAGCAAATAGTAGCGGAAAGCCTATTCAGCGCCGCCTGAACATGAAGGACTGTCCGTAAACAGCCGGGTAGGCGTATAACGAAAGATAGATGCTCTTTCGCTAGCTCCTACTATGGTTTCGCTCGAGCCCCAACGAAAAGCAACTGCAGGCGAGCACGAAGAACTTGTTATCGACACTCGAAACTTTCCGAATTATTCGGATCGCCCGTGCCGTTGTAGCGCGCTAGTGCAGGATAGGGGCAGAGCGGTCGAGTAAAGTCATCGTCGGACGAGGCTGGCTGCCGAGTACGATCAAGCGAGAATCTTTTCATACCAGTCTTCGCCACTATTCTGTCAGGTGCTATACCGGTCTCGCGCCACATGACCAAGGGGTCCACATAATCTGCTACCCAAGCACCTGGGCCAGTGGAACAATGTACCATCCCAGGAACCATGAATAAACGGAAAAATTCTGCGGTCTTTGCTGGACCACCATTTTGTTCCTCTGCCTCCGCAAGATAGTTTATGGCACGCTGAGGCCGCAAAGGATAATCGTTCCATCCCTGATACATTATCAGCTTTCCACCATTGGCAGCAAAGTCTCTCAGATTCGCAGTCTGGACGTCAGTCACAGCCATTGCCGGTGCTAGTTGGGTTCGGTCATTGTTGGGATCAAACTCAGTAATATCGAATTCGGGCTCGTGTCGCATTAAGAGAGCGAGCGTGTCAGCCATACCTCCAATAAGAGACTCAGAGCCCAAGAGCGGATTCTTCAACATCCAGAACTCCCAGTCGCCCGCAGCCTCTGCTCCAGGTAAGACGCCTGGAGAAACCATCTGCCCGCTCCCATCAAACTGGTCGGCATACATGTAACGCGCCGTGTCGACCTGCCCAGCTGTGAGGCAATTACTGGTTTGCCCAGACGTGCAGACGAGCTTGTCGAGTTCAAGTCGCTCCTCAGTGCACAACCGAGGATCGTTAATTACGCCATCCTTTACTCCATCGAGGGAATCGCAGGCTCGCCGAGAATTATCATCCAGCAAGGTCATTGCCTCCCGCGTTAATGGACTCCTCTTCTGCTGTCTGGCAGCACCGATCATCCATGACGCGAATTCTGCGAATTCAAAGGCAGGTGCACCCGCGATAATACCGTCGTAATCGTTAGGAAACCGAATCGCTTCCATCAATGCGGCCCGACCGCCATTGGAGCAGCCGTTAAGATAGCTATATTGAATGGGCTTACCATAATACTGCTCAACGACAGATTTACTGAACAAGGTCGCGAGGTGCACTCCTCGATAGGCGTAATCAATTGTAGCTTCCGGCTGGGACATAAACTCCATGGTTTGGCCTTCGTGCCCGGTATCAGTAGAGGCCATAGCAAAACCGCGGTTCAGAAGTGATGTGGTGTCGCCAATCGAACCTGCACCACCGCCTACGGTCGAAAACATGATACGCCCGTTCCATCCCCGGGTAGGCATCCGAACCTCGACACGAATCGCTCGATTTACAACCCCGCGCAAGCGGCAGTGCTCTGGATTATTGGCGTCGGCGGAAACCAAAAAACCAGGCTCAACCGCCCAAGAGAGGTCCGTCATCTTATACAGGTTATGGCAGTTCTCATTCGCAAAAGCTGTGATCGATTGCGAAATAGCGGCAATTATCAGAACGATTCGTGTGCTCGTCACTGTCAATACTCCATTGCGAATGTTGTATCAGTTCGGTTGGACTGGCAATTGATCCATCCATTGTCTGCTTAGTACTTTCAAAAGAACACAAAGGATCTAACAACAACGTTTTTTCTGCACCGCGCGTCTTCTGGTGCTGTGGGATCAATACAAGCGGAATGAAAAGACCAGCGAGATACCGAACCATCGGTTACGGAGTCGTAACATTTCAGCATTGACACTTCGTGAGGTGCTTGTAGAGGCAACCAATACCAATCATGCTCGGAGCGATAAGTGAAGCGTGTGGTCTCGCCTACTCTATCGTCATAAACTCTGTAATTATTGATATATGGTTGATCCGAAAATGAGGGCCACGCGCAAAGTACGAACGGATTTTGCTCCACTGTTTCCATCGGTTTAGCCAAATTTATTGACATAAAGCGTCTAGACATCCTTTCATCAGCTTGTGCGTGCGTAAAATTTTGAGTCCTGCCGAAATTCCTCAAATTCTCCGTTAACAACTCCCTGCACCTAACCCGGCCGCTATTATCGTTCAGATCGTTGTGGACAAGGTTCGCGTAATTTGCGTTCACACCGGGATTCTTTTTATCCTGGTCTTCAGTTCGGTCACCTTCGTAATCTTTATCAAAGACATCATGGTTGTAGACTAGGGCGTCTACTGCATCCGGAAAGAACTCCAACAGCAATTTTTCCATCTCAGGGTAAAAAATCCTTCGAACCTCTTCTGAATCATAAAAGTTTTCGCATTCGGATTCGCAGTGAGCCAAGGACAACCCCAATCTGTCCATGCATTCAGCGCTCCGAGGGTCGAGACCATTATGGTATTCAGAGATTCTTCTGGCGTCCTTCAGAACCTGCGGAAAGTATAGGCTTCGTTTTGCGTTGTCGCGTTCATCCTTAGCCAATGCAGCTGCGTCTAGTTTTCGTGAGGGGTCTTTCCAAAGCGCGTTTGATGGGACTATGGAATACGAGGGCGCTTCGTGAATAGTATACTTCAGCGGCAAGGCTACGCCGCCCTCCGGCACGGAAATTTCGGCCGACTCTATATATTTCATGCACTCGGCATATCTGCGAAAGCCCTCACCCCACTTGGTGTGGATGGGACCAGGCGGAGCATTCTCTATAAGATCAAGTGTTTGTTGACCCTCCCCAGTGGCAATTTGTTGTAAGGCATCTTCGGTCGCGGCTTCGGTGCCGGCATCGCCATTTACGTCCCTCGAAAGATAAGACCTCCCACCGTTTGCCGCGATAGGCAAAGCCTGCCCAACCGTGAGTTGCAGTTCAGGCACAAAAGCCTCAGATTCCGATACGACACGTTCGTTTTTATCGTCTCTAACAAAATTCAAAATTACCCTCCAAAGGCCGTCCTTATGAGCGGCTAGCTTGCCCTGGTATCATGGAAATTATAGTTCCGTCTCCCTTTATATTCGTATATCTCTTGGCATTTAGCGCAACGACGTTGTTCTATTTCCCATTCATCTCCAACGGACGGAGACTCCACTTTTCGCTCAAGAACTACCGTGTCCCAAGTTTTACATCTTGGGCATCTGCGCCGACGCTTTTCCGTTAAGTAACTAAAGAAATAGCCCAGCAAGTCCCATCCCAACCAAAAGTAGCAGCGATAGCTGATAGTGTGAGTAGAGTTAGGTGTTTCATTTGAATACGTGCTTTGACTTTAAATCGCCTACTGGAAAAAAAGTAATCGTTAAGCAAAAAGCAATGCACATAGCAGGTGGATTACCGCGAAGAGTCGTCATTGCATATCGATGGCTCTACTTTTACTCCTGCTTGGAAACATTCCCGTAGAATCAGTTCGCCGTCATTATTAAAGGTTTCTTCGAACCCATGTTTTTTTCCATCTACCCAGGTGGTTACGATCTTTTTGCCGCATCCCGTTATAAAAACGCAAGCTAAAAGCGCTATTGATAGGCGCAAGATCATAGTTGTTCCTCTAATTATTTCTTTCATTATAGCTTGAGTACCCGCTGCAGGCTCCTTCTTTGAGAAAGGTATGCACCCTGAAAAGGCTAGAAAGTCTGCAGGCGTCTCGCACTGATTACTTGCCCTCTAGCAACCCCACTGCCTTCGCCTGAGCCATTGATCTTCGGATTTCACGGGCGTTGGTATTAGTTCTCGAGACACACTTCCGACCAGCTTTTACCGCACATCCGGCTGGTGAGGTTTTAAACTACTGGAACCTTATCAGAAGGGATTAGTAATGATTGAGTTGACTGCTTTCATTCCGGGCAATTCCAGGTTTACGTTTGTCGAAGACTTGTTTCAAGAAGGCGTTGAAATAGCTTTCGTTCTTGGACCTGTTTACGTGCTTTCGCTAGCAATGTGTTTTTTTAACCGGGAGGCTCGTGAAAAGTATGGCTTTTGGTCGGTTCATATGCAGTGCTTTAGCAGGGCGTCTCTAGATACGGGGCTTGTTATTGGCATCTGCGGCAGCATGATTGGCGTTGTAGCTATGACTTTACAAACGTCAGTAATAGATTTCGAAAGAGCTATTGGCATTGCCCTACTAACCATGCTCTGGGGCGGCATTTTTGTCGGTTTGGGTTATTTTCTGAATAATCCCGATATAAATATCAAGGCAAGAATATCAGCGCGAGGAATGGTTACCGGCTTAACGCTTTTTGCTGGCGCCGTCCTTATCCTGTTAGAAGGAACAAAACTTCCTTGGCTTTCTACTTTCTCGCCTTTCGCCTCTGTAGCCATTATTCCTTATGCGATAGTGCTTCTACTTTGTTGTAGCTTTTTTAAATTCGCCGGCAAGCCTTGGGTGGTGTCTTTCACAGACGCAAACCTATTAGCAACAATAGGAGGGCTCGGTATGGGCATAGTGCTGTGGTTTAAATCGGGCGGCGGCTATGAGGATAGTCGCGCTGCAATTTACGCCTGTGCTCTCATAGTGATGTGGGGATCTATTCTGTATGTGTTTGCGTACATCGCTGCTCTTTTCCTTGGCACTCAAGAACAAGGTAATTACCAAACCAAGACATGGCATTTGTCAGAAGCCGCCGTGTTTTTCATCTTCCTTCTCTATGCGCCTGTAGGCGCCACAGAATGGAATAGAGAATCACAGGACCAAGCAGTACAGGAAGCTAACAATCAGGCTCAGCAACAAGAAATTGATGCCCTGAAGGCTCAGATAGCTATCTTAATTAAGCAAGCTGAGAAGACTTGAGCTAATAAGAGGCGGGGTCATCTATTCAACCCCGAGATAACAGTCAAGTTGGTCAAGTTGTTATTGGTTTTAGAAAGATACCCAAGAGAGGGTGCTTATGCGCCGTCAATAATGTCAAAAGAGGAAGCAGGGTCGCCTACGACATACATTGAGCATTTGCCCAAATCCTTTTTTACAGTGTAGATGATGTCTTCTGTGACTGGAAAAGCTACGCTCCCTTTCTCGCAAAAGAGTTTCACTTCCGCTAGACGGCCATCTACCTTCGATAGAGCAAATGACTTCTTGGATAATTTGTAGAAGAAGCTATAGCCGCCAGTAATCGTCCCCCGCACGGACGTTGCTCCATCACTCGCAATCAAGCTTTCAATTTCCGCAACTTGCGTCTCTAATTTTTTTAGCAACTGTTCATCAGTCAGCTTAGTTTTCAAGCTGCTCCAAGTTTCAACCGCGGCCCTAAGATGTCCAGTAGCCATTTCTGCTTGCATCAACCCAAGCATGATACCGCTGACTTGGCCGTCAGTTAAAAACCCCTCGCCTTCATTTAAAGCCAACGTCCCTGAATACGCTCGTCTCACGCCCTTGTAATCGCCTTTTGCTGCGGCGTAAGCACCTTTTATGAATCCATCCAACGCACCCTCGTAGAGGGTAGTAACCTCAACCTTTTCAAGCTTACTTATCAAGGATTCTGCCTCGGCGAGATCGTTGCTCTTCAATGCATTCGTAAGCTTTTTGAAAAGGGCGGCGAACTGTTGCGACCAGATCTTCCCTGAATCTGCCATAGCAAATCTTATTAGCGCCGACGCGCTAGCGTCTATTGGTTTGCCCTGATACTCCGCAGGCTGGTATTTATACTTTCTTGCGGCTTTGATCGCAGCCCTTTCTATGGATCGATCTCCATTGCTGTCCACGATTTCTATGTCGTAAGTGTTACCCGAAGGATCTACCATATAATGCAATTGCACCCAGCCCTCTATACCGCGAGCCCTTGCCCTCGCAGGATACTTTGGATTAGGCATTTTGTTGGGAACAGGCGGCGAATAAACACTCACGTCAACCTGCTTCTCACTTGTGGGTTGAGATTCTCCCCAACCAAAAGTAGTAGCGAGGAATAGCAGTATGAGGAGAGGGAGGTGTTTCATTGTTCTTCTATCAATGAAAGACGCATCGAATTTTTGTCTGGCGTACAGGATGGCTGGCCTTCTTCAATTAGAGCAACGAAGCGGGGATTTAGCATTGGCCGCCTCAAAAGATAAATATCACGCGAGTCAGACAGTGCAATTCTGCATGCTAACTGGTAAACCGCGAGCTTTGCCTTCCAAACATTTTCATCAATAAGGCCAAGCTCATGTTGAAGGAAGTCATTTTCCGCTATAAACCAAAACGCATGTGTTTGATTGTGCGTCAACCATTCGTATTCCTTGGTTGCAGGTTTTACTCCGTTCACTTGGAGTAAATATTCGTGATAACTGAGGCCTTGCTCAGCAAGTGAGTCTATCGCGGCCAAGAAGTAGCCTGTTCTCACTGAGTTTTGTGCGGCCAGCGCAATCTCTTGCGATTGCTTCATTTGCAACCCAACGAAGATTAGAGAGCCCATTACTCCAAACATCGCGAGGGTCTGTACTATGGTGTTCAAATCTATCTTTTTCATGAGATATCACGTTCGCTTTCATCTGAAGCAGCGATTACTAATGTGATGAGTCCTTTCATTCTTCTTCCTTAGATCGCTTCTTGTTGCTTGTAAAAACCAACGGCGGCAGTACAAATAACAAAGGCAACAAGAATAACTCTGCGTTTGCGCTGATCTTGAATACCAAAAAGCAACAATAGAGAGCTAAGACTGCAATTAGGATGTGTTGTAGCTGGGGCATGGCCAAACGATACCCAAACACCTTGCATGACGCACGGGTTCACTGCTTTCTCAAGCAAACCCAATAGGTTATCAAATATTCAACAATTGACTCTCTCTGGTGTGCTACTTTCCGTAATGCGATGCCGCACAATTTAAAAAAGCAAGGAACTTTTTATGAGAGTATTTTTACTAGCCGTAATGGCACTTTTCGCGTCCCAGGCAGCTGTTGCTGGTCATCATGAGGAAAGCCTTAAGCTAGACAAGCGTCAGGCAGACGCAATGATGACGGTTACTTCCATCAATCTTGGCGACAATGGAACGACTATTACCGCTACAGGCGATATGGGTGAATACGGTAAAGTCTATGCAACCTATAACCTTACCCGCGGTGCGGATGGAGTAAGTGGCAAAGTAACAGGACAGGGTAGAGGTGTAAGGAGTAACGAAATCGTTAATGGAGACTTCGTTGGGCATTGGTACAGAGAAGGAGCAATCCTCACTATGCACAACATTGTCCAAATCAACGATGGCTCTCAAAATTTGAATGTCATCACTTTTGATGCGGCAAAGAACGAGCTACTCGTAAAAACATATATTCTCAAGTAATCCGCTACGCGGGATTGGGCGGCTTTAACAGTCTAAGCCGCCTTATCTACTTTTACTCTTGGCTTCACATCACAACCCACAACTTCAGTCCAATTGCTAATCATTGTCTTGACTGCCCATGGCTCATGTCTTCTCTGGGCTACCATAGGATCATATATGGGCACATAGAAGGTGGTTTCTTCCAAGCCGCTGAGAACGATTTTCTTAGGTACTTCTTCTCACCGGCCGCGTCGTAGCTGATCCAAATAATCGGCCCAACCCTGCATCATCTTTATTCGCTCATCCAAATGCTTCGTGCGATTGTACGCGCGCCCGAGCGGGTCCTTAACTGCATGCGCCAGTTGATGCTCGATGTAATCGATCCGAAAGCCCAGCTCTTCATCAAGGAGAGTTCTGGCCATAGCCCTAAAGCCATGGGGAGTTATTAGCTCATTGGTATATCCCAATGAACGCAAAGCGGTACGAACTCCGTTATCGCTGAGCGGACGCCCACCTTTTCTAGCCGATGGGAATACAAACGCACCTTGCCCAGTTAGCGGCCTGAGAGCTTTCAGTATCTCAGCGCTCTGATTCGCTAACGGTACGACGTGCGGCTCGCGCATCTTCATTTTCGAAGCCGGTATTTGCCAACGCGACTTTTGCCAGTCAATCTCGTCCCACTGCATCGTCCGCAGTTCCCCGGGGCGAACGAACAAAAGAGGCGACAGCTGTAGTGCAGCCCTTACAACCATTGATCCCGAGTAGGCATCGATGCTTCTGAGCAACTGGCCAATTTCTACGGGATCTAGAATCGTTGCCGAGTGCTTAACTGTTCGAGACTTAAGAGCGCCAGAAAGATCTGTTGCTATATCTCGTTCTGCCCGCCCTGTCGCCACTGCGTAGCGAAACACTTGCCCTGCCGACTGCTTGGCACGATGGGCGATGTCGACCGTACGTGCCTCAACAACTCGAAGCGTCTCTAACAACTGCCGACTTGTGATGTCGCTGATTGCAAGAGCGCCTAACTTAGGAAACAAATCTTTTTCGAGAATCCGAAGCGTTCGAACCCGATAGCTTTCGGACTTGTCGGCTATTTTGGTTTCAAACCACTCCCGCGCCACTGCCTCGAATGTTTCTGAATTTTGGTTTTGCAAAAATTTTTTTTGAAGCTGCTTCGCAACGCCGGGATCACGGCCATCCCTGATCAACAATCGAGCGTTGTCTCTTCGGATACGTGCCTCAGCCAGGCTGACTTCTGGGTATACGCCTAAGGCAAGCAATTTTTCTTTCCCAGCGATCCGGTATTTCAATCGCCAGTATTTGGCCCCAGAGGGGTGCACCAACAGGTACATACCGGCACCATCAGCGAGTTTGTAGGGCTTTGCCGATGGCTTCGCACTCTTCACTGTAGACGCTGTGAGTTTCAATCTTGCCTCATTTGGGGGTACGTAACCCTAGTTGTGTGCAAATACCCCCAGACATACCCCCAAAGGGAGGGGGTATCCTAGGAGATTCATCTAAGTCCAAGGAGACACGACAGCGCGATAAAAGTCAATTGAAATAATGGTTTATGGAAGATGTGGGACTTCCTGAGACATCGAACTGGTCGGGACGGCAGGATTTGAACCTGCGACCACTTCACCCCCAGTGAAGTGCGCTACCAGACTGCGCCACGCCCCGAACGGCGCGTACTATAGCCCAGCAACTGGCACGGGGGTAGATTTCTCTGAGCTTTCTGCGCCTGTTGAATCACTCACCAACAAACGAAAGGCCGGGTCTGGTAACAGTGGAATCTTTATGCTCGCTGCTACTGTGACGGTGCTGCCATTTATGTCGGCAAGCACGATCTGTATACGCCGTTTGCGGCCTTTGTTGTCGCGCACTTGGTAATCGCACTGTATGCCTGGACCGCTGTAGTAGCGTGAGGTCGCGTTGACTGTTTTGTTTCTGCGTTTTAACAACTGTATTTCGTAGTCGTCTTCGCCATCATGTACTCTTGGCCCCTGAAAGCAATCAGGACTTATAAGTAGCGCGGAGATGATATCCACGCCCTGGGGTTTGTCTCGCGTTTCAAACGCTTCACTGGCCTTGCGCAATCTCCGGGTTTCTTTGGGTGAATAGATCACAACTTTGTAGCTGTCATCGGAGCCTTCGCTGCGGGTTAGATAGGCCTCGGTTTGTGGGCGTCCGTTTTGCCAGTCGCCTCTGGCTGCAAAAAGTCCATTCCACCTGTAGTACTTATTCATTGCTCGTGAGGTGCTGAACTGGCCTAGCACCTCGTAAATCCCCTGCTGGCGCCCTAGCTCAAGGCTCAAAATACCTGCGTTGATCATGGCCATGCGCGCTTCATAACGATAAGTGATGTCCGGCGCTATGGCCTCACCGTGGGCTGCCATTGACAACGACAACATTAGAGTAACGGCAGTGGGGGTTCGTCTTGTCATATTGGTTAGCAAGACCTTGGCTTTTCAGCCAGTGGTTACGACTTAAGTGTGCGCAGAATGTCTTCCAATTCGCTCAACATTTGCTTCACCAACATATTGAACTGTGTCACATCATCCTTAGCAGACTCGCTACCAAGCTGCAGGCGTGCCCCGCCTATGGTGAAGCCTTGTTCATAAAGAAGCGCGCGGATTTGTCGAATCATGATGATGTCTTGGCGCTGATAGTAACGTCGATTGCCACGGCGTTTAGTTGGTTTAAGTTGCGGGAATTCTTGTTCCCAATAACGTAAAACGTGGGGTTTTACGTCACATAGTCCGCTCACCTCGCCGATAGTGAAGTAGCGTTTACCCGGTATCGGGGGCAGCTCGCCATTGCCATCGGGTTCCAGCATGTTTAGGGCTCTGACCCTGCTTCTTTGGGTTCGCCCGCGTAGGCCTCGACCCGCGCCTTGAGCTTTTGACCCGATCGAAACGTGACCACACGCCGCGCGGTTATGGGTATTTCTTCACCCGTTTTAGGATTGCGACCTGGTCGCTCGCCTTTCTCGCGCAGGTCAAAATTACCAAAGCCAGACAACTTTACTTGTACGTTATTCTCTAACGACTTTGCTATTTCGCCGAAGAACAGCTCGACCACTTCTTTGGCCTCACGCTTATTGAGCCCTAGTTCGTCGAATAGCTGGTCAGCCATTTTGGCTTTCGTCAGTGCCGTCACTTTGTTCCTTCCCTTGTCTATGTATCGTGATACCGACAGCGTTGCAGAACTGCTGCACTACGACCACCACTCGGCCAATGCCCTTATGTATCGGCTGTGGCCGCACCAAACTTGATCGTTGTTATTGTTGTGTTATTCCGATCAAGTTGCCTATCGTTTTCCGGCAAATGGTCAGTTTTTTGTGATGATTACCCTAACCATTGCGCCGCTAATCCTTATCCTGCGGTAATCTCAGATTCAGTATCGCAACCGCGATGACTTAGCGCTGCCTTGCCGAATGGTTTTGCTGCAATGCTTGCAGCGCGGCGTCCGCCAGCGCATTGATTTCTGCATCGGATAATGTGGTCGTTTGGCTCTGCAAGGTCAAGCCTAATGCAAGACTTTTTTCATTAGAATCAATGCCTTCGCCCTCATACACATCAAATAACCTGATATCTACAAGGTGCTCACCTACAGCTTTGCGTACGGTATTTAAAACCGCTGCTGCGGGCACTTCTTGCCGTACTACAACCGCTAGATCTCGGCGTACCTGTGGGAACCTTGATACGCTTTGATGGCGACGCTGCACTTTCGCTAGTACCACATCACTTTGCAGTTCAAAGACAAAAACCGGCGGAACATCAATCTGTGCTTGCAGTTGCGGATGCAGTAGACCCACTCGCCCGACTACTTGGTCATCTATAACGACTTCCGCACTTTGTCCGGGATGCAACACCCCATCACTCATCGGCTTAAAACTGGCTTCTTGGCCGGACCAGAGGCAAAGGGCCTCGACAATACCCTTGGCGTCGAAGAAATCCACCGGGCTACTGTTTTCATGCCAGCCTTCAACAGCACGATCACCCCATAGCACGCCACCAAGCATGGGTCGCTGCACCAGCCCCTCGTCCTGAGGCAAAAATACCAAACCCGTTTCAAAAGCGCGTCCCGAGGTTTGTTGACGTAGGCAGTTGTTTTTTGCCACCTGCACCAAACCCGGTAGCAATGTAGTGCGCATAACCGACTGCTCTGATGACATTGGATTAGTTAACTGCAACGGCGCGCAGTTGGGATCAAAAGCTAGCTGCCATTGCGGGTCGATAAACGAATAGGTAATCACCTCGTTGAAGCCAAGCCGCACGAATTGCTGCTTTAACTGCACTTCAGAATGCTTCTCCAGAGGCACAGTGGCCAAGGGCGGGCGAGCCTGAGGTACTGTGCTCGGAATATTGTTGTAGCCGTAGATTCGACACACCTCTTCTACCAGGTCTGCCTCAAGCGCAATATCGAAACGGTGCGACGGCGGCAAGACATGCCACTGGACGCCCGCATCATTTTCAGTGCGCACACTCACGGCAAAATCCAATCGCGCTAAGGCTTCATCTACTGTCGCTGCGTCTATCTCTACCCCAAGCGTATTTTGCAATCGGCCTTGGCGCAGTGTCACAGTGGTATTCGCAGGCAGATCGCTTTCGCTCACAGCTGCTATTATTGGACCTGGCTTACCTCCAACAATATCAATCAGTAATTGTGTAGCCCGCTGCAACGCAGCTTCTTGCAGCTGCGAATCAACCCCGCGTTCATAGCGATGCGACGCGTCCGTATGCAAACCGTAGCGACGCGCCGTGCCAGCAATAGCTAGGGGTGAAAAGAACGCACACTCCAGCAACAGGTCCTGGGTATCGCTTTGCACACCAGAGTGCGCACCCCCCATCACTCCCGCAATAGCTACCGGACCAGAGGCATCTGCAATTACCAATGTGTCTGCATCAATCTCTACGTCCTGCCCATCTAATAAGGTGAGCTTGTCACCGGGCTGCGCCATGCGCACGTCGATGCCTTGGTTCAAACGACTCAGGTCGAATGCGTGCATAGGCTGACCCTGTTCAATGAGCAGGTAATTGGTCACATCCACTACTGGGTCGATGCAGCGTAAGCCACAGCGACGCAGTCGCTCGCTCATCCACAATGGTGTTGGCCGCGACAGATCGACGTCCTCAATAACGCGCCCCAGATACCTCGGACATTGGGCTTTAGCTTGCACTTGAATCGGCAATATTCGGTCGCTCTGATTGGCGACAGGAACAATCTCTGGGTAGCTGACAGGCAGGTTGTTCAGCACCCCGACCTCTCGAGCAAGACCTTTTATCGACAAGCAGTCACCGCGATTTGGGGTCAGGTCTAAATCCACTGTGATGTCGTCTAGCGGCAACTCATCACCAATGGTTTGCGCAACATCGCTGCCCACACTAAGTGCATTACCGAGTTCCATAATGCCGTTGTGATCATCACCTAGGCCCAGTTCGGACGCGCTACACAACATGCCAAAGGACTCCACACCGCGGAGTTTGGCTTTTTTAATTTTGAAATTATCGGGTAATACCGCACCGACCTTGGCGAACGCCGTAAGCAATCCAGCACGCGCATTGGGCGCACCGCATACGACCTGAAACGTTTCTTTGCCATCGCTGACCTGGCACACCTGCAGTTTGTCGGCGTCTGGATGTTGCTCAGCTTGCTCTATACAACCCACCACAACACCACTAAATACTTGCGCTGCCGGTTCGGTACCATCTACTTCCAGCCCGGCCATCGTGAGTTGCTGCAACAGCGCGTCTCGCTCTAACGTTGGGTCTACCCACTGCCTAAGCCATGCTTCGCTAAATTTCATCTTTTGTTCCTGTTTGCCGCGGCTCTTGGTTTATGCGAACTGGCGCAAGAAGCGCATGTCGTTATCAAAAAATAGGCGCAGGTCGTCCACCTCGAACAGCAGCATCGCTAGACGGTCAACACCAAAGCCGAAGGCAAAACCTGAATGCACCTCGGTGTCGATACCGGACATAGTCAAAACATTTGGATGCACAAGCCCGCAACCCATGACTTCTAGCCAACCTGTATGGCTACAGACCCGACAGCCCTTACCCATACAGTGAACACATTGCACATCAACTTCCGCCGAGGGTTCGGTAAATGGGAAGTAAGAGGGACGAAACTGCACCGCTAAATCCTTCTCGAAAAAGCGCTGCAAGAAGTCGATCACTGTGCCTTTTAGGTCTGCAAAACTGATGCCTTCGTCCACCACCAACCCTTCTACCTGGTGAAACATAGGGCTGTGGGTCAGATCTGAATCACGACGATAAACCCGGCCGGGACAAATGACCCTAATCGGCGGTGCTTGCTGCTCCATAGTGTGCACCTGACTTGGCGACGTATGAGTACGCAGCAGAGTTCCATCACCGAAGTAAAAAGTATCGTGCATTGCTCGCGCGGGGTGATGACTGGGAATGTTCAGCGCGGCAAAGTTGTAGTAGTCGTTCTCGATCTCGCGCCCCGCCACCACCTGATAACCCGCGCCGGTAAAAATGTCCTCAATGCGGTACATCGCTTGGGTTACTGGATGCAGCCCGCCTTGTTGTGGCTGTCGACCTGGAAGGGTGACATCTACAGTATCGGCTTGCAGGGTTTGTGCTAATTCTTGCTGCTGCAATAATTCTTTGCGTTGGTTAATGTCGTCTTGCAGTGCAACCTTGGCTTGATTAATCAGCGCACCAACCTTGGGTCGCTCCTCGGCATCCAGACCACCCAGCTGCTTTAGCAAAGCAGTGAGTTCGCCTTTTTTGCCTAAAAACTCAACCCGCACGTCGTCCAGTGCACGCAGGTCTGTGGCTTGCGCTACCTGTTGCTGGCCCCGTTGCAAGATGTCTTCAATGTCCATGTGCTGTTTCCAGTATTTGCTGATTGTGCCGCCCATAAAAAAAGGGAAGCGCTTTGTCTTCCCTTTTTCATTCGCACCAATAACAGGAAGACCTATTGAACCCCAGGGTTCAAACCGTTCTGGGTCTCCCGAAAGTGGTTAGCGGCACGACTCTAGCCGTGCCCGCGTTGTTATGCGGCTTTGGCGGCTGCCGGCTGCACACGCTTGGCTAACGCAGCGAAGGTATCTTTTTCGTGCATGGCAATGTCTGCCAACACTTTACGATCCACTTCGATGCCTGCTTCCTTGAGACCCGCTATAAAGCGGCTGTAGGACAAGCCATGTTCACGCGCGGCGGCGTTAATACGCACAATCCACAGGCGACGGAACTGACGCTTACGCTGTCGTCGGTCGCGGTAGGCGTATTGCCCCGCTTTAATTACTGCTTGTTTCGCTACCTTAAAAGTACGGCTACGAGCGCCGTAATAACCTTTGGCAGCTTTTAAGATTTTTTTACGACGTGCTCTTGAGGCCACGCTTCGCTTTATTCTTGGCATGGTTCCTCCTATCGAGCCTTAGTGGGCAACATGGTTCGCAACGCTGGTACATCTGCCGCCGCCACGTTTTCCATGCCACGCAACTGACGCTTACGCTTAGGCGCTTTTTTGGTCAGAATGTGATTCTTGTTGGTTTGCTTACGCTTAAACCCGGTAGCAGTAAGACGAAATCGTTTCGCTGCACCACGATGTGTTTTCAATTTAGGCATTTGCCTGAACTCCACGCGATTCAATTAAAAAAACGTCTAAGACGTTTTCGCTTATTTGCTACTGGCCGAAACTAAAACGTTCTACTTTCGTAGCGACAGATGATTCTGCTTTCTTATTGTTATGTTCAAGCGACTGGGTCGCGGCACATGCCTTTTAGGTTAAGAGGCTGCTTGTGCGCTCGGCGCCTTTTTGTTCTTACGCGGCGCCAATACCATAATCACTTGTCGACCCTCGAACTTTGGCTCGGTTTCTACCGACCCTAGCTCGTCTAGGTCCTCGGCGATTCGGTTCATCAGTGACATGCCGATTTCTGGGTGAACGACTTCGCGCCCCCTAAACCGCAACGACACCTTGGCCTTGTCGCCTTCTTCTAAGAAGCGCTTCAGGTTGCGTAGTTTTACCTGATAGTCGCCTTCCTCTGTGCCAGGGCGAAATTTCATTTCTTTTACCTGGATCTGCTTTTGCTTTTTACGCTGAGCTGCCTTGGTCTTTTTCAGTTCAAAGAGATGCTTGCCGTAATCCATTACTTTGCACACAGGCGGTTCGGCTTCTGCCGCCACAAGCACCAGATCTAACCCTGCAGCTTGTGCCTCAGCCAGCGCTTCGGCCCGACTGACTATACCTCTCTGTTCACCCCCTGCGCCGACTAGACGGACATTGGGTGCCGTAATGTCTTCATTTAACAGCGAACGATCTATTCGCTTACTTGCCTTTTTAATGGGCATCTCCATTTTATTGACGAATCGCTCAAAACCAAAAACACTATGTAAACCAGAGTGTTACGATTTTTTATGAGCGGTCTTACCGCGACCAGTCTAAGTTTTGGCGAAGACTGCTTAACAACTCACGATCGCAAAAGCGGCGCGTATTCTACTGCCAGCCCAGAGGCGCAGCAAGTCCCCCCGCTTTCGCGGGGGTTACCCCGCCAAACTCGCGCTGATGCGGTCGATGTAGTCCCGCCGCACATCCAATTTGGTATTGGCATAGGCCTCGTTTGGCAGCTCCGCAAGCGCTGCCGCCTGCTGCATCGCTTGGCTTTGCAATTGGTCCGGTGCCACTACGTGATCCAAATAGCCTACCTGCTGGGCCATGTCAGGCTCGTATAGTTCGGCCTGAATAATGGCCTGGGTCTGGTGGCGCTTTGACAGTCGGCACTTTGCCATCTCCATGCCGAATGGCGGCAGGGACATACCAATCGCTGTTTCGTTTAACCCATACTTGAAGGCTCCACTGGCACCAAGGCGCGTATCAGCGGCCAACAAAACCAACGCGCCTGCGGCAATTGCGTGCCCTGCGCTGGCCACAACGACCGGCTGAGGAAAACTAAATAGACGCAGCAACATCGCAGCACCGCGATTTACCAGGGCGGCTTGTTCTTTCGCACCCTTAGCCAGCTCTTTTAAATCAAATCCCGCGCTGAACATCCCTTCACGACCGGTCAGCACCACTGCCGCCGCTTCCTGTTCTGCTCGATCCAAGCCCTCGGTCATGGCATCGACAAAGGCGTGACCGACCGCATTTGCCTTACCGTCGTCCAAACCAATGACGGCCACTTTGTCTTGCAAACTAAACTTCAACATACCCTGCTCCCATTTTGTCGCCGAACAATCTCATCCAAGCCGTGCAATAAGCGCGTCCGCAAACTCGGCGGTGCCTAAGGTGCCGCCCAAATCCTTAGTCGTTTCTCCTGCCTGTAATGCCGCGTCGTAGGCGTCGCGAATACGCGCGGCACACTCTGCAAAATGCGGGTCATGACGAGTATCTGATAGATAATTCAGCATCATCACCGCCGACATCAACAACGCCAAGGGATTGGCAATGTTCATTCCCGCTATGTCTGGGGCACTGCCATGCACGGCTTCAAAAATAGCTTCTTCGTCACCGAAGTTGGCACCGGGCACTACCCCGAGACCGCCAACCAGACCGGCACAAAGATCACTCACTACATCGCCATACAGATTTTCTAACAACAACACATCAAACTGCGAGGGGTCCTGCACCAACCGCATACACCCAGCATCAATGATCGCGGTTTCGAATTGCAAATTGGGGTAGTCGTTTTCATGTACCTCACCGGCACAATTCAAAAACAAGCCATCCGTCATTTTCATGATGTTGGCTTTGTGCAACACCGTAACTCTTTTGCGCTCACGTCGGTTGGCAAACCTAAACGCCCAGCGACTGATACGTTCACAGCCTTTTTGCGTGGCTACCTTCATACTCATCACCACGCCTGGGGTGACTTCATTTTCCACTCCGCTATAAAGGCCCTCGGTGTTTTCCCGAATAATCACCAGGTCAACATCAGCGTAGCGCGAGGTCACGCCGGGCAAACTCCGCACCGGCCGCACAGCAGCGTATAGATCAAATGCTTTACGTAAGCCGACGTTAACCGAGGTAAAGCCCTTGCCCACTGGGGTAGTACACGGTCCTTTAAGGGCTATTTTGCAGCGCTTGATGGCGTCCATGGTTTCTTCGGGCAGTAATTCTTTACCCGCATCCAAAGCACTCTGACCCGCCAGAGCCGGCACCCAGTTAATGTTCACCCCGGCAGCGTCCAACACACGAGCAACAGCGTCGGTGATTTCAGGGCCAATGCCATCGCCAGGGAGCAATACGATATCTACAGGGGTCATGTTGTTACCGTTTGTAAGGGTTGGATCATTATGTTTACCAAAGATGGACATGATAGCGCGAACCTTGCTCATTCGCTTGCAAACTACATAACCGCGTCCAGGCGCCGGTGTATTTTACCTGAATGACCGCTAATATCGGCGCTGGAGCAATGGAGAGGGATATGCTCACTGCAACCGAATTTTACGCCGTGACACCGGGCCTGCACTTGATCCTTTGGGTCGAGGCCATTATTTATCTTGGCATTGGAACTTTTGAGCTGTTCGACGATTTCCTCGCCAAACCTAGACCCTGGATGTATACCCAAGGGCGACCCAACTCTTACCTTATGTTGCAGCATAAGGTCGGGCATAAAATGCATGCCGGCCTGTGTTTTATTCTGGGTATGATCGCGCTCAACGGCGCCCTCGAAGGTGTGGTCACTCGCTTCGAACTGGAGCTTGTCTTCCTGAGTTTTGCGGTGATCTTGCCCGTGCTCTGGTCAACTCTATTGCCTGGGCGACTTGGTGTCGTTGTGCTGATGCTAAAACCAGAGTTTTGGCTACAAGGTCTAATGCTCTTATTCTTCAGCGATCTCATTAGACCGCAGATTGTCGCTGTGTGCATTGCCTTAAACCTATGGGGTGTATTGGTGTACGCCATGCATACACGCCGAGCGCTGATCACGCCTTACAAGTACGCGACCTTGCGTCAGGACATCATCAGCACAGAGGGCGAAGACACCGCGCAGAAATTCGACAAGCTTGCCGGCTTCAAAGCAGCAGATCAATCAATTCACCCTTTGGGTAACTGAAATTCCAAGCCTTATATCGAGGGCACTACTTATGACTGAATCGACACTGACCAACGCATCACGCCCGCCTCGCATCACTGCGATTGTCATTGGCATCTTCGCAGCCGCGTTATTTTGGCAAGGCGCAACACTGCTGGGCATGGGTGGCACGCCCTATTACGTGGTCGCAGGATTAGCTATGTTGGTCGCCGCTTGGGATTTATTTTGCGGTCGCCCAAGGGGCTTTGTGATCTTCAGTGGAGTGCTGTTGCTGACTCTGGCTTGGGCGGTGTATGAATCGGGCAGCGGTTTTTGGACGGTGGGTTCACGCATTTGGATCATTGGTCTCTTTGCTGTGTGGTTGTGTCTACCAATGATCCGTCGCGGCTTATGGCCACAGCCAATACCTAAGTTATTCAGCTTGCGCAGCGTGCAACTGTCTGCAGTGGCCAGTGCGCTGGTACTGGGGGCGATGTGCGTGAACCAATTCAGCGGCACCAATGTCGATTTCGAACCCAAGCAGTACGGCCCCGCACAAAACGCCTCAGACTGGAACGCCTATGGGGGCAATAAAGCCGGCACCCGCTACGCGCCTTTTGAAACCATTAATGCGAACAATGTTAATCAGTTGCAACGCGCCTGGGAGGTCCGAACGGGTGTAGCCGGACGCTTCTCTGGTACCCCACTGCAAATTGGCGACGGCATTTATCTGTGTACTGCGCAAAACGTCATGATTTCCCTGGACCCTGACAGTGGCGAGGAGCGCTGGCGATTTGACCCAAAAAACGAGACTCCCCCGTATAGCCTGTTTGGTAACTGTCGCGGCGTTACCTACTACAAACTTGAAGATGTCGCCGATGGCGCTCAGTGCAAAGAACGCATTTTTACCGCCACCACCGACGCACGCTTGATTGCCGTGGACAAAGACACCGGTCTGCCGTGCGAGGACTTTGGCAACGACGGCCAAATCTCGCTGCTCGCGGGTATGGGTGAGGTTAAACCGTACTACTACTTTGTGACCTCACCTGCGACGGTAGCCAGTGGTGTGCTGGTTGTCGGTGGTTGGGTCATGGACAACCAAGAAGTGGAGGAACCATCTGGAGTGGTGCGCGCCTACGATCCTAAGACCGGCAAGTTGGCTTGGGCTTGGGACATTGGCCGAGAGGGTAATACCCAAATGCCACCAGACGGCGAGTCCTATACCCGCGGCACGCCCAACGTGTGGAGCCTGACTTCGGCTGATGACGAGTTGGGTTTGGTCTATCTGCCCACAGGCAACGCAACCCCAGACTACTTTGGTGCCCACCGCACTGACGCAATGGAGAAATACGCCAGCTCAATTGTTGCTGTGGACGCCACCACCGGCCTAACGCGCTGGCATTTTCAAACCACCCATCACGACATTTGGGACTACGATGTGCCATCTCAGCCCACCCTCGTCGACCTAACCTTGGACGGCGAGCGCCGCAAGGCCGTGATCATGCCCACCAAGCGGGGTGAGCTGTTTATGTTAGATCGCGAGACCGGCGAGTTACTGACCGAAGTTACCGAGCGTCCAGTGCCACAAACGGATCTAGAAAATGAATGGTCTGCACCGACCCAACCGTTTTCTACTGGAATGCCGACATTCGCCTATCCGTTGATTACCGAATCGAAGATGATGGGGATCACACCCTTTGACCAAATTGCCTGTCGCAAGGCGCTCTTGGATTTGCGCTACGAAGGACCTTTAACGCCGCCTTCGGAACGGGGCACGTTGTTGTATCCAGGCCCAGGCGGTGGCATGAACTGGGGCAGCGTCGCGGTAGATGAGCGTCGTCAGCTTATGGTGGTCAACAATATGCACCTGCCTTTCACTGTTCATATGATTCCTCGGGAGCAGGATCCAGCCACGAACGGTGAGGGACCTTCACGCGGATACGGTATTGGCGGACAGCAGCGCGGTACGCCGTTTTCAGCTCGAGTCGACATGTTTTCCTCGCCGCTGGGTATTCCGTGTATTCAGCCGCCTTTCGGCGAAATGGCGGTGGTTGACCTCACCACCCAAGAGATCGTTTGGCGGCGTCCTGTGGGTACCGCTGCAATCTCATTGCCTGGGGGGCGTGTCGGCGTGCCGCTGGAGATGGGAACACCGTTTTCTGCGGGATCAATTGTTACCGCTGGCGGCCTGATCTTTAACGGTGGCGTTATGGACGGCTATTTTCGAGCGCTGGATTTATTCAGCGGTGAGGAACTCTTTGCAGATCCCCTACATGCGGCCTCAGGTGCGACGCCAATGAGCTATGTCAGCCCCAAGACTGGCAAGCAATATGTCTTACTGACGTTGCCCGGTGAAGCAGCAATTGGAGTTGGTGCAGATCACAGCGGCGACACCGATAGCACGACAGCAGTGAACGCAGGCGGCGGTCATGTGGTCGCATACACACTGCCAGACTGACCGTCCCCGTAGATAGTCCTACTCATAGGCGAAAACCTGCTCCAGGGAACATTCAAAGACTTGAGCGATTTTGAACGCCACCTCTAGCGAAGGTGAATACTTATTCTTTTCTATCGCAATAATGGTCTGACGGGTGACGCCGACAGCATTCGCAAGCGCCTGTTGAGACATGCCGTTGGCTTCGAAACGCAAGCGTGGCACTTGATTGGTAATACTAGCCACGACGCAGACCCAGTCGGTAATACAGTAGGCGCGCCACAATATTAGCCAGCTCTGCAATGACGAAAATCAGGAACAGCAGATTAGCCAGCAGGTAGCTACTGAGCATCGCCTGCTCGAACACCACCCGCGAAACAAGCTGGCCGATCAGCACCCATACGCCTGCCACCAACACAATGTAGCCCCAACGGCTGGCCGCACGCTCGATGCGCTTGTCACGCTCATCGGCGTCAGCAGCTGCGTTCTGCGCTGCAACCAGAGAATGTGCTACAACTTCGATCACAATCATGAAGATAATCGCGCTAACGAATCGACTAAGTCCTCCGATAAGATCATCAGGATTAGTGAAGACAAAATAGAAATAGCGACCAAAGACCGTCAGCACGGCAATAAGCGAAACCAGCAAAGGGAATTCGTTAGTAAAATCTATCTCGTCAGCCCACCAACCAGCAGCACATACGACACCACCAAAGCCGAGACCCAGCAGAAACAGGGTTCCCCAGCCCCAAACAACGAGCATCACCAGATTAACCAACACAAAAGAAGCGCCAACCCAGCGCAATAGGTTCTTATTTGCCACCATGAAATCACCTGCTCGTTTTGGTTAAATTTGCGACGCGGCAGATGTTAGATATTTTTTACATAGTGTCAAATATTTTTAACAGCGTGAGTTCAGTGCAGGTCGATAACGGTCTAATTACTCCAATACGCAAACTCGTCATCTGCTTGGTCAGGTTGGGATAGATCGCGATCGACGTTATAGGCTGTGGTGCTGGTCCAAGGCCAGCGCGACGGCATTTGCTCACTGTTGTGTTTTGCTAGGGCCTGGCGCAAACGCTCAGCAACTTCAGGTCGTTGCGCCAGAAGGTCTCGCCACTCTCCCTCTGCATTGAGGTCAAATAACCATTCCTTGCGCGGCTGGCCGTCTGGCGCGCTGACCATCAACTTCCAACGCGCATCGCGCACCGCTTGGGCTGCACCACTGCGAAAGAACAAGTAGTTATGCGGCGCCTGAGTGGTGTCAACTCCAGTCACGAAGGGGGTTAGATCCTTGCCGTCGATGGTTCTATCCGCCGGCAATCCCGCTCCCGCAGCCGCAGCGGCCGTGGCGTACATATCAAAGTGATGAACCGGCGCGTCGAATGTTGCGCCGGCCGGCAAACGAGCTGGCCAGCGTGCCAAAAAAGGCACACGAATACCGCCCTCAAAGAGGGTGATTTTCCATCCACGATAAGGTTCGTTCACATCCGGCAAGCCAATATATCCAGCACCGCCG
This sequence comes from K189A clade bacterium, assembly GCA_902565895.1. Lineage (GTDB taxonomy): Bacteria > Pseudomonadota > Gammaproteobacteria > Pseudomonadales > Azotimanducaceae > UBA4421. Next base: position 23,188 of record CACFGV010000020.1, read on the forward strand.
TTGTCTGAGGTGAACATGACTAAGGTGTTTTCATCCAAACCATTATCTTTAAGCGCCTGCATCACGCGTCCTACACCGCGATCCAGCGATCGAATCATCGCGGCGTAGACCCGCTCTCGATGCAATTCGATGTCCGACAGGGCTTCGTAGTCTTCCCTAGACGCTTGCAAAGGTGTGTGCGGCGCCCAATGAGCTAGATAAAGAAAGAACGGGCGGTCTTTGTTGGCCTCAATCACCTTAACTGCTTCGTCAGTATAGTAGTCTGTTAAATACTTTGGAGGCTCAAATAGTGGCCCGCCGTTATAGCTGGCGGCAAAGTTCAATGCCGCCCACAGAAAGCGGTCAATTGGGTCAAAGTCCTGTCGGGCTTGAACGACGTTTGCATCGTCTAGTCGACCATACAATCCACTGGCCATCAGCAAGCTTTCTGCGAACCCCTGATCGTGGGCTGCCATTCCACCCGCTTGACCTAGATGCCACTTTCCAATGTGTACCGTATGGTAGCCCTGCTCAGCTAATACTTCGGCAAGGGTGATTTCTGAAGGTGGCATGCCCATTTCTTGAAAACTTAGATCAGAGGTTTCGGAATTACTTAAGTTGGGTGGCTGAAATGGCCGGTCAATGGTGTTGCTGACCAAGCCTACAATGGGCATGAATCCCGTTGGCGTGGGCGTAAACTCAAAACCAAAACGGGTACCGTACCGCCCAGTCATGAGTGCAGCCCTAGAGGGCGCGCAGGTACCATTCGCGGCATAGCCCTGGGCAAAGGTCAAACCTTCGGCGGCTAACGCATCAATGTTTGGCGTTTGAGTGGTAGCGTTTGGGCCGTTCATAGACAGATCGTTCCAACCCAGATCATCGGCCAGAATCAGCACTATGTTTGGCGGTCGGTCTTGTGCACTTCGGCCTTGTGGGTCGACACCAGTCGACCAAATGACCTCCTGAGTCGGCACAATTTCTACTTGAGAAGTAAGCATTTGCTTAACGCCAAATAGCGCAAGCTCCGCTCGAAAAATCCAACCGCCAGCAAGCACGACCACTAACACCACGGCAATTCTAGTGACCCATTTCATACGTTCCCCCCAATAAAGCGTCATCGACAGCACAGATCGACGACCACTGCGTGAGCTACTGCGTGAACCATTCTCCAGTAGGCGACACCAACTCGATATTAAGCTGACCTGCCAAACCCGCCTCTCTGTGCACGGCGGAGGCCTGATAGTCTGGCGAACTGATCATTTCTAGCATCGCCTTACGTGACGGATACATTGCAATAGCCGTCGTGTCCCAAAGTTCTTCTACCTCACCCAACATAAGGCGCTCTACCTGGGCGGAAAACATAGCTGCACCGCCCACTTTCGCCAAGTGCCCCACCACCTCTTGAGCATAGATACCGTAGGCCTCGGCTCCGCTGAGTTCGCTCGCACGGCCATCTGCGTATTCCGCTTTGTCTTTGAATTTGAGCAAGTTCAACATGTAAATCGGTTTGTTGTTGCCCGATTCTAGGAACCCTTTCATTTGTTCCGCGTTAGGTACAACTTTGTTTATCACTTCCATGGCGACCCCCTGAGTTGATAAAGCCTATCCGTTTGATCGACTAAGTAATGTATATCATTATTTTTTCGGTGGCGGGTATTTTTTCACCGCGTGAAAACGGTGGTCTGGCAGGCGTCAAGGTAGGGCTTAAGAAGAGATAAAGAGCAACGCCCTAGCGCGCTAGACAACACCTTCCATGCGATAGGCCCGAGCAGCGGCGCCCGCAAAGAGCTGTGCTTTTTCCGCGACGGATGCACCAGCAGAAATACGTTTAAACGCATTCCAGCACACTTGATAACTGCACCAGCGTTTTTGTACGGGAAAGTTCGACTCATACATTGAGCGTTCGACTCCAAAAGCTTCAATGCAGGTTTCCATCCACAGACGCCACGCTGCCGACACTTCTTCGGACCCTGGTGGTAACGTGCGATCACCTGCGTAGCTCGGCATACGAATAGGCATTGCGCCTAATTTAACAAAGACGTTTTGCCGTTCGCTGGCGCGGGCGATACCCACCTTCCAGTGCTCGAACACTTCGTCTGTCCTACCCCGGTAGGGGCCACCTAAAATCGGCGAGCCCACATGATTAAGGACAATAGTTAGGTCCGGATGGGCGTCTGCCAATTGCGCAAGTTCGTCTAACTGGGTGTGGTAGAGCCAGCAATCCAAGGACAAACCCATGCGCTGAATCACTTTAACGGCGTCACTAACCCTCGGGTCGAGCAAGACGCCCGCTTGTTCAGCTACGTTGTTTATTCGCTCGTCCTGGTGCCAACCACTAGAAATTCGCACCCCGCGAAAGCGCCCACCCGAGGCTTCTAAGTGTTGTTCTAACAGCGGCTCTACCGCCGCCCCCAGGGTAAGATCGACATTGCCAAACATCACATCACAGGCCCTAGTGGTGCCAAAGTCGCCGCTGGCACTCATCGCAGCCTGACCGCGCACAAATTCAGTCTCACCCAATGAGCGTGTTTGTTCTGGACCGGTAAGCCGATACATGGAATGACATTCAGCAAAGACCGTCGCAACAATGTTGTGGCCACTGGCAAGGTCCGCTGCAAATTCGGGCATTAAATAGGTATAGCCACTACGTACCCACAAATGATGATGTGGGTCGATAATGGGCAGCTCTGGCTCCAGCACTTCCTCTTGCAGACTCGACAACCAGAGATCATCTGGCGCCGCTTGACCAGTATTTGCAGCCATGGGTTGCTCCTGAATCGTTACCCTTTTCTGCTGAACGTCAACTTTTTTGCGGTTCTAGGCAGAACATGAGCCTAATCCGCATCACTGGTTGGCTCAGTCGCATCGAGCTTACGCAGGTCGTTAGTCACACCTGTTGAGCCCTTGGTTACGCCCGAGTAACGAGAATTGCGCGGGGCATTTTTCGGAAATCTGCGCGAGCGCGCCGGACCTTCTGCGGTTAATCCGCCATCAACCACAATCGCCTCGCCGGTAACAAACTGCGAATCGTCTGACGCCAAAAACAGCGCCACACCGGCTATGTGTTCGCCGCGACCGAAGTCTGGCCAAGGCTGACTTTTCGCAAACGCACGCTGAATGCCTTCTAGGTCGCCAGTATGAGTTAACGGAGTTGCGATATAGCCTGGACAGATCGCGTTGACCCGAATGCGGTCCAGCGCCAATTCCACAGCTGCGGATTTAGACAGATTGATTACTGCTGCTTTTGCTGCGGAATACACCAATGGGCCGGCATCGCCGCTCAAACCCGCCACCGAGGCAGTATTGATTATGGAGCCACCGGTTCCCTGGCGACGCATGATTTTCGTAGCGTGTTTGATGCCCAGAAAGACGCCTTTCGCCAGCACATCAAAGGTGTAGTCCCAATCTTCGACGGTGGTTTCAGTGATCGGACCAATAGCCCCACCTACCCCAGCATTATTGAACAACACATCTAGCCGACCATATGTGCTCAACGCATGCGCACACATGGCTTCGATATCGTGTTCCCTGGCTACGTCGGTTTTAATGAATGAAACATCAAAGCCTTTCGCTGTCCCATCCGCCGCCGCTTCGGCACCGGTTTGCTCATTGAAATCAGCGATGACCACCTTTGCACCTTCGGCTGCGAACTTCCTTACCGTTTCCAAGCCCATACCACTGGCGCCGCCTGTAACGACTGCCACTTTCTCTGCTAAACGCATTTTCGCCTCCCCCCTGTACTGGTTCTGCCGGTTATACCGCGATACCGCTAAGCCTGCACGCGGCCCCCGCAGTCAGTCTGCGAGCATCAAGCACGATTGCAGGCTTCGATCCATATCAAAGATCTTGGTTAAACACCGGTTTGCGTTTTTCCATAAACGCTTGCATGCCTTCAAGCGCGTCTTTAGAGCCGCGGTTAGCACCAACTGCGGCGATTTCATCTGCCATGGATTCGGCCAGGGTCTTGGTCTCGAAACCCACGATGGTCTGCAACATCGACTTAACCGCCTGACGAGGTTGGGCCGCAAGTTCTTCACCCAAGGCCTGGGCACGGCTCTTAAGCTCGGCGACGGGCAACAGTTCGCTCACCAAGCCAATCTGCAGCGCGTGAGCGCCATCAATCTTGATACCGCGCAGAATCATATCTAACGCATGGGCTCTGCCCACCACTCTGGGCAACCGGGCAGAACCCCCCCAGGCCGGAACGGCGCCCAGGTCCATTTCGGGCAGGCCAATTTGTGCATCCGCGTCCGCTGCCAAACGAAAATGACAGGCCAGAGGCAATTCCAGCCCACCCCCAAGGCAAAAGCCAAAGAGCGTGGCAATGGCTGGCGTGCCGCCGTTCTCAATCATGTCCAAAACCCGATGACGCTGACCAAAAAAAGCCTCAGGGCTACCGGCCCGCTTAATGCCGTCAGGAATTTGCCGCAAATTCATGCCAGCAGAAAAATTAGCCTCACCTTCGCCAGTAAATACCATCGCTCGGATCCTATCGTCCGCCAACACGTCAGGTAATTGCTCCTCGAGCCTGTCGATGTAATCGACGCTCATCAGATTCCAGGGCGCATCGTTGATGCTGAAGGTCGCAACGGCATTGGTAACGGAATAAAGATACGGATCAGACATAGTGCTCTCCCACAGACAAACCAGCGCGCATGCTCTGCGCAAAGGCCGTTAGGTTCGCATCGACTTTAAATTTTTACCACTGGGATTTGGTACAGACCTGTTTGTGGGCAGGCACAAGATTGGGGGTAGGCTGCTGGGGTTTGGTCGAGCCGCCGACTTTTACCCTGTCAAAGTAAGTCTTACGCCGCCTCAACGTGAAGTAGATCTTTAAAGGTCGATTGGCCACATCAGCACTGATGCTTCGCACATCTTAAAGCGTTGATGTCCAGAAAGGCTGTTGCAGAGCGATCATCCTAAGTCGAGTCAATGCCCATTCTAAATGCCTTCTGCGATACGAGGCACAAGCCGCAAAGTCCGCCTAGTCACTATGCTGTACGTTCGAGCGCCCCTAATCTTCGAGTTTAGTGTTAAGAAAGAAGTACTCAAAGGGCCAGTCTCTATCTACACCGGCAACAGGGATTTCCGTGTCGACTAATTCGTCATGAATGATCTGCACCTCCCAGTAGACAGAAATACCGTAGTGCTTCGAGACCATGGCCTGTGGATAAAGGGTTGCAAACATCTCATCAAATGAGATGTCTTTTGTTTTGGGGAGGTAGTCAGAGAGCGATGAGCCCGCCGGGATTCTTGCCACCTGCTTCTGATAGAGGACCAGGCCGTTAAAGTCATGAAATTCGTCTTTCCATGCCGAATGTTGACCCGAACCATGCAGGTATCGATAGCGTTCGCGGTTGCAACAAACCACTCTGAATGTCGCGTTATCAATATCGACTTCAGCTGACCCCGACACCATCTCAGCTAGCGAATAGCTCTGGTTAGGCTTTGGTGAAAGTCGAGACGTCGCTAATTTATCTAGAGAGACATATTTACCAAGTGCCCGCCTTCCCAGTTGCCAAATGCCCATTGGAAAAATTGATAGCCCAAACAACCATAGGACAACCGGATGGGTGCTCCCGCCACTTGACTCCCACCTCCAGATTTCAACTGAAATTCCCCAGAACAAGACACCGATAAATGCGCAAGCAATAAGAAGCTGGATCAGCCTCGTTATAGTCTTCGTTTTGGTAGGGAGTCGCGCAAAATTTGCTGATCGGTCGAACACATCTTTGGGTTGCGTGATTTGCTGTGCGTCCTGTGTCTGCGGCCGTGAAAGCGGAAAAGGGTTAGGAATGCGTTTTTCGCCCAATGACTCGTAGTTAGTGATTTTTGCGACGCAAAACGACTCAATCTCTTCGCCTGAAAAATCAAAAAAGGGGACCTTTTTCAACTCGAGCGTTTGGCTAGAGGTGTCGATTGGCAGGTCGTCGTAAAAAACAGTTTTCGTATCTTTGTTATTACTTTTTAGTATCAGCCCCTGCCACTTTGATTGCAGTCTTTGTGTGACAAACTCGATTTTTAGTTTTGGTTTTTTTGAAAGAAGCTCTCGATCTCTGATGTCAAACTCTACAGTCAAATCTTCGGGGAAATCAGTATCTCTACTGAAGCGCAATCTGAGTCCACCCAAATCATCGCTCCACTCCATTCAATAGGTCTCCAGTCGCGTACGTGGTTTAAATTTAAGCGCTCTTCGAAATAATTCAACATCAACCAAACGGTTTCGCAGGGCGCTCTGCTTTAATGTAACTGCTTTTGAGCGCTACTTCTCGGCGGAAGTGGCAGCTCGCAATCACTCAGTGGATTGAAAAATAAAAATTGAATAACAACCGTAATTCGGAAAGTTATAAGAGCAGGCGGATTACTTAAAACAGCTTTGGCTGTTTTGACCCTACGGGCTTCGCGTCTTCGACGCTCGGAGCGAAACCCTCGCTCGCTCGGGTTTGGTCGAACCGCTGCGGCGCTTCTCACCCACGCACAGTCCCCAATAAAAAACCCCGCTTTCAGCGGGGCTTTTTATTGGTAGGACCAGGCGGATTCGAACCGCCGACCTCTACCATGTCAAGGTAGCGCTCTAACCAACTGAGCTATGGTCCTATTGTTCTAGTCGCGGTATCGCGGGGCGTTGGATTATATCTTCGTCCGCGGGCTCGACACCAGTTCTTCATGGGTTTTATTCCCTATCAGGGTTTGTCGGTGTTTTGGCCTAAGAAATGCTCTGTGTACGGCTCTAGGTACTGAGCGAATTCCGCCTGTTGCACCAACCGTTGCAGGTGCGCAAAAGCCCTCGGGTAGTCGGCCTCTGATCCCTCGCTGACCAGCGGCAATGATGCGGCGTCGAGTCCATCACGCATGAGTCGCTCGCGCATGAATTGACTGAAATCACAGACGAACGCGATGTCCGCTATAGTTAATTCATCGCCTGCCAAGTATTCCGTGTTGCCGAGTGCTCGTTCTACACCTTCTAGAAAAAACTCAAAAGCTCCACGCATCCGCTGATGCAATTCAGTGCTGATGTCGTTTACACCCAACAAATAAACTTGGGCTTCTCTACCAAAAACCAGTGTGGCGTCTAGAAAGCTATCAATGCGCGAGGCGTCCATACCGTTTCGCCCATACAGTCCTTGATCTTGCGAGCCTGCACGGGCGACAGCCCGCAGTATGCTGTTGGATTCAAATACGCCGATCGCGCCGTCAGGGCTGAACGCTGCAGGCACGGTGCCATAGGGTTGGGTTTGCAGGAACTCATCGGTTTTATACAGGGTTCCAGTAAAGCCACGCCGGCTAGCTCTGGCATTGGGATTATCGGGCACTTTTTCCTCTTCATTGAGCGGCCGAGCTGCGAAATCCCATAACCAGTTGCCCAAATTTTTTGGCTTGTCGCCAACCACCTCGACATGCACACCCAACAACTCTGCGGCGATCAAGGCCTTCCAAACTCTGGGATTAGGTAGGTAAGAAAAAATTCTAAGTACAGTTGTTGCCATGGTTACCACACCTCCCCGTATGGTCGGATAACAGATTCGAAGGACCAAGCACTGCGCGGCTGCTCGGCTACGCGCAAGACCTCTTTTGCGATGTCTGCGGGCTGGCAGAAGAAGTCGTCTTCTTTGTCTGGAAAGGCTTCGCGCGTCCACGCCAAATCGATGACGGCGTCTATCGCCACATAGGCCACGTGAATCCCGTTAGGGCCCGCTTCTCGAGCAATGCTTTCAAGCAATATGCGCTGCGCCGCCTTAGTAGGCGCAAATCCGGCGAATCTGGCCTTACCACGATAGGCTGAAGTATTGCCTGTGGCAATTAACGAACCCCCACCCGCTGTTTGCATTGCTGGCAACAGTTGCTTCGCAAGCGTGAGCAGCGCCATAGTGTTCACCTCGAAAGCTGCCCGCATGTTCTGGGGGTCTATTTCTAAGTACGTACCCCGCTCCGCACCCACCGCGTTATGCACAACCACCTTGGGCAAACCCAGGTTGTTGCGAATATCATCCAGCGTTGCCGTCAACTGCGCTTCATCCGCCACGTCGCAGACAAATCCGTGGGTATTTGGGGTGGCTGCTGCGACTTCTTCCAATCGCTGCCCTGACCGAGCAATCATCGCCACGGTATAGCCTTGGCTGGCGAAACATTCCACTATGGCCCTGCCAGTACCCGGCCCAACTCCGGTAACCAGTGCTAATCCGCTCATTATCGCCCTCTCCCAAACAGCCTTATGCGCTGGTGACTTTATAGCCGGGTTGATTCTATGCTGCAAAGTGCATCATCGTAGTAACTCCGCAGCCCTGCACAGAACATCGCTAACGAATAACTTAACTCAGCAACTTTTGCGCGCGCAGGCTTTGCAGTTGATCCCGTACCTGGGCGGCTTGTTCAAATTCCAAGTCCTGGGCATGTTTGAGCATTTTCTTTTCTAGCTGAGCTAACAATTTACCCAGCGCTTTAGGACTGTCGGGTACTTCCACTGGTTGCACAGCTTTACCTTTGCGTCCTTTGGCAGCGCCCGGTGCGGCACTGCGCGCGCCTTCCATGATGTCTGCGATCTTCTTACTCACGGACTTAGGTGTGATGCCATGCTCAAGGTTATGTGCCAGTTGTTTGGTGCGTCGGCGTTCGGTCTCGCCAATAGCTCGTTCCATAGAACCGGTTTTTTTGTCAGCGTACAAAATGGCCCGACCATTCACGTTTCGGGCGGCTCGCCCAATGGTTTGAATCAGCGACCCCTCAGAGCGTAAGAATCCCTCTTTATCGGCGTCTAGGATCGCCACCAGGCTCACCTCTGGCATATCCAGCCCCTCGCGCAGCAGGTTAATGCCGACCAACACATCAAACTGCCCCAACCGGAGATCTCGAATGATCTCCATACGTTCGACGGTATCGATGTCTGAGTGCAGATAACGGACTCGAATGCCGTGATCATCTAAGTAATCTGTTAGGTCTTCGGCCATACGTTTGGTCAGCGTGGTCACCAACACGCGCTCCTCGCGAGCAATGACTTCGCGGATTTCTCCGAGCAAGTCATCCACCTGTGTGGAGGCTGGACGTATTTCTACTTCGGGGTCCACTAACCCTGTGGGCCTCACAACTTGTTCGATTACCGCCGATCCCTGCTGTTTTTCGTAAGGTCCAGGTGTTGCGGACACAAAGATCATTTGCGGTGCTAGCGACTCCCATTCGTCAAACCGTAGTGGTCGATTGTCCAGCGCCGAGGGCAGACGGAACCCATAATTGACCAAGGTCTCTTTACGCGCACGGTCCCCCTTATACATGCCGCCAATCTGCGGCACGGTGACATGAGACTCGTCAATCACCAGCAGGGCATTACTGGGCAGGTAATCAAATAAGGTCGGCGGTGCCTCTCCAGGCCCACGCCCTGACAGGTACCTCGAATAGTTCTCGATACCAGAGCAATACCCCAGCTCCTGGATCATTTCTAAATCAAAGCGCGTGCGTTGCTCTAGTCGTTGGGCTTCTACTAGCTGATTGTTATCGGTCAGGTACTTAAGCCGGTCTTGCAACTCATCTTTGATCTCATCAATCACTGACACCATCCGTTGACGTGGGGTGACGTAATGAGTCTTGGGAAAGATCGTATATCGAGGCAATTTATTGAGTATCTCTCCCGTTAAAGGATCAAAAGTCGATAGGTCTTCTATTTCATCATCAAATAACGAAATCCGTACCGCGTTCTTTTCTGATTCAGCTGGAAATACGTCAATGATGTCGCCACGCACACGGTAGGTGCCACGTTGAAACGCCATGTCGTTGCGCGTGTATTGCAGCTCCGTAAGGCGTTGCAAGATCGCACGCTGGTCCAAACGATCGCCTCGATCTAGGTGCAAGACCATCTGGAAATAAGACTCTGGATCACCCAATCCGTAGATCGCCGATACCGACGCCACGATAATCGAATCTTTACGTTGCAGCAGCGCCTTGGTGGCGGACAATCGCATCTGTTCAATGTGGTCGTTAATCGAAGAGTCTTTTTCTATGTAGGTATCCGACGCCGGCACGTAGGCCTCGGGCTGGTAATAGTCGTAGTAGGAAACGAAGTACTCAACGGAGTTATGTGGGAAGAATTCACGGAACTCACCGTATAACTGTGCCGCGAGGGTCTTATTTGGGGCCAACACCAGCGTTGGTCGTTGAACCTGAGAAATGACATTGGCTATCGAGAAGGTTTTCCCAGAGCCCGTGACACCCAGCAGGGTTTGATGGGCAAGCCCTTCTTCGAGCCCTTGCACCATTGCGTCGATCGCGGCGGGCTGATCCCCTGCGGGCTGATAACTACTAACCACCTCAATGGCGGGACGATCTTCTTTGCTGCGAGGCACGATACGGATCCCTAGTCAGGAACGATTACGCTAACACTGGCACCGCCGCCACGCCAAGTGAGCGGCGGTTAGACACTGGGATGTGAATTACTCAGCTGCGTCGTCTTCGGCGGGTGCGTCTTCCTCAGCGGGGGCTTCCTCGGTCGCTTCTGCCTCAGTCTCAGCCGCTTCTGCCTCCGGCTCCTCTACAACCTCAGGATCTTCTGGTTCGGGTTGCTTCACTTCCGGCGCCTTTACCAGTTCATGCTTGAGAAGAATCGCGACTTTGTCGTCGCCATTAATAGGCGCCTTGTTCGCATCCTGAACCGCATAGCGCGAATCCCGGCGTTGGTAGATGGTGTAATCGTCGGTGCGAGTGACGAGTTTCATAGGTTTCTCCTGAGATTTGCACAACTTAGCGGCGGGCAGATTACTCTTTTAGCGTCCAGTATCAAGTTTATCCCCGCCCCCGCTTTCGCGAGGGCAAGCCTATTGCCTATGCGGTGGTATATCCACGCTTTCGCGGGGGCAAGCCCATTGCCTATGCGGCGGTATATCCCCGCGAAGGCGGGGACCGGCGTAGTTTCAGTCTATCGATAGAACGCCTGTTTCTAACGGCGCTAACTCATAACCGCAGGAAATCAGCTAAACTGCGCGCCGTTTTCGCCTCTGACCTCGGCTAGGCTTCGGGCCGCTGGTTGGTGGTCACCACTTTTTTAGGAGTCATCTTGGCTACCCTCGTTACCGAACACGTTACCGACATTACCCATTGGAATGACCGGCTGTTTTCGTTCCGCACTACCCGCAGTGATGCGTTTCGTTTCCGCAACGGTCATTTTGTCATGTTGGGCGTCGAAATAGACGGTAAACCCGTGTTGCGCGCCTACTCTATTGCCAGTGCTAACCACGATGAACATCTGGAATTTTTCTCTATTAAAGTGCAAGACGGTCCGCTGACTTCGCGCCTCCAACACTTAAACGTTGACGATCCGGTATTGGTTAGCAAAAAACCGGTGGGGACTCTGGTGACCGACGATCTGAATCCAGGCAAACGGTTGGTGTTGTTGTCTACCGGAACCGGACTGGCGCCGTTTTTAAGCATCACCCGAGACCCTGAGGTCTACGACCGCTTCGACGAAGTCGTGCTGGTGCATTGCGTGCGCAAAAAGAACGATCTGGCTTATTACGATTACTTTACTAACGAATTGCCTAACGACGAATACCTAGGTGAGCTGATCGCGGCGAAGCTGACGTACCTACCCACAGTGACTCGAGAACCCTTCAAGCGCGAAGGGCGCATCACTAAGCTGATGCGCACTGGCGAGCTGAATCTAGATCCCGCGAAGGATCGCGTGATGCTGTGCGGCAGCCAAAGCATGCTGCATGATGTCGCAGCGGCATTGGACGACCTGGGTTTCCAGGCCTCGCCAAATCAAGGAACCCGAGGCGATTACGTCATTGAACGCGCCTTTGTCGAGCAATAAGACAGCCGCTAAAACAGACCCCAACACTTCTACTAAAGTGTGACTAAATCTCCCACTGCTCAGTGACTTGTTACTTCACGTAACAAAAACTTGCGTATTTTGCGGTAAACGGTAGGATTCCGCGTCCTGGTCAGACCAATTTGGACAGACCAAACAGGACGAACCCATGTCTGCAAAACATAACCAGATCGCCAACCATCTGATCGCCGATATTCTTGAAGGCAGTTATCGGGTTGGTGAACGGCTGCCCTCGGAACGAGATTTAGCCGCGCGGTTTAAGACCAATCGTGGCGCGGTGCGCGAGGCCATGAAAACTCTACAGCAAATCGGCCTTGCTGATATCCAACCCGGCGGCGCTCGAGTCCAAGAGCGCGACCAGGCCAGTCTCGATGTTATTGGGCACATCCTTAACCGCGGCGATCTGCCAGACCGTGAGTTGGTGGATCAAATTCTAGTGGTCATCAACAATTTGTTGGCTCTAGCAGCAGAACAAGCCATCAAAGTAGCCACGGATGCAGAACTCGAAACCATTTGCCAAGCGACGCGCCCGTTGTACCAACAACAGCTAGGGCTTATCGAGCATGGCTTTGCCCGTATCAACCTGCTGCGATGTGTCATGCAGACGAGCAAGAATTTACCGCTGCAACTCATCTCCAAGTCGCTGTTCGAACAGTTCGCACCCAACATGGAGCCCCTCGCAGACTATGTACAAATCGATTACGCAACCTATGCGGAGTACGCAAAAAAACTCGACAACGCGCTACAGGCTCGCAACGCAATAGCCGTGCGTGCAACCTTTGAAGCGTTTGCTAAGTTGAACCGCGACAGCTTGATCAAAGCCTACAGCGCAGCGCAACAGCATCTCGCCCCACTCAGCGCCAACCAGCCCATGGAGGCTATAAGCTAATGCTTCGCAATTTGTTAATTCCCGTAGGTATCCTGGCAACCTTTCTTTTCGGTGCCGCCACCTTAATGGCTACAGCGCCTACCCTGGCACCAGAATCTGTGGCGCCCACGCCGCTGACCGTACGAGTGATCGACGCACAACCACAAACTATGAATCTAACGGTAACCTCTCAGGGCACCGTTACTCCATTGATCGAAAGCCAGCTGATTCCAGAGGTGTCTGGCAAGATCGAGTGGATGTCTGACAGCTTGGTAGTCGGTGGCTTTTTTAATCAGGGCGATGAACTGATTCGGGTGGAGGCACTGGACTACGAAACGGCGCTTAGCCGCGCCGAAGCGGCACTGTTACGCGCCGAAGCAGAACTGGAACATTCAAAGTTTGAGCTAATGCGCATGCGCAGCTTGGAAGAGCGCAATCTCGCGTCTCGGTCAAATCTAGAAAATGCACTGCGTATTTACCGGGTTAATACCGCTGTGCATTTGGACGCCAAGGCTAACTTGAAACAGGCTCAAGAAAATCTTAAGCGCACGACCCTAAGCGCACCCTTTACCGGACTCGTGCGAGCAAAGGGCGTGGACATCGGCCAATTCGTTGCCCGAGGGCAGGCTATTGCCACCATCTACGCTAACGAATCTTTAGAGGTGCGGCTGCCAGTGGCGGATCGCCAGTTGGCGTATTTGAACATTCCACCGACTCAGCGCGGCGAACTGCCGGTCGAGTTCCAGCCGTCAGTACGCTTGACCACAAGTTACGCGGGGCAGCTACTAGAATGGACAGGCACTATTGTCCGAACGGAAGCGGAAATAGACCGCACCAGCCGCATGGTTCAATTGGTGGCACGGGTTGAAAACACCAACGCCGAGATTCCTATAACTGTGGGCCAATTTGTTAACGCCGAAATCTCTGGGCGCAACGCCGACAATGTCTTTGTTTTACCGCGTTCCGCAGTGCGTAAAAACAACAACATTTTAGTGGTGGATGCAGACAACAAACTGCGTTTTAGGCAAATCGATACGCTGCGGCTGTATCAAGACACCATTTTAATCAATGGCGGCCTTGCTGCTGGCGAACGCGTGTGCATCTCACCCGTACAAACTGCCGTAGACGGCATGCTCGTAGACCCGAGCCTGGTGCCTAACGACTACGCTACAGCT